>NZ_CAJXNN010000004.1 GCF_913057115.1 uncultured Roseovarius sp.
TGCTCCATGTCGAAATCGAGGATGTCTTGGAATAGCTGATATGTTGCGTCTGATTGCTGCTTGATCGCTTTAAGCTCATTGACAGGGAGCGCTTCAACTATGCTTGCGGGCAACTGGAGAAACAGCCCTACGAGCTTCTTGGCTGGCTCGACCGCATCCTCAAAGCTTAACTGACCCAGCTTTTCACGCTGTACCAGCTGCTGCGCGTCAAACTGCTGTACCCTCTCCAGCGAAGTCCGCGTCTCTTCAACCATTTCTTCAATGTTTGCCATTAGGCCCCCCGATCTCATTTCGCACATCATGGAGCGCCGTCAAACACCACGCAAGTAGATCAAGGCCCCGTTTATTCGCGTAAAGCATGAGCAACTGGAATAAATGTTAGATTGGAGACGTGTAGACTACATCTTCCACTTGCTCAACGCCCCCTCAGCCGCTGCAGGGTCTTTCTTAATCCGCAAAACAGTCTGCCGCGTCAGCCCGGTCACCTTGCTGACCTCAGAAGCCCCTGAGCCTTTGCTCAGCATGTCCAAGACCACGCCTAGCGTTTCCCGATCATAACTCGGCTTCTTACCCCTATACTTGGTGCCGTCCTGCTTAGCAGCCGCTATGCCCGCCTTTTGCGCCTCCTTGGTGGCTTCAGCCTGTGCCTGTGCCGTCGCAGCCATGAAGGCTATCAGCGCGTCTCTCACAGCCTCCTGCATGGGGTCTTTTGTGGCCCCGTCGAAGGTCAGGCCATTAATCACCGTCTTCACCACGACCCCCTGCCTCATGAAGTGGCGGATGGTGTCGGTGACGTCTTGGTAGTTGCGGCCCAGACGGTCCACCCAGCGCACGACCAGAATGTCACCATGGCGCAGCTTGTCGTAAAGACGCTTCCCCTCTGGCCGTTCCTGCAGTGTGGTGCTGACACCTGACACACCATGATCCGCGATCACCTCGTCAATTTCGAAGCCTGCAGCCTCAGCCTGAGCTTTCTGGTGGTCAAGTGTTTGGTCTGCAGTGGAGACACGCGCGTAAAGGATGGTCTTGCTCATGATGCCCTAATGTCCGTTTGGGTTGTGTACGCACATTATGCTGTACGTAGACTCAAGTCAAGCCTTGCGTACACACTTTAGGGCAGATGCCTTAATGTACGCTAGGCTATACCCTTACGGACAAAACTCATAAACCCACAGCTGTCTGCTGCAGGTCGCAGCTTGTGTGTTGGGTCAAGGCAGGATAGAGCTAGAAGCAAGGCGGGTTATGCCGACTGGCATTGTTATCAACGTCTTGCGTGGTTCCAAAGCAGAAGGACACGCGAATATGAAAGACCTCATCTGGATCACCATCCCGTACATTGGAAGACTGTACGTGCAGCTCGACACCATCACGCTTAGCCGCTTTGGCTGGGAGGTGCTTGGAGGCCCCAGCCATACTACGGAATACTTGCTAAGCATAGGTAGGTTGAGGGTCTACCTGACCTCCTCCAGCTTAGTGGCCGCTGAGGGGCGTTGAGTGCAGCGCTAAGGGGCTGTCCTCTTGGCTGGCCCCTCAATACCATTCAGCATCCATAGCACCCACCCCTACCATGGGGGAACAAAAGCAATCGCTACCTATATGGTAGGCCGCTCAGAAATCTGCGGCAGAAAACATTGCAGGAATCTCAAACCGTGAACGCTGCACTTCTATCGTTTCAGTCCTAGCCGTAGCTTCGGCAGGGCTAAGTCTAAGTATGCTCAATAGCTGTAGGTATCTACACTTATGCTTTATTGACCTCCTACCTGCTGGGAGGGGGAGGTCTCCATAACATAAGCTCTTAACCCTAAGCTCATAGGCTCAAGGCGAATAGCATAGCTATAGCTATAGCTTTACCCATCAATACTATCTTCAGCTGCATCCCCAGATGCCCCCCCCTTACCCCCCCACGATTGAGGTCTGGCAAGGAGAGCAACAGGTATCAGCAGCATGAAGTCTTCAGCTTGCAGTTACCCCTAGAGAGGCCCCCGACATGTATGTAATGTCTGATGGTGGCACTTAATTGATTAGGGCCGTAGAAGCGCTGAGAGACTCACTGAGTCGCCCTAATGTCTTTCGGGTGGGCAAGGTGCCACCAAGGGGTCAAGCGCACTCACAGACTCTCTCTGAGACTCCTGTGGTTGGCTGCATCTTCACCACTCCACCTTCGGCCAAACAATCTGCCCCACCACCTCACTCAACACGTCGTACCCCAGACCCTCTGCACTGTACGTGTCAAACGTGATGCTGCCGATCCTATGACCTAGTAGTCGCTTAATCTCCCGTGAACTGACACGCGCGTTTTCCAGCTTGTTAGCAACGGAATGTCTGTGGCTATGAAAGACCAAGTCCCTTCCGTATCCCAGCTTCTGCTTCACCTCTGTGAACTCATTCGTTAGCGTTGTAGGGGCGAGTGGTGACTTAACCCATTCGGCTGCGTCCTCTAGTATTTCTGGGTGGCAGGGTATGCGCCTTGTTCGCCAGTCCTTCTTTGTCTCTGGCAGGTATAGGGAGGGTCTATCAGTATCCGCGCCTTCCAGTTTCAAGCCACAGATGCCGCTTCGTGATGCGCCGCTGTAAGCCGCAATCCTGATTGCCAGCCACAGCCTGCGCTTTCTAGTTCCTTTAATGGCATCCATGATCCGCAGATAGTCATCATCGGTTACAGCTCGTACTTTGGTTGTTCCTACCGCGCTGTCCATTTCGCGGACTGACCACATGTCTGCATCGCTTTTCCATCCATGGTAACGCCATATGCCTCGATAGGCTGTTGTGTACTTCTGCACCGTTGCTTTCGCATTGGCAGTTAGAAGGTCGTGCAGGAACCGCCTCGCCTTGCGCTGGGTGATTTCCTCCTTGCTAGTGAAGCTGCTGAGTAAGATCGAAATGGCGCGGCGATACTCAATCTTGGTCTTGTGTGCTTTGCCTCGCTTTGTCTCGAACCATTCCCAGCAGTATGGTTCAAGCGGCGTAAGTGACCCCTGCAGTATCTGTATCTCCCGCCATATCTTGGACCCTTCAGGACTGTTGATTACTTCCTCACGTGCTTCGTTGAGTTCATCCACGCCCCCTGATGGTGCTTTGGGATATGCCAACCGATCAATCTTATCCCACAGCAAAGATATGTGTTCAGGTATATCGTCTAGCTGCTCTTCTCGTTCCTCAATCAACAAGGTATCGTCACCGACGTATTCAGTCGCTTTAGATGCGCTAGGCCTTTGCTCTCGCAATAGTCGGACGCGCATTTCAGACCACAGTGATTGATAGTTTTTCAGCTTGGCGTCTCGGAGCTGTCTTGCAGCAATTACATCACTGGTCTTGAGGGACTGCTCAATGAACATGGACGACCGCCCCTCGTAGAACGATTGCACGTCTGTGGGGATGCGCAACTTAAGATGCCAGCGATCCCCGCGTTTGATCATGTGGTGGTTCTTCGTCTTCACAACTACACCCAGAATGTGTGGCGAAATGTATGGCATACATGCCTAAAGAACATATTTAAATCAAGTATATAAGGCCTACTATAAGCTCAGGTATCCCTTCCTGCCGGGGTCGCCAGATGGCCCTATCCTCTTTGCCTTCGCGCGGCAAAGCCGCGCGCCCCTTTGGGTCACAGGCGCGGGACGCGCCGAAGAGGGAGGCGGGTGTGGCCCCCACCGTTTAGATCACCCGGATCACATCCTTGTCGATGGCCAGCATATAGCCGCGGCGGGCGATGTTTTTGACCAGAAGTTCGCTGACCAGTTGGTTGCCCAATGTATCGCGCAGGCGTTTGATGCGGGTGGCGCCGGCGGCTTCTTCGCAGTCCTCCGTCGCGCGGCCCGAGATCATCGCCTCGATCTGCGCACCGGTCAGCACGTCGTCGTCCATCCGGGCCTCGGCGAGGATCGAAAGGGTTTCCATGGCCGCGTCGGTGAGTTTGAAGCCGTGGTTATTGAGGTAGACGGCGTTTTCCTCGCGGCTGATCAAAAGCGAGCTGACCTGAATGCCAGAGCGTTCGATTTGCGCCATGCGGCGGTTGAGGGCGACGAGCATCAAGAGGAACACGAGGGCAGCCACCAGAAGGGCCGTGGCAAAGACCAAGAGCACGAAGATCACCATGCGGTAGCTGGTGAGCGTTTCGGAGAATGCCGTGCCGGAGAGGGCGAGGATTTCCAGCAGCTTGATCTCGGCATCAGAAGTGAGCGCATCGTTTTCCACAAAGATACGTTCGACGCGGGCGTTGAAGGCATTGGCGTCGGGCAGGGTCAGGAACAGGAAAACGGCGGCCAGTGCGAGGATCAGCACCACGGCGGCCACCCCGAAGGTGACAACGCGGGTGCCGGAGCGGAGCGCATCAGAGGCGGTGGTTTCAGACTCGGACAACGGGCAAACCCCTACTTCATTGGTCTTTCACCGAGAGCACCTTGAGAAGGATCAGCCCCCGGCGGGACAGTTGATCGGCCAACTGTGCGCGTGCGTTCTCTATCGTACAGGGGCCACTGATTTGCGCCACATCGTAATGCAGTTCCAGCGGATTATCGCGCTTGGCCTTGTATTCGGCGGTGCAGGCGGCCTGCGCCAAGGAGGGCGTGGCAAGAAGGAGAACGCCGGTCAGGGCGAGGGAGAGGAATGTCTTTGTCATGCGCCCAAAGTGCGCCGAATGGCGTGGCTATTCAATATCCATGCGATGCAGGTGGGCCCAAAGCAGGCTGTTATCCAATAACAGGGGGCCGTTATTGCCTGTCTTTAGGTGCGGGGCACAGATTGGGGCATCGGCTTTGGCCATGCAGGCCGGGCCCGGGATCAACCTGATGAAAGGACAAGACCCATGCATCGCAAGTTCATTACCCTTATCGTTGCTGCCGCAATGGCGGTAACCGGCCTGAGCGCTGCCCCTGCCCGCGCCGACAGTGAAGACGTGGCCAAGGTCATCGCCGGGGTCGCCGCGCTTGCCATTCTTGGTGCGGCCATCGCCGACGCCAAGGACGACAAGGATCGTGTCGTGACCCGCAACCGTGATCACCTGCGCCACGACAATCGCCATCGCGGCCATGGCCGGAAGCTGGGCCATCGCCACCACAGATATGACGGGGCGCGCCCCCTGCCCGACCGGGTGAAGCGCAAGCTGTTGCCCGGTGCCTGCCGAGTTCAGGCCCGCGTGCGCCATGGCCGGGACATTCGTGGTTTTGGCCGCCGCTGCCTTGCCCGCAACTATAGCTACGTGAACTCATTGCCGCGCAATTGCGAAACCCGTGTACGGGGCCGTCATGGGCATATGCGCACGATCTATCGCGGGCGGTGCCTCTATCGCCATGGCTACCGCGAGGCGAATGCCCGCTGGTAAGCACTGGCACCGGATAATCGAGCAGTCAAAAGGGAAGGGCATATGCCCTTCCCTTTTGCATTTCCGGGCGCGGCGTGGTTTGAGCAGCCTATGACAGGACCAGATTTCTCCCATGAGCAAGCGGCCATCGCGCAGGGGTTCGCCCGTGTGGCTGGCGTAGACGAGGTGGGCCGTGGCCCCTTGGCCGGGCCGGTCACGGCGGCGGCGGTGGTTTTGGACCCCGGGAATATCCCCGAAGGATTGCACGATTCAAAGAAACTCAGCGCGAAGCGGCGCGAGGCCTTGCATGACGCGCTGATGGACTGTGCCGAGGTGTCGGTGGCGCATGCCACGGTCGAAGAGATTGATGAACTGAACATCCTGCGTGCCTCGCATCTGGCAATGGAGAGGGCGATTGCGGGGTTGTCCAGCGCGCCCGATATGGCGCTGATTGATGGTAATATGATCCCCGGTGACCTGACCCTTCCGGCGCGGGCAATCATCAACGGAGATGCGGTTTCTTTGTCGATTTCGGCGGCCTCAATTGTGGCCAAAATAAGGCGCGATCGCATCATGTGGGATTTGGCGCAACAGTTTCCCGGCTATGGGTGGGAAAGCAATGCGGGATACCCGTCAAAAACCCACAAAGAGGCCCTTCAAAATCTTGGTGTGACCCCACACCATAGACGTTCTTTCAAACCGGTACACAATATCTTGTATCAAGAAAAATCTATAAGTGACTGATTCAAAAAAGAAATTGACGGCGAATCAGCTTTGACTCATCTTTGACCTCAACGACCAGAGCGCACAAAGCGCCGGGACAGAGGCAGAAAATGAAAACGATGACCAAAGCCAAGAGTGCGCAAGCGCTCCCGCTCAATACGATCATGGACGGCGACTGCATCGAGATGATGAACAGTCTTCCCGAACAATCCGTGGACCTGATCTTTGCCGATCCACCCTATAACTTGCAGCTGAAGGGCGATTTGCATCGGCCTGATAATAGCGCTGTAGATGCGGTGGATGATGCCTGGGATCAATTTGCCAGTTTCGAGGCTTATGACCGCTTTACCCGTGAGTGGCTCAAGGCGGCGCGTCGGTTGCTCAAGCCCAATGGTGCGATCTGGGTGATTGGCAGTTATCACAACATTTTCCGTGTCGGGGCCGCGCTTCAGAACGAGGGGTTCTGGATTTTGAATGACGTGGTTTGGCGCAAGTCGAACCCAATGCCGAATTTCCGGGGCAAGCGTCTGACCAATGCGCATGAAACGATGATCTGGGCCAGCAAGGCCGAGGGCGCGAAATACACCTTCAACTACGAGGCGCTGAAATCGCTGAACGAAGGCGTGCAGATGCGCAGCGATTGGGTTTTGCCGATTTGCACCGGGCACGAACGCCTGAAGGATGACAACGGCGACAAGGCCCACCCGACGCAAAAACCCGAAAGCCTGTTGCATCGTGTGTTGGTGGGCAGCACCAACCCGGGCGACGTGGTGCTTGACCCGTTCTTTGGCACCGGGACCACGGGGGCCGTGGCCAAGATGCTGGGCCGGGATTTCATCGGGATCGAACGCGAGGCAGCCTATCGCAAGGTGGCGGAGAAGCGGTTGGCCGGTATCCGCAAGTTCGATCGCGAAGCACTGGAAGTGTCCAAGGCCAAGCGTGCCGAGCCGCGCGTCCCCTTCGGCCAACTTGTCGAACGCGGCATGCTGCGCCCGGGCGAAGAGCTTCTAAGCATGAATGGACGCCACAAGGCCAAGGTCCGCGCCGATGGTACGCTGGTAGGCGACGATGTGCGTGGCTCCATCCATCAGGTGGGGGCCGCCTTGGAAGGCGCACCAAGCTGTAACGGTTGGACCTATTGGTGCATCAAGCGCGAAGGCAAGCGCGTGCCGATCGACATTTTCCGGCAGCAGATCCGCGCCGAGATGGCCGAGCGTCCGAACTGAATTACATAAACAACTGAACACCGCCGGTGCCTGTGGCCTGACGCTTTAGGCACTTACCTCGTGCCCCGCCCTTGTGGCGGGGCTTTTTTTATCCGCCGATGTCTTGCGGCGCGAGGGCCACGGATTTGATCACCGCATAGCAGGGCGTGCCGGTTTTCAAGTCAAGGCGCTCGGCCGAGCGGCGGGTGACGCGGGCAAGGATGCGTCCGGCGGCTGTGTCGAGCGAAACAATGGCCCCGGGGCCTTGGCCGCTGCGGATGTCTTGGACGGTGCCGGGCAGGATGTTGAGGGCCGAAAGGTCGGCGGGTTCCGTGGTGGAGAGGATCACATCATGTGCTGCGATGCGGACCCGCACGCTGCTGCCCTCGGGTTGGGCGAGCGCAGGCAGGAACAGCGGCGTTCCACCGGCGTTGAGCTCGGTCAGGGCATCGGGGTGGTGTTTGGTGATCGTCGCCTCAAGCACCGCGCCCGCCGCCCGCGCGCCAAGCGGCGTGACGGATGGATCGCCCAGCACCTCGGCGGCGGTACCTTGGCCTGTCACGCGACCGTCTTCGAGGGTGACGACGGTGGTGGCAAGGCGGGCCACCTCGGCCGCTGAATGGGTGACGTAGAGGATGGGAATTTCCACCTCGTCGCGCAGGCGTTCGAAATAGGGAAGCACCTCGGACTTTCGGGCGTCGTCGAGGGCGGAAAGGGGTTCATCCGCCAAGATCATGCGCGGGGCGGCCAGAAGCGCCCGGCCAATGGCGACACGTTGCTTTTCGCCCCCTGAAAGAGCGGCGGGGCGGCGATGCAGTAGCGGGCCGAGCCCAAGCATATTTACCACCCGGTCCATAGGTTCGGGAGTTGCACCTTTTGGGGCGAACCAGTGGCCATAGCGCAGGTTTTGGGCGACGGTAAGGTGTGGGAACAGGCGCCCTTCTTGGAAGATATAGCCGACGCGGCGTTTGTGGGGCGGGAGCCATGCTTTTTGGGCCGTGTCGAACAGTAGCCAATCATCGACCTGCATGCGCCCTTCATCGGGGCGCAGAAGGCCCGCAGCCGCATTGACCACGGTCGTTTTTCCCGAGCCGGAGCGCCCATAGAGCACGGTTAACCCCTCGGGCACCTCGAAGTGGGCATCGAGGGTGAAGCCGGGGAAGGCATGTTTGAGATGGCAAGCGAGTGTCATACGCCACCTACCCTTGCCGCCACGCGGCGCGAGACCCATTCGGACAGGGCCAAAGCCCCTGCCGCGAGGGCGATGGAGATCAGCGCAAGGCGCATCACCCGCCCCTCGCCACCCGGGGTTTCAAGCGCGAGGTCGATGGCCAGAGGGATGGTTTGGGTTTCGCCGGGGATGTTGGACACGAAGGTGATGGTCGCGCCGAATTCGCCCATGCCCTTGGCGAAGGCCAGCACACAACCCGCCAAGATGCCCGGCAGGATCATCGGCAGTGTCACTGTGACAAAGACCCATGCGCGCGAGGCACCCAAGGTGGCGGCGGCCTGTTCCAGTTTGGGATCAACCGCCTCGATCGAAAGACGCGCGGCGCGGACCATGAAGGGGAAGGCCATGACCCCCGAGGCGAGTGCCGCGCCCGTCCAACGGAAAGCGAAGGTGAGGCCGAAGGTCTCTTTGAGGAGCGCACCAAGCCCGCCTTGTGGGCCGAAGGCGATCAGCAACAGATAACCCGTGACGACGGGCGGCATGATCAGTGGAAGGTGGACCAGAATGTTGAGCAGTTGCCGCCCCGGAAAGGCCCAGCGGGCCAAGGCATAGGCGGTAAAGACCCCGATGGGCAGGCAGAAGAGCGTGGCCCAAAAGGCCACGCGAAGCGAGAGCGCCACGGCTTGCCATTCCTCGGGGGTGAGCCAGTCCATTACTTATTGCCCCGCCGGGCGGGTGAAGCCCGCCTTGGTGAAGATGTCCTGTACCTCAGGGGTGTCTAGGAAACTTAGAAGTTCAGATACTGCGGGTTTTTTGACCGGGGTCAATGCCGCCACCGGGTAGAGGATTGGAGGATGGGAGCCGGCAGGGAAGCGGGCGATCACTTTCACGCTTTTTTCGGCGCTGGCATCGGTTTCATAGACGATGCCCAGCGGCGTGGCGCCTGACGCGACAAAGGCGAGCGCCGCGCGAACGCTGCCCGCTTGCGCAACTTGCGGGGCCACGCCTTCCCAAAGGTCGAAATGTTGCAGGGCGGCTTTGCCATAGATGCCCGCCGGAACCGCATCCACCAAGGCCATGGCCAAACGCCCGTCGCCCAAAAGGGCGGGTAAATCGAGGCTTTTGTCGATGGTGACGGGCGGTGTATCGGGATCATGGGCGATGAGGACCAGCGCATTGCCAAGCAGATCGCGGCGAGTTTCAGAGGCGATTAGCCCCTCTTCCTCTAAACGGTTCATCCAATCCGTATTGGCTGAAATGAAGACATCGGCGGGCGCGCCCATCTGGATTTGTCGGGCGAGTTTCGAGGAGCCTGCCAGCGATAGCCGCAGGTCATGGCCTGTTTCCGCCTCGAACAGCGGTTCGATCTTTTGCAGAGCATCCGTCAGGCTTGAGGCCGCGAAAACGGTGACTTCATCCGCCCAAGATACGGCAGGAAACGCGCAGACCAAAGCCGCCGCAAGTTGCAGCTTGGCTAAGCCCAATTTGATGTGCGCGCTCCACATGTGATGTGCCCGTTGATTGCAGTAGCGCGAGACTAACCCCTTAGCCGCCAAGCGCAAGAAAACCCGAACGGACCAATGCGCGCAGGTCAGGCCGGTTTGGGCAGGCGATTGCGCACCAGTTTGGCCCAGAACTCGGCCCCGATGGGCAGGAGCGCATCGTTGAAGTCATAATCGCTACTGTGCAGGGGTTGGGCGTGTGGCCCCTCCTCGCCATTGCCCATCAGCAGGAAGCAGGCGGGAACGGCGGCGGCGAAATGCGCGAAGTCCTCGGAAAAGCTCATGGGTTGGCGATCTGCCAGGGTGTCGAGGCCCATGGTGCGGGCGGTGTTGACAATTGCCTCGGTCGGCTCGGACGCGTTGATGGTTTCGATAAACTCGGTTTTGAAGGTCATCTCAGCGGTGATGCCGTGAGCCTTGGCGATACCTTCGGTGATTTGGCACATTAAGCCTTCAATCGCCTCGCGGTCCTGTGGGTCGCGGGCGCGCACATCGCCCTTGAGCGTCGCATGACCGGGCAAGACATTACGCTGGCCATCCGTGAGGAACTCGGTCACCGAAACCACCGCGCCCGCACCGGGGGCCAGTTTGCGTGACACGATGGTTTGCAAGGCCTGCACCATTTCGGCCCCGATGGTGATGGCATCGCGCCCGGCCTGCGGCATGGAGGCATGGCCGCCCTGCCCTTGGATATGGATTTCAAACAGGCTTTCGCTGGAACAGATAAGCCCGTGGCGGGTGGAAATCTGGCCCAAAGGCGCGCCCGGCAGGTTGTGGATGGCATAGACCTCCTCGATCGGGAAGCGCTCTAATACGCCTTCGTCGATCATGGCGCGGGCACCGAGGCCGTGTTCCTCGTTCGGTTGGAACAGAAAGACGACGGTGCCATCGAATTCCGGATTGGCGGAAAGGGTTTGGGCCGCGCCGAGCAGCATGGTCATATGTCCATCGTGGCCGCAGGCGTGCATCACGCCGGGGGTTTGCGAGGGGTAGTCGTGTCGGCTGGTTTCATGGATCGGCAGGGCATCCAAATCAGCCCGCAAGCCGATGGCGCGATTGCCTTGACCGGCGCGCAGGATGCCAACAACGCCGGTACCTTCATGCACCTCAAGCCCCAGATCGCGCAGGATTTGCGCAACACGCGCCTTGGTGTTCACCTCGTGGAAGCCGAGTTCCGGGGCCATATGAAACTCGCGCCGAAGCGAGGTGAGGGTTTGTGGATCGTTTGGCATCGAGGCCTCCTGTCGGGTTTGCGACAGTTTAGGCAAAACATACCTGCGCAACAGGGCGAAACGCAGCCCTAGGTCATAAAAGTTGGATGTCGAGAACTTGGTCGGAGTGAGAGGATTCGAACCTCCGACCCCTGCCTCCCGAAGACAGTGCTCTACCAGGCTGAGCTACACTCCGACCGTGAGACAGGCGATTAAACCCGCGTCTTGGGAAATGCAAGGGCGGAATCGGTTGTCGTGGATGGGAAATGCGGGTGGCGATGCCGCCCGCGCCACGGTCAAAGGCTGCTGTCCAAGGCGGCGATAATTGCGTCGCCCATTTCGCTGGTCGAAACCGGTTGTGCGCCCTCTTCACCCAGAAGGTCGGCGGTGCGCTTGCCTTCAGCCAGTACCGACTCGACAGCTTGTTCAAGGCGCGTGGCCTCGTCACCCTTGTCGAAGCTATAGCGCAGGGCCATGGCGAAGCTGAGAATGCAGGCAATCGGGTTGGCCTTTCCTTCACCCGCGATGTCGGGCGCGGAGCCGTGGACTGGCTCATACAGCGCCTTGGGCCGGCCATTGGCCATCGGGGCACCCAGCGAAGCCGAGGGAAGCATACCAAGCGACCCGGTCAGCATGGCGGCGGCATCGGACAGAAGATCGCCAAACAGGTTGTCGGTCACGATGACGTCGAACTGTTTGGGCCAGCGGCAGAGTTGCATCGCGCCGGCATCGGCGTACATGTGCGAGAGTTCGACCTCGGGGTAATCTTTGGCCACTTCGGTAACGACCTCACGCCAAAGAATGCCGGATTCCATCACGTTTGCCTTTTCCATCGAGCAGAGTTTCTTGTTGCGGCGCATGGCCAGTTCGAAGGCACTACGTGCAACACGATCCACTTCGGATTCAGTGTAGCGTTGCGTGTTGATACCGACGCGCTCGTTGCCTTCTTCGAAGATGCCGCGCGGCTCTCCGAAATAGACGCCGGAGGTCAACTCGCGGACGATCATGATGTCTAGGCCTGCAACCACATCGCGCTTTAGGCTTGAGAAATCCGCCAATGCATCAAAACACTGCGCCGGGCGCAGATTGGCGAAAAGGTCCATTTCCTTGCGGAGGCGCAAAAGGCCGCGTTCGGGTTTCACGCTGAAGTCCAGCACATCGTATTTCGGGCCGCCCACCGCTCCAAGAAGTACTGCGTCAACCTCTTGCGCTTTGGCCATGGTATCGTCGTGCAGGGGCGTGCCGTGTTTATCATAGGCGGCCCCACCGACCAGATCCTCGCTTACATCAAAAGGCATGTCGCGCTTGGCGCCGAACCAGTCGATGATCTTGGTGACCTCGGCCATGACTTCGGGGCCGATGCCATCACCGGGGAGAATAAGAAGCGAGGGGGTACTCATGGCGTGGGTCCTTCGAGTTGATCAAGTTGGACATCGCCTAGCCTGAGTACCGGCAATGGTCAAGAAAGCCGGGCTTATCAAGGCATGGCAAGGTCGACCCAAACCATGCGATGCGGGCCCGCGGCACGTGCATCGGCAGCCTCGGGCGCATCGCTTGGTGGCCAGTGAACACCCGCGCCCTGCACATCAAGATCAATCGATGGTAAGATATACTGAACCCGGAGATGGCCGGGGCCATCATCGGGCCATGCCACGGTATCCAGTCTTTCGGCGTCAAACCGATTGGCGTTTCGCGATACGGGCCGCTTGGGCTTTGGGTCTTGCAAGCGCGGGTCGGCCAAGAGATTTTGAATGCCCTCTTTTCGCCCCTCACCGTCGGTGGGATCAACGTTGGCATTGCCAACAAGAACAAATTCACTCCGAGGTGGCTGTCCGAATTTGCCATCAAGGTAGAGTTGCCAGAAACGGATTTCATCATGGTTGCGTCGGCCGTTCCGATCTTCGGGACCATCGAACACCGGGGGCGTGGCATGGAAGGTCAAGATGTGGAGCGACCTATTCTTCGAAACGACCACCGGGACGACCCAATGGGCCACGGAAGACAGGCGCTGCACAGTTTGGGCAGCGGTTGATGGAAAGGGGGCACCCTTGGACTTGGGCAAATGAGCTCCCGGAATATCCTTCCATTTCAATGCCGTGAAATCCTGCACACCGTCGATATCAAATGGATAGCGCGAGAGTATGGCCATACCGCCTTGGCCAGCGAACCAACCGTAGCCTTGCTTATCCCGTGCTCGTCCAAGATAACCGTCCCCGTCCATATCGAGTCCGGTTGTCATTCCGGTGTTTGGCCGCCGAGCAAAAAGATAGGCAAATCGCGGCCCTCCCAAGTCCGCTATACGGTCTCGTAGAGCGGTCAGCGCAACTTGACCATGGTCATAGTCCACGCCTTGCAGTACCAGAATATCGGGATTGACTCGTCGAACGACCGCGGCAAAAGCGGTAACTTGTGGATCGTCTCGGAGTATGTCGCGCAGCAAGAGGCCCGGGCCATTGCGTTCGAGCGCGGCATTCATCGTTGCGATACGTAGGGTTTCCGCCGCAAGAGGCGCGAGGTTCAAGACCAGCGCACAAAGGCAGGCGGCTAGGCGCGCTGCATATTCTCGAGTTCGGCCTGTGCGTAAGCGCGGCGGCGCTTGTCTTCGATCATCTGGGCGACCCGCCCCATGGCGATCCCGCGCATCAGCATACTTGCAGGTAGGAAAGCCCATGCCGTTGTCGTCCACACCAAGGTTTGCGGGCTGGACATAAAGGCCGGATCCACGAAATCCGATGCCGCCTTGATGGCCGCCGGAATCAAGAATGGCAGCAAACACCCTAACACAATGTTAAGACCGGAATCGCGCCGCAGACGTTGCAGAACATCGCCGCCACCTGTCGGATCGAAGAGCGGCAAGTTGACCCAGACATTGAACGCACCATTTCGCACCGGCCAGCCGAACCCACGCACGAGCACGAGAAAGACGATCATCATGGCCACGGACACCGAATAGGAAATACCTGCCGCTATGCGTACTGTAGAAATCAGCTCAGGGTCGGCACCATCTGGCATCATCAACACGACAAGCCGAACAGGTGAGAATGGGAAGTCGATAAGCCCCCCGAGCACAGCGCCAGCTTTCGTGATTATGATTGTCCACCCTGTCGGGTCGGTTTGACCCCGGCAGATCATGGATAGAAGAACAACGGTCACGAACAAGCCAATAAAACGCATGCGATTAAACGGGGGTGCAAATCGAAACTCAATAAAGCTGGGATAACGGCCATAGTATTCGATGAAGGTCATGCATGCGGCGAGGATGGCCAAGACCACCACGACTTGCGCGGTATCGGCCGCTGTATGCGGCAAGATCAGTGACGGTGTGGCCACCATCATACCAACCATGACTGCACGTAAAAGCGCGCTTGTCAGCTGCGAAACCACTGCCCATTTCCCTTCAAACTGGTCCGTCGCGATACGTTGCCGCGCCGTTGTTCCAACTTGACCCCGCTTGTCGTCGCGGATTGCCTCATTCTTGCCCAATTTTTGCCTACTTTCGCTTTCCGGCTCAAGTCATTGTCTCACAAGACATTGATTTTCGGGCAATTTGATGGATTGAGTGGTGCGAGAATGCATCAATACAGGCGCGAAAATCTGACGGCCTTGTGCGCGGGCACAAAATGTAGCGGTTCTCCAGCCTGCCGCTACTATAGCCTACACGCTATTCGCTAAGAAACGGTTTACATATTGGGAAAATTAATGGCCGCCAAAGCAAAAAACCGCAGCGGCCATTCCAAAATTCATGTTTTCGCTTAGACCCAAGGGCGCGCCGCGCCAGCTTTTTCCTCAAAACTGTCAATTGCAGGGCCTTTTTCCAAGGTCAGTGCAATGTCGTCCAGACCTTCAAGCAAACAGTGCTTTTTGAAAGCGTCAATCTCAAATGCCACAATCTCGCCATCCGATGTGGTGACGGTTTGGGCTTCAAGGTCCACAATCATCCGCGCGTTCGAGCCCTTCTGGGCATCTTTCATCAACACATCGACCCGCTCTTGCGGCAAAGCTATGGGCAGAATGCCGTTCTTGAAGCAGTTATTGTAGAAGATATCGGCAAAACTGGGCGCGATGACACAGCGAATGCCAAAGTCCTTGATCGCCCAAGGGGCATGTTCGCGGCTGGAACCGCAACCGAAGTTATCCCCGGCAACCAGAATCTCCGCCTCGCGGTACTGCGGTTTGTTCAGCACGAAATCGGGGATTTCGTGGCCATCGTCGTCAAACCGCATTTCATCGAACAGATTTTTGCCCAGGCCCGATCGCTTGATGGTTTTCAAGAACAGTTTGGGGATGATCATGTCAGTATCGACATTGATCAACGGCATCGGTGCCGCGATACCTGTAAGTTTTTCGAACTTTTCCATTACATCATCTCCCGAACGTCGGTCAGCTTTCCGGTGATGGCAGCGGCCGCTGCCATTTGTGGCGACATCAGATGCGTGCGCCCGCCGCGGCCTTGACGGCCCTCGAAGTTCCGGTTCGACGTGGCTGCGCAACGCTCACCGGGGCTAAGCTGATCCGGGTTCATCGCAAGGCACATGGAACAACCCGCGAGCCGCCATTCAAACCCGGCGTCCTTGAAGATGTCGGCAAGGCCTTCGTCCTCGGCCTGGGCGCGCACAAGCCCCGAACCGGGCACGACCATCGCACGCAGACCTTCCTTGATCTTTTTGCCTTTCAGGATTTCGGCGGCGGCCCGAAGATCCTCTATCCGGCCATTGGTGCAGGAGCCGATAAAGACCGTGTCAATTTCGATATCACTGAGCTTTTGGCCTGCTTGAAGGCCCATGTACTCCAACGCGCGCTTGGCGGCGTCAACTTTGCCACCGTCGAAATCACTTGGATTCGGGACAGTATCAGTGATGGGCAGGACATCCTCCGGCGATGTGCCCCAAGTGACAACCGGAGCAATGTCCTCGCCTTTGATGGTGATCACCTTGTCCCAATGCGCGTCGTCATCGGAATAGAGCGTTTTCCACCATGCCATCGCGGCTTCCCATTGTGCGCCCTTCGGCGCATGCGGACGGCCATTGATATACTCGAAGGTGGTCTCGTCCGGGGCGATCAAACCTGCACGCGCGCCGCCCTCGATAGCCATGTTGCAGACGGTCATCCGCCCTTCCATCGAAAGCGAGCGAATCGCCTCGCCACAATACTCAATGACGTAACCGGTGCCGCCGGCGGTACCGGTCTCACCAATCACCGAAAGGGTGATATCCTTGGCCGTCACACCGGGGCGCAACTGCCCGGTGATCTCTACCTTCATGTTCTTCGATTTGGACTGAATCAGGGTCTGGGTCGCCAGAACATGCTCGACCTCGGATGTACCGATACCATGTGCCAATGCGCCGAAGGCGCCGTGCGTGGCGGTATGGCTGTCGCCGCAAACCACGGTCATCCCCGGAAGGGTCCAGCCCTGTTCAGGGCCGACGATATGCACGATACCCTGGCGCACATCGTTCACAGGATAGTAGTTGATGCCGAAATCCTTGGCGTTCTTGTCAAGCGCCTCGACCTGAATACGGCTTTCTTCGTTCTTAATCCCTTTCACGCGGTCCGGCGTCGTCGGAACATTGTGATCCGGCACTGCGATGGTGTTTTCCGGCTTGCGCACCTTCCGGCCCGCCATACGCAGCCCTTCAAAGGCTTGCGGGCTGGTCACTTCGTGCACAAGGTGGCGGTCGATGTAGAGCAGGGATGTGCCATCCTCGGCTTCGTGCACAAGATGCGCATCCCAGATTTTATCATAGAGTGTTTTGGGGGACATTGGTCCTCTCCCGTTTTGGCGATCGAAAATAGGCTGAACAGGGTGCATGCCGTTCATAGGCGCGACAGCACCGTCATGGTCGCACCAAAGAAACGCCAGGGCAGGCGCGCGCGATCGTCCATGTCGAAAATCCGTGTCATGCTTTGTCAGATACAGTCGAACCCTGAGTCTATCAAGGGGATTGCGCGCCCAAACCCAAAAGCCCCTTTCTTCTGGCCAGAAATATCCTGGGGGTGAATTGGCCAAAGGCCAAGAGGGGGCAACGCCCCCTGCACTCAACCAACCTGTGCGCCGAAGGCGCTCAATTAGGGCATTCCGGCTTTAACCTGAGACAGCAGTGAAAGGCGGAACGCCTGCAACGAGTGAGCGGAGCACGGCATTTCGCGAAGACCCTTGGTGCAGGTTTTTCGCGAAACGCTTTGGGTCAAGCTCCGTCAATCCGGGGCGAGCATGTATCCTTCGCCCCGAACAGTCTGGAGATAGCGGGGCTGCTTTGGATCGGCTTCGATCTTGCGGCGCAGGCGCGTGATTTGCACGTCCACCGCCCGTTCCTGAGCTTGTCCCTTGTCGCGGCCCAATTCCTCAACCAGCATTGCGCGGCTTACTGGCTCACGCAGGTTTTCCGAGAAGATACGCATCAGTTGAACCTCGGTCGCGGTAAGGCGTACCGTTTCGTCACCGCGCATCAATTCGGACCGTTCGATGTCAAAACGGACATAACCCATTTGCAAAACCTTGGGGGCAGTCGCCTCGATCTCAGGATCTGGCATTCGCCTCAAGATGGCATTGATCCGAAGCAGCAGTTCCTTGGGCTCAAAGGGCTTTGCCAAGTAATCATCCGCGCCCGCCTCAAGACCACTAATCCGGTCTTCGGTTTCACCTTTGGCCGTAAGAAGCAGGATTGGCGTCGCAATCTTTTCCCGCAACGATCGTGTCAGCGCGACGCCATCTTCACCCGGCATCATCACGTCCATCACGATCATGTCGAACTCCAACCCGGAAAGAATGCGTCTTGCATGTTCCGCATCGCGAGCAACGGACACAAGAAAGCCGTGGCGCGCCAAGAATTTGCGCAGCAAACCGCGAATGCGCTCATCATCATCCACGATCAGAAGGTGGGGCGCGGGTGCTGTCATGTGTCCTTTTCCCGGATAGCATGGTATTTTCGGCGCAACTCCGGATCCATCATGGCCTCCAACACTTGCCGGAAACCAGCAACGGCTTCTGGACCTGCTTCGCGATAGGCCGCTCGCATGCGATTGCGCTGCGCATCCGAGAGCTTGCGTTCAAGAGATTTTCCCTCGTCAGTCAAATGCAGGTTTCGCTCCCGCTTGTCCGACGTGCCAATGTGGCTTTCGACCAAGCCGTCCTCAATCAAGGTCCGCAAGACCCGGTTCAAGGATTGCTTGGTAACGCCAAGAATACCCAAAAGGTTGTTCACCGTGGTTCCGGGGCATCGGGAAATGAAGTGGAGTGCCCGGTGGTGCGCCCGACCGTAGGCAAGAGTCGCAAGAATGCGGTCAGGATCGGCGGTGAACCCGCGATAGGCAAAAAACATTGCCTCGATGCCCTGACGCAGTTGTTCGTCGGTTAGAAAAAGGAGGGTCTCACCACCTTGACGGTCCGGCATGCTGCACCCCTCTGAACTGAATCAAACTTCCCGCCATATTATGTCAGCTTTATTGACATTCCAAGAGCGAACTGGTAGCGAATCGCAGTTTTGGCGCAATATTGTGTCCACTTCGGACGTATCTTGCGCAACATATGCAAAGTACACCCTTGGAGCGGGAGAAAGACGATGACTGGCTACGATGATCGTGATGGTAAAATCTGGATGGACGGACAACTAGTCGACTGGCGTGGCGCCAATGTCCATATCCTGACGCATGCACTGCATTATGCCAGTTCAGTATTCGAGGGCGAGCGTTGCTATGACGGGAAGATCTTCTTGTCGCGGAAGCATTCCGAGAGACTTTTGAAATCCGGTGATCTGCTGGATATGCCAATTCCCTATACCGTTGACGAGATCGAAGCCGCCAAGCGCGCTGTCCTGGACGCCAACAATCTTGAGGATGCCTATGTGCGCGTTGTCGCCTTCCGTGGTGCGGGTGAGGACATGGGTGTCGCCTCTGCTCGCAACCCTGTGCGCATGGCAGTCGCCGCTTGGGAATGGGGCAATTACTATGGTGATGCCAAGATGAAGGGTGCAAAGCTCGATATCGCCAAGTGGAAGCGGCCCAGCCCCGAGACCATCCCCACCGCCGCCAAAGCTGCTGGCCTTTACATGATCTGCACCATGTCCAAGCATGCCGCCGAAGCCAAGGGGTGTTCGGACGCGCTTTTCATGGATTACCGTGGGTACGTCGCCGAAGCCACGGGTGCCAATGTATTCTTCGTCAAGGATGGCGAGGTGCATACACCCGACCCGGATTCGATCCTTAATGGCCTTACGCGGCAAACCGTGATCGGGATGCTTGAAAAGCGTGGGATCAAAGTGAACGTGCGCCACATCATGCCCGAGGAACTGGAAGGGTTCGAGCAATGCTGGCTGACCGGTTCGGCGGCGGAGGTCACGCCCGTGGGTCAGATCGGCGAGTACACCTTCGAGGTGGGCGCTTTGACGCGTGAGATTGCCGAAGGATACGAGAAGCTGGTTCGTAGCTAAGTGGCAGGCCGCCCTACCCTTCCGGCGTTCATCGAAGGCTATGGCCCGGTAACGCCATGGGATGGGTCGGCTATTCGACTTGCTCCGCCTCGTGCGCCCAGATTCGGGGGCAACGCTTTCCGCACCCAATCGCTTGAGGCCGCGCTTGCGGCCTCTGGCCTCCAGGATGGAGCCACGCTGTCATTTCATCACCATCTGCGGGATGGGGATTCCCTAGTGGTTCAGACCCTTGAGGTTTGTGCAAAGATGGGGGTGCGCGACCTGCATATCGCGCCCTCGTCGATATTTCCCTGTCATGCCGGTTTGGTTCCGCTGATTGAGCGGGGGGTTATCACGCGGATCACCACCAGCTACTTGAACGGTCCCGTGGCTGACGCTGTACGCGCGGGCAAACTGGCCACGCCGGCAGTTTTGCAAACCCACGGCGGGCGGGCGGCGGCCATTGAGTCTGGAAGGCTTTCAATTGATATTGCGGTGATCGCCGCACCGGGTGTTGATGCGATAGGCAATCTAAGCGGTGCTGTTGGTCGATCGGCCTGCGGGCCCTTGGGCTATGCCATGGTGGATGCAGCCCATGCGGCGCATGTGATCGCGGTCACGGATATGCCGGATCAAGTATTGCCGCGTATTTGTATTCCTCACGACCGCGTCGATCAGATTGTTAGGGTGGATTGCCTTGGAAACGCCTCTAGGATTGCCTCCGGCACCACCGCCCGTGCCCCCAGTGCTGGAGGTCAAGAAATCGCGGCGATGACCTCGGCCCTGATTGGAATGACCGAGATGCGGGCTCCCGGATTTTCCTTTCAAACCGGCGCTGGCGCAACTTCGATTGCGGTTGCCAAGGCGCTTGGGCCGCTCATGGCGGAACAAGGCATCGTTGGGGATTTCGCCTGTGGCGGAATCACGGCACCCTTGGTTAGGATGCATGAGGGAGGGCTTTTTCGAGAGTTGCGGGATGTGCAGGCCTTCGATCAGAAAGCTGTACGCTCTTACACCCATGACCCTACACACGTTGGAATATCCGCCTCGGACTATGCCAGCCCCGCCCACGCCGATGCCGTAGCGCATCAATTGGGGGTGGTCGTTCTTGGGGCCACCGAGGTGGATCGTGACCTGAACGTCAATGTCACGACCACCAGTGACGGGCGGATCATCGGCGGCTCGGGCGGGCATAGCGATGTGGCCGAAGGCGCGCGAATGACGATTGTCACAACGTCGTTGCAAAGCAAAAGCGGTCCAAAGATTGTTCGTGACACTCTGCACAGGACGACACCAGGGGCATCCGTCGATGCAGTCGTTACAGAAGCTGGCGTGACCATTTGCAGCGATAGATGGCGGCACGCCGTGCAGGACCTGCAAGAGGCAGGTATTCCAACACTGTCCCGGCACAATCTCTTTGGCAATCATGGAGACCCCGCCCCGCGCGATTGGCCAGAGGGCCGGATCGTGGCGGTCAGCGAATATCGTGATGGGCGCGTGATTGATGTGATCCGGGCAAACTGAAAAGGCCGGACACATGGTCCGGCCCTATTCGTTTGAGTTTGCCTAGGCTTAACCCGGACTCATCCCGCGCAGGCGTTCAGACCGCCGGCGCAGCAGTTCGACCGTTGTCAAAAGACAGATCGAGATTGCCACAAGGATCGTCGCCACGGCAAGAATGGTGGGCGAGATTTGTTCGCGCAGGCCGGTGAACATCTGCCACGGCAGGGTTTTCTGCCCAGCAGAGCCGACAAAGAGCACGACAACCACCTCGTCAAACGATGTGATGAAGGCAAACAACCCCCCCGAGATTACACCCGGCAAGATCAAAGGCATCTGCACCCGGAAGAAGGTGGTCACCGGATCGGCACCCATGTTGGCCGCCGCGCGTGTGAGCGAGCGGTCAAACCCGACCAAGGTCGCCGTCACCGTGATGATCACAAAGGGAATGCCAAGGGCCGCGTGTGCCAGAACAACGCCCCAGAAGGTACCTTGCAGCCCAAGCCGCGAATAGAAGAAGTACATCCCTGCCGCGGAAATAATCAGCGGCACAATCATGGGCGAGATTAGGATCGCCATGATCGGGCGGCGGAAGGGTACATGCTCAGAACTCAGGCCGATAGCGGCCAAGGTGCCGAAGCTTACCGACAGCAGCGTGGCAATCGGCGCAATGGAAATCGAGTTCCACATCGCTTGTTGCCAGTCATCGTTGGTGAAGAAATCGCGATAGTGCTTGAGCGAATAGCCTTCAGGATCAAGCCGCAGCATTTCCGGCGTGAACGTGAAGAAGTCTTCAGCGTTGAAGCTAAGAGGCATCACCACGACAATGGGCGTGATCAGGAAGAAGAAGATCATCCCGCAGATCACCCGGAACAGGAAATGATAGAAGACCTGTAGTGACGTGGTATAGGGGGGCAGTTTGGAGCGATAGCGCCCCTCGCCCAACCAGAAGATAAACCACCCGAAGAACCAGCCAAAAGCAAGGCCAATCAGCCCGCCCATGGCGCCGCCAAAAGCGAAACCGATTGCCGCGGTGCCCAACGTTGTAATCCAACGGGCAGCCTTTTCTTGCCGAAATACGGTGAGGAATACGACGGCTAAGGCCGCCGTTATTGCCGCACCGGCGAAAACGCCGAGTAGGCTATTGCCCTGCGCTGTACCAACGAAGAGACCACAGAAAGCACCGGCCGCCGCCACAACAGCGGCAACAAAGGGCACGGGTTTGGGTTCGATCACAGTAATGGTCATATCCGTTACCCCAGCTTCACGTTGTCGATGCCGACGATCTTGTCGTAGGCCCAGTAGAGGATCAGGACCGCCGCCAAAAGGATCGAGCCCAAGGCCGCTGCCAAGCCCCAGTTCAAAGAGCTTGAGATGTGATAGGCAATCCGGTTCGAGATGAATGTACCCGTCGTCCCACCCACGATTTCGGGCGTGATGTAGTAGCCAATGGCGAGGATGAACACGAGGATCGACCCCGCACCGATACCCGGCACCGACTGCGGGAAATAGACCCGCCAGAAGGATGTCCAGTTGGTGGCGCCAAGGCTACGCGCCGCACGAACGTAGGACGGCGGGATCGTCGACATCACCGAATACATCGGCAGGATCATGAAAGGTAGCAGGATATGAGTCATCGCCACGATCGTGCCGAACTGGTTGTTGATCATAATTAACCTGCCGGCATCATCCACAAGGCCCAACCAGACCAGCGTATCGTTGATCACGCCTTGTTGTTGCAGCATCACCTTCCACGCCGAAGTTCGCACCAGAAGTGACGTCCAGAAAGGCAAAAGCACGAGGATCATCAAAAGGTTGGCTGTTCGCATCGGAAGGTTCGACAGGAGGTAAGCCACGGGATAGGCCAGCAAGATGCAGCTGCCGGTAATGACCAGCGACATGAAAAGGGTCCGTTTGAACAGCATGATATAAATCTGCTGGTTCTCGGGGCGCGCTTCCGGACCATCAACCCCTTTCTGCATATCAATGGCGTTCAAAAAATAGCCCGTGGTGAAAGGCGGGCTGTAAACCTGAATGGTGCGCCAATTGTCTGTGGCAGCCCAATCTTCGTCCATTTCAAGAAAGGCTTCCTTGAACGCGATGTCGGGTTGCTCAGCCAGCATATCTTGGGCAGCACGCAATTCGTCCGCGCCAAAACCACTGTATCCTGAAAGGTCCACGCCACGCTTGAGATCTTGTACCAACGCGATCTTGACGGCCTCCCAAGGCTCTTCCTCGGCAACGACATCTTCGTCAGCAACTACTGTGAAGAGCGCAAAGGAAGTGTAAGCACGCGCCGTATTCGGCAAAAGATCGGAAATCTCCTGACCGGGCACAAAGCCGATGTTGCCACCAAAGTTGTCACTTGTAAGGCTGGCCAGCCGGTCCCGTTCTTCTTCAAGCAGACCCCTGTTTTTCGCCGCGTCCTCGCCACCGCTCATCAGCGTGTACCAAAAGCTCTCGTCTTCCCAGACTTCGTTGAGGTCCTCAAGCGCGTCAATGTAGTCTTCGCCGATATCATCGACGCTACGACCCGATGAGCGGAAAAGCGAGGAAACGCCGGTTTCTTCGTAATTCAGTCGCGTACCAAGACGCGTATGTTCCTTGGCCTCTGAAGCAAGGAACATATCATAATAAAGCGCCTCGTAGACCGCTTCGCCCGGAGCTTCGCCCGAAGTGGAATCCCAGCTTTCCAGCTGTTGCACGGTGCCAGGCAGCGTGTTCGAGACGATCTGGTTCTCGACCGAGCGAAAAAGCATATCCGCGATCGGCGCGATAAAGGTGACAAGAACAAAGATCAGCAACGGCGCGATCAACCCAAGGGCGCGCAACTTCTGCCGTCTGAGCGCGCGATTCAGGCTTCGCTTCAGCGGTGTGCCGTCAGCGGCCAGAACCGGGCCGGTATCGGTGGTATCGCTCATCTTGTCCCCGTTGGTGATTTCTTTTTGTGGGAGGAGAGGGCCGCAAACGGCCCTCCCGGTATCATATCAAGCGGCGGGCTGGATTATTGGGCCAGCCATGCTTGGAATTTGGCGTCGATATCGTCGCGGTAGTCAGCCCAGAACTCGTAGTTGTAGAGGAAGGTGTTCTTGGCGTTTTCCGGGTCGGTCGGCATGTGCGGTGCCATGTCGATACCCAGTTCCGCGTGTTGACCAACCAGCGGTGCCGAGGAGGCACGTGCCGGACCGTAGGAGATCCACTTGGCCTGATCGGCCAGACGCTGCGTGTCGGTGGCGAAGTAGATGAAGTCAAGCGCACGGGCCAGACGGTCCTCAGGCAGGTTGGCAGGGATGATCCAGCCGTCCAGGTCAAACACCTGAGCGTCCCACATCATCGCAACCGGCTGATCCTGCTCTTCGATCACGCTGAACAGACGACCGTTGTAGGTCGAGCCCATGAAGACTTCGCCATCGGCCAGAAGCTGCGGCGTGTCGGCACCAGCAGACCACCAGATCACGTCATCCTTGATGGTGTCCAGCTTGTCGAGTGCTTGCTGTTGACCTTCTTCGGTGGCCAGAACGTCATAGACTTCATCCTTGGCAACACCGTCGCAGAGCAGCGCCCATTCCATGTTGTTGATCGGGCGCTTTTCAAGCGAACGCTTGCCCGGATAAGTCTCGGTGTCGAAGACCGAGCAGATGTCGGAGGGCGCTTCGGCACCTTCAGGCACCATGTCGGTGCGGTAACCGAAGGTGGTCGAATAAACGATCTGCGGGATGAAGCAGTCGCCGACCAGCAGGTCACCAAAGTCGTCTTCAGCCGACGTGCCATCGGGCGCGGGGGCAAGATGCTCATCAGGGTCGATTTCCATGGCGAGGCCTTCGTCGCAGAGGCGCAGGGCGTCCGCGGCAACCACGTCAACCACGTCCCAGGTCACGTTGCCGGCTTCGTCCATGGCGCGGAGCTTGGCCACGGCTTCGGCCGAGCTTTCGTCCCAGACCACTTCGAGGCCTTCGTTCATTTCCTGGTAGGGGTTGGTGTAGGCGTTCACCTGGCTTTTCTGATAAGCGCCGCCCCAAGAGACGAGCGTCATCGAGTTCGCCATGTCTTCGGCGTGCGCCGAAACGGCTGCAACCGTCAGGGCGGTAGAAGCCATAAGGGTCTTTGTGAGTTTCATATCATACTCCCAAGTATCATCCCGTTTTACATTTCGGGCCAAGCGTCACGGGTGAAAACAGCATGGCCTCTGGCTCATCACAGTCCTTGTGGGCTGCGATTACTGTTAACTTATACCGCGTCGAGGGCCCGGCAATCCTGCGGCAACCAACCAATTTCCACTTGCTGGCCGGGTTGTAGGCGCTGTTGGTCCGCCGAGTTACGGGTCTTGATGATGAAATCGTCCTTGCCCGCAACCTTAAGACGCGTGCGGAAGACATCACCCATATAAATGAATTCGGCGACCTCGGCCTTCAGCGTGTGGGCGTTTTCGCCCAATTTTGCGGTGTCGACCTCAACACGCTCGGGGCGGATCGAAATCGTCGTGCGCTCGCCTGGCTTGCTGACGTTCACGGGCTTGGCATCAATCAGTTCACCGTCGTCAAGTTCAACCAAAGCAAGGCCATTGTTGATTTCCTTGATGGTGCCTTCAAGCGTGTTGTTTTCGCCGATGAATTGCGCAACGAAGCTGTTCTCGGGGCTTTCGTAAAGCTCATCGGGTGGGGCCAACTGTTGAATACGGCCATCGTCAAAAACGGCAACACGGTCCGACATGGTCAGCGCCTCGGTCTGGTCGTGCGTCACGTAGACCGTGGTGATGCCCAGGTCATGTGCGAGATTTGTGATCTCGAACTGCATATGTTCGCGCAGCTGCTTATCAAGGGCGCCAAGCGGCTCGTCCATCAAGACAAGCTCGGGCTCGAACACAAGCGCACGCGCCAGCGCGACGCGCTGTTGCTGACCACCCGAAAGCTGCGCCGGGCGGCGACCTCCAAAATCCCCCATCTGCACCATATCGAGCGCACGCTTGACCTTGGCCTCGCGATCGGACTTGCCGATTTTGCGCACCTCAAGCGGGAAACTGAGGTTCTCCGCCACGGTCATGTGCGGGAACAGCGCATAGTTCTGAAAGACCATGCCAATGCCGCGCTTGTGTGGCGGAATGTTGTTGATCGAGACACCGTCCAACATGATCTTGCCGTGGGTCGCCGTCTCAAAGCCGGCGAGCATCATCAGGCAGGTGGTTTTTCCAGATCCCGACGGCCCTAGCATCGTCAGGAATTCGCCCTTGGGCATGGAGAGATTCAGGTCTTTGACGACGAGTGTTTCACCGTCATAGCTTTTCTGCACACGTTCAAATTCCACGAACGCGTCGCGGTTTGCACTTTCGGCCACTTGCGGCTCCCTGTCGTTTGTTACTCGTGATTTTTTCACGTTCGGCTGGAACTAAAACGGCAAAATTCTTGGCTTGCAAGCCCATTTCGTCGGAAACTGAAACTTTCACGCAGCGGCAGAACAATCGGCCAGTTTTTAAGGCAAAAACGGTAAAAACGCCTTCACGCCATAGGGCGAGAAGGCGTTTTTGTTTTCCTTTTACTGATTCGCGAAAAGGGCGTTTTTCATTACCCCAAGACGGAATTTACCGCCTTTGCGGTCTTGGCCACGACTTCATCCGCTTCGGCTTGCGTCAAGCAGAAGGGTGGAGCGAAGCCAAGGATATCGCCCTGCGGCATTGCCCGAGCAATCACATGTTCCGATGCCAGCGCCGCCGCGATCTGGGGGCCGACTTTTTCGGAGGCGTCAAAGAAGGTACGACTGCCCTTGTCCTTCACGAATTCAACGGCGCAAAGCATTCCTTCGCCACGAACATCGCCCACATTGGCATGGTCACCCAAAGCCTCGGTCATGGTCTGGTTGAGGTAAGTGCCAACAGTACGGTTATTGGCGATCAGGTCCAGTTCATCCAATAACTTGAGATTGGCAACGCCAGCCGCAGCCCCAATCGGGTGCGCCGAGTAGGTCCAGCCATGGCCGATGGGGCCATTCTCGTCGGTGCCTTGCTCCAACACCTTCCACATCTTTTCGCCCACGATGGAGCCGGACAGCGGGGCATAGGCCGAAGTCAGACCCTTGGCGATCGTGATCAGGTCAGGCTCCAGCCCATAGTGGTCCGAGCCGAACATGGTGCCCAGACGGCCAAAACCGGTAACAACCTCGTCAGCAACCAAAAGGATGTCATGCTTCTTCAGCACCTCTTGGATTGCCGCCCAGTAGCCTGCGGGCGGCGGAACGATACCCCCGGTACCCAAAACCGGCTCACCGATGAAGGCGGCAATGGTGTCGGCCCCTTCGCGTTCTATGAGAGCTTCCAGTTCATCAACGCAATGCTGCACGAATTGCTCTTCGGTTTGATCAAGATCGTCACGGCGGAAGTAGTAGGGCGCTTCGGTATGGATCACCTGCGTCAGAGGCAGGTCAAACTTCTTGTGGAACAGTTCCAACCCAGTCAGCGAACCAGTCATCAGGCCCGAGCCGTGATAGCCGCGCCAGCGCGAAATGATCTTCTTCTTCTCTGGGCGGCCAAGGATGTTGTTGTAGTACCATATCAGTTTGACGTTGGTCTCGTTCGCGTCCGACCCCGACAGGCCAAAATAAACCTTGCTCATGTTCTTCGGCGCGCGGTCCATGATCATCTTGGACAGGGTGATGCTCGCCTCCGTGCCGTGGCCCACATAGGCATGGTAATAGGCAAGTTCCTTGGCTTGCTCGGCAATCGCATCGGCAATGTCCTGACGGCCATAGCCAACGTTGACGCAGTAAAGGCCAGCGAAGGCATCCAGCAGCTTGTTCCCGTCACGGTCTTCGATATGGCAGTTTGTGCCGCCGGTGATCACGCGGTTTGGGGCCTCACCCCGCGCAAATTGCGCAAGATGCGTCGAGGGATGGAAAAAGTTATCGCGGTCCCATTGGTCCAGTTGGTCGTTCTTCAGCATTTTTTGTCCTTTCGTATGGTACCGGCACCGGAATTTTCCGAAAACTCCGGACCGAAATCTTTGCAAGATTTCGCCCGCTCACGCCCAATCGCGGCAGACGTATTTGATCTCCATAAATTCTTCCATGCCCTTTCGGGCACCTTCACGGCCAAGGCCCGATTGCTTGACCCCGCCAAAGGGAATTGGCGCGCCGGTGACCTTGGTACGGTTCACAGCCACCATGCCGAATTGCAACGCGCGCGTCACGCGGTAGATACGGCGGGGGTCATGGCTGTGCAGATAGGCGACAAGGCCGTATTCGGTGTCATTGGCGCGGCGCACCACTTCTTCTTCTGTGTCAAAGGAAGTAATCGCCGCGACAGGGCCAAAAGTCTCCTCGTGCATGATGGCCGCGTCTTCGGGCACATCGGTCAGCACGGTGGGTTGGTAGAACAGCGGGCCAAGGTCGTCGCGCTTGCCTCCGCAAGCGAGCTTTGCGCCCTTCGACAGCGCATCGGCAACGTGTTCTTCCTGCTTTTGCACGGCTTTTTCGTTCATCAACGGACCAAGGTCGGGGTCATCCATGCCTTTGCCAAGAGTCAGGGCTTTGGTCGCCTCGACGAAACGATTGCAGAATTCATCGTAAATAGCACGCTCAACATAGATACGGTTGGCCCCAAGGCAGTCTTGCCCGGTGGTGGCCCATTTGGCACCCATTGTCTCTTCGATCGCGATGTCCATATCGCTACCCTTGAAGACGATCACAGGAGCATGGCCACCCAGCTCCATCACCAAGCGTTTCACCGTGTCGGCCGATTGGCGGTAGAGGAGTCGCCCCACTTCGGTCGAGCCGGTGAACGACAGGGCGCGCACGCGCTTGTCCTGCGTCCAAGGCTCAACAATGGTCGCGGCCTTACCGGTCAGCACATTGAAAACGCCCGCCGGAATACCCGCGCGTTCCGCCAGTTCGGCCAAGGCCAGCGCCGAATAGGGCGTTTCGCCAGACGGATGTGCCACGATGGTACAGCCCGCCGCCATGGCCGCCGCCGCCTTGCGCGTCAGCATGGCACAGGGAAAGTTCCACGGGGTGATCAGGGCCGCGACGCCCACGGGTTCCAACCAAAGCTCAACCTCGGCATCAGGAAGATGGCTTGTGACCCCTTCGATATTCGGGCGCTTGGCCTCTTCGGCGTAGTACTCCACGAAGCTAGCGGCATAGTCGATTTCGCCGCGCGCCTCAGACAGGGGTTTGCCCTGTTCCAAGACCATGATCCGCGCCAAGTCTTCCTTATGCTCCAGCATCAGGTCGAACCAACGGCGCAAGATGGCCGAGCGGTCCTGGGGCAAGGTCATGGACCAATCGGGAAAAGCCGACTGTGCGGCGTCGACAGCAGTTTGCGCCTGTTCGGCGGAGAGGCTGGCCACATCGCCCAGCACCACGCCATCGGCCGGGTTGGTCACTGTGATAGTCGCGTTTTCATCCCCTGCGGTCCATTTCCCGTTCACATAGGAAAAATTGCGGACAAGTCGGGCGTCGGTGACGCCATTGCGGGTCCAGATCGCTGAATCAGACATAATTCTCCCTCCGTTTGAGGAAGAATTATCTGTTCACAGGCAAAGGTTGGGGCTGAACTTCATAGCTATTACAGATGATTCTTCTTCAAGGAGCCCAATTTGCAGATGATTCACTCTGCAAGCTCTGCAATGGGTGGCATCGACGGGGATTTCACCGGCTTGGTCACGATATAGGTGAAGTACCGCGCCAGCCCGATGCGCGCCTCCAGCATCTCGTCGATCAGGCGTTGATAGCTGTCGATATCCGTGGTCACGATCTGCATCAGGTAATCAAACCCACCGCCCAGCGCCCAGCAGGCCGTGACCTCCTGATAATGCTGTACGCTTTCCTCGAACGCACGGAAGCTGGCTGGTGTGTGGTCGGCCAGTTCGGCGGCGACGAACACGGTGACATGCGGCCCGAGTTTCTTGAGGTTCAGCCGTGCGTTGTAGCCTTCGATGACCCCGGCATCCTCAAGTTTGCGAAGGCGTTCCCAACAGGGGCTTGCCGAAAGCCCTACACGTTCGGCCAATTGTGCCTTGGTGATGCGGCCATCGGTGGACAGCACCCGCAGGATGGCAAGATCACGATCATCGAGTTTCAGCATGCCTTGCCCATCAAAGCTCCACACAATTTTGCAAGTAAGGCAACCGCGCCTGTGCCGCCGTCACGCGGGCCACGTCCACCTTAGCGGTGATCAGCCCTTCGCGCCCCGGCCCGACAACCGCCGCGTCCTGCCCATCGGGGGCCACGATACGCGAGCCGCCAAAGAAGGCCAATCCACCCTCTTCGCCCGCGTGATCGGCATAGGCCAACCAGACACCGTTTTCAAAGGCGCGGGTTGGCACCATCTTCTCGGCCACCACGCCCCATTCCGCGCCCAAAGCCGTTGGGACAAGCACAAGCTGCGCACCGCCCTGCGCGGCTTGGCGCAGGCTTTCGGGGAATTCCACCTCGTAACAGATGATGATGGCCACACGCAGGCCGCATAGGTCGGCAAAGGTAACCGAAGGGCCTTTGGCAAAGGTGGCCACTTCGAAACTTTGCGGCGAGGGAAGACGTTTGCGATGATTGGCCAAAAGCGTGCCCGAGGCGTCGATCAGGGCGGCGGAGTTGTAAAGGGTATCCCCCGCCCGCTCAGGATAGCCATAGGCGATCGCGGTGCCGTGGTTGCGGGCAAGCGTTCCGATCGCATGCGCAAAGGGGCCATCCGAAGGCTCAGACAGGGCATTGTAATCCAGTGTTGGGTTATAGCCTGTCGGGTAAAGCTCAGGGCAGAGAACCATATCAAGGCCCTGCCCGGCGATTTGCTTTTCCAGCTTCGCCAACCGCTCTGCCGCGCTCAAGCCCGCATCTTTGCACTGATAAACCCCTAGCTTCATGCAGAGATCACCGTACCAGCAGGACCATCCTTGAGCATCTGGTAGACATGGCTGGCAATGGCAGTGTCCTGTGCGCCGGTGCCGGTGAGGTCGGCAATTGTGATGTCTTCTTCGCTTCGCCTGCCCGGGGCCTGTCCGGTGATCACCTGCCCCAATTCGGCGGGAATACCGCGATCCCAAAGCCCGGCTTCCTGCGCGCTGCGCAGCTCGCCCAGTTTTTCGGTCTGGCTGACGCGGTCAGCGACATAAAGATCGGCCTGCATCAGGGCCTTAGGGTCAATCTCGTTTTTGCCTTCCTGATCTGATCCCATGGCCGTGATATGCACACCCGGATGCAGCCATTCAGCCTGTAGGACAGGTTCACGCGCGGGGGTGGTGGTGACGACAAGCTGGCTTTGCGCGACCAGTTCGGCGGGATCCGATATGGCTTGCGCCTCGATCCCCAATTGTGTTGCCATATCCTCGGCGCAGGTTTGCGCCTTGGCGGCGTCCCGGCCCCAGACCAGAAGGCGTTTGAAAGGTCGCACCAGATGTGCCGCTTGCATTTGCAGACGCGCCTGCACCCCCGTGCCGATGACCCCTGCGGTTTCAACGGTATGCGGGGCAAGGTGGCGGGCCGCCACGGCCCCGGCGGCGGCGGTGCGAATGTCGGTGAGATAGCCATTGTCGAGGAACAGCGCCTGCACCAACCCGGTTTTGGCGGAGAAGAGGATCATCAGGCCATTCAGCGACGCAAGGCCCAGTTTTGGGTTGTCGAAAAACCCCGGACTGACCTTGATCGCGAAGCCCTCAAACCCGGGAATATAGGCGGTTTTTACATCGACTTCGCCATTGGCGGCGGGCAGGTCCATCGACAGGATCGGGGGCATCACAACCTCACCCCCGGCAAGGGCGGTGAAGGCCTGCTCAACCACGTCGACGGTTTCGATGTCCAAGCCGACAGCCGCACGCAAATCGGCCTCGGTCACGATGCGGATGTCATGCGGCATAGGGCGTTCCTGTTACGATGGTATCGCCAAGTTGCACATCTTGGCCGGTCATGATGCGGGTGAAGGTGGGCATGTCTAGATTGCGGCCGGTAATAATCGTGGCGGTAGGACCGTCCAAAGTGACCTTGCCCGTCAGCACAGCCGCCAGACCGACAACGCAAGCCCCTTCGGCGACCATGCGGTCCTCGTAATAGAGCACCTGCATGGCGTGATAGATTTCTTCCTCGGTCACCAAAACGATCTCATCCAGAAGGTCGCGGCACATCGGGAAACTGAGTTTGTTCTGCATCCCGATACCGCCCCCAAGGGAGTCGGCCAGACTGGCCACTTCTGGCACCTCGACAGGGCGGCCCGCCTTGATGCTTTCGTACATCGCCGCGCCGCGATCCATGGTGATGCCGACAACGCGGATATTGGGGTTGATCGACTTTGCCGCGAGGGCGACACCGGCGGCCAAACCACCCCCGGAAAGCGGCACCAGAAGGGTGGTAACATCCGGGCGAGATTGAAGAATTTCCAAACCGATAGTCCCCTGTCCCGAGATCACCAGCGGATCGTCAAAGGGGGAGATTTCAACAAGGCCTTCTTCGGCGACAAGGCGATGAGATTCGGCCAAGGCGTCGTCTTGGCACCGCCCTTTGATGGCCACCTCTGCGCCAAGCGCTTTGATCCCATCAACCTTGGCCTGTGGCACCAGTTCCGACATGCAGATCACGGCGCGCATCCCGCGTTCGCGAGCGGCGAAGGCCACACCCCGCCCATGGTTGCCGGTGGAGCAGCAGGTGACGCCCTTGGCATCCTGCACCCCCGCCACAGCGTTGTAGGCCCCACGCAATTTGAAGGCGCCAATGGGCTGCATGTTCTCCAATTTCAACAGGAAATCCGCCCCTGCCTTGTTGGACATGAAAGGAGACGGGACCAAAGGTGTGGCATCGGCCACGCCGCGAATGACCTTGGCCGCGGCATAGATATCGGCCAGAGTTGGCTGCATTGATCTCTCCCTGTTTGCTTGTCCGGCAGCTTTGCGTCGGCGCAGCGTAGCGTCAAGCGCAGGACAAGAAATTTCCCAAAAGCGACACCAAGTGCCGTTTTTCTTGGGGCAATCAAACACATAGGGCAGAGTATGGGGTAAACCCGACAGTGAGGATGAACGATGATCCATAAGGACCTACCCTTTTCACAAGGTGAGTTTGATCGCCGGTTGGACAAGACGCGCAAGGCTATGGAGGCCAATGGCGTGGATGTTCTGTTTGTCACGGACCCGTCGAATCAGAACTGGCTGACCGGCTATGACGGCTGGTCGTTTTACGTCCATCAGGGTGTGATCGTGCTGCCGGATGCGGACCCGATTTGGTGGGGTCGAAATCAGGATGCCAATGGCGGGGTGCGGACCGTCTGGATGACCGACGACAGGGTGATGGGTTACGCCGACAACTACGTGCAATCCACCGAGCGGCACCCGATGCAAGACCTTGCCGAGCGCCTGCGCGGCATGGGCGTCGACGCCAAGCGCATTGGCGTTGAGATGGATAATTATTATTTCTCGGCAAAGGCTTACGCGGTTCTTCAAGCCGAGCTTCCCAATGCTACCTTCGTTGACGCAACGGCGCTTGTGAACTGGCAACGTGGGGTCAAGTCGGAGGAAGAACTGTCCTTCATTCGCAAGGCCGCGGCGATCAGTGAGAAGATCGTGGATGGCCTTTTGGAGCGGGTTGAAGTGGGGGTGCCGAAGAACGAGGTGGTGGCCGAAATCATGCGCGATGGCATTCGCGGCGTGGATGGTGCCTGGGGCGATTACCCGGCGATTGTGCCACTGCTGCCCTCGGGCTCGGATGCTGCCGCGCCGCACCTGACGTGGGATGGCCGCGATTTTGCGGAAGGCGAAGCAACTTTCTTCGAGATTTCAGGATGTTACCGCCGCTATCACGCGCCCTTCTGCCGGACGCTTTTCCTTGGCAAGCCGCCGCAATTCCTGCTGGATGCGGAAAAGGCGCTGGTTGAAGGGTTAGAGGCCGGTTTAGAGGCCGCACGGGCCGGTAACCGGGCCTGCGACATTGCCAATGCCTTGGCCCAACCCCTTGAAAAAGCTGGGATTGAGCGCGGTGCGCGCTGTGGCTATCCCATTGGCCTCAGCTATCCGCCGGATTGGGGCGAGCGGACCATCAGCCTGCGGGCCGAGGACGAAACCGTGCTGGAGCCGGGGATGACTTTCCATTTCATGCCAGGGCTTTGGATGTCGGATTGGGGCCTTGAGATCACCGAATCCATCCTGATCAAAGAGGATGGACCGGCGGAAACTTTCTGTGACAGGCCGCGAAAAATGTTTGTGAAGGACTGATTTCGTTAACTGCTGGATTTCGTACGATTCGTACGCAAAGACCCCCGATTTCGTACGAAAATCGGGGGTTTCTTTTGGGCTGTCGTACGAGTCGTACGAAACACATTGATGCGGGGGGTTGGTGCGCAGTGAATGCGCACCCTACGCACGGTGATTAAAGGCTTTGGAAACCTCTTGGTGGCCTACTGGCGCAAACCGTGCAGAAGGAGGTTTCAAACCATTTGCCACAGTTGAAACAACAGCCCCACCGCGAAGGCCCCCGACAGGGACAGCGCGATGTAAAGCGCGAAGACCGGCGGGCGGGCCAGCGCCCAGACGGCCATGGCCGCCGGGATCGAGGTGACGCCGCCTGCGACGAGGAAGGCCAAGCCCGCGCCGGGGGCCATGCCCTGTTCGATCAGCCCGCCGACGAGCGGCAGGGCGGCATAGCCGTTGAGGTAAGCCGGGACGCCGACGAGGGTGGCCGAAATGATCGGCAGAAGGCCGGTGCCGCCAAGGGTGGCAGTGACGGTTTCCGCAGGGATCCAAGCCAGCATCAGGCTTTCGATCAGGAAGGCGAGGGTGAGCCATTTGGCGAGGAACAGGGTGGTATCCCATGCGACTCGGGCGAACTTCTGAAGCCGCTCGGCGTCTTGCCAGAAGCGCCAGACGACGGGTTTGGGCGCGCGCACGGTCGAAGCCCCGCAACCGCCGTTGCCGATGCCTTCGCGCAGCGGGTTGGCGAGGCCCCCGCCCCGGGCCAGCAGATGCACGACCGTGCCACCAAAGACGCCTAGACCAATGGCGGCGGCGGTCTTGGCCACGGCGAATTGAAGGCCCAAGACGCCGGTGGTGAGGACAAACATTGACGGGTCCATGATGGGCGAGGCCAGCCAAAAGGCCATGACCGCCGAGAGGGGAACCCCCATGGCGAGCAAGGCGGCGATCAGCGGGATGACCCCGCAGGAGCAGAAGGGCGAGAGGCCCCCGGCCAAAGCGCCCAGCAGGATCATCAGCGCGGGCGCGCCGGTGAAGGCGCGGGCAATGAGGTTATCGGCCCCGGTGGCCCCGGCCCATGCGGCGATGCCGATGGAGAGGATCAGGTAGGGCGCGGTGTGCAAGAGCGCCTTGGCGGTGAAGGTGGCACTTTGCATGGCTTGCGCTGTGTCGAAAATGGCAAGGATCAGCAGGATCAGAGCCGAAATAAGCCAGATCCGATGCTCGGACCAAAGCCGTTGCAGTGGCGAGGCGGGCTTGGGTGCGCAGCAGGTGGTTTGTTCGGTCATTCGGTGGCCTCGGGTGTTTTCACGGTGACGCCGACGCAGCATTCGGAAGTGAGGAAATCGACCACGCGGTGCATGGCGGGGTAATCCACGCGGTTGACCACCTCGCGCCCGCGTTTGTCTTGTTTGACAAGCCCAGCCTCGACGAGGGTTGAGAGGTGATGCGCCAAGGTGGAAGGGGCGATGCCGAGATGTGCGCCGATGTCACTGATCCGCAAGCCATCGTCACCGGCTTTGACCAGCAGGCGGAAGATCGACAGGCGGGCGTCATGGCCAAGGGCGGCAAGGGCGCGGGCGTTGGGGGATGTTGTGCTCATGGTGAAAAAATAACTATAAAACTAGTTTTGTAAAGGTTTTTGGTTGAGCCGCGCCAAAGACGACGCGCGCGGGGGCGATTGGGCGATGTGGGCGGCTGTGCTTTATGGTTGCCGTGTCCGAATGACCTCAAGCGGTGTTCTGTCGTTGCCCAAAAGCCGCCGCGTCACGCCGAAGGCGTGCCGTCATCATGTCGGCGCCCCTTTAGGGCGACGGGGCGCGTCGGCTTTGGCGCGGCGGCCTTCGGCCTTGATTCCGCGCCTGCACAAAAACAAAAGGCGCGGACCGAAGCCCGCGCCTTTTGCGATTTCTTAACCTATATCCCGGCTTAAAGCGTTTCCAGTTATTGTTGCATCACCAATACCCTGCCACGCCTACGGCCTTCTCGGGATATTGGTGATGCAGTTTAAGTCAAGGTAAACTGGAAACGCTCTACTTGTCGCGGAATTGTGGTTCGCGTTTTTCGACGAAGGCGGCCATGCCTTCGGATTGGTCTTCGGTTGCAAAGAGCGAGTGGAAGACGCGGCGTTCGAACAAGAGCCCTTCGCGCAGGGTGGTCTCGTAGGAGCGGTTGACCGCCTCTTTCACCGCCATGGTGGTGACCATGGATTTCTCGGCGATCTTCTCGGCGGCGGAGCGGGCCTCCTCCATCAGCTTTTTGGCGGGCACGACGCGGGAGACGAGGCCGGAGCGTTCGGCCTCATCCGCGTCCATGAAGCGGCCCGTCAGGTTCATGTCCATCGCCTTGGATTTGCCGATGAAGCGCGTCAGGCGCTGTGAGCCACCAAGGCCCGCCATGACGCCGAGGTTGATCTCGGGCTGGCCAAATTTGGCGGTGTCCGAGGCGATGATGAAATCGCACATCATCGCCAATTCGCACCCGCCGCCCAGCGCGTAGCCGGAGACCGCGGCGATGATCGGCTTGCGAATGCCCATGATGGCCTCGCTTTCGGGGCCGAAGAGGTCTTCGGTGAAGACGTCGACGAATCCCTTGCCGCTCATCATTTTGATGTCGGCCCCGGCGGCGAATGCCTTGTCGGAACCGGTGAGGATGATGCAACGCACCTTTTCGTTTGCCTGCGCCTCTTTCAACGCCTTGCACAGCTCGCGCATCAACTGATCGTTGAGGGCATTGAGGGCATCCGGGCGGTTGAGTTTGATAAGGGCGACGTGGTCTTCTACTTCGACGATGATCGTCTCAAAGGCCATGAAATCTGCTTTCGCTTGTTTCAGTCAGAATGGATTCCTTACCACTGTTGGCGGGGCGATCAACCTTATCTTTGACAGACCGGGCAATAGAAACTGGAGCGGCCCGACTGAACGATTCGTTTTATGGTGCCTGTGCAGCCCGGTTTGCGGCAGGGGTGGCCCTCGCGGTCATAGGTGTCGAAACTGTGTTGAAAATAGCCAAGCTCACCGTCTGCTTGGCGAAAATCCTTGAGCGAGGAGCCGCCGGCGGTGATGGCATCGGTCAGGACATCGCGGATGATCGGGACGAGGGCGGCGGCGCGGTGGCTTGAGAGATTTTTTGCCCGGCGTTTGGGGGAAATTCCGGCGCGGAACAGGGTTTCGCAGACGTAGATGTTGCCCAAACCTGCGACGATTCGCTGATCCAGAAGGGCGGATTTGATTGGTGTGTTGCGGGTTTTGAGTTGCGCGGCGAGATAGGGGCCGTCGAAGGTATTGCCCAGCGGTTCGGGGCCGAGTTTGGCCAGAAGCGGGTGGGAATCGGCGGTTGCGGTGTCCATCAGGTCCATCGCGCCGAAGCGGCGGGGGTCGTTGAAGGTGATGCGTGCGCCGTTCGACATATCCAGCACCACATGGTCGTGTTTTTCCGGCGTGGGGTGGTCATGGTGGAAGCGGCCAAGCGGGTCGCCCGAGACGGTCATCCGACCCGACATGCCGAGGTGAATCAGTAGGGTTTCGCCGCTGGACAGATCGGCAAGGATGTACTTCGAGCGGCGGCGCAGGGTTTGCACGGTCTGCCCCGTGAGGCGCGCGGCCATGTTGTCGGGGAACGACCAGCGCAGATCGGGGCGGTTCACTTGCGCTTTCGTGATTGCCGCGCCCTCCATCGCGGGGGCAAGGCCGCGGCGCACTGTCTCAACCTCGGGCAATTCGGGCATGGTTTGGTCCTGTCGTGGTGCGGGTGCATTGTAACCCCCGGTTTGCGCCCTATAAGAAGGGCGAGAGAGTTGAACGGCAAGGCCCCGGTGCGACCATGAGTGAGAAAACCACCCATTTCGGATTTCAGGACGTGCCCGAGGGCGAGAAGGCGGGCCGCGTGCGGGGCGTTTTCGGATCGGTCGCGTCGAAATATGACGTCATGAACGATGCCATGTCTTTCGGGATACACCGTATCTGGAAGGATGCGATGATGGATTGGCTGGCCCCGCGACCCGGTCAGCGGCTTTTGGATGTGGCGGGCGGCACCGGCGATATCTCGTTCCGGTTTCTGAAGCGTGCGGGCGCGGGCCATGCCACGGTGTTGGACCTGACCGAGCCGATGTTGGTGGAGGGCCGCAAGCGGGCCGAAGCCGAGGCCATGGCCGACAGCCTTGACTGGGTGGTGGGCGATGCGATGGCCCTGCCCTTCGAGGATAACAGTTTTGACGTTTACACCATCAGTTTCGGGATCAGGAACGTAACCCGGCCCGAGGAGGCCTTGGCCGAGGCCTACAGGGTTTTGAAACCCGGCGGGCGGGTGATGGTGCTGGAATTCAGCCAGATTCCCAACGAGTTGATGCAGTGGGCCTATGATTTGTATTCCTTCCACATCATCCCGCGCATGGGGCAGGCGATTGCCGGGGATCGTGACAGTTACCAATATCTGGTGGAATCGATCCGCAAGTTCCCGGACCAAGACACCTTCCTTGGAATGGTGCGCGGCGCGGGATTCGAGAATGCGAAATATCGCAACCTGAGCCTTGGGATTGCCTGCCTTCATTCGGGGTGGAAGATTTAAATGCGCGGACCGCACAATATCCTGCGCCTGATCCGAACCGGCGCCACGCTTGAGCGCACGGGGGCCATGGGCCTTGTGATGGAGGCGATGGACGCGCCGCCGCAGGTGCGGGCGATCATGCGCTTTCTGGCATGGCCGTTTCAGTGGTTGGGTTACAAGGGTGACCCGAGTATGCCCCCCGCCACCCGCGCGCTGACGGCACTTGGCCCGGCCTATATCAAGTTCGGGCAAATCCTTTCGACACGGCCCGATCTGGTGGGCGATGATCTGGCCACGCAATTGCGGGTGCTGCAGGACAAGCTGCCGCCTTTTTCGGTGGAGGAGGCGCGCGAGAGCATCGAGCAAGAGCTGAACGCGGAGGTGGACAGCCTGTTTGACGAGTTCAGCCCGCCGGTGGCCGCGGCCTCGATCGCGCAGGTGCATCAGGCACGGGTGCGCGACACTGGCGAGGCGGTGGCGGTCAAGGTGCTGCGGCCCGGTATCGAAAAGGCCTTTCGCAAGGATATCGACGCGTTTTATTTCGCCGCCAATGTCATTGAATTTCTGTCGCCTTCGTCGCGCCGCCTGCGTCCGACGGATGTGATTGCGCATTTTGAAGGCGTGGTCATGGGCGAGCTGGATTTGCGGCTTGAGGCCTCCTCGGCCAGTGAATTTGCCGCCAATACCACCGAGGACGTGGGCTTTACCCTGCCCGAGATCAAATGGCCCCTGTCGCGGCGCCGGGTGATGACCATGGGCTGGGCCGATGGCTTGCCTTTGGGAGATAATGCCGCGCTGGATGCGGGCGGGCATGACCGGGTGGCTTTGGGCGAGCGGGTTTTGCAACTGTTCCTGAGCCATGCGCTTCGCGATGGGTATTTCCACGCCGATATGCACCAAGGCAACCTGAAGGTTGCGCCGAACGGCGATATCATCGCCTATGATTTCGGGATCATGGGGCATATCGACGAATACACTCGCCGGGTTTATGCCGAGATTCTTTATGGCTTTATCAAGCGCGATTACCGCCGGGTGGCGGAGGTGCATTTCGAGGCGGGATATGTGCCCGCCGACCGGGATGTGGATGAATTTGCCCGCGCGCTGCGCGCCGTGGGCGAACCGATTTTCGGCATGGATGCGAGCCATATTTCGATGGGCAGCTTGCTAAGCTACCTGTTTGAGGTCACGGAACGCTTTGGCATGGAAACCAGGACCGAGTTGATCCTGTTGCAACGGACGATGGTTGTGGTGGAAGGCGTCGCGCGAAGCCTGAACCCGCAGATCAACATCTGGCAGGTGGCCCGGCCGGTGGTCGAAGATTACATCCGCAAGAACATCGGCCCGCGCGCCGTGAGCCGGGACTTGGGCAAGACGCTGGCCGTCTTGTCGCGCTATGGGCCGCGCCTGCCCGGAATCGTGGAGAATGCGTTGATTCGGCAATCCATGCCTGTCACGCCAGAACCCCGCCAAAGCCGCATATGGCCCGCCATATGGGCCATGGGCGGGGCCGTGACCGGGGGCGCTGTCATGGCGGCCGTGTTTCTGCTGAACTGACCCGTTCCTAAAAAGCGACACATCGCTCCGGAACATAGACCGGCGCAAAGTCACGTTGTCGACAGCCTTAAGGTTAATTAGAGTGCCACGAAACAAACTGGAATTGTGGAGTGGTGTAAGTGATCTTTAGATCAAAGACGATGGCCGTGGTGGCCGTTCTGGCAGCTTGGCCCATGGTGGGGGCGGCCGAGAACCAGACCACGACCGAAACCAATTCCTATGGCACGCCGGGCGGTCTTATTGATATGCCGACGGCCGAGATGGCGCCCTTGGGCCAGCTTTCGACCACAATTGACCATTATGACGGTGCGACCAAGACGACGCTGAGCTTTCAGGTCACGAAACGCTTGAGCGCCTCGTTTCGGTATTCTTCGATCTACGGGTTGGTGCCCGGCCCCGGGCGCCCGCCATACTCCACCTATTACGACCGCAGTTTCGATCTGAGTTACCGTCTGGTGAACGAAGGGCAGTATATGCCCGCCGTGAACATTGGCCTTCAGGATCTTGTGGGGACTGGGCTTTTTGGCGGTGAGTATATCGTCGCGACCAAATCCGTTGGAGAGCGTCTTCGGGTGACTGCCGGTGTCGGCTGGGGGCGGTTGGGCAGTTATGGAGCCTTCGGCAACACCGGAACGCGACCCACCTCTTTGCTTGGGGAGGGCGGTGTTCCGACCTATGACAGGTGGTTCCGGGGTGATGTGGCCGGGTTCGCGGGGTTGAGTTATCAGCTGACGGACCGGATGAACGTGAGTGTCGAGTATTCTTCGGACGGGTATGACCGGGAAGTGCTGGACGGGATCACGCGCCGCGAGACACCTTGGAATTTCGGTGTCGATTACCGGGTGAGCGATGCGCTCAGTCTTGGGGTGTATTCGCTGCATGGAAGCGAAATCGGCTTTAATGTCACCTTGGCCTTGAATGCGCGCAAGCCCGCGGTGAACGGCGGCGCGGAAACAGCGCCCTTGCCGGTGGCGCGACGCGACCCGGGCGCGGCGGCCGATCTGGGATGGACTCGCGACCCGCAGAGGCCTGCGACGGTGCGCGCCAGTGTGGCCCGAAGCCTTGAGACCGAGGGCCTGCGCCTGCATGGGTTCGACCTGAGCGCAACGCAGGCGCATGTGACAATCCGCAATCCACGCTATGACATGCGCGCGCAAGCTGTAGGTCGCACGGCCCGGGTTCTGACCCGGACCTTGCCGGCATCGGTGGAGGTCCTGACCATCACGCAGGTGGAAAAGGGCATGCCTGTCAGTTCGGTCACCTTCCGGCGTCGTGACCTTGAGCGGCTTGAGAATGCCCCGGCGGAGGACATATTGGCCGCGGCGCGGTTCAGTGACCCGCTGGCCATGGGTCCTCAGCCCGCGCTTGTCGATGATGCATTCCCGCGCTTTGACTGGACCGTTGGCCCGTTCCTGAACTTCTCGGTTTTCGATCCGGACAACCCGGTGCGCGCCAATGGCGGTATTCGGGTCGAGGGAGATTATCACATCGCGGGAGGCTTCCGCGCCTCGGGGTCGGTCTCTTACAAACTGTTCGGCGATCTGGACAAGGTCTCGCTTCCGGGGCCATCGGGTCTGCCACGGGTACGGTCGAACGTGGCGCTCTATTCGCGCACGGATGATCCGACGATCGATTACCTGACGCTGGCGCATTTCGGCCGTCCGGCGAAGGACATCTATAGCCGGTTCACGGTGGGTTATCTGGAAAAGATGTATGCCGGGGCCTCGGCCGAAGTCCTGTGGAAACCGGTGGATAGCCGTCTCGCGCTTGGGGCTGAGGTGAATTATGTCACCCCCCGCGACTACGATCAGTTGTTCGACACCCGGACGCGCAACACCGGAACCGGCTCCATCCCCGAGTTTAATGGCCATGTTTCGGCCTATTACGATTTCGGGCGCGGCTTTCACGGGCGGGTGGATGCGGGCCGGTATCTTGCCGGTGACTGGGGGGCCACCCTGGCCCTCGGCCGGGAGTTCGCGAACGGCTGGCGCGTTGGAGCCTATGCGACGAAAACCAATGTGTCCTCGGCCACCTTCGGCGAAGGGTCTTTCGACAAGGGCATTCGCATCACGATCCCGCTTTCCTGGGGGACCGGCCAGCCGACGCGTACGAAATCCAACACCGTCATCCGCTCGCTTTCGCGAGATGGGGGCGCGCGCCTGCGGGTAAACGACCGGCTTTACGAGGCGGTGCGCAGCACACATGAGCCCGAAATGGCCAAGACCTGGGGGAAATTCTGGAGATGAAGATGAGGGTTCTTTCAGGGCTGGCCACCTGCGCGCTTGCGCTTTTGGGCGGCTGTAGTGGCGGGGACGGTGCTAACAGCACTGCCGGTCTGGCGATAGTCAAGGGAGCATTGATACCGAAACAGGAGGCCAAAACGCCCAATGCGGCGCAGATGGCCGCGGCTATGCAGCAATCCTTGCAAGCCACCGATGAGCCTCTGGCATTTGTCGTCCTGCCCAAGCGGCAAGCCATCACCATCATGCCGCGCATCGAGACCAATGGTGCCTATGCCACGCACGGCACCTCGGATCGGCGCAGCGTGACGTTGAAACGCGGGATGCTGACGGCGACGCGAGGGTTTGGCGAAGACCTGATGTCATCCGGGGTGGATGCATCGCTGGCCTTGGTGCGGGGGCGCAAGGCCGGAACTGTTCAGCGCGTACAACGCTATCTGGATGGAGAAAACCAGACGGTGGTTCTTGAAACCACCTGCCAGATCACTCCGGGTGGCAAGGTGCGCTATCAGGTCGGGGAGCTGGACCGGCAGGCCGTGAAGGTGCGCGAGACCTGCAAAGCGCAGACCACGCGTTTCACCAACAGTTACCAGGTTGATGCACACACGGGGCGTATTCTTCAGGCGCAGCAGTGGGTCAGCCCGATGAATGGGTCTGTGATCATTCAACACCTTCGCTGAAGGCGCGTTTCAAAGCAAAAAGGCGGCCCGCAAGGGACCGCCTTTTGTAATCTTTATCGCTAAACGACTTAGGTGTCGTCGCTCGACTCGACGGCTGCAACCACCAAGATTGTTGCGACGGTCGCTGCTGCAACACCGCCAGCCGCACCCAACGCGCCAAGGGCCAGAGACCCCTGCGACGAAACGAACGGATCGCTGTTTACCTTGGCGTCGTCAGCGACGGCCGGTGCAGCAGCTGCCAGAGCGACGGCGGCAGCGGCGGCGAAAGTCGAAATCTTTTTCATAATACTCTCCATACCGGTGTGAGATACTAGGAATCCTTACGCGAGGATCATCATAGTTGTTGCACGGCGGCGCGCTAAGAGAAACCCATTTTCATGGAATAATACAGATAAAGGTTGAGTAAGGCGTTTATGCCACAATTTGCATCATTCTAGCTGTGGTCAAAAGTCTTGCTGCGGCGTGTCGCCATGAGAAGGGCGGCGTGTTCGGCTTTTGCACGGTCTGACGCGGCAGATTCGCCCTGTTCTGCTTGCCATAGGCAATAGGCCAAAGTGCGCGCGTGATACCATGGCGCAAGATGGGCGTAGCGGCATAGGGTTTCCGTATCGTCATAGGCCGAAAGGAACGCGCACTCTTCCGTTCTGGAAAGTGCCTCGCCGCGATAGGCGATCTGCATCGCGGGAGACAGGAACAACGCGATATCTTCGCACGGGTCGCCAATAGCAGGGCATTGCCAGTCGATCAGCATAAGGCGTTCACCGCAATCAATCATGTTGCCGGGCACGGGATCGCCGTGCAGCAGGCAGGCCGCGCCAGATGGTTTGACGCCTTGGGGCGGAAGGTCCGGCAAGTCGGCCAGAGATTTGCCAAAACGGCCGAGGATCGCGGCGGTCTGTTGTTCCAGTGACATGCTGCCATCAGGGGACAGGCGCAGACCTTGGGGCGGCGTCACGCGGTGCACGCGGTGCAGAAGGGCGGCGGCGGCTTTGGGATCCTGCCGCCAAGCTGCGCCTTCAAGGTGGCTGTAGATAAGGCAGGGCCCAAGCCGCGTGACCACATGGTGGAGCAAACGCGGTGCCAATCCGCGACCTTCCAAGGCCCGAAGCACACGCGCTTCATCCTCTGGCCGGTTCGGAAAAAGCGGGTTGTCGGCATCTTTATCGTAGAGCTTCACGACCAGAGTTTCGCCACCCTCGGGGCCAGTGATCCGCCAGACATGATTGGTGCGGCCACCATGCAGGCGCACCCATCGCGCCTCTGGCGGGATGTGATCGCCGCTGGCCAATTCCTGTGTCAGCGTCTGGATTAGGGCGGATTCGCGGGGCGTTGTCACTGTTTTACGGTCCGGCACGGTGAACGGTTCGATCAGTGTCGGAGGCTATGGCAGCGCCCCCGCGCCGAGACAAGGGGCAAGTTGCCTCTACAGATCACCCGGAGGGCTCGCGCAACGCGGCAACATCCGTTGCCAAGACAGTCTGTCCGCCCGCCATTACCAGTTCAGTTTGGGCGCCGTTTTGGCGGGCTTCAGTGATGGTGGCATGCACCTGCGCGGGGTGGGTTTCGATCACATCACCCTGCGAATAGGATTCGACCGTGGCGCTGTACTGGCCATTGGGAAGCGGTGTACCGTCGGAATCCAGACCGGCCCATACAAATTCGCCGCCGCGCGGCGGGATATCAAGCCGCTGCACGAGCGTACCGTTGGCGTCGTGGATCACCAGTTGCGCACTGTCGGCGAGATCACTGGTTTGTAGAGTCAGCGTAACCGGCTCGCCTTCAAAAGCGATTGGCATGTCTGCACGGGCTTCCATTCCGATCCAGCCCGTAAGCTGTGCCATGCTGAGCGCCCCGATCTGCGTGTTGAGGTCGGTCAGCAAGTCGTTCGTCATAACCTGCTGTTCGACGCTGGAAAAGGTCGCCAATTGGGTGGCGAAGTCGGTCGAATCCACCGGGTTGAGAGGGTCTTGGTATTCCATTTGCGTGGTTAGCATCTTGAGAAAGGTTTCAAAGTCGGAACTTAGAACGGCCTGCTCACTTTCGGTTTGGGACGTGGATGACTGGACGTTTGTGGATAGCGTGTTGGTGTTTGTGGAAATTTCCATGTTTTGGCCTTTTTAGAGTCTGATATCGACACGATCGGTGTCAATCGTTGCGGTTACTCGAGAAGGTGCCTCGGCGTCTTGGGTCACATGCGGGGTTTGCTTCTGAGGGGCGTTGCGCCCTTGGTCTTCCTCATCGTGACCATGATGCGCGAAGGCGAAATCGGTGGTGTCGTAGCCGATGCTTTGGAAATCCTGCGCCAGCATGTCGATATTGCGGCGCATAAGGTCCAAGGTTTCGGGACGGTCCGCAACAATGTTGACGGTAAGGCCGGCATCGCCAGGTGACAGGCTGATACGGACGCGGCCAAGCTCGGCCGGGTTGAGCAAGAGGTCGATACCACGCTCTTTCCCGCCCCCGCCGCGCTGTAGCGCCTCGACGATCTGCTGCGCTATGTGGCGCGGCAAATCGGGAGATTGCGGGGCTTGCGACAGCGGACCGGCCGGGCGCGGGCCACCTTCGGCCGTCAGGCGCAGATCGGAGCGCGCATCGTCGTGACTCACCGGGCTGCGCAGGCTCTCTTCGGTCAATTCAGCTTTGAACACCGGCGCCGCGGTTGTCTGCATCGGGGCCGCGGTGGGAGTGGGCGGCGTGGCACCCGCTTGGGGGGGTGTGGTGGCCTGAGGGGGCGGGTATGCACCGGATTGCCGTGGTTGCGGCGGGTCAGCACGGTTTTTCTCGCTGGTTTCCGTATTGAACGGTGTAGCTTTGTCATTGACGGGCCGGGTTGTCGTCTTCGCCTCTTGTGCTGCGGCGGGCAATATCGGTGCCACGCGCTCAGCCGGTATGGCTTGGCCTGCATTGGATCGGGCAATGCCCCCGGTGTCAGGCGTTGGTGGCCGGTCTTCCAAGGGGTTGCTGCTCACAGTGCCCTGCACGGTATTGATGCTGGCGGCTTGTGCTGCGGCGGGCAATGTTGGTGCGACGTGGTCAGCCGGCATGGCTTGGCCTGAATTGGATCGGGCAATGCCCCCGGTGTCAGGCGTTGGCGGCCGGTCTTCCAAAGGGGTGCTGCTCACAGTGCCCTGCACGGTATTGATGCTGGCGGCTTGTGCTGCGGCGGGCCGAAGCCTTGAGCCGGTTTCGAAGACATCAATTGGCATGGAAGTTCGGTTAACCTTGGTCGGTTTGGGCAAGGGCTTAGCCTGTTCCGGATCTTTTGGCCAAGGTCTCTGTTGATTGGTTTCCGACGGATGCGACATCGTCGGGGGATGTGCCACCGTTGCAAGTGACGCTGACTGCGCGACATCACGACCGGGCGCTTTGGCAGCCATGGGCGCCGGGTTCACGGCATGAGGCATGACAGGTTGTGAAGATTGCGGGTTTTGCCGGATTCGAGCCGGAGCCGTGTCCTGCAGGATGGGTGTCGTATGGGTATGGGGCCCCGTTGCGTCGGCGGTCGGAGTGTCCTCCGGCATGTCACCAGTGGAAGTGCTCTCCAACACGCCTTCGGTGGTGGGCGCGATTGCTTTGCCGACGTCCTTGGGATCGCCAGAAGCGGGCGCTTCTGGCAAGGTTTCGGCGAGAACGCCATCCACGCGCCCGGCGCGTTTCAATACAGCTGCATCGAAGACCGACAGAAAGGCTGTTTCAGAGACATCGCCGGACCTGACGGTGATCTGATTCTCGTGCGCGGTTTGCGATGGTGGGCCAAGGCCATTGGGTATCAAAAACATGCGGCTCTCCGGGATTTCTTCCACAGTTCCCGATGAGCATCGCAGATCGCAGTTACCGGTTCTTTACCGTATTGCGGTCAAATGGCGGGGTCTTATCCACAATTCGAGGTAAAACAGTGACCGATTTTTTACCGATTCCCCCGATAGGCCCAGCGGCCAAACCAGCCCACAACGCCGCGCGCGAGGCCGCGCAGAAACTTGAGGCAACGTTTTTAGCAGAGATGTTGAAAGGAGCCGGGTTCGGACAACAAGAGAATTCATTTTCCGGCGGGACCGGAGAGGATCAGTTCGCATCATTTCACCGGCAAGCGGTGGCCGATGAGATCGCCAAGAGCGGCGGCATCGGCCTGGCCGAGCATTTTCTAAAATCAATGATGGAGGCCCGAAATGAGCCATGATGACGCGCAGAGCCTGATTGACCGCCTGGATGATCTTCTGGAACAAGAGCGCGCGGCGCTTCTGGAGGGCGACCTTGAGGCGATCACGACGCTATTGGAGAACAAGGAGCGCCTGATCGATGCGCTCAATGACCTGACCGAGGCCGAGCGACCCGGAATGGAGGCGGTTGAGGCGAAGGTTCGCCGCAACCAAGCGCTTTTGGACGGAGCATTGCAAGGCATCCGGCACGTTGCGGCACGAATGGCCGCCCTGCGCCGCGTGCGCCGCGGGCTTGAAACCTACGACGCCAAAGGCACCAAAACGACCATCGAAGGGGAGGCGGACTATAGCGTTGAAAAACGGGCCTGAGTGATTTGTCTCAAATGCCCGGCAGATCGGAAGCCTGGTTTAGGGTTCCGTTAGCATCTGAAAGCCCATGCTGTGCCTGCATCCGAAATGGGTGGCGCGGCAGGCGGCCAAGGCCCCACCAGCTGCAAATGTCAGAACGACTGTTTAGCCCGACCTCTGGTTGAGGCGGTAGTTTGGAACAGGCGCAAAAGCGCCAAAGGCTGAAGGAATATGCTATGTCGAGCATTCTGACGAACAATAGCGCGATGGTGGCGCTGCAAACCCTGAAATCTGTCAACTCGAATCTTGCCAAAACACAAGACATGGTGTCGACCGGCAAGGCGATTGGCACCGCCAAGGACAATTCGGCCATCTGGGCGATTTCCAAGGTGATGGAATCGGATGTCAGCGGCTTCAAGGCTGTGTCAGAGTCGCTTTCGCTGGGCGAATCCACCGTGGCGGTGGCCGCCGCAGGGGCAGAGCAGATCACCAACCTGCTCAACGAGATCAAGGAAAAAGTGGTCACCGCCACGGGCGAGAACGTTGACCATGCCAAGATTACCGCGGATGTGACCGAGTTGACCAATCAGGTGAACTCGATCATCTCCGCCTCGCAGTTCAACGGGGCGAACCTGCTTAACGCGGCGGGGGGTAACATCACCGTGCTGTCGTCGCTTGATCGCGATGCCGCAGGCACCGTAACGGCGGCCAATATCACCGTGGCCTCTGTCGATTTTGAAACCAACATCGACCTGACCGACATTGACGTGTCGAGCGCAAGTGCCGCTGACAGTTCGATCGCCAATATCGAGGCGCATATCCAGACCGCCGTGGATGGCGCGGCGGCCTTGGGTGCCTCGGCCAAGCGCATTTCGGACCAGAACGAGTTTGTCGGCAAGGTCATGGATGCGATGAAATCCGGAATCGGTTCGCTGGTGGATGCGGACATGGAAGAGGCTTCGGCACGATTGCAGGCGCTACAGGTTCAACAGCAACTTGCCACGCAATCGCTGTCGATCGCCAATCAGGCACCGCAGGCCATCCTGTCACTGTTCAGTGGCTAATGGCGCTCGGGGCGTCCCGCATGGGGCGCCCCGGTTCGCCCTGAACTGACAGACTATTCCCGGAAGGAAATGACGTGAACGCGACCCTCAGAGCACACAACGCCTATCGGCAGGACGCGCAGGCTGTCCGCACCCATCGCAGTGTGGAATATGACGCCATCGCGCGGATCACACATGCACTCAAGACCGCCATGCAGCGCGGCAAGGCGGACTTCCCAGAGCTGGCCTCTGCAATCCATGATAACCGTCGGCTCTGGACCATTCTTGCTACAGACGCGGCGGATGCGGGCAACGCACTGCCCGAAATGCTGCGCGCACGCATCGTTTACTTGGCAGAGTTCACTCATCAGTACAGCAGCCGGGTCCTGAACGACGGGGCCAATGCCGCGCCGTTGATCGAAGTCAATACCGCAATCCTCAGGGGGTTGCGCGATCAGGGATCGAACCAATGAGTGGCCTTGTCCTGAAACTGAGCCCGAAGGAACGGGTCCTGATCAATGGCGCGGTCGTCGAGAACGGTGAGCGGCGCTCGCGCTTTTCGATCCTGACGCCGGATGCGAATATCTTGCGCCTGCGCGATGCGATTCACCCGCACGAAGCCAATACGCCGGTGCGCCGTGTCTGCTATGCCGCTCAGCTTGTCCTTTCGGGCGATGCGAGGCCCGAGGATGCACGCCTGCCGTTGTTGCGCCAGATCGAGGAGCTGAGCCGGGTTTTCACGGACCCTGATAGCCATTCTCACCTTTCACTTGCAACCGAAGCGGTGTTGAATGATCGCTTTTATCAGGGCTTGAAGGCACTCCGTGCGCTACTGCCTCGCGAAGACCGCCTTATGGCGCATGCGGTGCAATGAGTTTCCAGCCGATCATACCGCTTTCGGGCCTTGGGGGCTGGACGTTTCTCAATGCGACGAAGGAGAGCCAGACCGATGCCTTCGAGCGCTCACCAAGGATTAGTCGGGACACGGCCTATTTCGAAGCCATGATCGGCGAAATCACCAGTGCAGAAGAGCTTGTTTCAGACCGTCGACTGCTGCGGATCGCCTTGGGAGCCTTCGATTTGCAGGACGACTTGGACAATCGTTTTTTGATCCGCCGTATCCTGGAAGGTGGCGTGACAAATGAAGACGCACTTGCCAACAAGATGTCCGATGAGCGGTACAAATCCTTGGCTGAGGCCTTTGGGTTTGGCGACGGTGGAACGCCGTCGACTCAACGAGCAGGATTTGGTGCCGAGATCACTGCGCGCTACAGGCAAATCTCTTTCGAAGTGGCGGTTGGCGACCAGGATGAAAGCCTGCGGCTGGCCCTGAATGCCGAGCGGGAGCTTGCCGAGATCGCGCGGGAACCCTCTGAAAGTCAGGATGCCCTTTGGTTTCGCATCATGGGTACGCCACCCCTGCGCCGGGTTTTCGAAGTGGCATTGGGTTTGCCGGATAGTTTCGCGCAACTTGACCTCGACAAGCAGTTGGAGGTTTTCAAGGATCGAAGCGAAAGCCAGCTGGGCATCGCACAGTTGGCCGACCTTGCCGATGCGAAAACCATGGACACGCTGATTGAGCGCTACCTTCTGCGCAATCAGGTAGACGGGATGCAGGGGCAAAGCTCAAACGCGATTGCCCTGACACTGTTGCAGCAAGCCACAAGCCGTTTTTGACCTGTCTCACCTCACCGGGGTATGCCGCGTCAAAGCCGTTTTGGAATAATCCGTTCCGGTTTCTTGTGGTTGCTGGGCCTGGTCGGCTCGGCGCGCAGAGCGTCCGCCGCCACGCCGCAGAATGAGGCCAAGGCGGGCAAAACTATCCGACGCTGAATTCGGCTCTGTTTCAGCTAAAAATGCATCCAGATCTGGCCATATCCGAACCGCCTGATCCAAATCCGGGTCACTACCCTCAGTGTAAAGCCCGGCACGAATCATGGTCTCGGACGCAGCATAGGCGCCCAGGTGCGCGCGCACTTTCGAAATAAGGGCGTTTTCGTCGTCATTGGCAGCGGCTGGCAGGCTACGCGAAACTGAACGGAGAAGGTCAATCGCCGGGTAGCGGCCACGCTCCGCGATCTTGCGGTCAAGCACCACGTGACCATCCAGAACCCCGCGCAGGATATCCGCGACAGGCTCGTCCATATCCGAGCCGGCAACCAGAACGCTGAACAGCGCGGTTATATCCCCCGCCTGCCCCACACCGGGGCCAGCGCGTTCACAAAGCGACATGATCATATGAGAGGTCGTGGCCGGGTAACCGCGCAGCGCGGGCATCTCACCAGAGGCGGTCGCCACCTCGCGATGCGCCTCGGCAAAGCGGGTGATGGAGTCGGCGAGAAACAGCACATGCTGCCCCCTATCCCGAAAAAACTCCGCAACCGCCATGGCTGCCCAAGCGCAACGCCGCCGGATCAGCGGCGACATATCAGAAGTCGCGGCAACTATGACGGCGCGGCGCATCCCCGCGGGCCCAAGTACTTTCTCGACGAATTCGCGCAACTCGCGGCCACGCTCCCCGATCAGCGCGATTACCACAACATCGGCCTGCATGTTCTTGCCCAGATGCCCCAGAAGGCTGGATTTTCCCACGCCCGAGCCGGCGAAGAGCCCGAGACGCTGTCCGCGCACGATGGGCAAGACCGTATTGAACGCAGCCATGCCGGTTTCCAGCCGCTCCCCCAGCGCGCGCCGCTCCGCTGGCGCTGGCGGATGCGCCCGCAGGGGATAGGAGACCTGCCCGGGGGCCAGTGGCATCCCGTCGAGGGGGGTGCCAAAAGGGTCAATGACCCTACCGATCCATCCCGGCGCGGGCGAGATCGTTGCGGCGTCCAGCAAAAGCGCCGAATCGCCCAATGCCACGCCAACTGGTGCTTCATCCGGCAAGATCACGGTGCGGCCATCTTCCAGTTGAACGATCTCACCATGCAGCGGGCCGGATACCCGCTCAATGCGCACACGATCGCCAAGCCGCGCCTCGCCGGAAAGGCCGGACAAACAAAGGGCATGGCCCTGTACCGCGCTGACCCGGCCAACCGGGCGAACGGCCTTCAGGCGGGCGATCTGGCGTGTCGGGGGGGGCAGGATGTTTTCGGTCATCGGCAACTCCAAATGCTTTTACGCAAACCCTTTCTAAAGGAATCACGGTTAAGCCTTGATTGAAGCCAATCGAGGGAGAAGCCCCGATGTTTGAAAATCTGGATATCTTTCGCATGTCGTCTGCCATGGCGCATCATGCGGGCGCGCGGCAGGCGCTGATTGCGCAAAACATGGCCAATGCCGATACACCCGGCTATGCCGCACGGGATCTGGAGCCATTTAAGGCCTATTTAGAGACCGATAAGGGCGATTTTCGCCCGAGGGCCACACGCGCCGCGCACTTGCATGGAGCAAGTGCGGACCAGCCCTATGAACCCACCGTTCGCCAGGAGGGAGAGACCGACCCCAACAGCAACTCGGTTTCGATCGAAACCGAGATGGTCAAGGCTGTGGAGGTCAAGCGGCAACATAACCGCGCACTGGCCATCTACAAGCACTCCCTGACGGTACTGCGCGGTGCCGTCAGCACCCGTTGAGGAGACCCAGAATGAGCGAATTTGCCAAATCCCTTGACGTGACCGCCAGCGGTTTGAAAGCGCAGGCACAACGCCTTCGCCATTTGTCGGAAAATATAGCCAATGCCGATACGCCGGGATACCGGCGCAAGACCATCGCTTTTCATACCGAATTCACCGCGGGAGAAGGTACAGGCCGAGTGGAAACCGGGCCTGTGCAGTTGGATCGCGGCCCACTCAAACAAGTTTATGACCCAACCCACCCCATGGCCGACAAATCCGGCCATTATCAAGGATCCAACGTGGATCTGGTGATTGAAATCGCTGACGCGCGCGAAGCGCAGCGCAGCTATGAGGCGAACCTCAAAATGTTCGAGCAGGCACGGCAAATGTCTTCGGGCCTGATGGACCTGCTTCGCAAATAAAGGAGATCCAGAATGGATATCAAATCCCTTTCCGCTGTTCAGCAATATGCAGCGGCCCGCCCCGCGACCGAGGCAAAGCCCGGCGCGGGCGGACCAGCGGAAACCTTTGGCGATGTCGCGCGCGATTTCGCCGCCACCCTGCGCGAAAGCGAGGCCACCGCCAAGGCGGCGATGACCGGCGAAGCCGACCCGCATGCCCTCGTGCATGCCCTGGCGCAAACCGAACTGGCTGTGGAAACCGCGGTAACGGTGCGCAACAAGGTGGTCGAAGCCTATCAGGAAATCCTGAGAATGCCGGTCTGATCATGCTGGATCAGGTGGTTTTCTTCGACTCCATGCGTCAGGGCCTTTGGGTGGCAGTGATCATCTCCTTCCCGATCCTGGCGATGGCCTTGTTTGCGGGCGTCACGGTAGGCTTGTTTCAGGCTCTGACCTCGATCCAGGAGCTGACCCTGACTTTCGTTCCGAAACTGGCGGCGATCGTGGCGACCTTTTGGCTGACCATGGGATTCATGACGCAGACACTGGTCGGTTTTTTCCAAGACCGGCTGATTCCGCTTATCATCGGAGGATAGATTGGAGAATACAGGTTACACGACCCTGACACGGCAATCGGGCCTCTTGCGCGAGTTGCAGGTGGTTGCCAACAATATCGCCAATGCCTCGACCACCGGATACAGGCAGGAGGGATTGATCTTTGCCGAACATGTGATGCGCACCGAAGGTGGCCCCTCGCTTTCGATGGCAACGGCCAATGTGCGCAATACCTCGATGCTGCAAGGGGCGCTGACACCAACGGGCGGTACACTTGATTTCGCGATTGAGGGGCCCGGTTTCTTCCTGATCGAAACACCGCAGGGGGAGCGCTTGACCCGGGCGGGGAATTTCACGCTCTCGGCCGCAGGCGAGATGGTGACAAACGATGGTTTCCGCGTGCTGGATGCTGGCGGCGCACCGGTTTTCGTGCCGCCCGATGCGAAAGACGTGTCTGTGTCGCGCGATGGCACACTGAGCGCGGATGGTCGCCCCCTTGGACAATTGGGCCTTGTGCGTCCAATCGACGCCCATGACCTCATTCGCGAAGATGGCGTGATGTTCCGGACGGAAGGCGGAACAGAGCCTGTTTTGGACACGCGCATCGTTCAGGGCTTCCTTGAAAGCGCCAATGTCGACCCCATCGGACAGATCGCGCGAATGGTGGAAATCCAACGCGCCTACGAGATGGGGCAAAGCTTCCTGGATGCCGAGAACGAGCGCATCCGCACGGCCCTCAAGGCCTTCACACGTTAATCGCAGGAGACAGATATGCGCGCCCTGAAAATTGCCGCCACGGGCATGGCCGCCCAACAGATGCGGGTTGAAACAATTTCCAACAACCTCGCGAATATGTCGACCACCGGCTATAACACCCGCCGGGCGGAATTTGCCGATCTGCATTACCAGCAGATGGCCCGCCCCGGTACGGTCAACGCAAATGATGGCACGGTTTTGCCCACCGGGGTGCAGCTTGGCCTTGGGGTGAGGCCTGCCGCCGTTTCCGTGAACCTTGCGCAGGGGGCGCTTTCGGCCACGGGTGGCGATCTGGATGTAGCGATTGAAGGCAATGGATACCTGGAGGTCAGCCTGCCATCGGGTCAATCGGCTTTTACGCGCGACGGTGCGCTGAAACGCTCGGCGGATGGATTGATTGTCACCTCGGACGGCTACCCCGTGCAGCCCGAGATCACCATCCCCGACGATGCGAGCAGCCTGTCGATCAACCCGGCGGGGGAGGTTTACGTGTACTTCCGCGATGCCGCCGAGGCACAATTGGTCGGGCAATTGAACATGGCCGGTTTTACCAACGCCAAGGGGTTGGAGGCCATCGGCAGCAATCTTTTCCTTGAAACCGAGGCGTCGGGTGCGGCGCTAACCTCCACGCCCGGCCAGGACGGGCTTGGCACCCTTCGGCAGGGCTATCTTGAGGACAGCTCGGTTGATCCGGTCCGCGAAGTGACCGAGTTGATCGAGGCACAGCGCGGTTATGAGCTCAATTCCAAGGTCATTTCCGCCGCGGATCAGATGCTTGGCGCAACCACGCAGGTGCGCTGATGATCCGGCTTGCCGCCTTTCTACTGACCCTAGGGGTACCCGCCATGGCCGATACGGTTTTGGCAACGCGCACCATTCGGGCCCAAAGCATCATCGGCCCCGGCGATGTGGTGGTGAAAGCCGTCGACATCCCCGGCGCGGCCACCAGCCCCGAAGCGGTGATCGGGCTGGAAGCGCGGGTGTCGCTTTACGCCGGGCGGCCCATCCGGATGAACGATGTAGGGCAACCCGCATTAGTGGAGCGCAATCAGGTTGTGCCGCTGATCTTCGAGAAGAACGGGCTGCAAATCACAACCGAGGGGCGCTCACTGGACCGGGCGGGGTCTGGAGAGACCGTGCGCGTTATGAACATGTCCTCGCGCAATACCGTGTCGGGCCGGGTTCTTCCGGACGGGCAAATCATGGTGTCACGATAAGGAAAAAATATGTATTTGAGCCGAAATAGTCTCTGTTTTATTGCATTGATCACGCTTGCAGGCTGTGGTGGCCGGCTGGATCATTTCGGCAAGCCACCCAGCTTCACCCCCACTGAGGCGACCTCGGAACATGTTGCCATGCTCCAACCTGGGCTTCCCCTGCACAGCGACGTGCAGACGCCGGTGGATGAAGCCTCGCTTTGGTCTGGCAGTCGACAATCCTTATTCGGCGACCGCCGGGCAATGCAACGGGGCGATATCCTCACCGTCGTCATCGAGATCGACGAGGAAGCAGCTATCGAGAACTCCACCTCCCGATCACGCAATGCGTCGCAGAACATGGGCGTGCCGCAGCTTCTCGGCCTGCCACAGCGCATTGACGAACGCCTGCCCGACGGGGCGAGCATGGCGGATGCGGTCTCGCTCAACTCCTCGGGACAATCTGGCGGTGATGGGTCGGTTAGCCGCCGAGAGGAACTGACCCTCAGGGTGGCCGCAACAGTGACACAGGTCTTGCCCAACGGAGTGCTGGCCATCGAAGGGACACAGGAGGTTCGGGTGAACTTCGAACTGCGCGAGTTGCTGGTCACAGGCTACGTCCGGCCCGGCGATATCTCGCGGCAGAACGAAATTACCTATGACAAGATCGCCGCGGCGCGGATTTCCTACGGCGGGCGCGGCCAGATCACCGATGTGCAGCAGCCCCGCTATGGGCAGCAAGCGCTTGATATGCTTCTGCCTTTCTGAGGACTCCGAGATGTTCAGAAAACTCCTTCCTGTACTTCTTTTGCTTGTCGGTCTGGGTGGCGGCGTCGGTGCGGGCCTTGCCCTGCGACCCGCACCGCCCGATAAAGAAGTGGATATCAAGGCAAAGGAAACGCAAGATACCAAGGAGGAAAGCCAGAGCAAGGATACGGCAAAGGACGACAAGCAGGATGCCTCGGAATTGGCATACGTTAAGTTGAACAATCAATTCGTCGTTCCAGTCGTGAACAATGATCTGGTCGATTCGCTCGTCGTGATGTCCTTGAGCATTGAAGTGCAACAGGATCTGACATCCGTGGTTTACGAGCGCGAGCCGAAGCTACGTGATGGATTTCTTCAGGTGCTCTTCGATCACGCGAATATGGGAGGCTTTGAAGGTGAATTCACCAATTCCAACAACATGGACGTGCTACGTGGAGCGCTGAAAGACGTGGCGCAAGGCATTATCGGAAAAGGCGTTGGCAGCATCCTGATCACGGACCTTGCTCGTCAGGACATTTGACGCGGCAAGGCTTGGGCTGTTCCGACAGCTGATCATAGCTGCAACTCTGAAGCCCCAAGACCTGTTGGGGCGCTCCATTGACCCGATTTGAGCAACATTAGAGACTGAATCTCTTCAAGTGTCGCCTTCTCACGAAGGGCCTTGCGCACCTCGGCCTGTCGTCGGTTCAGTATGGACACAGCCTCGGCCTTACCGAAGGACTTACAAAGGGCTGCCATTTTCTCTGCCTTCCTCGCCAAAACCTGCGCCAAACGAATCTGTAGCTCTGCGCGGCTTTCAGCGACCCAAGCACGCCACATCATATCCCCGCCCAAACGTTGCAGATCCGTCAATTCATCGGCGGGGACTGCGGCGTTTTTACTTGTTTTTTCATCGAGTTCGGCCAAGGCACGACGAAGGCGACGTTCTTCGACCAAAACAGGCTCTAATTCAGCCAGTTTTGAGCGATATAGAGCCTCTGTCAAAACCACCAGATCACCGACCAACTGTGTCATCTCCGGAACCCCTTCGCCTTGTGTCTCATCTTGTCCGCAAACCGGATCGCGGCAGCGACCGTGCGATATTGCGAGGTGTCAATTTCCGCTCCTATCTCGGTCATTGCATGAATGGCGCGGGCCGTTGGGGGATCAACGCGAACGGGCACACCGTGTTCGATAGCCAGATCGCGTATCGTGAGGGCCAAGTGGTCCTTGCCTTTCGCCACGCAAACCGGTGCCGCACCCGGCGCGCGGCTCCACTGCAAGGCCACGGCATAATGCGTCGGGTTCATGATGACCACGTCGGCCTTTGGCACATCTGCCATCATCTGGTTCGTGGCGATCTCGGTGGCGCGTTGGCGGCGCTGCTGCTTCATGTGCGGATCACCTTCGTTTTGCTTGTGCTCCTCCTTGATCTCACGATGGGACATCCGGTTTTTGCGACGGTGGTCGTGATGCTGAAACACGAGATCGACACCACCAATCACAAGCGCGATCACCAGAACGACCGACATGAATTCGACGACCATCCGGGCGAGCAAGGCACCCACGATCTGTGGCTCGGCGTGCAGCGTCCCGGCCATGTCCGGCAAACGGTAGGTCAGGTAGAGCCCAAGGACGAGTGAGTAACTCAGCAGCTTCACAAAGCTCTTGGCAAATTCGAACAGGCCGGATGGCCCGTATTTCTGCTTGGCATTCTGGACTGGGTTCAACCGTGAGGTCTTGGGCTTCACCTTGCTGGGCGCGAAGACAAAGCTGCGTTGCGCCAAAACCGACAAAATCGCCAAACCCGCAGGAACCAAGAACCAAGCCAACAAGGCCAAGCCAACGGTGCCGATCAATCCGCCCATAAGCGGCGTGGCCGGACCGTCGAATAGAACCGGTGCCAAATGCGACGATTGGCCGACCAGCACCATCAAGCCCTCGCTCATCATCTGGATCGAAGCCGTGCCCGCGACCAAACCGGCCAACAAGAACCCCGCGTAGGACGCTGCCGTTGTCATGTCAACTGAGCGAGCAACCTCACCTTTCTTGCGCGCCTCGTCCAGCTTGTGCTGCGTCGGTTCGTGGGATTTGTCTGCCTCATCGTCCTGCCCTGACATTCATCCCGCTCCCAATGGGTTGGCCAGGAAGCCATCAAGTGCATGCGCCCATATAGTCAGCATTGTAGGGGCAAGGAGAAACAAGAAGAGCAGGCCCAATCCGGTAATGACCGGTGCACCGACGAAAACGACCATCAGCTGTGGCATGGCCCGGTTGATGATGCCGAGCGTCAGATTGTAAAGCACCGAAACAATCACGAATGGTGCCGCCAAGGTGAAGGCCAATGCAAAAGCGCCCGCAACCTGCCGCATTCCCCATTGCCCGACCGAAGACGCCTCTGGCAGGATGCCTACAGGAAAAATACCATATGTCAGGATCACCATCTGGATCGCGCGCACATGCAGGCCGAGGATCATGACCAAGGCCAGGCCGCCGATCACCAAGAAATGACCGATCGCGGGAAGAGGCGTCACACCCGCGCCACCCAGAATATGCGAAAGCGATGTCGACTGCCCAGCAATCGAACCTGCCGTTTGCAGCGCCATGACAAATAACCGAACGCCAAGGCCAATCAGGATGCCAATGGCGGTTTCGCTCAGCACCAGCCAGAAAAAACCACCCGAATTGGTCGCTTCCGGCGGAATCCATGGCGCGACGGCCGGAGCGGTGAAGACGGTGATCAACAAGGCCAGCACAAGTTTGACCCGTACGGGAACCGTGCTTTCACCAAGGCCGGGAAACAGGAAAATCGCCGGACCGACACGCAGGAAAACGGCGATATGCAACCACAAGAGGCCCTGCGTCAGGTCCAGGGCCGCATCCGCCGCTGTCATGCTGCCACCATACCGACAAGACTTGGCCTTGCGTCCAGACCGATCTCCTCGAAGGAAAGAACGGGCGTGTTGATCCGCTTCGCAGATAGAGCAGTCTTGAGAAATCTCCGGCGCGCGGTCGAGGTGACGATCGCAGGTGAGATCCCCTGCTGCGCCACCTTGTTGACCTCTTCGGCAACGCCACTCGTCAGGGTATTGAACAACTCGGGCGGAAGCGCGACGTCCAAGCGCCCACGGTCACCATCCACTTGGTAGGTCGAGAACGTATCCTCCCACTCTGGCGCCAATTGTATGAGCGGCAGGCTCCCATCCGCTTGCTGAAGGCCAGCGACAAGCTGAAATCCAAGACGCTGGCGCACATGCTCGCAAATCGCCTCGGGCGTGGCATGCGCCTGTCGTGCTTCGGCCACAGCCTCAAGGATCAACGGCAGATTTCGGATTGACACCTGCTCAGCCAATAGTAGGCGCAAGACGGCATGCAAAAGATCAGATGGCACGCGATCGGGAATCGTTTCGTCAAGCAGCTTGCGGTTGGCCTCGGCCCGTTTCGGATCAGAGAGATTGACCATCTCGTCCAGCAGGCGACGCATGGATTTCATGGTCAGCAAGCGGCTCAGATTACCTCGGATCACCTCAAGCAAATGGGTCGCCAGCACTTCGGCAGGAGCTACGATGGTCGCCCCGGCCAGGGCTAGGTCCTCTTGCCCACGGGCATTGATCCATCGGGCCGGCGCGCCGTAAACAGGCTCTGATACGGCCTCACCAGACGGGAGTTCCGATGTACTGTCGGGGTCAAGCAGAAGGACCTGATCGGGTCGCAGTGTATCCCGTGCTTGCTCTACCCCCTGCACACGGATCACGTAACTTCCCGGCGGCAGGGCTGGCTCATCCGTCAGGCGAACTTCCGGCAGGATCACTCCAAAATGCGTCGCCACATGCTTTCGGATATTGGCGATCCGGGTATCCAGCCCAGTTCCCGGGTCCAGAACCATGTTGACCAGATCTGGGGCGAATTCGACATGGATATCGTCAAGTTCAAGGATGTCCCCCAGCGACCGTTCGGCCGGCAAGGGTACCTCGGGGTCGGGGCTTGCCTCTGAGACTTCGGCGGCACGATTTTCACGATGCAACCAAAGGGCCATGGCCCCAAGGCCGATGCCACCCAGCATGAAGGGCACGAAGGGCAGCCCCGGCACCAACGCGAAAAGCACCATCAAGAGTGCGACCGTCGCCACCGCCACCGGGTGCCTGCCAAGCTGCGCCCCAAGCGCGAGATCGGTCGCCCCCTTTGCGCCACCACGAGCAAGCAAAAGCGCCGATGCGATGGAAATGACAACCGCCGGAATTTGCGTGACGAGTCCATCGCCGACCGTGAGAATTGCATAGGTCTCAAAGGCGGTTGCGATAGCCATATCATGCACGACAGTGCCCATGATCAGGCCCATCACAAGGTTCAAAAGCGTGATGAGCAGACCGGCGACTGCATCACCTTTGACGAATTTTGACGCCCCGTCGAGCGACCCGAAAAACGTGGTTTCCTGTTGCTCCCGCTCGCGCCGCTCGCGTGCTTCAGCGTGGTCGATGGCCCCTGCGGAGATATCGCTATCGATGGCCAGCTGCTTGCCCGGCATACCATCAAGGGCAAATCGCGCGCCTACCTCGGCCATGCGCGCCGCCCCCTTTGTGATCACCATGAAGTTCACGATCAGCAGCACGCCGAAAACGACCAGGCCAAGAAAGACGCTTCCGCCCATGACGAAGTTTGCAAACCCTTCGATCACGTCCCCCGCGGCGCCGGTGCCGGTGTGCCCCTGTCCGATGATCAACTTTGTCGACGACACGTTCAGCGATAACCGAAGCATCAGGGAGGCCAGAAGGATCGTTGGAAAAGATGAGAAATCCAACGGCTTTTCGATAAAAAGCGTGACGGTGAAGATCAAAATCGCCAGTGCGAATGACGCGGCAAGTCCCACGTCGAGAACGGCGGCCGGCATCGGCAAGATCATCATGACGATGATTGCCATCAGCGCCAGCGCCAGAAGCACAGTCGGTTGAAAGAGGGCTCGCACGGAGAGATTACCCATGGGCTAGCGTACTCCGACAATCATTTGGCAGTGCGCCGCTCTCCTGCCGTAGTGCAAAGAGAGTGATGAGTAGTCTGCTGCCTGTTGAGGTTCGGATTGCCAGGCGCTCGAAGCATCATAGCCTGGGCTCACACCGGTTGAGGGCCACGAAACAAGCAGCAACACGAGTTGCGCGGAATTGGCAGCGCTCTGGTGAAGCAACCCTGCCTCGTTTGCCAACGCAGGCAAGCGGCCCATACTCGCCGTCGTGCGCGCTTTGTTGGGTTGAGAGAAAAACGCTCTTCGTTTCTTGGGCACTTTGTGACCTTCCTTGAAAGTGCGTTCTGCACTTGTGAGAGAGCTATCGAAAAAGAGTTGATTTTCAGTAATTGCAGATCGGGTTCTCTATCCGTCTTCTGTCTCAAAGGCGCGGGTTTCCAGAAGGTCGCGAAGCATCTCACGCACTTCCCCGCTTTCGCCAAGCAAGTCGCGGCTTTGACGCAACTGTCCCACATCGGTCTCATCGCTTTGCGGGGGGGCGGTCATGTATTCCGCCACCTCCGACAAGGGCGCGCCCTGTGCCGCCAGCTCCTCCCAATCCTCGGCCAGCCACGCTTGCAATCTGGCGTCGTCATCCCGTCCGGCACTGGCAAAAAGCTGTGCCGCGGCGGCGTGTTGGCCCAAACGGCTACGCGCTTCGGCCCGCAGCGCATTTGCATCTGCGCCTGCAAGACCCAGTAATTCAACTTCGGCTTGCCGAGGACGACCTTCGTGCAAGGCAACGCGGGCGCGTAGTATTTGCCTGTCTCTTTGCGCCGTACCTCGGGCAGGACCTTGGAGGTGATGTCGCGCCGCATCGGAAAATCCAAGCGCCAGAAAACGGGCGGCAATGGCATTGTCCACAGCAGGCTCCAGATTCGGCACAGCCCCGGGCACCTGCGGAAGGGCATACTGAAGAAACTCCAGATCATCGCCCTTTTGTGCGAGACGGCTCATCACATCATTCTCCAGACCAACAAACGCCTCTGGTTCGCTCGACTGAACCCGGCGAAGTTCGTCAAAGGCTTGATGGAACGCCCCCGAGGCAGCAAGCGCAGCCACATGGGCCCAGATCAAATCCTTATGTATGGCGGCGTTGCGGTTCTCACTGGCATAGGCTCCCGCCAATTGCGCCATCTCGAAAGAAATATCCTCACCAGACTCCCAAAGCGTTTCTATACGGCGCACCAACGCCTGGGCTGATGGTTCCGCATTCTGCTCGACAACCTCATCAAGCGTCTTGCCCGCACCTTCGGCATCACCTTCAGCCAGCCTTAGCTCGGCCTTCGCCATGCCAATTTGGGGTGAAACATTCTCGGTGCCGCGCTCCAGGATCCGCAGGATGCGATTGGCGGTTTCAGTTCGGTCCGCATCGAGAAACCTCTGCGACAACGTGGGGCCCACGTACCGCCTCAGGTGTGGTGGCAAGCCGGAAAAGGCGCGCAGAACCGCATCTGTATCCACAGGCATATCGGCAGGCAGCTCTTGATAAGACAGAGCGGCCCAAACCGCGACGGACGTCGCACAATCCAACTGCTTTGACAGCACCGATTGAGGTGATGCATGGCCTTCTCGCAGGATTTGCGCCATGGCCTGCAAGATGGTCGTTTCCAACGACGGAGTAGCGACAAGGCCAAGCGCACGCTGCGCTTCGGCCCCGAACCCGAAAAAGACATAAAGCCGCGCCAAGGCCAAGGCCACGCTTTCGTCGGGCTTGTCGAATTCCCCGAACAGACGCCTGTTCAATGGCCCGATTTGTGCGCCAAATGGTTCCTCGGTCCCCCAATTCGCAACCCGAGTGAGCTTGTCCGACAGGCAATCACCTCGGCCCGATAAAGGGCCGATCAACTGCTCGGCATGCGCCAAGACATCACGGTCAATGCTGGATCGCGCGCGCAGGTTGGCCAGTGGTTCCGGCTTGGTCTCTTGCGGTGCGGGTTTCTCTGCGGCATCCGATGCACCCTCTTTCGCGCTTTCCGTCTCCTGTTGGCTTGCCGGGCCTTGGCTCGGCCATTGCACGTTGGGTGACAACAATCCTTGGGAGGCAGCCCGCGCAATCTGCCCCATGACCTGCGCATGTTTCTGACGCAGATCTTTGGCCTTTCTCAGGCTTTCATTGGCCTGTGCAATCGGCTTGGCCTCGTTCAACATTGGAGGTGCGGACAATGCCTGCTCTGCCAAGCTCACCGATGGCTTGGTTCGCGGCCAAATCGTAATTGGGCCAGTCTCCTTATGATCTCTCGCCGGTCTGCGAGCTGTTGCGACCTGTCGCAATCGTGGCCTCACCACCGGCGAGCCGGCAGAAGCATCCGCGATATCCACCACGAGCATTGTCGAGGTATGCCAGAATGCATCGACGTCACAGTCACAGGCAAGATCAAGCCGCAGCTGGCCGGGTTCCGATTGTTGCACGGCCCTCAGCCGATCGCGCGGGATGCGATCGAACACAGCCTCAGTCCGAAACTGGAACGGTTGGTCAAAGGCAAACACCTTGCTGTTTGAGTCATCAGACAAGGTCCATTCCGCCCGCACGGGAAGGTCGAACACCAGACGCGTGAAATCCTCATGCTCACCCGAGCGAATGGTCACTTCCTGGGCAAACAGCCCCAAAGGCCACATCATGGAAAAGATGGTCAGCGCCAATACTCGCATCAGGCCGCATCCTGTTTGACGCCTTTGAGCGCCTCTTCAAGATCGGAAAAACTCGGTCGGATATGCGACGGGGTATTCTGGCGCCCGACCTCGATACAGATGTTCGTGGCATGGTTATGCAAATTGGCGACCAACACCTCGCGGATCAGATGATAGAAATGACTGTCTTCCTCAACCACGGCCTTGACCTTGCCCGCGAATGGCCCAACGAAACCATAGGCAAGGAACACCCCCAGAAAGGTGCCGACAAGCGCGCCGCCGATCATCTTACCCAAGATTTCCGGCGGTTGATCAATCGACGCCATGGTCTTGATCACCCCAAGCACGGCCGCCACGATACCCAGAGCCGGAAGACCGTCCGCCACGGTTTGCAGCGCGTGACTGGGGTGCATGGAATGGTGCAGTGTCGCCTCCATCCGCTTGTCCAGAATCTCTTCAACCTGATGCGGGTCGTCATAGTTCATCGAAGCAGACCGCATGGTATCGCTGATCAGCGCCACGGCCTCTTTGTCCGCGAGAATTTTGGGATACTTCGAAAAAATCGAAGACTCCTCGGGCGTCTCGATATGCTCCTCGATGGCCACCGGATTTTGCCGGGCCAACCGGATCAGCTCAAATAGCAGGCAAAGCAGGTCACGATAGTCATCAGGCTTCCATTTAGGGCCCTTGAAGACCTTGCCGATATCCTTGGCCGTATGTTTGACGGCGGACATGTCGTTGCTGATCAGAAAAGCCCCGACCGCTGCGCCGCCAATCATCATCATCTCGAAAGGCAAAGCCTTCAAGATGATGCCAAGCTTGCCACCTGCGGCCAAATATCCGCCAAACACCATGGCGAAGATCATAACAATACCAATTATACCAAGCATTTTCTTCTCCAGCCGTTGCTGAGAGGAACGCGGCACGTGCCGCGCCCTGCTTCACTCTTTGGGAACATTCGCGTTGCGGCCGGCCAGAACGACGCTGAAGGTATGCGCGGCCTGCGGCGTAAGGCCTGCCATTATTGCGGCGGCAGCTTCGGGGCGCATTCGACCAAGAAAACCGGCGGCGAAATTCGGGTCCATTTCCTCGAACAAGGCAGCCGCTTGCTTGGGCTTCATGCTCTCATAGACCTTGGTCAAGCGACCCAGATCGGTTTCTGCGGCGCTTTCGGCCATGGCAATCGTCTGCCTGAGGCTTTCCTCAGCCTCGCGAAGGGCGTTCAGTTTCTTGTCGGTCTCGCGCTCAGCCACGGAAAGCGCCTGCATTCGATCCCTTATCGCCGTATCGCGCTGAGTCAGAGTCTTTTCGCGTTGCTGTATAGCTGCAAGAACACGCTTGAGGTCCTCTGGTGTTTCGCAAGCCCGGGGAGCGGCCTCCGACAATGGACTGACCTCGACCCCATCCTTGGCAAGAGCCAAAGCCTGCCCTGCCCCATCCCCCATCCGCAAACCTGCAGATAGCAACAAGATGCTAGCGATCATGACAAGGGCTCCGCGGCCCGGCTGACGTCGGCGGTTCTTCCGGGTCATCATGCCACCTCACTGTCATTCGCGTTATGGCGCTTGAAAACCGGCCCATCCGGCGCCTTGGGTGCCGGCGCGCTCGTGGGCACGTCGTGCATCGAGGCCACCATGAGCTCCAACCGTTTGGCCACGGTTTCGGCCCGGTCGGTCAACCCTTCCAGTGATTGTGTGGAGTTGCTCGCCGTGCTTTGGGCCGCCTCCAGTGTCTTGGCCAGATCATCGACCTGTGCCGACAGAACGGCCACAGCCCCGCCGACACCATTTTCCAGGTCATTGAAGCGGCGCAAGCGTCTGGCCAAAACGAAACAGTAGAAGCCAGCGCCCAGCGCGCCCGCGACAAGCAATATATCGGCAATCAATTCCATCCCTCACCTCAATTCAGTACGAATTCCATGATCAGCAGGTCCCGCACCCGGTCACCCCCGGTTACGATCTGCACACGGCGCAACATTTGCGCCCGCAAGCGAATCAGGGCCGAACTCGCCTCAAGGTCCTCTGGTTCCAGCGCCCGCAGGTAGCTGTTGAGCACGTCGACAACCCGCGGCATCAACTTGGTCACTTCGGCCTCGTACGGCGCTCCTACCTCAAGCTGTGCTTGAAACCGCAGGTGTCTCGCAGCGCTTGAACCCAGAGAGATCACCATCGGATCGACCGGCACGAAGGCGACATCGGGCATCGCTTTTACTTTATCGGGCGATTCTTCCTCGGCGGTTGTTTCGGCACTGTCCGGCGCGAGAATCATGCCTGAATAGACGGCGAAGAATCCTCCGCCACCGCCTACCAAAGCCAGAACCAACCCAAGAATCAGCGGCAGTTTTGACGCCTTCTTGGGTGGGTCTTCTTCAGTGTTTTCCGTCTCGGTCATCTTTGTCACCTGCGAGTCGCCTCTGACAAACTATAGGCACGCAGGAACTAACCGATTGTTAAGCCAGATCAGCGAAAGATGACCTCAGCGAACGGCAGAAGCCGGGGATCAGGAGGCAAAGAATTGCAGCAGATTTTAGATGTCTGGAATGCGCTGGACGCGCGGCGGCGGGTGATCGTTTTCTTGGCCACAGCGGCGGTTTTCGCAGCGGTCTTGGGCCTCGCACGCATGGCCTCATCGCCAAGTCTGACTTTACTTTACGCGGGCCTTGAAAGTGGCGCCGCAGGCGATGTCGTCGCCGCCCTTGAGCAAAGGGGCGTGGCCTATGACGTCCGCGGCGGCGCAATCTTCGTCGAATCGGCGCGCCGCGATGAATTGCGCATGACACTGGCAAGCGAAGGCCTGCCCGCAACCTCGACCAAGGGTTATGAACTGCTTGATTCGATGTCGGGGTTCGGAACCACGTCGCAAATGTTCGATGCCGCCTATTGGCGCGCGAAAGAGGGTGAACTGGCCCGCACGATACAAGCGCATCCCGCTATCACCGGTGCACGTGTCCATCTGGCAAGCACAGGTTCAAACCCGTTCCAACGGGATGTCGAGCCTTCCGCTTCGGTGATGATCAACACCGCAAGCGGCGCGCTCACCTCGAAACACGCCCGCGCTTTGCGCTACTTGGTTGCCTCGGCGGTCACGGGCCTTGCACCCGATGATGTGTCGATCATTGACAGCACCGGGGGGTTGATCGGCGTGACCGAAGATGCGCCGACCAATGCCACTGACGACCGGGCCGAGGCCATGCGCAAAAGGGTGCAGCGCCTGCTTGAGGCCCGCGTCGGTCCCGGCAATGCGGTGGTCGAACTCAGCCTCGATACCGTCACCCGAACCGAATCAATGCGCGAACGTCGGATTGATCCACAAAGCCGTGTCGCGATCAGCACCGATTCCGAAGAGCGGACGAATACCTCGTCGGATCAAGGCGGCGGTGATGTCACCGTTGCCTCGAATCTGCCAGATGGTGAAGCCGGTGCCGGCGACACCTCGTCCAGCCAATCAAGCGAGACGCGTGAACGCGTGAACTATGAAGTGTCCGAGACCGAACGTCAGATCACCGTCGCCCCTGGCGCGATCAAGCGCCTGACTGTCGCCGTACTGGTCAATGGCACGACAACCACAAATCCCGATGGTTCAGAGGCCTTCACCCCTAGACCGGAGGAAGAATTGACCGCGCTCCGCGACCTCGTGGCCTCTGCCGTGGGCTTCGATGAGGAACGGGGGGATGTCATAACGCTCAAGACGATGCAGTTCGAAACCGTCCTGCCCAGCGGAACCGGTGCCGAAACCGGGTTCCTGGCTGGCCTCGCTCTGGATCTGATGTCGATCATCCAGGCGATTGTCTTGGCGGTTGTCGCACTGATTTTGGGGTTGTTCGTTGTGCGCCCCATCCTGATGCGAACCCAACCCGAAAGTCCCGCCCTTCTATCGTCTGAACCGCCCGAGACACCGCCCAACGAAGAAGCGACGCGCGTCCTGACGGGCGAGATAGATGATGGTGCCCGCGATCCTTCTGGCATGTCTCTAGTCGCGGGTCCGGAGGTGCCTCAGGACAACGAAACAGACGTGCCCGCGCTCACTCGCACCGCCGAAGATCCGGCCGAACGTCTGCGCAATCTGATCGGTGAGCGACAGCAAGAAACCGTTGAGATTCTGCGTAACTGGCTCGAAGGCGAAGAGGAAAACGCTTGATGAGTATTTCACATCTACTCGAAGACTTCAGCGCCCTAACCGAGGGCGACCCCGTGGCCTTGACCGATGTTGCACTCGAAGAAGAAAAGCTCGCGGCGTTCGAACGGGGCTATCAGGCGGGGTGGGACGATTCCACCAAGGCCGCGACTGATGACGCAAGCCATATATCCGCAGATTTTGCCCAGAATCTCCAAGATCTCTCTTTTACCTTTCACGAGGCGCAGGTAGCCGCGCTCAAGGCGCTGAAACCCTTGCTCGATCAAATGGTCGAAGCGGTGTTGCCGCGTCTCGCACAGGATAGCCTTGGCGAAAGGGTCCGAGAGATTTTGCACGATTTCTTGGACGCGCAAGAAACCGGCACGGTCACCCTCCTGACAGCGCCAGCAACCGCTCCGACCCTCGAATCCTTGCTGAACGGCGAAGACCAGCTGTCGGTCTCGGTTATTCCTGATCCTGTCATGGCCGAAGGTCAGGTGCGCCTGCGCCTTGAAGACCAAGAACGAGAGATCGACACAAAAGCGGTGCTATCCGCGATCTCCGAAGCAATCGAAACCTATTACGCCGACACCCTGAACGAGATGAAGGATTCCGCCTGATGACCGACACTCCAGATGCAGACGTCCCGCAAGATGCTGAGCTCAAAACCCCCTTTTCATCCGTGCCTATCGAAATCACGATATCGGTGGGCAAAACACGCCCTTTGATCCGTGAACTTCTGACGCTCAAGCGTGACGCCGTCTTACCACTCGACAAGCGCGTCGATGACGCAGTGGAACTCTATGTCGGTGAACGCCTGATCGCCCGCGGTGAATTGGAAGAAATGGAGGGCGACAATGCCGGACAACTGGCCGTGCGCCTGACCGAAGTGGCTGACCTGCATGACGGGTTGGGCTAAACACACCATGCGCTTTCACCAACTATTCGCGGCTCTGTCCTTAATTGCGGCCCTGTGCCTTGCAGGGCCGGCCGAGGCCCAGGAAATCGCCATTTCACTAGGCCAAGGTGGCTCGATCAGCGCCCGAACAATCCAGTTGATTCTTTTGATCACCGTCCTCAGCCTGGCGCCGGGGCTGGCCATCATGATCACCTGCTTCCCATTCATCGTCACCGTGTTGTCGATTCTGCGGCAGGGAATCGGACTGCAACAGTCACCGCCAAACATGCTGATCGTCAGTCTTGCCTTGTTCCTCACCTACTACGTGATGGAGCCGGTTTTCTCGGAGGCATGGGCCAGCGGCATCGCCCCGCTGCTCGACGAGACGATTGAAGTCGAAGAGGCGGCGCAGCTGGCCCTTGCACCGTTTCGCGATTTCATGGCTAGCCGTGTCGACAATGCCACCTTCAGCAGCATGGCCAACCTGCGGCCTGATACCGCCGGGATGACGGCCGCCCCCGAAGCCCCGCTTTCGGTTCTGGTGCCGAGCTTCATGCTTTCGGAAATTGCCCGCGCCTTTCAAATCGGCTTTTTGGTCTTCCTGCCTTTCCTGATCATCGATCTCGTCGTCGCTGCCATCCTGATGTCGATGGGTATGATGATGGTTCCCCCGGTCATCGTTTCGCTACCTTTCAAGCTGGCGTTCTTTGTCATCGCCGACGGCTGGACGCTCCTCGCGGAAAGTCTCGTACGCGGATATTTTTAGTCTCTGATAGGTCGCCTTTATAAAAATGGGCGGCTGTCACATCTCACGCGCCACGCTGCCTACAGAAGTCGAAACCTGGCCAGCTCAACCTCCCAAATCCAAACACCGCGGACTTGGCACAACGCTTGCCCCAGAGGTAACCCCTTCCCCGTCTCGTCCGGTACTGAATACCCGGATCAGGCGCGGAGCCTTGTCAATCATCGAACAAGAATCAACCCGACGACACCAATCAACCGAGTATCCCGTCACGCTTTTTCCGGGCCGCAAAAGCCACGCTCCAATCAAGAAAGACAACGGCATGTACGATCAAGGGCGCGCAGAGATCCTGGGTATTGAAGGTGAATTATGTCTCTGAATAACCGCTGATTGCCGTGTGCCTCAGCTTGGAGCGGTTCAATCATCATCGTACCACGAACTCTGCATGAAGCGCGCCCGCCGCCTTGATACTCTTCAGAATGTCGATCATGTCGCGGGGGGCCACACCAAGTGCATTGAGTCCGGCAATCACCTCCGAAAGAGAGGTGCCCGGAGCCACCTCGGCTAGGCCGGTTCCTTCGTCTTCTTCGATATCGGCGGCGGTGCGCGGCACGACGACGGTCTCGCCTTCGGAAAATGGGTTTGGCTGCACGACCACCGGTGCCTCTTGAACCCGCAGCGTCAGATTGCCTTGGCTCACTGCAACGCGGGATATCCTAACATCCTGCCCCATCACGATGGTTCCCGAGCGTTGATCCACAACAACGCGTGCCTTGCGCTCAGGTTCGACAAGAATATTCTCGATCCGCCCCAACATATGGGCGGGCGACCGTGCCCCGGTCGCGGCAACGTTCAAGCGGACCGTGCCGGAATCCAGCATTAGGGCCGCGCGCCGTCCGAACACCTGATTGATGGCAGACTCAATGCGCGCAGCCGTCGTGAAATCCGGCTCTCTCAGGGCCAAGCGTAAAGTCTCCAAGGACGAAAGCGCGAAATCAATCTCGCGTTCGATCCGCGCACCAGCGGGGATCACTCCCGAAGTCGGGACCCCTTGCACCACTTCCGCAGCCGCGCCCTCGGCCGCCGCACCGCCCGCGATGATCGTTCCCTGCGCCACGGCATAGATCTGACCATCTGCGGCATTAAGCGGCGTCATCACCAAGGTGCCACCCAAAAGACTGCTGGAATCGCCAATGGCGGATACAGTCACATCAATCTTGCCCCCTGTTCGCGAGAAAGGCGGCATGCTGGCGGTGACCAGAACGGCAGCCACGTTCTTGGGTCGGAATTGCTCCCCTGTCACATTCACACCCAGCCTTTCAAGGATGTTGGTCATGATTTCCTCGGTGAATGGCGCATTGCGCAATCCATCCCCCGTGCCATTCAATCCGACCACGAGGCCATACCCGACAAGATCATTGCCCCGGACCCCATCGAACTCCACCAAGTCCTTCAGGCGGATAGGCGCAGCATGCGTCACGCCCGAAGCAAAGATCACGGCAAGAAGTGTGACGATGCCTGCGATGGCAGTCACTAAACGGCGCAGATAAATCATGTCAGGAAGTTCACCAGGCTGAGGCGCGAAGACCGCGCGGTGATCGTGTAAAGTGTCTCAAGCTGAAGCTGTACCGCCTCAAGCTCGGTCGCCGCGGTAAACGGGTCGACCGAGGTCAGGCTGTTGCGCCCAGTCTCAAGAGCGGAAATCTCGCTTGCGATGCGGCTTGTCGCTTGCTCTATGCGATATTCCGCATGGCCCAGATCCGCCCGAAGTAGGGCAATCTGCCCTTGCGCGCTCAAAAGGCCCTCACCCGCGCGCGTCATCAGCGTCTGACGCTCTTGCTGGGTCAGGGCAATGCTGTCCTCTCCCGCCAAAACCGCCAGCACCGTGTTTTGTATTCCAGCGCGCAATGCGGCGGAATCGGCCCTGATATCCAATGTGACAGCCTCACCAGATCCAAGGGGAATAGCGCCAATTGGTTCGGTACCGCCTTGATAGATCAGTGTGTCGAAATCACCGCCAGGCGCAAAGAACCCGGCGACGGCGGCTTCGACACTGGCAGCGTCACTCGCTCCGCCAAGCGCGGCTTGAACCGCGTTCACGAGGGTCTCGGTCGAAGCCAGTGGCTGGGCCGTGACATCCGAGCCCGCAAAAATAGAGCGTCCAACGACGCGGGTGGACAAACTGCCGACCAGCCCGTCCAGAGTATCGCGCGCCTGCCCGGCCAAAACCGGTATTTCGATGCTGCCACCTGTTGTCTCTGCCAGGACAAGACCTTCCGCAAGGGCACTGGTGTCCGCCTCCACGCGCCCCAATGCCGCTTGCATGGCCGTGGCAATCAGGCCTGCCTCGGTTGCGGCAGACTTGTAACTTCGATTCAATGTCAGACTATGCTCAATATCTGCGAGGCCAGAAAGCTGACCCGACAAATGCCGCACCGGGTCGGCGCTGCGGCCGGTCGACACTTCCTCAGTAAGCCGGGTCATCTGGGTTTTCAGTTCCGAGTTCTGACGGCGCAGCATGGCTCCGCGGGCCAGATCACCAATGGTTTGCAGGCTCATGTCTCAAATCCTCAAAAGGCTGTCCATCATTGTATTGATTGTCTCGATCAGCCGGGCATTGGCAGCATAGGCTTGCTCCACTTCGAGAAGGCGCTGCATCTGATCATCGCTGTCCACAGCATTGCGCGCCTGCATTTCCGAGAGTTCCGCATGCCGCACATTAGCGAATGACAGAGACTGATCCTGCGTCAAACGTTCTTGTCCGATCTTCGAGACAAGCATGCCAATATGATCAGAGAGACCCCGCGCCGAGCCGCCCAAATCACCCGAGGCCATGGATTGAGGCAGGCTCAGGGCTTCCCCCATTGCCAGCAACAGATCGCTGTTTCCCGCTGGGCCTGGGGTGCCTGCGTTCAATCCATCACGCAAGCGCCATAGCTCGCCACCCTGATCCGGATCGGCTAGGGCATTGATCGAAAGGCGCCCGGCAAGGCCCACCTCATCGGCCGGGTCAAAGGCTGCCCCCTCATCGGTGAAAAGTGCAGCATCTCCGGGGGAAAGTGTCGGGTCTGGCCCCGGGGCCTCGAAGCGCTCCATCAGGTCTCGCGCGACGGCATCCAGATTGCGCTGCGCCTCCACGGCCAGACCATCACGCGCATCGAAAAGCGCCGCCAGACGCCCTCCTTCGATGGGGCTGCCATCTCCGCGCGGTGGCACCGCGACCCCGTTGATCGTCAGCCCCGACAGTAAACCGTTATCCCCGGTCATATGCGGTGCGACGACGTTCGACGTCGTGAATTCAAGCTTCGCCGCCGTGCCATCCAGAAGGATAGCCCCTCCTGTGGTAAAAACGGCGATCGCGCCATTTTCTCGCGGGACACTGCGAACAGGCACCGCCTCGGATAATTGCGCCAAGATCTGATCACGCTGATCCATGAGATTGGCCGCCGATTGACCCGAAATATTGGCAGAAACGACTGTCCTGTTGATCTTGGCAAGTTGATCCAGAGCCACATTCACTTCGCTGACCAACTGTCCGATCTCGGAATCTACGCGGCCACGGGCATCTTGGATCGCGCCCGACGCGGACTTCATCGCCTCGGTCAACTCGGTCGCACGGCCAAGGACCGCATTCAGGCGATTCTCATCCTCCGGTTTGGTCGCCGCAGTTACAATGCTGGCCTCAAACGCCGCCAAACTGTCCGACAGAGACTGCGATTCCCCCGGCAGGCCAATGGCCCGCTCAATACCCTGCAGGAATTCTGCACGGGTATTTGCACCTGCCTTTTCGCTCGTGGCCAACATCAGATCGGCGACAAGCGCCTGATCTTTTTGCCTTTCAATACCAAGTACGCGTACGCCACCCGCGATATCACTCGTCGAAAGTGTCACCTTTCGTGTGGAATATCCCTCAGTCAGGGCATTCGCGAGGTTGGTCGAGATTACTTCGGTGGTGCGCGAAGTTGCCGAAAGCCCACTTAACGCATTGTTCAAGGCGGTTGAAATACCCATGCCTTTTGTCTCCTCATCCGGGGGTCAGGCGCGCTTAGCGTTTGATGTTGGTCGTTTCCTGCAACATCTCATCCACGGTCTGGATCACCTTCGCATTCGAGGAATAGGCGCGCTGCGTCTGGATCATGTCGGTCAGTTCACCGGCCACATCGGTGGCCGATTCTTCCAAGGCGAAAGACACAACATCACCTGTCGGGCCATCACCGGCATCCCACAGAAAAAACGACCCGCTTTCAGGCGACGGTAGATAGGTTTGCTGGTCCATGGCCACCATGCCGTTGGGGTTTGGCAGATCGACAAGCGGCACCTGATAGATGATCCGCGTGATGCCAGTGTCGAAAGAGGCATGGACGAACCCGTTCTCATCCACTTCCGCCGAAGTCATATTGCCCACTGGAGAGCCGTTTTTCGAAATCGACAGCGGGGCGAAACTGTCAGAAAGCTGCGTCAGGCCATTGCTGGCTCCCAGCTGGCCTATGTTGATCTCCATCGGTCCGCCGGCAACGTTCACAATCAGGTTTCCCGTGGCCGCGTCATAGGCACCTCCGGTCGTCGCCGTCACGCTTTGCAGCGTTCCACCCGAGGAACGCGAATTATCGAATTGCAGGGTATACTCGCCGATCACCGCCCCGGCTTGCGCCGAGTCCGTCATCGTCATCGTCCACTCGTTCGATGACCCCGTGGCGGGCACGGTTGGCGTGAACTCAATCAGAATGTTCTCGGATTTGCCAAGGTTGTCATAATACTCGATCGACAATTGCTGCGGCGTTCCACTCGACCCGGCGGCGGTGTCCGTCGCGGGAAGGTTCACACCAAGATCAAGCTCGGTTGTAGGCTCACCGGTCAACTGGTTAACGTTGATCTGAACCGGCTCCAATCCATCGCTTGTATCGCGCGGAAAGGCCGGGATCGTCCCATCCGGGTTGGCGGGCCAGCCCATCAGGACAAGGCCCGATTCCGTGCGCAAACGGCCTTCGGCGTCGGTTCGGAATGATCCGGTGGTGGTCAACAACATCTGCGCGTTGCCATTGGCCACTTCCACTTCGCTTGCCGCCGCGACCGGCAACATCCCCCGGCCACGCACCGCAAGGTCCGTCGCGTTCGAAGTGGACACGAGCGAACCACTCTGATCAATCAGGCGCTGCGTGCTCGACCGCACACCACCCGCTGAATAGCTGCCGCCATTCGACGAAATCACCAGTGATTGGAAATCGGCTTCGACCCTTTTGTAACCATAGGTCTCGGAATTCGCGATATTATCGGAAATCGCGGCCAAGCGCGTTGCATTCGCACTCAAACCCGCCACACCGGCATTCAACGAGGAAGAAATAGTCATGGACACGCCTTTCTGCTGCATCGACAGGAGTCGGGCACCAGATGTAAGGCGTTCCATTTAACAGCGGCCTAACAGATAAAAAGCCACCTATTTCAAATGCTATCCGACCTCAGGAAGATCACCTCGATCCGGTTGTTGCGCAGGGCCATTGGATTGCGCACCGCCGGTTCCCGGTCGGCATGTCCAGTCACACGCTGCATCCGGTCGGGCGGTAGCCCACGATCCTGCAAGAGCTGACGCATGGCATTCGCACGTTCGGCGGAGAGATTCCAAACCGGGTTGTGCGCCAGAACCACGGGCGCAGCCCGTATATGGCCCTCGACGGCGATACCATTCTCCACCAAGTTGCCTGCCTCGCTCAGAATACCAGCAATCTGGTACAAAAGGTCTGTCGGCTCCGCCGAGCCCGGTTTGAAAAGCTGCGCCCCGGGCAAATCAAAAATCTCGATCAAAAGCCCCTCGTCGGTAACACGGGTCAGGATATGCCGTCGCGTTTTTTGCGACACCATGCTTTCCCCGGACCTTGCCGTAAGAGCATCCTTCACTTCCTTCAAAGCTGGGTCAGTCGCCTGTTCGCGACTGCTGGCCGCATCAGTCGTTTCGGCCCCTTCGGCCGCAAGACCCATCTCGCCCCGCGCTTGCCGCGCTTCGGTCGGTCGGCGGTTCGTGGCCCCTGTGCCATTCTGCGGCAGTGTCTCTTCAGAGAAAACGCTTTCGCCCCCGAAATCGCCGTCACCCCCACCCGAAATCCGATTGATTGGAATCGTCGGACTGAAGTAGTCGGCAATACCCTTTCTTTGTTGTTCTGTCGTCGCGTTCAGCAGCCACATCAAAAGAAAGAATGCCATCATGGCAGTCACGAAATCGGCGTAGGCAACCTTCCACGCTCCGCCGTGGTGGCCATCACCACCCGTGACCTTCTTTCGTTTGATGATGACCGGCGCGACGTTCCCACCTTGCGCACTCATCTCCAACACCTTTCTCTCACCCGGCATCAGGCGTAGCAGGCGGGCATTAATGGCCGCTTAACATTTACAATTGTTAAGACTTTGGAATTTCGTACGCTCAGCTCGCTGATCTTGCCGTTTTTCGTACGAAAACCAGTGGTCAACCGTACGACTCGTACGAAAATCAGTAATCCTGCGCCTTGCGGATTTTCGTCATCCTTTGACCGGCGGAAATAGCATCACCAAGGGTATCAATCCCCGCCGCTTGCATCACTCCGATCATCTGCAAAAACACTTCCGCCGTGGCCATGGCATCCCCCAAGGCGGTGTGCCTCAACTCGGGTGGAATGGTCACGCCAAACCGTTCAGCCAATGCATCCAAGGTATGCTCGCCCGTATGTTCATAAAGCGCCGCCGACAGCAGAACAGTACATAAAACCGGGTGATCAAACTGTTGTCCGATCAAAGATTCATCGCGCCTGAGAAACGCCATATCGAAGGGTGCGTTATGGGCAACCAACACGCCACCCTCGCAATATCTATGAAACGCCTGTCCAGCACTCACAATATCTGGGGCTTCAGTGACCATATCATCACTGATGCCATGCACCTTGGTCGAGGCCGGCGGGATCGCGCACCCAGGATTTACCAGCGTGTCGAACACCTCGCCACGCAGGATACGCCCATTGACGATTCGAACGCCCGCAATCTGCACGATCTTGTCGCCACCACTGGGCGCAAGGCCCGTGGTCTCGGTGTCAAAGACCACAAAGGACAGATCGGCCAGCTTCCGTTCGGCCACCTCGCCAACGTTTGTGGGCAAATTGAAGTCGTAAAACTCGGGGCGGACATCTTCCGACGCCAAGGCAGGTGCGCCTGACGCTTCCAGCGGAAGCACGATACGATGCCCGTAACCCCCTGTTTCTGACCAGATTTCCGTGCGATGCCCTTCCAGAACATCACGCCCCGAATAGGCGCCATAGCTTTCCGACAAGGGCTGTTTCAGCCAGGCGTCAAGGTCGCTCTCACGCACCTCCGCACCTTGCCATTGCAAGCTCAGCCAAACCTCATTGCCATGCCGTTCGGCCCGTAGGGCAAAGCCATCGCGACCACCCTCCTGCGACAAGCCCTGCACCACACGGGCCATGACCTCCATGATGGCAAAGCCATCACACCGCAGGAAATGCGCGCCACCGTCGGTTTGCAAAGGCAGATCAATACGCGCTTTCAGCCCTTCGAAAATATCATCCGCTGCCACTTTGGACATTGGCCAATGACGTGTTGTAATCTTTCCATGACGTGCATCCATATCACGCAAACAATTGAAAAGGCGTGATAATTCTTCGTTCATGGCGGCATCAAATGTGGCCCGCGTCTTGGGCGGAATATCGGCATCCGACTGCAAGACATCCAAGACCGCGCCAATGGCCGCCGCCGGGCGACGGACGTCTTCCATCAAGGTGTTGAACAGATGGTCACGGTCGGCGTGGGCTTGCAAATCCTCGGTCGCGTCATGGAAAATCAGGACATGGCCCAGACGGTCATCCCCCGACAAAACCGGGCTGACCCGCCCCAGCAAAAAGCGCTCTCCATCGGCAGTCGGTACAAGGAAACTTTCGGCCTCCGAATGGCCACGCGCCAGGTTCTTGTCCAAACGCTCAATCGCATGGCTCAAGGGATCCAATCGTATGTATGCGCCCAAAGGCCGATCCAATCCCAGACCACCAAGCAAATCCTCAGCCGCACGGTTGAACAGCATAAGGCGGTTGTCAGGCGTCACCACCACAACCCCTTCGGCCAAATCACGCAACAGCGCCTCGAACAGCGCCTTTTCGCGCGCCAAGCGGTCAGTCTCGCGCGCCACAGCCCGCTCTTGCGCCTCGCGTGCTTCCGAAAGCGCTTCGTGAATGGCCCGCGCCGCAGGGGCCAATGCACCCAGATAGCGGGCCTGTTCTTCGTCGATTTCAGCCCCCACATCGGCCCGTGCCCGGGTGTTTAGGTCCGAGGCCAACCCAAGGATCGGACGCGCGACGTTCTCATCGAAAAGGTAGCCAATCCAAGCGGTCAGCCCCAAGATACCAAAGCCCGCGGCAAGCCCGGCCAGAACATAGCCATCCATCGGGCCGCCATTGCGGTTAAAGCCAAGCCACAGGGCACCGATCAGGATCGCAACCCCACCAACGCCAAGCGCCGCGAAAAACAGCGCAAAGCGCAGCCGAAGTCCAAAACGCTCACGCATTGGAAGGCTCTTCCAGCAAGGTTTTGATGCGGTTGGTCAGGTCCGAGGTGGCAAAGGGTTTGGTCATGAAGTCGTCGGCCCCAAGCGCCATGCCCTTGCGCCGCTCAACCTCTCCGCCCCGGGCGGTCATCATCAGAACCTTGATATCGGCCAGCTTGGCATCTCGACGAATGGATTGGCAAATTTCATAGCCCGAACTGCCCGGAAGCATGACATCCAAAACCACCAAATCGGGGTGATCCTCGACAATCGCCTCCATCGCCAGGGTGCCATCCGCGATCCGGCGCAGGGCATATCCCTGACGCGCAATCAGGTGTTCAAGGGCAAGGGCAATGTTGTCCTCGTCCTCCACCAGCAGTACTTTTTTCTCCTCCATCGGTCTGGCCTCCCTCCGGCTCAGTCGGTGCAGACAGCACCGTAAATCGGGTCCTCCCGCGTCACCGGCAGCCATTTGGCCGCCTCCTCCGGATCAGCAAGAGCCGCCTCAGTCGCAAGCGCACGGGCCGGGTCATCGCAACGGACCAATTCCATCACCTTCCCCGGTGCCTGCCACCGTTCGAATAAATACAGATCGACAAGCCGCGCGCCTTGAACTGAATCATTTTCGCGGATTCCGGCGATATCTGCGGCCAAAACCCGGGTCGTTTGCGGCGCGATATACGTCCAAGGCTTCCAGAACCGCGATTCCTCGACCGTTTCAATAACCTCAACGCCCTCGGGCAGTGCGCCAATGGTCCGCTCGGCCCAACTATATTCCGACCAGATCGCAAAGCCGATCATCGCCAGACCTGCGCCCACCGGCATGGCCCATTTCGGAAGGCGATTGCCCGTAATCAGGTTCAGCAACAGGACAAGGCCCGCGGCCCCGATCCCGGCGGCAAAACTGGCTAAAAGCTCCATAAACATCGCTTACCCCAATGCCCCTTTGCCCTGCCCGACTGCTGACTGCATGGTTTTGATCACCATGAAAGCATCGCGCAGGTGGTTGCGCTCCAATTCCGAAAGTTCACCGGGGGCCATGAAGTTATCCGGGCTTTCGCCATTCCTGATCTGCATCGCCTGATGGCGCAGGCGGGTTTCGGCGATCAACTCATAAGCATCCAACAGGTCGTGCGCGCCGGATTGCGAAATCACACCCCTTTCGCGGGCCTCTTCGATCCGATCAAGCGTATTCACTGCCTCGAACCCGCCTTGCAGGGCGTAAATTCGACCCAAATCCACCACCGGCACCACGCCGGAGTGTTTCAGGTCCACCATGTTCTTATGCTCGCCCGAGCGGATCAAGGCAAACCCCCGAAACAGGTTCAAAGGCGGCGTATGCTTGAGAGAGTTCGAAATCATATGCGCCACGAAGATTGAATTCTTGCGCGCCATGCGCAGGGTGTCTTCCTGCATATCCTCGAAAAGGCTTTCATCACCGGCAATCGGGCGCAGATCAAACATGACCGAGGCCAGCATCTGCGCCTCATTATCGGGCTGCGCGATCCAGCCTTTGAAATACTCCTGCCACACCCGGCGCGGCTGTCGCCAGCGGGGGTTGGTGGCCATCATGTCACCGGGGCAATAGATAAACCCGCAGGTATCAAGGCCATCACTGACAAACTGCGCCAGCTTGGCGAAATAGGCGTCATGCTCGGGTTTCATGTCATCGTGCAGGATCAAACAGTTATCTTGATCCGATTGCCCGGTTTGTTCGCGCCGCCCTTGGCTCCCGCAGGCGAGCCATAGATAGGGCACTGGCGCAGGGCCAAGTTTTTCCTCACCCAGCACCAGCAAACGCCGGGTGATCGCATCGGTAATATCGGTAATCCGCCGGGTCACTGCCTGTGGCCGGGTGCCCGCGCTCACCAGCTGCGATAGCAATTCCGGCACACGCTCCATGACCTGCGCCATGGTCTCGGCATCTTCGGCCTGCACGATATCGGCGATCATGTGACTGGCCGTGGCGGCCTGACGTCGGAACAGGTCGGTCTTGCCGATCATCCCCACGATATTGCCGCGCGATTCCACCGGCAGATGATTGATCCCGTGGTCCGACATCATCATCAATGCATCCAGGCCCAGCGCATCGGGCGCGATTGTCATCGGCTTGGGCGTCATCACCTGCGCCACCGGAATATCCCCGGTGAGGCCCTCAGCCAGCACCTTGTTGGTCATGTCGTGCACGGTGACAATCCCGGTCAGGTTGGTGTCTTCCATCACCAGAACCGAGGAAATCTTCTTATCCCGCATCACCTTTGCCACATCGGTCACGGTGTTGCTTTCCGGGCAGGTCACAGGCGTTTTCGCCATCAGGTCCGACACCTGCAAGGCGGTCAGACCCGTGGCATAGGGGCCTTCGTCGCGCTCCCCCTCGGTTGGCGCAGAGCGGCCAAACCACGCCGACAGTTCATCACTGTCTTCCAATGCCGCCAAAAACACCTTGGCTGGAATCACGATGAGCCGACTGTCCTCGGTCACCCTGGCGGTCAACATGGCCCGACCGTCGCGCAACAGACCCCGCTCGCCCATGATGTCGCCCGGCCCACGTTGCGAAATCAGGTCGGCGCTGCTCGATTCAATATCCAGTGTTCCCCGCTCCACAAGGTAGAGCCCCTCAAGCGGCTCCCCTTCCTCGAACAAAACCGTTCCCACCGGCGCCATAATCCGCTTGGCCTTCTCGGCAAGCGCGCGGCGCTTTGCCTCGGACAACATATCAAAAGGGGCGAAATGGGTCAGAACATGCAGAATCTCTGCGGGGCTTTCGGCCATGCAAGTGGCTCCTGTCGGATGGCTGTAAACTATCTGTCTAAAAGACATCCCCCGTTTATGCGAAATGGCATGGGGACGGAAGAAGGGGCGCCAATGGCGCCCCTTGCTGTATCAGTCTTAGTGATCTGCTGCTGCCGCGCCTGCACCTTTCGGCACGCGGACGCTTTCGACCAGCTCGTTGATCTCTTCGGGGATCGGATCGCTCGACTTCGAGACGATGAAGGCCACCGCGAAGTTGATCATCGCACCGATTGCACCGAAGGAGGTCGACTTGATCGTCCCCAGCAGCGGGTCAGCATCACTGAACGTGTTGGTGTCAGGGATAAAGAACCAACCCTTGTGCAGGAAGATATAGATCAAGGTCACGATCAGACCGGCCAGCATACCTGCCACGGCACCTTTGTTGTTCACCTTGGTAAAGATGCCCATCATCAGTGCCGGGAAGATCGAGGCCGCCGCAAGTCCGAAGGCAAGGGCCACCGTCTGCGCCGCGAAGCCCGGCGGGTTCAGACCAAGGTAGGTTGCCACCGCAATGGCCACCGCCATCGCGATACGGGCCGACATGAGTTCGCCCTTCTCGCTGATATTCGGCTTGAATTGCCCCTTGATCAAGTCATGGCTCACCGCTGACGAAATCGCCAGCAACAGACCCGCCGCCGTGGACAGGGCCGCGGCCAGACCACCGGCAGCAACCAGACCGATCACCCAACCGGGAAGGTTGGCAATCTCGGGGTTGGCCAGAACAAGGATGTCACGGTTGAAGTTGGTCAGCTCGTTACCTTCCCAACCGGCTTCCGCGGCACGTTCCTGCATCTCGGCATTGCCATCGTTGTAGTACTGGATACGGCCGTCGCCGTTCTTGTCTTCCCAACCCAGAAGGCCGGTTTTCTGCCAAGTCGCCATCCAGTCATAGGCCGGATCGCTTTCGATCTGTTCAACCGAAACCGCCTGACCGCTGGTGCCTTCCGGCCACATCAGCTCGGTGATGTTGAGGCGCGCCATGGCACCCACAGCCGGGGCCGTGAGGTACAGCAGGGCGATAAAGACAAGCGTCCAACCGGCCGACCAACGGGCGTCCGACACCTTGGGAACGGTGAAGAAGCGCATGATCACGTGCGGCAGACCGGCAGTACCGATCATCAGCGACAGGGTGAACAGCACCATGTTCAGCGTATCCGCGTGGTGTGCGGTATATTCGTTGAAGCCCAGCTCGGTCACGATCTGGTCCAGCTTGGCCAAAAGCGGCTCACCGCTTGCGGCGTGCTCCCCAAACAGGCCCAGCGCCGGGATCGGGTTACCCGTCAACTGCAACGAGATGAAGATCGCCGGGATGGTATAGGCAAGAATAAGCACACAGTACTGTGCAACCTGCGTATAGGTCACACCCTTCATGCCGCCAAACACCGCATAGGCGAAAACCACACAGGCACCGATCAACAGGCCGGTCGTGTTGTCCACCTCAAGGAAGCGGCCGAAGGCCACGCCCACGCCAGTCATCTGACCGATCACATAGGTGGTCGATGCCACGATCAAGCAGATCACGGCCACAAGGCGCGCGGTGGAGCTGTAGAAACGGTCACCGATGAATTCCGACACGGTGAACTTGCCGAACTTCCGCAAATACGGGGCCAGCAGCAGCGCCAGAAGCACGTAGCCACCGGTCCAACCCATCAGGAAGGACGAGTTGTCATAGCCGGTAAAGGCAATCAGGCCCGCCATCGAAATGAACGAGGCCGCCGACATCCAGTCAGCCGCAGTTGCCATACCGTTGGTCACGGGGTGAACACCACGCCCAGCGGCGTAGAATTCGCTGGTGGAACCGGCACGCGCCCAAATGGCGATACCGATATAAAGCGCGAAAGACGCGCCGACGAAAAGCAGGTTAAGTGTAAACTGATCCATTGTTCAGGTCCTTACTCTTCGCCAACGCCGTGTTCGGCGTCCAGCTTGTTCATGCGCCAAGCGTAGAAGAAGATCAGGCCAAGAAAGACCAGGATCGACCCTTGCTGCGCAAACCAAAAGCCCAAGTCAGAGCCGCCAACAGCGATCCCCGACAGGGCCGGGCGCAGCAGAATGCCGAACCCGAACGACACGAGCGCCCAGATCACCAGGCTCCCGATAATAAGACGCAGATTGGCTTTCCAATACGCGTTGTTTGAAGACTCTTCGGACACGTCTTGTCCTCCCGTTCCAGTTTCCTCTTTTCCGGCTGCGCGGGTGCGCCACCGGCTCTCCCTTACGCGACCACCTGTTCGACGATCACGGTCAGCTCTTTTGCAATGGCGTCGATGTCGCCCATCGCATCGACACGCTTCAGCGCGCCCTTGTTGTCGTAGTATTCAATCAGCGGCGCGGTCTGCGCGTGATAGGCCTTCAGACGTTGCGAGACGGTCTCGGCATTGTCGTCGGCCCGGCGCTTCATCTCGGTGCCACCGCATTTGTCGCATGTGCCCTCGGTTTGGGGCTGCTTGAATTCATCGTGGTAGCCTTCACCGCAATTGCCACAGGTGTAGCGCCCGGCAATCCGGGTCACCATGGCGGCGTCGTCCACCTCAAGGCTGATCGCGGCACCGATCTCGCTGCCGCTTTCGGCCATCAACTCGTCCAATGCCTCGGCCTGCGCGGTGGTGCGCGGGAAACCATCAAGGATAACACCCCGCACGCAGTCATCATCACCCAGACGATCTCGCAAAATGGCGATGACGATGTCATCGCTCACCAGATCCCCGGCTTCCATGACGGCTTTCGCCTGCTTGCCTGCTTCGGTGCCCGCGGCAACGGCTGCGCGCAAAAGGTCACCGGTGCTCAGTTGCACAAGGCCGAACCGCTCTTGCAGCATCCGCGCCTGCGTGCCTTTGCCCGCGCCCGGCGGCCCTAAAAGAATAAGATTGGCCGCAGATTGCGGCGCTTTCGTTCCGTCCATCGGTTGAGTCCTCCTGTCCCTTTTCGAACCACCCGGGTCACAGCCGCGTAATCCATCTTAGGGTACCCTCCGCGCTCCTCCGATAGCGGCATCGCAGCAAGATTGTTGCGACTTGGGCGGCCCCACTTGTGTATCCATTCGTATACACTACATGAAATATGTAAATTTTGAAATATGCCCCTGTTAAGGCGGGATTTTTTAGAGAAAATTTTTTCTGATGTAATTCCTATTTTGTAAATTTTTTCACTTTTTCTTGGATTTCTTATAGATATCAAAGGTCTGATATCGGAGAGAAGTCCCTGTTCAAAATCGCTAAACTCTGCGATGCAGCATCGCGCCCGTTTAATACATTCATCGATGGCAAACCGACACGGAACAGGCATCTCGCCGTTCGAATCATGGCCTTGTGGAAAATGTTTGAAGCCATGCACTTTAGAATTCGGACAAACCAGCCAATTTGAACTGCATCCTTTGCACTTCGTGTTTGGCGCAACTGTCGGAATAAGTTAGTGTGGGGCGCAACAGGCCAGGATGGCCGGAACCCATTCCAAAGACGCGTGTGGTGTGTAGGGAGCACGTGGGGTAACGGAGGGTACCGGCATCCGCCGAATACCCTCCGTTCATCATATCCACGCTCAGCTTTTTTGGGCCGCCACGCCTGCCATATCACAAATTATGCACCACTCGCCCTCGGTAACCGGCTGCACCGATAGTCGCGAATTATTGACGAGAACCATATCAGCCAGGCGTTCGTCATGCTTGATCATGTCAAGTGTCACAGGTGTTTTCACACCCTTTATCGCCTTGATATCCACACATTCCCAGCGCGGATCGTCCGTTGTGCTATCGGGGTGCGCCTCGGCAATCACCTCAACGATCCCAACCACGGCCTTTTCTTTTTGGCTATGGTAGAAAAAGCCACGGTCACCTATCGCCATCTCACGCATAAAATTGCGGGCCTGATAGTTGCGCACGCCATCCCATTCCTCACCCGCGTCACCCTTTGCTTGCTGGTCATCCCAGCTCCAAGTCGAAGGCTCGGATTTGAATAGCCAATAGCGCATCAACCAATCACCTTCTTCCAAGGGATCAACTCTACATCCGCGAAAAGATCCGCCTTGGCATAGGGATCATCCTTGGCCCAGTCCTGCGCCGCAGCCATGTCGTTGACCTCCAAAATGACTAGAGAGCCAATCATTTCATTCGCATCGTTCAAAAGCGGGCCGGCTTCCGCGACCACACCAGTCTCTTCAATGTAGGCCAGATGCGCATCCCGGTTGGCCTTACGGATGTTCAGAGAACCGGGCTTGTCGCGGGCAATCAGGGCAATCAGCATTTATTCTTCCTTCAATGGTCGTGACAAAAGCATATCCATGGCCTGATCCACCCGCAATTCCCCAGCGATCAACCTGGTGATCGCAGCCGTAATCGGCATGTCGAGGCCAAGCGCCTGCGCCCGGCTTTGAACGGCCTGCGCAGTCGCGGCACCTTCGACGGTCACCGACGAATCAAAGGTCTCGTTTCGCCCCATGCTCAACCCAAATCGATAGTTTCGCGATTGCTCGGAGGTACAGGTCAGAACCAGATCGCCAAACCCTGACAGCCCCGACAATGTCTCGGGCTCAGCCCCAACCGCCACCGCCATCCGCGTCATCTCGGCAAATCCGCGTGTCATCAGGGCCGCGCGCGCACTATCGCCCAAGGCTGCCCCCATAACCACACCGGCGCCGATTGCCATGACATTCTTCAAGGCTCCGCCAAGCTCGGCTCCTATTGTGTCAGTCGTTCGATACAGTCTCAAATTCGCCGTGGTAAGAGCTTTTTGGAGTGTTTCCCCCTCGGCCTCATGGGCACAGGCCAAGGTCAGAGCCGTCGGCAGCCCCTTGGCAATGTCTGATGCAAAGGAAGGCCCCGTAAGAATCGCAGGCCTCGATCCGGGGCAAACTTCATGGATGATCTGAACGGGGCCAAGTCCTGTGCTTAACTCCATCCCCTTGCAACAGGCAACAAGACGCGCCTGCGCCAACGCCTCACGGTGCTGTTCCAGAACACCGCGCAGGCGTTGCATCGGCACCGCCAAGAGGACGATGTCTTGGTCGGTTTTTGGCTCAACTTCTGCCGAAAAGGTAATATTCTCCGACAGGGGTACACCGGGCAAGCGGCGTTCGTTCTCCCGGGTTCTCCGAAGCTCCTCGACGTGCCGTGGATCATGTGCCCAGAGCAGGATAGGGCAGTCTCTGGACAGAGAAACCGCCAAAGCCGTACCAAAAGCCCCTGCACCCATCACCGTGATCATGCCTTGGCCCCCTTTTTTCCGCTGCCCAACATCGCAGGGCTGTTTTGATCCAAGGGCCAGCGTGGCCGCGCCATAAGGTCCATACCATCACGATGGCCCAGCGCGAAACGCTCTGCCCCCGCGTAGGCAATCATGGCCGCGTTGTCGGTACAAAGCCACAAAGGTGGTGCAAGAAACGCCGCGCCAAAATCTGTGGAAACAGTCTCTAATGCACCACGAATAGCCTTATTTGCGGCAACACCTCCCGCCACGGCAATCACTGGCTTGGTCGGCTGTTCGTCCATGTAAAGCCTCATGGCCCGCCGGGTTTTCTCAGCCAAGACATCCACGACAGAGGCTTGAAAGCCCGCGCATAAATCGGCCCGATCCTGACGGGTCAGCCCGCCTTTTTCCACCACCAAGGCATCCCGGATACGCAGTACGGAAGTCTTCAAACCAGAAAAGGACATATCGCATTGCGGCCTATCCAATAGCGGGCGGGGCAGCTTGAACCGCTTTGCGTCACCCTGAGCGGCTTCGCGCTCCACTGCCGGGCCACCGGGCTGCGGCAGGCCCAACAGGCGGGCGACCTTGTCAAAGGCCTCGCCCGGCGCATCGTCGATGGTCCCGCCCAGCCGCGAAAAATCCTCGGGCCCCCGCACGATCAGGAACTGACAATGCCCGCCCGACACCAAAAGCATCAGGTAGGGGTAGGTGGCCCCATCGGTCAGGCGCGGGGTCAGGGCATGACCGGCCAGATGGTTTACGCCGATCAAAGGCAAGCCCGTACCTGCGGCAATCCCCTTGGCGCACATCACACCCGAAAGAACCCCACCAATCAGGCCCGGCCCCGCCGTGACAGCCACAGCATCCAGATCGCCAAAGCCAACCTCGGCTTCACACATCGCTCCCGCAACCGAACTATCCAGTTTCTCGGCATGGGCGCGCGCCGCGATTTCGGGCACAACACCGCCAAAATCCTGGTGCAACGCGGTTTGGCCATGCACGACGGAAGATAAGACCGTCGCTCCATCGGCTCCAACCCGCACGACAGCCGCCGCCGTGTCGTCACAGCTGCTCTCCAAGCCAAGAATGGTCAGGGTCTGGTCCATGGTGTGCCCGTTGCATGAGTGTTGTCAGGCAGGTAACACCAAGGGGTGACACAGACAACTGCGGACACCAGATGACGCCAAGCATCCTGATCACCCGACCCGATCCTGCAGGTTCAGAGTTTGCTACGGCATTACGTACAAAACTTGGCAAAAAATGTACGGTTTGTACATCGCCCATCATGCAAATAGAAACCTGCGCCCATTTGCCTGACCTCGCCCCCTTCGGCACGCTGATCTTCACGTCTCGCAACGGGGTCGAAGCCTTTGCCAACCTCACTGATAAGCGCGATATCCCTGCCTATGCTGTCGGGTTTGCCACAGGCGAGGCAGCACGCGCCATCGGCCTGCGCGTTACGATTGGAAAGGGCGATGTCAAGCAGCTTACAAAGCAAATCATAACCGAGTCTCCGCCTGCGCCTTGTCTTTATATAAGGGGAGAGCATGCCGCATCCCCTCTGGCCAAAACTCTGTCTGACGCCGGAATAGAGACTCTGGAGGCCGTTTTATACCACCAGCAACCAAGACCACTCAGCGCTAAGGCTCAACGAATCTTGGAACGGGGAGGGGAAGTTATTCTTCCCCTGTTTTCCCCACGCAGTGCGGGGTTATTCTTTGCCCAAGCGCGACAGGCAAACTGGCGAGCGGACCTGACCATCGTTGCAATAAGCCAAGCCGTGGCCGACCAGGTACCACAGCCCTACGTTAATCGCATGGTCGTCGCAGAGGTCCCCAATGGGGATGCGATGCAAGAGACCGTTGAACAGCTTTGGATCAAAGCCAACCGACTTGAGGGCCGCTAACCTGCGCAGTAAGGTCCAAAGATGCGCAGCGCGCGCAAGATTCGAAAGGGTGTTTTATAGTGGCTGGAAAAAACAAATCGTCAAAAGATAGTACGGTGGAAGAAAACCCTGCGACTGACACGGAAACTCCGCTGTCCGAAGACACTCAAGCCACCGAGATTGAGCCGAACGACGCCAACGTGGATGAAAGCTCTTCTGACACCAAGCCGGAAGAGGGTGTATCCGAGGATAATGAGGCAACGCCCGACGCAGACGCAGACGCAGACGCAGACGCAGACGCAGACGCAGAACTCGAGCTGGCCAGTGATAAGTCGTCAAGCGATGATGATATTTCGCCCCAGCCAGAGCCGATGGCACCCACGCCACCCGCCGAGAAACAGGTCGTCATACGCAAGGGCGGGTTCTTTCCAATGCTGCTTGGCGGGATTGCCGCCGCGGCCATCGGTATCGGTGCCGCGCAGTATCTGCCCGAAGGATTCCTACCATTCGGCGCTCAATCCGAAGACAAGACAACCGCCGACCTACAAGCTACGCTTGACGAACAAGCCGCCCGGATCGCCGATCTCGACAGCAAGCTCGACACAGCCGTACAAGGCCCTGACCTGAGCGGTATCGAAACAGCACAGGAATCGATCGCGGCCTCTGTCTCTGATATTTCCAACCAATTGGCAGATATCGAAAGCCAGCTTTCCACGCTCGACTCGCGCCTCACCGACGTTGAACAACGCCCGATAACCCAAGGGGCCTCGGACTCTGCCGTCGCCGCTTATGAGCGGGAATTGCGCGCCTTGCAGGATGCAATGGCAGCACAGCGTTCCGAAATCGAAGCCATGACCGCTGAGGCGCGTGAACTGGAAGAAAACGCCGAGGCCACGGCACAGGCCACCATGCGGCGTGCGGCGCTGACACGTATCCAAACAGCATTGGATGCAGGCACCGGCTTTGCCCCGGCACTGGCCGACTTGCAATCCGCCGGAGTCGAGGTGCCAGAGGCGCTTGCGTCCGTCGCTGATCAAGGCGTGGCGTCTCTTACGGCATTGCAAGAAAGCTTCCCCGACGCGGCACGGCGGGCACTTGGCGCCTCGCGTTCTGTCGCTACGAATGAGGGTGAAAACGGCGGGTTTTCCGATTTCCTTTTTGCGCAACTGGGCGGTCGTTCGCTTGAACCGAAAGAAGGCAACAGCCCTGATGCGGTGCTAAGTCGCGCCGAAGCTGCCTTGCGGGAAGGCCGATTGACGGATGCACTGGCGGAACTGGAGGGGCTTCCCGAAAAAGGCCGTGCCGAGTTGTCCGATTGGTCCGGCGCTGCGGCTCAGCGCTTGGATGCCATCGCTGCCGCGCAAGCGCTTGGCGAAAACCTGAACTGAACCTGAAAGGGCGTTTTATGCTTTGGTCGATAATTAAAATAGTTGTTTTCGGCGCCCTGGTTGCTGCTGCCGCCTATGGCGCCTGGTTCCTGCTGGAACTAGACGGCGGGGTACAGATCGTCATGGCGGGGTATGAGTTCAACCTCAGCCCGATGATGACCGTGATCGCGCTGTTGCTCTTGGTGCTGGCGATTTGGATTCTCCTGAAGCTGGCCGGTCTTTTGATTGCCGTTTTGAAGTTCATCAACGGCGATGAGACGGCCCTGTCGCGGTACTTTGATCGCAACCGGCAGGAAAAAGGTTATCGCGCCTTGTCCGAGGGGTTGCTTGCTTTGGCATCGGGTGAAGGTGACGTGGCAATGAGCAAGGCCAACAAGGCCGAGAAATATCTGAAGAAGCCTGCCCTGACGAACCTGATCACGGCTCAGGCTGCTGAAATGTCCGGTGATCGTAAAAAGGCCGAGGCAGTTTATAAACGTTTGTTGAAAAACGAGAATACCCGTTTCGTTGGCGTCCGGGGGCTGCTGAAGCAGAAGCTGTCGGACGGCGAGACCGAAACGGCGCTCAAGCTGGCGCAGACGGCTTTTGCCCTGAAGCCCAAGCATGCCGAAGTACAGGATTCGCTCCTGCAGTTGCAGGCCAAGACCGAGGATTGGAAAGGCGCTCGCGAGACCCTGAATGCCAAGCTGAAGTACGGCACCCTGCCACGGGATGTGCACAAGCGGCGCGATGCGGTTCTGGCCTTGTCGGAAGCGCGCGAGGTTCTTGAAGAGGGTCAGAGCATCGAGGCGCGGGAAGCCGCGATCGAGGCCAATCGCCTGTCGCCCGATCTGGTCCCAGCCGCTGTTCTGGCCGCGCGGGGGTATATCGAGCAAGGCTCGAAACGCTATGCGACGCGGGTCATTAAGAAGGCATGGGATGCCCAACCACACCCTGATCTGGCGGCAGCCTTTGCCGAGATTGAGCCCGATGAGTCACCAGATAAGCGTCTGAAACGCTTCAACAAATTGCTTCGCGTTCATTCCGATAATCGCGAAACCAAACTGCTTGAAGCCGAGCTGCACATCGCTGCGGAAGACTTCCCGGCGGCGCGGCGCGCCTTGGGCGATTTGGCCGAAGGCGACCCGGATGCGCGGGCTTTGACGATTATGGCGGCCGTGGAGCGGGGCGAAGGCGCCTCGGACGCGGTGGTCAAGGGCTGGCTGGCGCGGGCGCTGTCGGCGCCGCGTGGGCCGCAATGGGTTTGCGACAACTGCCACCATATCCACGCCGAATGGGCGCCGGTTTGTGAGCATTGTGAATCCTTCGACACCCTGTCGTGGAAATCGCCGCCAGCCCAAGCGGTCAGCACCGCCACCGGTGTTGAAATGCTGCCACTGATCGTCGGAGCAGTTGAGGATAAGTCGTTGGGCGACAACGAGGAATCTGAGGCGGATGCCGACGTGGTGGATGCCGAGATCGTTGAAGACGAAGGCGACACGCCCGAAGAAAAAGCTGAAAAATAACGCTTCCACAGGGGCGCGCGCGGTGCTATAGCCGCGCTCCGAGTGCCGGTGTAGCTCAGCTGGTAGAGCACGTCATTCGTAATGATGGGGTCGTAGGTTCGAGTCCTATCACCGGCACCACAAAATTGATAAAAATATATATATTTTCGTTACTTAACAAATTTTTGCATATTATAATCCACCATTATACCCACCATAAGTCTTTTCTTATGATTTTCCGTGAAGGACAGGAATGAGGGGGATTCTGCAACAAGGGCGGAAACCGGTTATTCTCTGCACCTGCGATTGGATCAAAGATAGATGCTGGAAGCCGACATCCAGTACCCTTTTGTATGACCCTTTTCTTGGAATTGCTGCAAGGCGGCACCAAGCCGAAAGTTAGCTTTGTAGCGATATGCGCAAGTCGCAGTTGGAACCAATCAGAAGGTTTTTTGACCTTTCAAATTGTGGTTTTCGACTGTTTTCGTCCTCCAAGAAAGGTGATGCCTTTGCGATTGGTCCATGTTGATCATCATGCTTCGTGTCGAATGGACCTGCAGGAGAAGAGCTTCACACAACTTCAATTTCATTCCACGCCTGAATCGGAGCTTCACGCCTTTCGGTGCCGAAAGGCGTACTTTGAGCCTCTTGGTTCTCGGGCCAGGTCACAAGCAAAACCGCACATCGCATTATGGTCTGCTGTGCAATCGTTTCGGCCAGCCTCGCCACCTCGGTGGTCAACAGCCGTTGACTGGGCTTCGATAAGTCCACTGCGATTTGGACGGGCGCCTGTGCTGGCAAGCCTTGCCGCATGAGCGATTCTGATATCCGAGCGGCTTGCCCGACCGACATATAAAACGCTGTCGTCGTGCCCGGCCCGGAAAGACGTGTGCAATCGGGCAGTGGGTCTTTTTCATGTCCTGTCCCCGTCGCCAGAACCAAGGTGTTGGCAACCCCGCGCTCGGTCAAGCTTTGGCCGAGCGCAGAGGCCGCCGCCGAAGCCGCCGTCACGCCGGGGACCAGCTCAACCGGCACACCTGCGGCCTTAGCCGCTTCGATCTCTTCGCTGGCGCGTCCGAAGATCGCCGGATCCCCCGATTTGAGGCGCACCACACGGCGACCTTTAAGGGCCTCGGCCACGATCATCTGGTTGATCTGCTCCTGCGGCCAGCTATGAGCGCCAACATGTTTGCCAACGAAAACCCGTTCGGCGTCGCGACGCGCCAATTCCAGAACCTCACTGTCCACCAGACGGTCATAAAAGATAACATCAGCCTCCTGTAGACGCTCCACCGCGCGCAGGGTCATCAGATCCCGCGCACCCGGCCCGGCGCCGACAAGCGAGACACAGCCTTGTGCGGCATCTTGCGGGGCTGCGCCTGCGGCGATCGCCGTTTTGATTTGACGCGCGGCCTTGCGCTCCCCGCCGCGCACCCAAAGGTCACGCGGTGCGCCCTTGAAAACCCAAGCCCAAAGCGCGCGGCGCTGTGGCCGGGGCACATGAGTCTCGACACTGCGGCGCAAGCGTCCGGCCAAGGCGGCCAACCCCCCGAGGTTTTGCGGTAGCGTCCGTTCCAGTCGGGTCTTGATATCGCGCGTCAGGACCGGCGCGGTGCCTTCGCTGCCGATGGCGACGACGATGGGATCGCGATCAACGATCGCAGGCGTGGTCATGTCGCACAACTCGGGCTGGTCGACCACATTCACGGCGCAGCCCATGGCCTTGGCCACGCCATGCACGGCCGCATCAAATCCTGGGCATCCGGTTCCGACAAAGACCATTGCCGCGTCTTTGAAAACCTCGGCGGATAATGCGGGGATATGCTCGGCCTTACCCTCAGCCACAACACCCTCAAGCTCAGGCTCAAGGAGGGCAGCAACAAGCACGATGCGGGCGTCAGTTTTCAGCATCAGCCGGGTTTTCTGGGCGGCCTGTTCACCACCGCCCACGATCACAACGCGGCGGCCGCTGGTACGAATGAACATAGGGAAGGCTTTCATGGCTGTATCCTTTTCAAGCGGGGTGGAGAGGGGCCGACGCGGTGCAAAGCGAGGTGGCCAGTTCGGTTGCATCCGAGTGGCCAAGTGTCTCAAGCGCCAACCGCGCAGTGCCGACAATGGTTTGCGTCTCAAAGGCCGGTAGGCTGTGAGGCTGCCGTGCCGCGATCAGTGGCGGGGCTGACGCCGAGGAGAGCCGCCGTGTTTCATCCAGCAAGGCAGGCAGGACCGATTGATAGAGCCGCCCGCGCCGCAGCCCAAACGCCGCGATTTGTTTGGAGGGGTGACGTTCAAATTCACCGCCGCCGCCCTTGATCACGCTTAGGCTCTGCCACTCCAATAGGGCGGCGGCATCAGCTTGCAGTAGCCGATAGGACGGATGGAAAACCCCTTGCACGCTGGCCTTCGCGCGCCCCGGGTTCAACATGCGGCACACCGTGTTGATACACGAACGAAGGCCCAACACGTCGCGCAGCGTCAAAAGGCGAAAAAGTGCGGGATGCAGGGTTTCAAGTGGCAGATAGGCAATGCCATGACGATCCAGCAGGATATTGGCCTCATCGGCAGTGCGCGCAGTTTTGATGCCTGCGGTTTGAAGCCCCTCGCGAATTTTTTGGTCCGCCCCGTTCCAGCCATGCAGCAAAACCCGGTGTCCGGCCCGCGCCACCATGGCGGCGGAAAACAGGAACCACGGCGCCCCGCGGGTGCGCCCCGCCGCATAGCTTGGCCAATCCAGATCGACCGCCTCAATACGCGGTGCGCTGGCCTGTGCCGCGCAGGCAAGCCCGGCGATTTCCTCGGCGGTTTCCCCCTTCATACGCAAAAGCATCAATAGCGCGCCCACCGCCGCCGGCGCCGCATCGCCCGACAGCATCAGATGCATGGCGTCATAGGCCTCGGTTTGGGTCAAAGACCGCGACCGTCCGGGGCCACGCCCCAAGGTGCGGACATGCTCTGCAAGGCTCATTGTGCCGCCTCCGGTCTGCGCAGGTTTTGCAAGAGGGTTGCGATCTCGGGGCGGCACGACCCGCAATTTGTGCCCGCCCCCAAGGCCTCCCCAATCGCGTCGACCGAAATCAACCCCTGCTTCTCGACTGCCTCGACGATGGTATTCACCCCAACACCGAGGCACGAACACAGAACCGGCCCCGGGTTCGGAACATCCGCCGCCGGGCGCCCCTGAAGCACAGCTTCGGCTGCGCCCCCCGGCAATCCCATCAGATAGTCACGCATCACCGCCACCGGGCGCGGCGCCACGAAGACCGCACCGATCAATGCGCCAGCCTCGTACAAGGCCACACGCGCCACACTGCGCCCTGCATCCAAGACCGATGTCACCTCGGCGCCGGGCGCATCGAACAGGCGTTTGGCTTCCTCCTCCCAATCCTTGCAAGGCGTAAGGCCCGCTAACTCCGCGCGATAGCCGTGCTTGGTGCGGGCCATGGCCCAGTATTCGGCCTTTGGCGTCATTTCGGCACGCGACACGGCAAAGCCGTACCAATCCGCCTCGAAGCGCGACAGCGCCACAACGCTGGCCTTGCTTTCCGGCTGACCCGACACCGGGTCGGTCATCGCAGCGACAAGCGCATCAATCCGGGCCGACGGCGCGGTTTGCCCGGTCCAGTGCATCGGGGCGAAGACCTGTCCGGGCTGCACCGTGTCGGTGATCCGCGCGCGCAATATTGCCCGGCCGTGGGGGCTTTGCAGCTCCACAAGATCGGCGGGCTCAATGCCCTGGGCCGTGGCATCCTCGGGGTGCAACTCGACAAACGGCTCTGGCATATGGGCAGACAGGCGGGGGCTAAGGGCTGTACGGGTCATGGTGTGCCACTGGTCCCGCAGCCGCCCGGTGTTGAGGCGAAATGGATAGCGCGGCCCGGTTTTCGAGGCCGGCGGCCTATAGCTTACTGGCACGAACCTCGCCTTTCCATCGGCATGGAAAAAACGACCGTCTGCAAAAAAGCGACCGCCTTCGCGCGCCGCCGTGACAGGCCAGCGGATCGGTGCAAGTGCCGCGTAGTCCGCGTCGTTCAACTGCGAAAGGCGCGAGATATCGAAATCCCGCCCAAACCGTCCTGCAATCCCCGACAGCGCCGCATATTCGCCGAAAATCTCGGCCGGGCTGTCATAATCGAAGGCCCGGTCATGGCCCATGCGCTGCCCGACCTCGGCCAGAATGGCCCAATCGGCGCGAGCGTTTTTGGGGGCGGGTAGAACGCTGCGCTGGCGGCTGATCGTGCGGTCGGAATTGGTGACGGTGCCATCTTTTTCGGCCCATGCCGTGGCCGGCAACACAACATCAGCCAGCCGCCCCGTATCTGTGGCCGCCGTGATATCGCTGACCACCGTGAAATCGCAGCCCTCGATCGCGTCGCGCACCGCGTCGGCCTCGGGCATCGACACGGCGGGGTTGGTGTGGATGATCCACAGGGCTTTGATCCGCCCGTCACCCACGGCGCGGAACATATCCACCGCCTTGAGACCCGGGGCCTCTGGGATGCTCGGCGCATCCCAAAAATCGCGCACAGCTGCGCGATGATCGGGGTTTTCCAGATCAAGGTGACAGGCCAGCATATTGGCCAAGCCGCCAACCTCGCGCCCGCCCATGGCATTGGGCTGCCCGGTGACCGAAAGCGGCCCCATGCCCGGCTTGCCGATGCGGCCGGTGGCGAGGTGACAGTTGAGGATGGAATTGACCTTATCCGAACCGCTGGTCGATTGGTTGACGCCTTGACTATAGATGGTCACCACCTTTTCGTTTTGCATCCAAAGCTCACAAAAGGCGGTGATCTCGTCGTCGCTCAAACCGGTGACAGATACGTCGTCGCGCAGCGCCGCAGCCAAAGCCGCGTCAAACCCTTGCGTCCGAGCGATATAGGCCTTGTCCAACGCACCACCTTCATAAAGCGTGGCAAGCAAGCGGTTGAACAGCGCCACATCGCTGCCGGGCTGCAAGGCCAGATGCATATCGGCCCCGTCGCAGCTTGCCGTGCGGCGCGGATCAATCACAACGATCCGCGTTCCGCGCTTTTTTCGCGTGTCCAAAAAGCGCTGGTACAGCACCGGGTGGCACCAGGCGAGGTTGGAGCCGACCAGAACCACCAGGTCGGCCTCATCCAAATCCTCATAGGTGCCGGGCACCGTATCTGTGCCAAAGGCGCGCTTGTGGCCTGCCACACTGGACGCCATGCAGAGCCGCGAATTGGTGTCGATATTGGCCGAGCCGATGAAGCCTTTCATCAGCTTGTTGGCGACGTAATAATCCTCAGTCAGCAATTGACCCGAGACATAGAACGCCACGCTGTCGGGGCCATTTTGCGCGACGGTGTCGGCGAACCGATCCGCCACCAATTGCAATGCCTCGTCCCAACCGGCTTCGCGCCCATTGACCTGCGGCGCCAACAGGCGATGCTCCAGCCCCACGGTTTCGGCCAGCGCCGAGCCCTTGGAACACAGCCTCCCAAAGTTCGCCGGATGTTCGGGATCACCGCGTACATCCAGCCCGCCTTGCCCATCGGGGCGCAAAAGTACCCCGCAGCCCACGCCGCAATAAGGGCATGTCGAGCGGGTCTCCGGCAGGCCCGTGCCATCCATCACGCGGCACTCCTTTTGCCCACGGCCTCACCATCCAGCAAGATACGCGCGCCCTCCAGACGCACAGGATAGGTGGCGATGCGCCCGTCCTCGCCATCGGCTTGGCCGGTATCGAGGTTAAAGACCCAGTTGTGCAGTGGGCAGGTCACAGATTGCCCATGCACGATCCCTTCGGAAAGTGGGCCGCCCTTGTGCGGGCAGGTGTTCGATGCGGCGAACACCTCGGCCTCGGCGGTGCGGAACAGGGCCACGCAACCCACCGGCGTTTTCACCACCCGCGCCCCGCGCGGGGGAATGTCGTCGATATGTCCGATGTCGATCCAGCTCATTCTGCGGCCTCCAATGTCAGATCCGCCAAGGGCGCATAACTTGACGCGCGCTCTTGCGCGTGCTCGGCCCATGGATCCTTGCGGTAGATGGATTGCGAAAGCTCAAACGCCTCGATCAGTCGGGCGCGCTCATCGGTGTCCATGATGCGCTCTTTCACCCAATCCAACCCGACCTTGGCAAGCCACTTATAGGGTCGGTCAAGATACTTTGCGTTTTCACGATAAAGCTGGACGAAGGCGATCGTCACCGCGATGGCCTCCTCCTCGGTGGGCACGTCGATCAGGCGCTCGGTTTCCTTCACGTCCATACCCGCAGCACCGCCGACACTCACCTGATAGCCACTGTCGACGCAGACGATGCCGACATCCTTGCAGGTCGCCTCGGCGCAATTGCGCGGACAACCTGAGACAGCCAGCTTGACCTTGTGCGGCGTCCAAGACCCCCAAAGCGCCTGTTCCAGCTTGATGCCAAGGCCCGTGCTGTCCTGCGTGCCAAAGCGGCAATGATCGGTCCCGACGCAGGTTTTCACCGTGCGCAGCCCCTTGGAATAGGCATGACCCGAGACCAGCCCCGCGCGATTCAAGTCCGCCCAGATCGCCGGCAGGTCTTCGCCCTTGACCCCAAGAAGGTCGATCCGCTGCCCGCCGGTCACCTTGACGGTGGGCACGTTATATTTATCGGCGGCGTCCGCGATGGCGCGCAATTCATCGGGGTTGGTGATCCCGCCCCACATGCGCGGCACCACGCTGAAGGTGCCGTCCTTCTGGATGTTGGCGTGCTTGCGCTCGTTGACGAACCGGCTTTGCGGATCGTCCTGATACTCAAGCGGCCAGTCGGCCAGCAGGTAGAAATTCACCGCCGGGCGGCAGGCATGGCAGCCATTGGGCGTTTTCCACCCCAACTCCTGCCAAACCGCCGCCTGCGATTTCAGCTCCTGCGACTTGATCAGGCGGCGCACATCCTCGTGGCTCAAGTCGGTACAGCCACAAACAGGCTGCGCTGTCGGCGCTTCGAAGTCATCGCCCAAAGTCACCTGCAAAAGCTGCTCAACCAGCCCTGTACAGGTCCCGCAGGAGGCGCTGGCCTTGGTCTGTGCCTTGACGGCCCCAAGGTCCGTCGCCCCGCCTTCGATGGCATCCACGATCTTACCTTTGCAAATGCCGTTACAACCGCAGATTTCCGCGTCACGCGGCAAGGCTGCAACGGCTGAGAGAGGGTCCGCTTGTTCGCCCCCCTGAAAGGTCGGGCCAAAGATCAGCGTCTCGCGCATCTCATCAATTTCGGTGCCGTCCTTGATCAGCCCGAAAAACCAATTGCCGTCGGCGGTGTCGCCATACATCACCGCCCCAACCAGATGATCGCCCTCGATCACCAAACGCTTGTAAATACCGCGCGCCGGATCGCGAAAAACGATATCCTCGCGGCCGTCACCCTCGGCGAAATCGCCTGCGCTGAACAGGTCACAGCCAGTCACCTTCAGCTTGGTGGCAATATCCTTGACCACAAAGGCATCGGGTTGATCCATCAAGGTATGGGCCAACACCTTCGCCTGATCGTAAAGCGGCGCGACAAGGCCAAACAGATGGCCGTCGAATTCCACGCATTCGCCCACGGCGTAAATATTCGGGTCCGAGGTCTGCATCTGGGCATTCACCTCAATGCCGCGGGCCACCTCGACCCCGGCATCGGTGGCCAGCCGAGTTTCGGGCCGGATCCCCACCGCCATGACGACTAAATCGGCCTCCAGCGCGGTGTTATCCTCCAACATGACACCTTCGACCCTATCTTCGCCCAGAATGGCGGCGGTCGAGGCTTGGGTCATGATCGTGATCCCGCGCTTTTCCAGATCGCGGCGCAGGAGGTATCCGGCGGCCTCGTCCAGCTGCCGCTCCATCAGATGGCCCATGAGGTGCAGCACAGTGACCTCCATGCCCCGCTCAGCCAGACCTGCAGCCGCCTCAAGGCCCAAAAGACCGCCACCGATCACCACGGCCTTGCCGCCTTTTTGCGCGGCCTCGATCATGGCGTTGGTGTCGTCCAGATCGCGGTAGGTGATGACTCCGGGCAAATCCTTGCCCTCAACGGGAATTAAAAACGGGGCCGAGCCGGTAGCGATGATCAGCTTGTCATAGGGCACATAGCCGTTCTGACCTTCGACAACCTTCATCTCGCGGTCGATCTTCACCACATGCTCGCCGAAGCGGCAGGTGACGCCATGCGCTTCATACCAATCGGCACCGTGTGTGACGATATCCTCATAGGTCTTGTCGCCGGACAGCACGGGCGAGAGCATGATGCGGTTGTAATTGCCGCGTGGCTCGGCATTGAACAGCGTAATGTCAAAGGCGCCGGCGTTTTCTTCGACCAAATGTTCGATCACCCGGCCCGAGGCCATACCCGCCCCGATTATAACCAGTTTCTGTGTCATGGGTTCACTCCGCCGCTATGGGTTTTGGGGCTGATGTTTTGGGCTTAGCGCCGTGTTCATATTCCTCAAGGAAATCAAGCACCTCTTGCCGGTAGGCATAGTAATCGGGGTGCTCCAACAGGACCTTGCGGGTCCGGGGGCGCGGTAAGTCGACCTTCGTGATCTTGCCAATCGTGGCCTGCGGGCCGTTGGTCATCATCACCACCCGATCCGCCAGCAAAATCGCCTCGTCCACGTCATGGGTGACACAGATCGCCGTCACCTTGGTGCGGCTCCAGACCTCCATCAGAACTTCCTGCAACTCCCAGCGCGTCAGGCTGTCCAGCATCCCGAACGGTTCATCCAGAAGCAAAAGCTTGGGCGACAGCGCAAAGGCGCGCGCAATGCCGGCCCGCTGTTTCATACCGTTCGACAGATCAACGGCGGGCTTGTCCATCGCCTCGGCAAGACCGACACGCTCAAGATAGTATTCCACCACGTCCTGGCGCTCGGCCTGTGAGGCCTTGGGATAAACCTTGTCCACCCCGATCGCCACGTTCTCCTTGGCGGTCAGCCAGGGAAACAGGTTGGGCGATTGAAAGACCACCGCGCGTTCGGGGTCGGCCCCCTCGACGTGGCGACCATCCAGCTTGATGGCACCTTTGGATATTTCGTTCAGCCCGGCGGCCATGGTCAGCACCGTGGATTTACCACAGCCCGAATGCCCGATCAGCGAAATGAACTCCCCCCGGTCGATCTTGAGGTCGAAATCCTCGACCACGGTCAGCGGCCCCTTGGGTGTGGGATAAACCTTATGAAGCTGCGAAAAGTCGAGGAACCGAGACCCGATCAGGCCCTTTTGGGCATCCTGCACCGCAGTCGGTACGCCATGAATGGGCGTTACATCCGGCAATTCGCGGGTGCCTTCCACCTTGGCTTCGATCCCCACATCCATCAGGTATTTCGTCACATTTGCCCGCAGCCGCTTGAATGTGTCATCAGCGTTCATGGCACTGCGTTCACGCGGGCGCGGAATGGAGACTATGAATTCCTCACCCAGTGTTCCATCTGGGTTCAGCGCGATAATCCGGTCGGCCAGAATAATCGCCTCGTCCACGTCGTTGGTGATCAGAACGCAGGTTTTCTTGTCGGCCTCCCAGATATGCTCGATCTCGTCGGCCAGATTGGCCCGCGTCAGCGCATCCAGCGCCGAAAGCGGCTCGTCCAGAAGCAGCATTTCGGGGTTCATGGCCAGTGCGCGGGCCACATTCACCCGCTGCCGCATCCCGCCCGACAATTCCGCCGGGCGGCGGCTGGCGGCATGGCTCAGCCCCACCATATCCACGTAATGCGCAACCTTCTCGGCTTTCTCGGCCTTGCTCAGCCCTGGGAAAACCGTCTCCACTGCAAGGCCGACATTGCCGCTCACCGTCAGCCACGGCATCAGCGAGTAACTTTGAAAGATCACACCGCGTTCCGGGCCTGGCCCAGTGATCGGGGCGTCCTTGAAGGTGACGCTGCCCGTGGTGGGGCGTTCCAGCCCCGCCATCAGGTTGATCAAGGTGGTCTTGCCAGTGCCCGAGAAACCAAGGATCACCAGAAACTCGCCTTCGGCCACCTCAAGGTCGATATCCTTGAGCACATTCGTCTTATGCGTGCCTTCGCCGAAGGATTTGCTGACGTTATCAAACTTCAGAATGCTCATGTCGCTCACCGGTTATTCGTAAAGGTGAAAAGGGATTGCAGCGCGTACATCACCCGATCCAGCAAGAAGCCGATGATCCCGATGGTGAAGACCGCAACCATGATCTTGGCAAGGCTAGAGCTTGATCCGTTCTGGAACTCATCCCAGACGAATTTGCCAAGGCCGGGGTTCTGGGCCAGCATCTCGGCGGCAATCAGAACCATCCAACCCACACCAAGGCTCAGGCGCAGCCCGGTAAAGATCAGCGGCAGCGCCGAGGGCAGGACCAGCTTGGTGATCTTGGTCCAAGTGTTCATTTTCAGAACCTTCGAGACATTGACCAAATCCTTGTCGATGCTCGCCACGCCCAGCGACGTGTTGATCAAGGTGGGCCAAAGCGAACACAGCGTCACCGTCACCGCCGAGATGATAAAGCTTTTCGGAAACAGCCCGCCCTCGGTCGCGGCCAGCGCCGAGACAATCATCGTCACGATCGGCAGCCACGCCAAAGGCGAAACCGGTTTGAAAATCTGGATCAACGGGTTGAGGCCCGCATTGGCCGTCGGCGAAAGCCCCGCAAGGATGCCAAGCGGCACGGCAATCACCGTGGCCAGAAGGAAGCCAAAGAACACCGTCTGAATCGAGGTCCAGATTTGCTCGTAATAGCTGGGGGCGCCGGTATAGGCGCGCTCCTTTGGTTCGCGGCCATTGGCTATCAACCGTTCGTTCAACTGATCGACCTTGGCCTGAAATTCGGCGCGTTTTTCGGCCTTGGCCTGCGCGTCTTCGTGCAGGTTGACCGCCTCTTGCCAAACCTGCGCCGGTCCCGGCACCGCGCCCAGCGATGTTTCCACCTTGGGGGCCAAGCTGCCCCATAGAAGCAGAAAGGCAAAGATCGCCAACAGGGGCACTGCCAGAAGGCGCCAGATCTCCTTGAACTGCGCTTGAGGGTTGTCCCCGGCCACGGCTTTGAGAACGGGCGTCATCCAGCTCAGGCCAAGCACCTGAAACCATTTGTCGGCGGCGTTGATGCGGGTGAAGAGGCGCGCGCGCCGGGCCTCTTTTGCCTCTGCATTTGCGAAATCGGGGTCGACGGTTGTCATGGGAATAGTCCTTGATGTCAGGGATCGGGTGCACCGCGCTTTGGGGATCAAGGCGCGGTGCAACGCTTTGGTCAGCCTTCGACCTCGGTGCCGACGACACGCTGTTCGCCCTTCAGGCCAATCGGCAAGCTGTCGAGATAGGCATTGGGCGCGCGGCCGTCGTAGGGGATACCGTCAATGATATCCTCGGCCGGCGTCGGGGCCTTGTAACCGTCGCTGTCCCAAGGGAAGTCCGCCTCATCGGCAAGACCCTCATCGACCAGCATCCGCGCCGCTTCCAGATAGATCTCAGGCTTGTAGACCGATTTGGCGACCTCGTCGTACCAGCTATCTGCCTTGGGTTCGGAAATCTGGCCCCAGCGGCGCATCTGCGTCAGGTACCAAATAGCATCCGAATAGAAGGGATAAGTCGCATTGTGCCGGAAGAAGACGTTGAAATCGGGAATGTCGCGCTTGTCGCCCTTCTCGAATTCAAAGAACCCGGTCATCGAGTTGGCGATCACCTCGTAATCGGCCCCCACATATTCCGAACGGCTCAGGATCTCGACCGCTTCAGGGCGGTTGGCGTTGTCGTTTTCATCCAACCACTGCGCGGCCCGGATAAGCGCCTTGGTCAGCGCCAGCGTGGTATTGGGGTTTTCCTCGGCAAACTCGGCGGTGATACCAAAGACCTTCTCGGGGTTGTTCTTCCACAGTTGGTAATCGGTGATCACCGGCACACCGATGCCTTTGAAGACCGCTTGCTGGTTCCACGGTTCCCCCACGCAATAGCCATGGATCGTGCCAGCCTCCAAGGTGGCGGGCATCTGCGGCGGCGGCGTCACCGACAGGAACACATCGGCGTCGATCTGACCCGAGATATTCTGCTCACTGTAATAGCCCGGGTGCAGACCACCGGCGGCCAGCCAATAGCGCAGCTCGTAGTTATGCGTCGACACCGGGAAGACCATGCCCATGTTGAACGGTTTGCCCTCGGCCTTGAACTCTTCCACCACCGGGGCCAGCGCCTCGGCGGAAATCGGGTGCTGCGGGCGGCCATCGTCCATTTTCGGGATGTGCGGCAGCATCTTTTCCCAGACCTCGTTGCTGACGGTGATGCCATTGCCGTTCAGGTCCATGGAAAAGGGCGTGATGATATGCGCCTCGGTGCCAAAGCCGATCGTGGCGGCCAGCGGCTGACCGGCCAGCATGTGCGCACCGTCCAGTTGCCCGTCGATCACGCCATCCAGAAGGACTTTCCAGTTGGCCTGCGCCTCAAGCGTCACGAACAGGCCCTCGTCGAGGAAATATCCCTTTTCATAGGCCACAGCGAGCGGCGCCATATCCGTCAGCTTGATAAAACCGAAGGTCAGTTCATCTTTTTCTAGTTGCAGCATTTCGGCGAACGCAGGGCTCAGCAACGCAGTCGAGGCGGCCAGCCCAAAAAGAAGGTTTTTCATCGTTTTTCCTTTCGATGTGCCCGGGAAGGAAGAAGGAGACCCGGGCAAACGCAAAAAAGGCCACTGCACAGACCGCTGAAAATCAGCGGTGCGCGAGCGGCCTTGCTCAAGAAGTCCCTGTCGGTGGGAAAATTCGGATCAGCTCACCCCGTTGTGGGCTGATGCAATCACCATGCGGCAGCGCAGCATTTTGGCAAAGCAAAAATCGCTGAAAGCGTGAAAGCCGGCCCCAACAAAGCGATGTCGCAGCGGCGATTGCCTAAAAATGCATCACTCACATTCGTTTGGATCAAAAATTTGGCCATCGAAAAACGCATCCGGCAGCAGGCTGATCCCGCCTTTCATTGACGCAACGGCGGTTGCATGACGAATCGCGCCTTCCAGTTTTTCCGATGCCCCGGGTAAATCCGCCCCGGTCGCGTCCAAGTGACGGCGATGCAGATCGCTTCGGAAGACACCCGCCGCTTGTGCCACCGAAACCACGTCGCTCGCCCCGTGGCGTTGCAGCAATTGATGGGCAATCCATTTGGCCTGACTGCGCCACGGAAAGGTCGCCGCTCCGGCGTAGAACTCGATGAAATGCTCAATCCTGCGTTGCTCACCGCAGCCAGAGACCGACAGATGCCCCGAAAGCGCCCGGTCGATCAATTCCGCGGGAACATCCAGATAGGCCTTGCGCGACAGTATTTCGCTTGCGGCACTTCGGCTGTCCGGGTTGGCAAGCCACCGCCCCGCCCGCCAGACGGCCCGCATCAAGCGGCCCAACAGGTCAGGCTCGGTCTCGGCCCAATCTGTACGCACGGCCAGAACTTTTTCCGGCGCGAACTCCCAAATTGCTTTTCCGGGCAGCAACAACGCCCCAAGCCCGCGGTCCACCGCGACCGACCCCCACGGCTCGCCAACGCAAAAGGCATCGATATCTCCTGCGGCCAGGGCTTCGGCCATCAAGGGTGGGGGTACGGTGCGAATATCAATGCCATCCTCGCCCAACTCCGTATGGCCGCACCAATAGCGCAAAAGCTCTACATGCATGGAAAACGGAAACGGCACGCCAAAGGTGATTGGCCCCTCGCGCACAGCGGATAACGCGGCGGCGGCCTTAATCGGATCATTGAAATCAAAATCGTATCCAGTCGCGCGCAATGTCTCTTCCAAGGCGCGCCCAACCCCCAGAACATTGCCATTGGCCGACAGGATCGACACCGCCGATATCGGGGTTGACACCCCGCCAAGACGCAAGGCCATGGCCACCGGCACAGGCGAAAGCAAATGCGCCGCATCCACACGCCCAAAAGCCAGCATATCCCGCACCGATGACCATGAGGGCGCGGCAATCAGATCCAGCGATATACCTTCAGTTTCGGCAAAACCCATCTCTTGGGCCACTATCAAGGGGGCTGCATCCACCAAGGGCATATAGGCCACAGAGATATCCACCGTCTTCATCCCAATAGCCCCGAGGCCGTGACCAGCGCCTCGGCAACATCCGCCACGCGGCGGCCCTGATCCATCGCTGTCTTGCGCAACAGGGCATAAGCGGCATCCTCATCAATACCCTTGGCCTTCATCAAAAGCCCCTTGGCGCGGTCGATCACCTTGCGCTCTTCCAAGGCACGCCGCGTTTCGGCCAGCTCGCTGCGCATCTGTCGCACCATGCGGAACCGCGCAATGGCGGTATCCAGCACCGGCTTGATGCGCTCGGGCGACAGCCCATCGACCACATAGGCCGAAACCCCCGCCTCGATCGCGGTCTGCGCCAATCCGCCCGCCGCCCCCGAAACGAACATCGCCACCGGGCGCTCCAAGGGCCCAGAGGCCAGCGTGAGTTCTTCCAGCATGTCGCGCGTTGGGTTGTCTATGTCGATCAAGACGATATCGGGCGCATGCGCCGCAATCTTACGGCCAAGTCCAGTGGCTCCCGAAATCACGAAGACATCGCAGTCCAAGCTGTCCTTCAAGGCATCTATAATCGCGATTGCGCGATCTCGATCCTCTTCGACAACGACTATTGTTAGTTTTGTACCCATCGCGTTCGAAATGACAATTTGGTGGCCTCCGAGCAACAAACGGGCATACAGAGTGCCGCGCAATTCTATAGCCTGGCGCGAGATTCATCTGGGTGATTAGAAAATGGGCGCATTCAAAACCCAACGCGAGTTGATTGTCGGATGATCTTAGTCTGACAGGATCAGCATCTCAGCAGCAAGAAAGGATAAAGTACCCCCGTGGCCGACCTACTTGTGACCAGCGACGTCTATTAAGGTCGGTAATCTTCTGTGAAGCAGTAATTTCCTCTCCAGATATGCTGAGCATTGCGCGAATGTCCGGTTCGGGGAGGCGGCACTGCAGCGTAAGTGGTAACGTCCGAGGTCCGCTATGGGCCGAGAGTGCAAGTTGTGCCCAATAGGCCTTGCCCCTGCGAGACAGTATCTGTTCGGCCAAAAAGCGTCTCACAAAAGCTATATCTTGATTTTTGATACACTTGTATCTATATGTCTTAGACATTTTGATACAGGAGTTCACCTGCATGCTAATAGGTTACGCCAGAACATCAACGCTAGACCAAAAAGCCGGACTTGAAGCCCAGCAGCGAGACCTTCAGGGCGCAGGTTGTGAGAAGGTTTTCACAGAACAGGTCTCGTCAGTCGACGTGGCCAATCGTGAGAAACTTGAAGAGGCGATAGACTTTGCTCGCAACGGGGACGTCTTGGTTGTCACCAAACTGGATCGCTTGGCCCGGTCGGTTTCCCACTTAGTCAAGATAACGGAACGCCTTGAAGCCAAGAACGTCGCTCTTCGGATACTCGACGGTGCTATAGACACCAGCACAGCGAACGGAAGGTTGGTTCTCAACATGCTGACTAGTATTGCTCAGTTCGAGCGCGAGATTATGCTGGAACGGCAACGGGAAGGTATAGCCAAGGCGAAAGCGGCAGGAAAATACAAAGGGCGTAAGGCCACGGCGCGCGCGCATTCATCCGAAGTGTTGGAACTTTCTAAGTCGGGAGTGGGGCCAACCGAAATTGCAAAGCGCATCGGTATCGGCAGGGCGTCAGTTTATCGGATACTGGCAGATCAACCGGCAGAGTGAACTTAAGTTCACCGGGTACAAGGGCTAGAAGTTGGCGTAGACAACAAATTATTTTGGTCATTCTGGCAATTTGCAGCGAATTTTCCGTTAAGCCTGCTTTGCCGAATGGCACGCTGTGGGCGAAGGGCAGCTGCGCGAAAAAGCAAGCTTTACAAAGCCGGGAGCCTTCGTCGCCATTCGGAACGTGATCGGCCCATTGCAAACCTCCAACAGATGTGTCCAAGCAGCTGGGCAGCTTTTGCGCTGCTGCCATGTGCGCTTTTAAGGCTTCTCCAGATGTCGCCTTGGCGGCCACAGTTAGCCCTCGCAAATATGGCGCGCAAGTTGCCGCTGTTTTGCTCGGACATCAAAGCCTTCGTTCAGCCGCACCAATAAGGTCAATTTCAAATGGCATCTCCCTTGCTGAGTGATACGCTCAAAGCAATGCGCTTCCCATTCAGACTTCTATTCCCCCTTGCAATTGAAACCCATCAGGCGCTCCGTTGCAAACCGGCATGTTCAAATATCAAATCAACAATTTCGGTATCGCAGCACCCGTTCTTAAGGCTGGTTATGACAAATGGCCGCCCATTGCGCATGTGGGTGGCGTCGCGCTGCATCACGTCGAGCGAGGCCCCGACATGGGGGGCAAGGTCGGCCTTGTTTATCACGAGGATATCCGACCGGGTGATGGCGGGACCGCCTTTGCGGGGTATTTCCTCGCCTGCGGCGACGTCGATGATATAGATTGTCAGGTCGGCCAGTTCCGGGCTAAAGGTGGCCGAAAGGTTATCGCCACCGGATTCGATCAACACGATGTCTATATCGACATGGCGGGATTGCATCTCGGCCACGGCAGCAAGGTTGATGCTGGCATCCTCGCGGATTGCTGTATGCGGACAGCCGCCGGTTTCGACCCCGATCACCCGGTCTGATGGCAAAATTTGCATCCGCATCAGGGCCTCGGCGTCCTCTTGGGTGTAGATGTCGTTGGTAATGACCCCGATTGAGAAATCTTTCTTCAGCCGTTCGGCCAGCCGGGCGGTGAGCGTCGTTTTTCCGGCCCCGACCGGGCCTCCTATACCGATACGTACAGGACCGTTCATTTGTGTCATGATTGGAAAAGCCTTGGTTCTACTGTTTCGTGTTTCATAGCCGCGATGTCCGACAAGAAGCAGTTTGAATAGAGATCGTCCTCGCGGGCGCTTATGGTTTCGGCGGCAAGAGAGGCGCAAAGCGGACCCAGCCGGGCAAGGATCATCTGACCGTCGGTCTGACCAAGCGGCATTAGGCGTTGCGCAGCCGCGATCAGGTTGGAGCAAAAATTTTGCAAATACAGTGCTGTAACTACGCGCTTAGGGAGGGCCACCAAATGCGCCGCGCGCCCAAGGGCAACCGGCATAAGGCAATCTGGCAGGTCCAATTCCCAGACCGTGCGAGTGATACGGGCAAAAGCCGCGCCTTGGCGTTCGCTTTCTTTAATACGCTCGGAGGCGGCGCATAAGGCGCGCGCGGTGTCATCAATCCCGCGCAGCGTCTTGGGGTGGCTACAGGTTGCAGCTAGGGCAATGAATATGGCGTCGGACCGGCCAGAGCCATCGGTGAGCAGGTCTTCCAGCCAGCCCTCCAGCGATTGCGCATCACGGACCCATCCCGCGTGAATTGCGGCCTCAAGCCCATGTGACCACGCGAAGGCCCCTGTCGGATATGCGGGCGAAAGCCATTGCGTCAGGATCAGCAGCCTTGGATCAGTGGGCATGGGCTGTTGCCCCGTGTTCGTGCGAATGGGTCCGGCCATGGCCGTAGGCCCCACCTTCAGGGGTGAAGGGTAGCTTGGCCTCGGTCAGATTGGTGCCCAGATGTTCAAGCATATGGGCAATCACCGGATCGTTCTGAATAAGCAGCCGGTCGTGTTCGATTTGGCAAGGCGTGTGCCGGTTGCCGATATGCCATGCCAGACGGGCAAGGTTGTTGCCCGTGACAATAAGCACGTTTTCAGCCGCCGCACAGATCATCACCCGCGCGCCCGTGTCGGTTTCCAAGGCATCGCCGTGATCCAGCGAAGTGGTTTGTGCAAGATCGACGACAAAGCCCTGACCTTCGTCGGTGGTCAGGCGTTTGCGGCGCAAAAAGCGCGCGTCGTAGTCCAACGTGCAGGTTTGGGCCGGGCCGGTCCAGTGGCCTTTGCGGTGCAGGGTTTGTGCGATGGGCAACTTTGTCATGGCAGACCTCAAAACAGAAAGTAGCGTTGCGCCATGGGCAGCGTTTCGGCAGGTTGGCAGGTGAGCAATTCGCCGTCGGCGCGTACTTCGTAGGTTTCGGGGTTTACCTCGACCTCGGGCATGGCGTTGTTCAGGATCAGGTCTTTCTTGCCGATGGCGCGGGTGTTGTTGACCGCGATGGTTTGCTTGGCCAGCCCAAGGGTATCGCCGATGCCGTTGGCCTGTGCCGCTTGGGATACAAAGCAAACGGCGGACTGTTCGACAGAGCGCCCATAGGCCCCAAACATCGGGCGGCTATAGACCGGCTGTGGCGTTGGGATGGAGGCGTTGGGGTCACCCATCTGGGCGCAGACGATGGTGCCGCCCAGCAGGACCATTTCGGGCTTCACCCCGAAAAACGCCGGGTTCCAAAGCACCAGATCGGCGCGTTTGCCTTCTTCGATGCTCCCGATTTCATGCGACAGCCCGTGCGCGATGGCCGGGTTGATCGTGTATTTGGCGATATAGCGGCGAACGCGCATATTGTCGTTCTCGCCGGTTTCCTCGGGCAGTCGCCCGCGCTGCTTCTTCATCTTGTCGGCGGTTTGCCATGTGCGGATCAGCACCTCGCCCACCCGGCCCATGGCCTGACTGTCAGAGGCGATGATCGAAAACGCGCCCATGTCGTGCAGGATATCCTCGGCGGCGATGGTTTCGCGCCGGATGCGGCTTTCGGCAAAGGCCACATCCTCGGGGATGGATTTGTCGAGGTGGTGACACACCATGAGCATATCGAGATGCTCTTCCAGCGTGTTGACGGTGAAGGGGCGGGTCGGGTTGGTGGAGGAGGGCAAGACGTTATCCTGCCCGCAAATCTTGATGATATCGGGGGCGTGGCCGCCGCCCGCGCCTTCGGTGTGGAAGGCATGGATGGTGCGACCCTTCATGGCAGCGACGGTGTTTTCGACAAAGCCGGATTCGTTCAGGGTGTCGGTGTGGATCATCACCTGAACGTCCATGGCATCGGCCACGCTGAGGCAGCAATCAATCGCGCCCGGCGTGGTGCCCCAATCCTCGTGCAGTTTCAGCGCGCAAGCGCCTGCGTTCACCTGTTCCTCAAGTGCTGCGGGAAGCGAGGCGTTGCCCTTGCCTGCAAAGGCAAGGTTCATCGGGAAGGCATCCGCCGCTTGCAGCATTCGCCCGATATGCCACGGACCCGGCGTGCAGGTGGTGGCCAATGTGCCATGCGCCGGGCCGGTGCCGCCGCCTAGCATGGTTGTTAGCCCGGAATGCAGCGCATCCTCGATCTGTTGCGGGCAGATGAAATGGATATGGCTGTCGAACCCGCCTGCGGTGAGGATGCGCCCCTCACCGGCGATTACTTCGGTGCCGGGGGCGATGAAGATATCGACGCCCGGTTGCGTGTCGGGGTTGCCCCCCTTGCCGATCTTGTGAATGCGCCCGTCCTTGAGGCCCACGTCGGCCTTGTAGATGCCGGTGTGATCGACGATCAGCGCGTTGGTGATGACGGTATCGACCGCGCCCTCGCCGCGAGTGGTCTGCGCTTGCCCCATGCCGTCGCGAATGACCTTGCCGCCGCCGAACTTGACCTCTTCACCGTAAGGGCCGGTCAGGTCGCGTTCGACTTCGATCATAAGGTCAGTATCGGCAAGACGTAGCGTGTCGCCCACCGTGGGGCCGAACATGGCGGCATAGTCGGAACGTTTGATCTTGGCTGGCATGATCAGAGTGCCCCCATCACCTGTTGATTGAACCCAAAGATGCGGCGCGCGCCCGTGATCGGGATCAACTGCACCTCGCGGCGTTGTCCCGGCTCGAACCGCACGGCGGTTCCCGCCGCGATGTCGAGGCGGCGGCCGCGTGCCTTGCTACGGTCGAACTCCAGGGCCGGGTTGGCCTCGGCGAAATGGTAGTGACTGCCGACCTGAACGGGGCGGTCACCAGTGTTGGCGACCATAAGGGTGATCGCCTCGGCCCCGGCGTTGAGGGTCAACTCGCCCTCTGCCGCGAAGACCTGACCGGGGATCATTTGCGCACCTTGAGGGCAACCACGCCAACGGCGGCAATGACCAGAAGCCCAAGGCCGACAATCCAGGCCTCAAGCCCGTGGGGGTGGGCGTGAATACCATCATGTGCCAAGGCCGGGCTGGCAAGCAGGACAAGTGGAAGGGTATATCTCATTTCTGTCTCCTATCGGATCGGGTTATGGACGGTGACAAGCTTGGTGCCATCGGGAAAGGTGGCCTCGACCTGCACTTCGTCGATCATCTCGGGCACGCCCTCCATGCATTGGTCACGCGTGATGACCTGAGCCCCGGTCTGCATCATGTCGGCAACAGAGCGGCCATCGCGTGCACCTTCAACCACCACATCGGTGATCAGCGCGATCGCTTCGGGATGGTTCAGGCGCACACCGCGCGACAGGCGCTTGCGGGCGACCTCGGCGGCCATGGCGACAAGAAGCTTGTCTTTCTCTCGCGGGCTAAGGTTCATGGGTTACAATCTCCAGGAGACGGGTAAAGTGGATTGGCTAAGCAGATCAAGCACCGGCAAAAGATGCTGGCGCAGGATATGGCTGTCAGGGGCAATGAGGCGCAGGGCGAGGGCATCCGCTTGCAGAAGACTGGCCCCGCCCAAATCGCCAAGGTGCTGGCGAACAGCGTCAAGCATCGCTTCGGCATTGGGCGCGACGTAAAGACCACTGGCCATCGCCGCCGCGCCTTGAGCGGTTCCGGGGCCCGCCAGTTTGGCGGCTATGTCACCTTTGAGCCGCAGCGCGTCGCGGTAAAGCGGGCACCCGGCGCGTGTCACTTCGATACGATCTTTGAAATGGCCCGCGGTCACGGTTTCGCCCATGGCGGCGCGGCCAAAGACGACGGGTTCGACCATCAAAAGCCGGGCCGTGGCGGACAGATCGATCCGCAGCTGCCGCTCCAATGCGCATCCGTTGTAAAGGATAAGTTCCTGAGGCAGCCAATGCAGGCAGCCACCATCCTGCACCTTGGCGGTGGTCTGAACATCCCCGACCTCACCCGGTTGCGCGCGATAGGCGCGTTCGGCAGCTTGGGTTGTCAGGCTGATGTGAGTACCTGCCGCGACATGGACATCAAGCGCAAACCGATCGCCGCCCGTCAGCCCGCCGGCCGTATTCAGCAGGATGGGCCGCAGTGCATCATTGCCACGCGGGAACAGAACTTTGAACGCGCCGGATTGGTGTAGATCGGCCAGCACGCTTTGGCCATTGACCAGTTTGGACGACAGCGCAACCTGGCCCCGCGCACGCGGGGGGGTGGTGTGGGCGATATGCGTTTGCATCTTGGTGATGGCGGGCCTCTGGCGCATTGGATGCCTTGGGTTTGACCACGCAGGCCGCGCCAAGGCCAATGATGCTGCACCTGCGAAGCGAATGATCCGAAATAACGCCTAAATTTGCGGCAACGCCCATCAATATCGCGCAAAAATTAAGCTAAAATCGAGGCGGCCTTGGAAAAGAGGCCCCGCAGATTGATCGCAGTGCCGCGTTGCAGAATGTTTCAGGAGCCTGTGCCCATGTCGGCGATCCGACAGAAGGCTTGGGGGCGTGTGACGACCATTTGACTTGGACCTCGAAACGGCCGCCACACTGATTGCAACATTGGTTGCGGGGTTAAACCTATGCCCTTGCGCGCAACAGCGCAATGCGGCGGGCGACCCCGCGTGGAGAAAGACCTATGAAGATTAATCCTTGGAACATTATCGGCGCCACGGCACTTGGCCTGACGGCGCTGCCCGCCATGGCGCAGGACTGCCCGGTGAAAGTCGGCGTCTTGCATTCGCTGTCCGGCACCATGGCGATTTCAGAAACGACCCTGAAAGACACCATGCTAATGCTGATCGACCAGCAGAACGAGAAAGGCGGCGTTCTGGGCTGTGAGATTGAGCCGGTGGTCGTTGATCCGGCCTCGGACTGGCCGCTCTTCGCCGAAAAGGCGCGTGAGTTGCTAACCGTCAACGAGGTTGACGTGATCTTTGGCTCCTGGACGAGTGTGAGCCGCAAATCGGCGCTGCCGGTTCTGGAAGAACTCAATGGTTTGATGTTCTACCCGGTGCAATACGAAGGCGAGGAAAGCTCGAAAAACGTCTTCTACACCGGGGCCGCGCCCAACCAGCAGGCGATCCCGGCGGTGGACTATTACCTCGAAGAACTGGGGGTCGAGAAATTCGCGCTTTTGGGCACCGACTATGTCTATCCGCGCACCACAAATAATATCCTGAAGCAATACCTGATGGATAAGGGCATCCCCGAAGACGACATCTTCGTCAACTATACGCCCTTCGGGCACTCGGACTGGTCGACCATCGTGTCGGATGTTGTGGAACTGGGCGAGGATGGGTCCTTCGTGGGCGTGGTTTCCACCATCAACGGTGACGCGAACGTGGGCTTTTACAAGGAACTGGCCGCATCGGGCATCGACAGCGCGGATATTCCCGTGGTCGCCTTTTCGGTTGGTGAGGAAGAGCTTTCAGGCTTTGATACCTCGAACCTTGTCGGCCACTTGGCGGCGTGGAATTACTTCCAGTCGGCCGATACCCCGGCCAATGAAGAATGGATCGCCGCATGGAAAGCGCGCATGGGCGAAGACCGCGTGACCAATGACCCGATGGAGGCGCATTATATCGGCTTCAACATGTGGGTGAACGCAGTCACCGAAGCGGGCACCACCGATGTGGACGCCGTGCGTGAAGCCATGTACGGGCAAGAGTTCCCGAACCTGACTGGCGGGACGGCGGTCATGCTGCCCAATCACCACCTGACCAAACCGGTGTTGATCGGTGAAATCACCGCGGATGGTCAGTTCGACATCGTCTCACAAACCGAAGAGGTTCCGGGCGATGCATGGACGGATTACCTGCCTGAAAGCGCGGTTCTGGTCTCGGATTGGAAAGACCTCGGGTGCGGTATGTACAACACCGAAACCGAGACCTGTGTGCAGATGACTTCGAACTACTAAGCCTGTTTCCGGGCGCAGGCCACCTGCGCCCGGACGAACCCAGCACCCCTTTTATTGAAAGCTCGTGTCCTCATGATTCGTGCCCTGCTTTGCCTAGTCTGGCTGTCTGTCTTTGTCAGCGCAGCCGCGGCCCAAGATCTTCAACACATATTGCAGACCCACGCAGACGAGGTCGCCAAACCATCGCGCGGCTCGGTCGGGGATGTTGTGGAAGACTTGGCAACATCCGGCTCACCACGGGCCGCGCTGTTTTTGGAGCAATGGGCGGAAAAGAATGTCTGGCGCGATGATGCCAGCGGGCGGTTCTTCTTTGCCTCCGAGGACGGCGAAACCCTTGCCCTGACAGATATTGACAGCGGTGCGGAAACCACGGCCCCGGCTGATGGGTTTACCCAGATCAAACCCAATGGCGGTGTGCGCCGGGTCATTAGTACTGTTTTGGTTCAATTCCAACTGTCTGACCCGGATGCAGAGCGCCGCAAGGCGGCCTTGGAAAGCATTGCCCGCCGCGGCAACGCCACGCAACTTGAGCCGCTGATCGCGTCGCTGGACACCGAGACCGACCCTGATATCCGCGCCCGCAAAGAGCAATTGATCACCTTTCTGACGGCGCGCTTCGGGGATGATCCCGAAAAACGGGTGGCAGCCATCAAGAGTCTGTCATCGGACACCTCGGTTGAGGTGCGCGCCGCACTAAGCCAGATCCTTGCCAGTTCAACAGGCGTCGCGCCAACCCGCCCCGAGGGCAATATTGCCCGCATTATCGACCCAACGAACACCCCCGATGCCGCCTATGCCGAGCTGGTGGAGGCCGGTCTTGCCCCGCCTGCGGTTACCGCGTCAGAGTTGCGTGCCGAGCTTGAGGCCAACATCGTGGAGGGCCGCGTGGGGGGCGTGCCGGTGGCCCAATTGGACACCAAGGCCGCGCGCCAAAAGGCCTATAGCGCCTTGGCCGAGGCCGGGATCGTCCCGCCGCTTGTGACCGAGGACGACAAGCTCGAGGCCCTGTCATCTCATGTCTTTTACGAAGTCTATGACGAGGGCAACCCGGCAATCACCGATGCGGCGCGCGAAACCCTCGACGCGGTCGAAACCCGTGTGGGATGGGCACAGTCGGTGGATCTGACGCTGGATGGATTATCGTTGGCTTCGATCTATTTTCTTGCGGCTATCGGCCTTGCCATCACCTTTGGGCAAATGGGGGTGATAAACATGGCCCATGGCGAGTTCATCATGATGGGCGCGTATACCGGCTATGTCGTGCAACTGATTGTGCCGGATTACACCTTGTCTTTGGTGATGGCGTTGCCCTTGGCATTTGCCATCACCTTTGGAGCCGGTGTTGCGATGGAACGGCTGGTCATCCGCCATCTTTATCACCGCCCGCTTGAAACCTTGCTGGCCACTTTCGGGATTTCCATTGCCCTGCAACAGATCGCCAAGAACATTTTTGGCACGCAGGCCCGGCCGCTGACCTCGCCCGATTGGCTGGGTGGGGCGCTTGTCATCTCGGACGTGATCCAGATCAGTTATATCCGGATCGCCATCTTTGTTCTGGCGATGATTTTCCTTTGCCTGCTTCTCTATATCCTCAAGCGCACCCGTCTGGGGCTGGAGGTGCGCGCGGTGACTCAAAACCCCGGCATGGCGGCCTCCATGGGCATCAACCCGGATCGAATCAACATGATGACCTTCGGGCTTGGCTCGGGGATTGCCGGTGTCGCCGGGGTGGGTATCGGCCTTTATGCGCAGGTGACCTCAGAAATGGGCGCAAATTACATCGTGCAAAGCTTCATGACCGTGGTCGTGGGCGGTGTCGGATCGGTTTTCGGCACGCTCGCAGGGGCTGGTTTGATCGGCTTCCTGCAAAAAGGGATCGAATGGCTGAACCCCTCCAACACATTGGCGGCCCAGACCTACATGATCCTGTTCATCATCCTATTCATCCAGTTCAGGCCAAAGGGCATCGTCGCCCCCAAAGGCCGCGCAGCAGGAGACTGACCCATGACACAGACCCGTCGCTCCTTCGTTCAGCGCAATCCATCGGTGCTGTGGTTCATGGCGGCCATTGGCCTCTTCACCGCCTTGGTGGCCGTGATGTCCGAGGCCACCGGCGCGGGGCTGATCTCAACCTCTTTCGTCAAGACGCTGGGCAAGACACTTTGCCTCTGCCTTGTTGCCATCGCGATGGATGTGGTCTGGGGCTATTGCGGTATCCTGTCGCTTGGGCACTTCGCCTTTTTCGGGATCGGCGGCTACGCCATCGGGATGTGGCTGATGTATGCGCGGACCGAAATGATCGTGACCGAAAGCCTTGCCAATCAAACTATCCCGGCCACCCCGCAAGAGATATCCGATGCCATCGGCAATCAGATTTTCGGCGTGGTTGGGTCGTCGGAATTTCCGGCGATCTGGACCTTTGCGGATTCGCTGGCGATGCAACTGGCCTTTGTGGTGCTCGTTCCCGGCCTCTTGGCGCTGGTCTTTGGCTGGCTGGCCTTCCGCAGCCGTGTGACCGGCGTTTACCTTTCCATCCTGACACAAGCCATGACACTGGCCCTGTCGCTCTACCTGTTTCAAAACGACAGCGGGTTGCGCGGCAACAACGGCCTGTCAGGCTTACAGAATATTCCGGGCTTTCAAGACAGCGGGCAGGATATCATCTCACTTGTCTTCTTTCTGGCGTCTTCTGCTGCGTTGGGTTTGGGTTATTTGCTCTTTGCATGGATCACCGACAGCAAAATGGGCAACATCATCCGCGCCATTCGCGATGATGAGGCGCGCGTGCGGTTTCTTGGCTACCACGTCGAAAGCTACAAACTTTTCGTGTTCACCATCACGGCGGTGATCGCTGGCTTGGCGGGGGCGCTCTACTACCCACAAGCAGGGATCATCAACCCCGCCGAAATAGCCCCTATCGCGTCAATTTACCTCGCCGTCTGGGTCGCCATCGGCGGGCGCGGAAGGCTTTACGGCGCGGTCATCGGTGCGGCCTTGGTTTCGCTTCTCTCAAGCTGGTTCACCGGGGGCGGTGCGCCGAACATCAACCTTGGGTTCTACACGATCCAATGGGTGGATTGGTGGCTTGTCCTGCTTGGATTCACCTTTGTTCTGGTCACGCTTTTTGCGCCGCAGGGCATTGGTGGGCTGTTTGACAAACTGGTGCGCAAATCATGACTTCACTTCTTGAAATGTCCGGGATTTCCAAATCCTTCGACGGCTTTAAGGCCATCGACAACCTGTCGTTGCAAATCGGTGAGCCCGAACTCCGGGCAGTGATTGGCCCCAATGGTGCAGGCAAAACCACCTTCATGGATATCATCACCGGCAAGACCAAACCGGACGAAGGCAGCATCCGGTTTGGTGAGTTGAGCCGGTCCCTTGTAGGCATGTCCGAAAGCCAGATTGCGATGCTGGGTATCGGACGCAAATTTCAAAAGCCAACGGTATTCGAGGCGCAAAACGTGCGCGAAAACCTTGCCATGGCGTTGAAAAATCCGCGCGGGCCCTTCGCGGTCCTGTTCTACCGCAAAAGCCGTGAGGGGGCCGCGCGGCTGGAAACGATTGCCGAAGATATCAACCTGACCGAGCACCTGGCCCGTCCGGCCGGTGAGCTGAGCCATGGTCAAAAACAATGGCTGGAGATCGGCATGTTGCTGGCCCAAGACCCGCGCTTGTTGCTGGTCGATGAACCCGCCGCAGGCATGACGGCCCATGAACGCGAACACACCACCGATATCCTCAAACGCGCCGCGAAAACCCGCGCGGTGATCGTGGTTGAGCACGACATGGAATTTGTTCGACGGTTGGAGTGCCGGGTAACGGTGCTGCACGAAGGGACGGTACTAGCCGAGGGGTCCTTGGATCATGTGACCAAGGATCCGACTGTCATTGACGTTTATCTGGGGCGCTCCGATGCTGGACATTAAGAACCTCGACCTCAAGTACGGCCAGTCGCAAATTTTGAACGATATCTCGCTCACCGCGCCGGTCGGGCAAGTGACCTGCGTGACCGGCACCAACGGGGTCGGCAAGACAAGCCTGCTCAAGGCAATCGCCGGGCGGCATCCGTTCTCTGGGGGCACGATCACGCTGGATGGCACAGAGCTGCCCCCGGGCCGCGCGGCCTTGGCCGCCAAGTCCGGGGTTGGCTATGTCCCACAGGGGCGTGAAATTTTCCCGACCATGACCGTCGAAGAAAACCTTGAAACCGGCTTTGCCTGCCTGCCCAAAGGGGAACGCAGGATCCCCGATGACATCTTTGATCTGTTCCCGGTTCTGGCAGACATGAAGGCCCGGCGGGGCGGTGACCTGTCGGGCGGCCAGCAACAGCAGCTTGCCATCGCTCGCGCCCTGATCACACAACCCAGGGTGCTTTTACTTGACGAGCCAACCGAAGGCATTCAGCCCAATATCATCCAGATGATCGGGCGCACCATCGAGGTTTTGCGAAACCGGGGCGAGATGGCCATAATTCTGGTCGAACAGAACTTTGAGTTTGCGTTCGCCAATGCCGATCATTTCCACATCATGCAGCGCGGCGAGATCAAGACATCCGTACCAAAGTCTGATGCGGATCGGGAGATGATCCTGAGCGCGCTTTCTCTTTGATCGCCGCGTATACAGTATGGCTGTTGTCCCAGCGAAACCTTGGACGGATGAAACGCACGGCTGCGATATTTTCGTCTTTAAATAAAAGAAATGCGTATTAAAGGAGTTAGCGAAACGTTGTGAAACAACTTGTCAATTGCGCGCGTTTCGCCTTAACAGAGTGACTAAAATTTTAGCCTAAACGCTTTATTCACTTTAATATTGGGCTGAGAACCAACTGTCCGCGGGAAAGCTGTCGTAGCGGTTTCAAATGAACAGCGGATCTTGGCTTTCAACTTTGTGCTTTGATCTGCTGGCGGTTGCAGTGAACATCCTGTCTCCGCCGCTGCCTTCCAAATGCTGCAGGGCGACGATCCCTGAAACCATGTACGCTTTGGGCTTAGAGCAGTCATTGATAGTGTTCTTTGGGAACGCCGAATTGCTCAAATGATAGATTGGTCTCTAAATGTCGAGCGCTTGACGTCTAGTGGCCTTTGAGTGGGGAAAGACCGCTTTTGCCAATATCTACTAACATCCATTTGTGCTACGACATGAACTCAGTTTTGTGTGTTTCTTAGATTTTTTGGTTCTAACCAAATTCATGGTTGCAACCTGTGGAGTAGTGTTGAAGTGTCATTATCGTTTTGTTGTGTCGTGAAAAACTCTTTGGAAAATAAAGGTGTACAGAATGAACTTTGCCTCTAAGTTACCGGTGTTTTTTTTATCCAGTGCCTTGCCATTGACTTCAGTATCAGCCTCGGAATTCCCCGAATTTGACCGTTATATCCCGGTAGCAGAACAGCGCAGCGCGATGATTGAATGCAAGATCGAGATTGGCAAGCGCGGTTTGCCGAAATTCGAGGCCACCTATATCGAGGGCGGTGGGCAAACGCGCTTGCGCATTTTGCCTTACGGTAGTGTTAATTCCGAAGACGCAGCTTGGATTAATGCGTGCGCCGCTGAGAAACTCGGCATCAACGCTCAACCGACCCCTTCAAGAAATAGGAATAGCGCTGGCCGTTGCTCAGAGAGTTCGCCATTTATGGTGGGTGGGTCTGCGTACTGCATAGGCAATTGACGGCAAGAATTTGTCGCTTGCGCCTCAGCAAATATGTACCTCCTTTTGACGTCCTCCGCGTCGCGCGTAGCCGACTTTAAAGGCGGTCGACGCCAAGGTCAGCTGCCGGTTCTCTTGGTGCCAAAAAGTTTGTCCCGAACAGCCTCCGACCAGCCTCTTGAAGCGGGGCGGGGAGGCGGCTTTGACATTTGCAGTTTCTTCTTTAACCACTTTTTGCGCTGCACCTTTATCTTTTCTCAACAAAACCAGCAGGTCACTGTATCTTAGGTTTTGAGTGCAACAGGACAAAAAGGGATGATCACAACGTCCCGAATTGCCGCGATATGCCGGGAATTTCTGTGAACTTACGTTCACTTCGTTAGCATAGACCTCCATCATTGCACTTGTATCGGCGCGAGCATCTCGTCGGTATCCAGCTTAAGTGCGGTTCGCCACAGCGGCGTTTTGAACCAGTGACGATTGTTGCGCCCCTCAGCCTTGTCTTCGGTATGAATGAGCAACCCCGCCCATTCCAGCGGCTGCAGCACGCAACTTGAGAAGACAGCCATCTCGCGCCAGCGCCCGATATCCCTATCAGGGGTTTCACCATAGAAGGCGCTGAATAGCGCGGCTTCGGAGGCGCCATGGTCCGCCTCGACGTTGATGACATTCAGCCAGACGTCCCATCCGCCGACTGGTTGTTTCTCGAACCTTGAATACGAGGCGTGGTCGATGTTCAGCAAATAGAAGGGGATCACTTCTGCAAATAGCTGTCCCGGCGTCTGCGCTAGTTCTTTACCGCGCGGTGATGCGGAACTCGCCTTTGTAGTGGCGCCCCAGTCTTAGCTCGGTGAGCAGGAAGTGCAGCACCTCCAGCGACGGGAATTCATACTCGTTCAGGACCTTGTTGTAACGAAATAGTTCTTCGGCGTTCACCCCAGGCCATTCGAAGTTCTCTACCGCCCAGTGGACGAACACGCGTTTGAACGCCTTGGTCTGGGTCAAGCCGATGGGCCCATTGTTCTTTACGTATTTCAAGGTCAACAAAGCCGATCGGAGCAAGGGCGGGTGTTCAAGGTCGGCGTGGTCGTCGGGAAGTTCGCGGAATTCAATCATAATGGGGTTTTATGATAGAAAATTTGCGGCGTATAGCGTCTCAGCGGGCGCAGGAGAGGGTTTTGGTCATTTGGGCGGGAGAACCTTGTCGTATGCCGTCGTTGGGTCTGTGTGCCGCGCTCTGAGCGGCTAAGTCCGATATCGACTATGTGGTCCGTTCCGTTCGGTAATCTAATGCACGGCGCTCCGCCCAATAATGGTCACTTTGTTCTGCAAACATTTTGCGCATGAAGAAGAACCCGAAGCTCGTCAATGACCCGACCAACCCACGGTTCCGGCAATACCGGTCACGGAGGCGACCGAAGAGTTCGTCCATACTCACGACCATTTTGATCGCGGTTCTCGTTGTTGGGTTAGTGGCTATCACGCCGCTTGAAGCAAGGATGCAGGAAAGCGTGGAGTTTACTGCCAAGCACACGGTGGTCATTGATGCGGACACCGTTGCGCACGGGTCGATGAGAATAAGGCTAAAGGGTATTGCCGCCCCAGAAAGGGGGCACAAGGATTATCCCAAAGGACAGGACTTTCTTCGCAATCTTATTGCTCAAGCGGACACGGTCCGATGTGATCTCACAGGTGAACGCACACATGGGCGCCGAGTTGGGCGCTGTTTCATCATAGACGCCGCGGGAACGGCTACTGACATACAGGCTGCCGTTGTGGCGTCAGGACATGCCCGCGCATGTTTCAAGTTTGGTGGCTGGAGATATGTCGGAGAAGAAACTTCCGTCAGCAGGGGACTGCCCTTTCCTCCTTACTGCTGGGGCTTCTCAATATGGTGAAAGCAAACCGGCCCGTGGCGAGGTCTGTGTGCCTCGCTCTTTCGCCTTTCCTAATCGGCATCGTTGGCTTGCGACTCGACAAGTAAGAGGAAACGCCGTGTTTGCTCGTCATGTGCCAGGGTTCCGGGCGGACAGATATGGCCGAATTCTTCATCGACTGCCGGGAAGTCTAGGGGCAGTGTGGTTAGCCGCGCCAATTTCCCAAGGGTTTCGGCCAATTGGCAGTAGTAGCCGCTTTCGCCAATTTCGATCCAGTTCTTCGCATGTAGATGATGACCAAGGGCTTCCAAAATATCAGAGAGTTCATGAAGGTTTCGGAAGGGTGGCACCTCTGCCTGAGAGAGGGGTGAGGCGGTGCAAACATTGGGACGCTGCTTCATAAAACAGTTTAGCAAACAATGGGTTGCGTGCCAAGTTGCGTTTTACAACGATGCAAGCTGACATGACGGGCATTAAGCACCTTGCCTTAACCTCAACTGCCGCTTTCACCGGGTGAACTGCGTGCTGTGAGGTGTATTCGGTAGTCCACTGAACTCATTCGTTTACGTGAGGCGAGATTAAATTTCCCGTGAACTTAGGTTCACTGAACGCGCTGACAACAGCCATTGCAGTTTTTGAGGGGCAGTTTGCTATTGGAGTTTCTTGAACCAACATCGGAAGAGCTTTGATTGCACCCGGGACGATGGACATAGAACTTCTTCCCATATTTTACCAAGAATACCCCTATCCAAAAGTCGCAATGACACTTGTGACACGTATTTGACTATCGACCGTAAGGTCTCGACCTCTAATATCTACGGTGGAAAAAGGGCAAACCGACATAAGTGTCACAAGTTGCATGGGGCAGCCTGCGGGTTGGCCGGATACAAGGGGGCAAGCTTGATGCCCGAAAAGCCCCTCGCGGCACTTGTTTTTTGGTAGTGATACCCCCGTTTTTTCATTTCTCCGTTTATGGCTTTGCTAGACATTTTGCTGCTACCCGACTTGTCCGCCCACATTTCGAAGCGCTTTGATAGATCGCTCGTGGAGACAAATGCTCCAGGGTCCGGAACTGTCTCGTCGTCGAGGAACTGGGAAAACTCGTCCTGTTCAGCTAGATACTCCGTTGATGCCTTCAAAATGCAGGCTGGTGGATTAAGCCCTTGCTGAAACCAAATCTTGGCGCCTTCAATTATCCAGGACAGAATTTTGCCGCCTTCCTGTTGCAACAGCTTTTCTTCCAGTTGTTTATCCTGCTCGTTCTCCGGGATCGTGACATTGAATGGAACCAGCAGTATCCGTCTTCGAATGGCTTCATCCACGCTCTGGATTTCGGGACGATTGTTTCCAGCTATGATCAGGGTGAACTGAGGGTCAAAATCGAAAAAATCTTGGCGCATGAACCGCGCGGATATCCTGTCACCACCTGTAAGGTCCTTGATACGGGCTTCATCCCATCGCGCGCCGTCCGGTATTTCGCTGCCGACCGCGAGACGGGCGCGACAAAGGCCGGCGATGTCCGTGGGATGACGTTCGACTGCAGAACCCAGTAGGACAGAAGCTGGCATCCGGCGGGCATAGTCGCCCATAATCTTGAGTAGAACGTTTAGCAGCACCGACTTCCCGTTGCGACCGGCCCCGTGAAAGAAGACCAGTTTGTGTTCGCTAACGTGCCCAGTCAGTGCATATCCGGCGAGACGCTGAATGAAATCCACCATCTCTGGGTCGTTCGGGAAGATTTGATCAAGGAACGCAAGGAATAGCTCCGGTTTCCCAGCTTCGGGGCTGAACGACGATTGCCGTGTAATCATATCGTCCCGGCAAGGAGTGTATTGCTGACCTGTTCTCAGGTCCACCGTCGCTTCGGGCGTGCCCAGTAGCTCAAGGTTTGCATCGAAATCTTTCGGATCGGCCGCGCTCGCCTCGTTGGAACGAGCGAGTTTTTCAATGGCGGCGATGCTTGTGGCTTGGAGCAGTCGTCGGCGAGCCTTGGCATTCTCATCTTCGCCAAAATCTCGTAGAAATTCGCGAATGAGGGTCATATGCCGCATTTTTTCATCGCGCACCCAGCGCGTCTTATCCCAAAGATACCACTTCCCCTCGCCTGCCACGTGGCGTGCATTCATGTCGAAGCTGTCCTTTCCAAGCGCAATGGCCAGGTCGTCTTGAGAGGCCGCGGCGAGGGCTTCATGTTCAATCGCTTTGCTGGCGCTATCGAAGGCTGACTTAACCGTAGCCAATACCTCTGCTTCACCAAGGCCCACGTCTTTTGCAGCTTCTGAGAGGAGGCTCAAAGTCGCGTCCTTTTCTAGCCGCCCCTTCGCGATGAGTTTTCCGATCTTGAAGGCTTCGGCGTTCAAAGTGCAATTACGTTGCCCCTCTGGTGCCGATTTGATTTTTTCCGCAGCTTTCCAAGCTGAAATCATCGGATCCGGCTTTATCGGTGCCTCTTTTCGAAGAGATGCCTTGCTGATCGGTTTCGCGATTGCTTCAATCAACCAGTCTGGAGGATCGGCGATGTCGGTCTCGTGTGGCGATACGATCCACTCATATTGCGTGTCGCCAGACGGTCCGATGCTAGGTGGCGCTATTACGCAAGCGCCTTCACCGAGTACATCGACACCTTCCGCGAGTTTGCTTGTCGATTTTTTGATCTTAACGCCAGGCGGATTGCGAAAATAGTAATGAAGCGAACCGCTTGGCGACTCGGCACATACGGTTTCTGGCCAGTCTCCATGTTGCTCGATGAGTACACCAAAGTTGGCGATTCCATCGACACCGTGTCCTTCGACGGTATCTACATCAACTACGAAAATACCGGATACCTGACCGGTTGCGATCCCCACATTAGCGTCTGGAAACTTTTTCCAATCTTTCTTGATTTCGTCGGCATCATTTGTAGCACCCCAAGAATTGCCATTGCTCGTCGCTTTTGACTTGAACCCCTTTTTCTCGCCTGGTTTGGCAGGAAAAACCGAAAAGCCGAGTTGTGCATACGTCAGCGCTGCCTCAAGGCATGGGTTTTTGAAGTTTGGATCAATCAACATGGTGGCACACTCACTTACCTTCGCGTCGCATTACGCGATATTCCTCAAGTGAGGCGTCGACCTCATGTTCGACCCAGAAAAGGTTCTGACCGAATTTAATTGGCGCGGGCAGCCTTCCGGCTTTTACATCCCTGTAAATGCTGCTCCTGCTCCTGCCACCAAGCTTCTGGCGGAGTTGTGAGAATGACAGATATTTCATGAGGCGCTCCTTGACTCGTGCTGGAGCAAGATTGCCTATTTTGGAGCTGTCTCCTGCCCCCACAAAATAATTTGTTTGCGGGGGTAGACAGCTTATTCAATCGGAGACCAATTAACGCTGCGGCGGCGTTCCCTTAGTAATTCGACCACATGAGGTGGCGGATCGCCCGGGGGTGGCCCAAAGAAATCCAGCATACTTATCAGTTCATCCGTTGCTTCAATTGACCAGTCGTGGATGCCCGTTGGGTCCAAGAATTGATCACGGATCTGGTCCTTGACCTCTTTGGGAATTTTGCTCCTGTCCTCTTCAGGATCTCGTAAGCTTTCAAATTCCTCCTCAAGTTCGGATATTGGGTCATAGTATTTCTGCTTAATCAGTGTGTCGGCTTCGCACTCTGCGAAGGTGCCCTTTAGAGCTTTCACTGAGAACTCCACTGCATTTTCAGAGTTCACATCATTCGGGAATATCTCTTTTCTATACCACTTTTCGATAACGCTTGTGGGCATGGATTTGTAGAAAAGCGGTTCTCTAGACCAACTCATGATTGATTGATACGTCCGAGCTCTAATACTTGGCTTTAAGCTTTCTCTGTACCGGCTTAACGGTGAGTTACTTTTGCCGACTTTGCCCGCTGCACCGCCAGTCAAGAACCCAACGAGTATCTGCTTGGATACGTCGGAAGCCCATGATGGGAGAGGCAGCCGCCAGTTCTGAGCAAGGTGAATAGTTTCGAACAATGCGAACGGATTACCTCTTTCGTGCGGTTGACGCAGTTGTTCGAGGATCGCCCTCAGTTGATCTTTGCCATGGAGGAGTGGGCCCTCAGATTTTTTCATTTTTGATGACCTCGTCGCCAGATTGGTTAGTCACAAATTCCGCCCAAGCTTCCATCACCTCCCGCCGCTGATCGAGATAGTCGGTCCGGCGATATGCGCGTTCTACGCTGCTTCCGACCGCGTGCCCTAACGCCATCTCTGCAACCTCGTAGGGCGCGGCGCCGGTCTCCTCGATCCAGTCACGGAAGCTGGAACGAAAGCCGTGAGGCCGGGCGTCCATGCCGCTCCGTTCCATCAGGCGGGCCATGGTGGCGTCAGAGATCACGCCCTTCCGAACGCTGGGAAAAACATAGCCGCTGCGTTCGAACGGTTTCACTTGCTCGATTACCTCAAGTGCCGCGCGGGATAGAGGAACCCGGAAATCGGGTGTGCTGTCGCGACGGCCTTTCATGAGATCTCCGGGGATCGTCCAAATGTCGCCATCTACATGTTCGTGCCGCATGCGCCGCAACGGCCCAGACCTAACGGCAGTCAGTATTAGTAGCCGCAACGCCAGATGCGTCACGGACCCTTCGTTCAAGCTGGTGTAGAAGTCAGGAACCTCACGCCAAGGTAGCGCGGGGACATGCTTCGCTTTGTGCTTCTGCTTCCCGAGGAGCGCCCTTGCTTTCTCGACGGCCTGTAGGTCAACATCAAGGCCAAGGGCAGCGGCGTGCTTCAGGCAGATGTTGAGGCGGTTCGCAGCCTTCCGCGCCGTGTCCGCTTTTGCATGCCAGATCGGGCGCAAGGTATCCCGGATATCGATCTGGTCGATCTCTGCGACGGGGACTTTGCCCAGCTTTGGAAGCACATGAAGATCGAGAGGCGATAACCACCGCCCCGCCTTACCGTCGCCCTTCAGTTCCGCCTTTCGGCTTTGAAAGGCATCAAGCGCAATATCCGTCAGGCAATGAAGATTGCGCTCGGCCTCGCGGCGCTGCTTCTCGCGTTCCTTGATTGGGTCGATGCCCTGCTTCGCTATGCTGCGCCATTGGTCGGCAGCTTGCCGTGCGTCTTTGAGGGAAACATCCTGTATTGATCCAAGACCCATCTCCCGCCTGCGACCGTGTATGACAACGCGAAGGTACCATTGCCCGCCGCCATCGGGGCGCTTATGCAGATACAAGCCGCCGCCATCATTGTACTTTCCGGGGCTCGCGTTTTTTACCTGCAGAGCCGAAAGTTTGTGCAAGGGCCTTGCCATACGTCCACCATTCTATCCACCATTGAACTTGGGATAGCTTGCTACAGGGTGAGACAGGATGGAATAGTTAAGGCATTATTATGGCAGGATTTTCTTTCTTGCTGACACATGGTGAAGTGGTAAGGAATTGCCTATCACCGGCACCAGATTTCCCCGAAAATCAAAGGCAACGCTCAGATCGGCGCGAATCGAGGGTAAGCCCTTGGTTAACAACGAAAACCCCCTGTCTGCATCGTATCGGTAAAACGTCGGTATCGCGTCGGTATTTTGCGCAGACCCTCGGCGGGTTTTGTACGAAACGTACGCGCGTTTTGTACGACTTTTTAAATCCAAGCCGGGCGGGGGATGGTAGGCAGGCTTTGGGCGGGGAGCGGTTGCGTCATCTGCAGAAGCTGTCATTCGTATAGAGCGTAGCGAATGCCGGGTTTGAGCCCTTTTTGAACAATCCCGAGGTCGCTGATGACGCTTATTTGGCAGAAACCCAAGGCGCGGAATCAAGGCCGAA
>NZ_CAJXNN010000005.1 GCF_913057115.1 uncultured Roseovarius sp.
CGCGCTGTGGAATCTGCCGGTGATCTACGCCTGTGAAAACAACGGCTATTCCGAATACACCAAGACCGAAGAGATCGCCGCCGGCTCGATCACCGCCCGCGCCGAGGCCTTCGGCATCGAGGCCCATCAAGTGGACGGGCAAGACGTGCTGGCGGTCAACGAACTGACCCAGAAACTCGTGGCCCGCGCCCGCAAGGGCGAAGGCCCCTTCTTTTTGGAACTGATGACCTACCGCTACCACGGCCACCACGTGGGCGACATCAACCGCGAATACTACCGCTCCAAGGACGAAGAGAAGGATTGGAAGGACAACAAGGACCCGATCATCAAGTTCCGCGGTTGGCTGGTCGAACAGGGCATCGCCAGTGAAGACGAGATCGAAGCCATGAATGCCGAGATCAAGGAGGACGCCGAACAGGCGGTCGCCTATGCCGAAGCGGCCCCCTACCCCGACCAATCCGAGGTCGACATGCACGTTTACACCGACATCAAGCACGCCCTCGCGCGCGACACGGCCTGAGGAGGACGACCCATGCGAAATATTACCCTGTCCCAAGCCGTGAACGAGGCGCTGGCCGAGGAAATGCGCCGGGATGAAACCGTCTTCATCATCGGCGAGGACGTCGCCGAAGCGGGCACCCCCTTCAAGGTGCTCAGCGGTCTGGTCGAGGAGTTTGGCACCGAGCGCGTTGTCGACACGCCGATTGCCGAGCCGGGCTTCATGGGCCTTGCGGTGGGCGCGGCCTTGACCGGCACCCGGCCGGTCGTCGACCTGATGTTCGGTGACTTCATCTATCTGATCATGGATCAGCTCTGCAATCAGGCGGCCAAGGCCTATTACATGTCTGGCGGCAAGCTCAATGTGCCGCTGGTCCTGCGCACCAACCTCGGCGCCACCCGGCGCTCCGCCGCGCAGCACAGCCAATCGCTGCACGCGCTGGTGGCGCATATCCCCGGCCTGAAAGTGGCCATGCCCTCCTCGGCCTATGAGGCCAAGGGCCTGATGAAGACCGCGATCCGCGACAACAACCCGGTTGTCATCTTCGAAGACAAGCTGATGTACAACGACAAGGCCCCGGTGCCCGAAGAGGAGTTTCTCATTCCCTTCGGCGAGGCCAATGTGAAACGCGAAGGTTCGGATATCACCCTGATCGGCACCTCGTCGATGGTGCAGGTCTGCGAGGCCGCCGCCGAGATCCTTGCGAAAGAAGGCATCAAGGCCGAGGTGATCGACCCGCGCACCATCGTCCCGCTGGACGAGGCCGCGCTGCTCAAATCGGCCAAGAAAACCAGCCGCGTGATCGTCGTGGACGAAGGTCACCAGAGCTTTGGCATCACCGGCGAAATCGCCAGCCGCATCAATGAAAAGGCCTTCTACCACCTCGACGCCCCGGCGCTGCGCATGGGGGCGATGGATGTGCCCGTGCCCTTCAGCCCCGCGCTGGAGGACATCACCGTGCCCACCCCCGAAGCCGTCGCCGAGAATGCCCGCAAACTCATGTCGGGGGAGATGATCCATGCCGCATGAGGTCATCATGCCAGCCCTCGGGATGGCGCAGGATACCGGCTTGATCGTCAGTTGGTTCAAAAGCTCCGGCGATGCGGTCAAATCCGGCGATGCGCTCTTCGAGGTGGAAACCGACAAGGCCACGATGGAGGTCGAAGCCCCCGCCGATGGCTACCTGACAGATGTGCAGGCCGAGGCCGGGGCCGAGGTGCCCGTGGGCAATGTCATCGCGCTGATTTCCGACAGTGCCGAGGACAGCGGAACCCTGGCCAAAGCCGCGCCCGCCGACACCCCGTCCGACACCCCGGCAGAGGCCCCCGCCCAAGCGACCGCCCTGCCCGAGGGCGCCGGGGTGATCATGCCCGCGCTTGGCATGGCGCAGGATACCGGCCTGATCGTGGCCTGGCACAAATCACCCGGCGACGCTGTCGCCTCGGGCGATATCCTCTTCGAGGTCGAAACCGACAAATCCACCATGGAGGTCGAAGCCGGCCAAGACGGTTTTGTCGCGGCGCTTCTGGCCGAAGCGGGCGAAGAGGCTCCGGTGGGCGACGTGATCGCCATCATCTCGGCTGACAAACCCGACGCCCCCGTGCAGCGCAGCATCGCCGATGCGGCCAGCCCCAAAGCCGCCGCCCCGCAACCGGCTCAGGATGGCGATGCCGAACCCGGCCCCGCCGATACGGCCCCGGCCAAAGCGGCGGCCCCAAAACCGGCCCCCGCCGCCAAACCGCGTGCCGATGGCCGCATCCTCGCCTCGCCCAAGGCGCGGCGCTTGGCGCTCGAACAGGGGCTTGACCTGAACCGGCTGGTCGAGGCGGGCCACCCACAGCCCTACCACGCGGCGGATATCGAGGTGCTCAAATCCCTGCCCACGGCCCCTGCCGCGGGCGCGGCCGCCGCGCAATCGCGCCGCCTGACCGCCGATCTGCCAAGCGATGGCTTTGCCGCCTTCGCCACATGGGCTGCGGACAATGCCGGGCTAGGTGATGCCGCCGCGCTGCTGGCGGGCCTCGCCGGGGCCAGCCTCGGACAGGATCACGCCATCGTCGCGATTGAGACCTTCGGCCAAACCCGTGCCTTCGCCGTGCCCGCCGGGCCGCTTGGGGATATCACCGCTGCCGATGAAGGGGCAGCACCCGATCTCACCCTGCGCGACCTGCGCCTGAGCCAGATCAGCACCGTCGCCCTCGGGGCCGAGGACATGCCCGTTCTCACCCTGACACGCGCGGACGACGGGCTTTCCATCACGCTGGAATGCGCAAGCCATCACCTCACGGCAAGCGAGGCCACGGGCCTTCTCTCCGAATTCGCGGGTCGCATGGAGCATCCGCTCCGCCACCTGCTCTAAGACATGGAGTCCAAAATGGAATTCACCGATCTCTATATCAATGGCGAATGGCACAAGACATCCGACCGCTTTGACGTCATCAACCCCGCCACCGAAGAGGTTCTGGCCTCCGTCGCCTCCGCCGATATCGCCGATGCCGATGCCGCCCTCGATGCCGCCGAGGCCGCGATGAAGGATTGGGCCGCCCGCACGCCCCGCGAACGCTCCGAAGTTCTGCGCAGGGCATGGGAGCTGATGACCGCCCGGCTGGATCACTTCGCCAACCTGATCACGCTGGAAAACGGCAAGGCCGGGGTCGATGCCAAGGGCGAGGCCACCTATGCCGCCGAATTCTTCCGCTGGTTCGCCGAAGAAGCGGTGCGCGCCGATGGCATGATCACCCACGCGCCCGCCTCGGGCGCGCGCATCATGGTGCAACACAAGCCCGCCGGTCTGGCGGTATTGGTCACACCATGGAACTACCCCGCCGCCATGGGCACCCGCAAAATCGCCCCGGCGCTGGCCGCGGGCTGCGGCGTGATCATCAAGCCCGCCTCGGAAACCCCGCTGACCATGTTGGCCCTCATGCCGCTTCTCGAAGAAGCGGGCGTGCCCAAGGGGCTGGTCAACGTCCTGCCCTCGCGGCGGACCGGCGCGCTGGTCGACCATATCATGCACGACCCGCGCGTGCGCGTAGTGAGCTTCACCGGCTCCACCGGCGTTGGTCAGAAACTGTTGAAAGGCGCGGCCGATCAGGTGTTGAAACCCGCCATGGAACTGGGCGGCAACGCGCCGGTCGTGGTCTTCGACGATGCCGATATGGACGTGGCCATCGAAGGCACCATGCTGGCCAAGATGCGCAATCTCGGCGAGGCCTGTACAGCGGCCAACCGCATCTACGTGCATGAAGACATCGCCGAGGCGTTCACCAAGCGCCTCACCGACCGGATGAGCGCGCTCAAGCTGGGCGACGGCACCGACCCGTCCGTTGATGTCGGGCCTCTGGTCAATGCCGATACGCGCGACAAGGTGGCCGACTTCGTGGCCGATGCCGTGGCCAAAGGCGCATCGGTAGAATGCGGCGGCACCGTGCCTGAGGGCAAGGGGTTCTACTACCCGCCGACGGTCCTGTCGAATGTCTCGGAAGATGCCGAATGTGTGAAGGATGAAATCTTCGGCCCGGTCGCGGCCATTCAGACCTTCAAGGACCAAGACGAGGTCATCCGCCGCGCCAATGACACCGAATACGGCCTTGTCGCCTATGTCTTCTCCGAAGACATGAAACGCGCGCTGCAAGTCTGCGAGCGGCTCGAATACGGCATGGTCGGCCTCAACCGTGGCTTGGTCAGCGACCCCGCCGCCCCCTTCGGTGGCGTGAAGCAATCGGGCTTGGGCCGTGAAGGCGGGCATGAAGGCATGCTCGAGTTCATGGAAACCCAATACATCTCGGCCAGCTGGTAAGGGGGCGGACATGAGCGACATCATCGCACCACCATCGGTTCGTACCCGCGCCCTTGAAAAGGGCATCGACTTGGAAAAGCTGGCCAAGGATCTGGGCCGCACGAGCATCGCCCTTGAAGATCTGGAGGGGGGCAAACCCGCCGCTGGCCCTGCTGGCGACACCTCGTACTGGGAAGTGGACCACAGCCAATACGGCCCCGTCACCGAGGAGCCGATGAGCCGCTTTGCACAAGTGGCCGCCGCCAACCTCGGCGCGGCCAACGCGCTGATCCCGCAGGTCACACACCACGACCGCGCCGATGTCACCGCGATCGAGGCGCTGCGCAAGGACCTCAAGCCTGAGGCGCAAGCGCGCGGCGTCAAGCTGACTGCGCTGGCGTTTCAGGCCAAGGCGCTTGCCCGTGCGCTGCGCGAGTTTCCGCGCTTCAATGCCTCGCTCTCGGCCGATGGCAAAACCCTGATCCTCAAGGATTACGTGCATATCGGCATCGCCGTCGATACGGCGCACGGGCTGATGGTGCCGGTTCTTCGCGATGTTGACCGCAAGGGCCTGTGGCAGATCGCGGCCGAGATCACCGATCTGGCCACCCGCGCCCAGAGCCGCAAGATCGCCCTGGATGAGATGGGTGGCGCGTCCATGTCGATCTCCAACCTTGGCGGGATCGGCGGCATAGGCTTCACGCCCATCGTCAATCCGCCCGAACTGGCCATCCTCGGCATCACCCGCACCGAAACCCTCACCGTCTGGGAGGGCGATACCCCCCGCCCCGTGCCGATGGTCCCACTGGACCTCAGCTATGATCACCGCGTGATCAATGGCGCCGATGCGGCCCGCTTCGTGACCTATCTTGCCGGGCTTATCGCCGATCCGCGCCGGATCATGGTCTGAGGGGGCATTCATGTCTGACAATCACGCCGATCTCATCGTTCTGGGTGCCGGACCGGGCGGTTACGCCTGCGCCTTTCGTGCCGCCGATCTGGGGCGCAAAACCGTCATGGTCGATCCGCGCGCCACGCTTGGCGGGGTCTGCCTCAACGTGGGCTGCATCCCCTCCAAGACCCTGCTGCACGCCGCCGAAGTGATCCGCGAGGCCCGTCACATCAATGACTGGGGCATTTCAACTGGTAAGGTCTCGGTCGATCTGGACAAGCTTCGTGCCAAGAAAGACGGCATTGTCGGGCAACTGACCACAGGCCTTACCGGTCTGGCCAAACGCCGCAAGGTGCAGACCATTCGTGGCACGGCGCAATTCACAGGCACGGGCAGTCTCGATATCGACGGCGAAAGCTGGACCTTCGATCAGGCTGTCATCGCCGTCGGTTCCGCCCCCCTGCGCCTGCCAGGCTGGCCCGAAGACGACCGCATCTGGGATTCCTCCGATGCGCTTGAGCTACGCGATATCCCAAAGCGCTTGGCCATTGTCGGCGGCGGGATCATCGGGTTGGAAATGGCCACGATCTATGCCGCATTGGGCAGCAATGTGACCGTGATTGAATTCATGGATCAAGTCGCCCCCGGCGCCGATGCCGAGGCGGTGGCGGTCCTGCACGCCGCGCTTGAGGCCGAAGGCGTCACGATCCACACCGGCACCAAGGTGTCGCAGGTGAAAGCCACCAAAACCGCCCTGACACTCACCTGCGAAGGTGGGTTCGAGGGCAGCATCAAGGCGGATGCGGCGATTCAGGCCGTGGGCCGTCGTTCAAACGGCAGCCTCGTCGCGCCGGAAGCCGCAGGCGTCGAGATCGACGACCGGGGCATTATCCACGTCGATGCCTCCTGCCGCACGAATGTCGAGACTATTTTCGCCATCGGCGATGTCACCGGCAACCCGATGCTCGCGCATCGCGCAACGCATCAAGGGCACATCGCCGCCGAGGTCGCCAGTGGCCACGCCGCCGCCCTCGATACCGATCTCATCCCGTCGGTCGCCTACACCAACCCCGAGTTGGCTTGGGCCGGCCTCACCGAAGCGCAGGCCAAGGATCAAGGCATCGCCCACAAAACCGCCAGCTTTCCCTGGGCCGCCAGCGGGCGCAACCTTGCGTCGGGCGGGGGCGACGGGCTGACCAAGCTGGTCTATTGCCCGAACACGCACCGCCTTTTGGGAGCCTCGATCGTTGGGCGCAATGCGGGGGAATTGCTGGCCGAATGCGTGCTGGCAATGGAAATGGGCGGCCGGCTTGAGGACATCGCTCTGACCGTCCATGCCCATCCGACATTATCCGAAACCATAGGCTTCTCAGCCGAACGCGCGCTTGGCACGCTGACAGACCTCTGATCATTGCAGACCCCAAGAGTCGACCCGCGCCGCGAAACGCTCTTCAAGCGTACGAAACGTCCGTACGTTTCGTACAAAACGCACCGCGCGCCCTGTTAACCCTGCGGTATGCGGGAAAGAATACCGACGCGATACCGACGTTTTACCGACGCGATACAGAATCAGGTTTTCGTTGTTAACCAATACCTTAGCCCCGATTCGCAGGCTCAGCTGTGCTCTTCCTCGGACACCGCCGCCAAGGCCCGGTTGTACGCCTTGAGCGCATCCACATGAAACAGCGCCCCCTGAAGCTCCGGCGGCTCCCCCTCCCCGCGCAGCACGACCACCGGAATAAACGGCACCGCCGAGCGGTCGAACAAGGGCATCGCCGCTTCCAGAGTGGCATTCATGCCGATATAAACCCCGTCCTCGATCATCTCCCAACAGGCCTCCTCGCTGGCCCCGCGCGGGTGATCGGGCGGGCGCATCAACGGCTCCACCCGGAACATCGCCAGCAAATAGGCCTGTGGCCCGGCGGCCAGTCGCGTCCCCCGCCGCTCCAATTGTGTCAAGAAAAACGAGCGTTTAACCAGTTTCGCGCCCAAGGCCGTGGACATCGAAACCGCCACCATGACCGCCAATCCGGTCTGCCAGTCCCCGGTCAGTTCAAAGACAATCAGCGTGGTCGAGATTGGCGCACCCAGCACGGCTGCGGCCACCGCGCCCATCCCTGCCAGCGCGTATAGCGTGGGTTTGCCCGACACATCAGGGAAAATCCCCGTCGCGATCAGGCCAAAGGCCAGCCCGGTCAAGGCCCCCACCATGAGCGATGGCGAGAACACCCCGCCGCCCATGCGCCCACCAATGGTGATCGAGACGGCAACGACCTTTAATACCGCAAAAACAATGGCTTCGTGCAAAACCAATTGCCCGGTCAAGGCCGCCGAAGTGGTCTCGTACCCCACCCCGATGATATGCGGAAAGCCAATCGCCAAACCGCCCAGCATCGCCCCCGCCACCATGGGCCGCAGCCACCGGGGCACCCGCGTGCGTTTTTGCACGTAACTGGCCATATCCTCGGCGAAAAAGATCGAATGCATCAGCACCGTCGCCACCACCCCGCAAACCAGTCCAAGCAACAGGAAAGCAGGCAGTTCGACATAGAATTCCAAGGCGCTCGTGGTGGGCAAGTCAAACTCGGTAATATCCCCGAATTCCAATCGGTTGATGATCGTTCCTGCCACGCTGGCAATCACGATGGGGGCAAAGGCATGCAGCGCGAAATGCCGCAAAACCACCTCCAGCGCGAACAAGGCCCCGGCAATCGGCGCATTGAAACTGGCCGAGACCGCAGCCGCCACGGCACAGCCAAGCAAATCGCGCCCTGTGATCCCGTCGGCATTGATCCGGTCACTTACCCAAGTCGAGATCACACCGGCCATATGCACCACTGGCCCCTCGCGCCCCGAGGAGCCGCCGGTGCCCAGCGTGATCATCGACGCCAGAACCGAAGCCACGCCTTCGCGTTTTTCGACCCGTCCATCGTGCAAGGCGGCGCCCTCGATCACATCCGAGACCGAGCGCACCCGCGCATCATCCGTCATATGATGCAGGATCAACCCCACCACCAAGCCGCCCACAATCGGCACAATCAAAACCCAGTACCATGGCAGGGTTTCGGCCACCGAATGTATGCGTGACATATCCTCGGTACCGTAAACCAACCCCTGTAACGCCATGATTCCCTTACGGAAAAATAGCGCGGCGAATCCCGCGGCGATCCCGATAATCAGGGCTATGAACCAAAACTGTATCTGGCTCGGGCCCCGGTCCAGCATGACGTGCCAACCATTGCGCAGCGCGGCAATCGCCGCCCGCGCCTTTTGCTTGAGGATAGATTGTTCCCCGTCCGTCATGGCCCCTGTACCGTCTGATGCGGCCTTTTCATGCGCGCGCCCTTGCCCTACCTTGCGCCGAAATTGTTAAGGGGGGCAAGGCCATGGGCCATTCCGCGGCATTCACCGAGATTTCCAACCTTCTAGGCGAACGGCTGACACAGTCCAAGTCGGATCTCGATTTGCATGGCCGTAGCGAAAGTCACTTCCCTGAAATGCCGCCCGAAGCCGTGGCCTACCCCGAGACCACTGAGGAGGTGGCGCAGATCATGCGCATCTGTGCCGCTCATTCCTGCGCCGTTGTCGGCTGGGGAACCGGCACCTCGCTTGAAGGTCAGGCACAGGCGCCGCATGGCGGGCTTTGCGTGGATTTTTCACGTATGAACAAGGTATTATCGGTGCATCCTGAGGATATGGACGTCACCCTGCAACCCGGCGTCACCCGCGAGGCGCTCAATACCGAGCTACGCGCCACCGGCCTCTTCTTCCCCGTCGATCCCGGCGCCAATGCCTCGCTTGGCGGCATGGCCTCCACCCGCGCCAGTGGCACCACCGCCGTACGATACGGCACGATGCGCGACAATGTCTTGGGGCTTGAGGTGGTCACCGCCACGGGCGAAGTGATCCGCACCGGCACCCGCGCGCGCAAATCCTCCTCTGGCTATGACCTCACCGGGCTTTTCACCGGCTCCGAAGGCACCCTCGGCCTGATCACCGAACTCACCCTGCGCCTGCATGGCCAGCCCGAGGCGATCTCAAGCGCGGTCTGCGCCTTTCCCGATGTGGGCAGCGCTGTGGCCTGCGTGATCGACACCATCCAGATGGGCCTGCCGATGGCCCGGATCGAATTGATGGATCCGGCCAGCGTCGCCGCCGTCAATGCCTATGCCGAAATGCAACTGCCTGAAACCACGCACCTTTTGCTGGAATTCCACGGCTCGGATGCAGGCGTGACCGAGCAGGCAGAAACCTTCGGTGATATTGCTGCCGAACACGGCGCCACCGGCTTTGACTGGGCAACAAAACCCGAGGACCGCAGCCGCCTCTGGACCATGCGCCACAATGCTTACCACGCCATCCTCGCCAGCCGACCGGGCAGCCGCGCAGTGGTGACCGACCTCTGCGTGCCGATCTCGAAACTGGCCCAAGCGATCGAGGAAACGCAGGCCGATCTGACCGAGGCCGCCCTGCCCGGCCCCATTTTGGGCCATGTGGGGGATGGCAATTTCCACGCCATCCTGATGTTCGATGAGGGCGACACGGCGGCCACCGAACGCGCCAAAGAGGTACACCACCGCATGGTCAAACGCGCCCTCGCCCTTGGCGGCACGGCCACCGGCGAACACGGCGTCGGCATCGGCAAACGCCCCTATATGAGCGAAGAGCATGGGGGCGGCTGGGCCGTCATGGGCCAGATAAAACAGGCGCTTGACCCGCAAAACATCCTCAACCCCGGGAAACTGGTGCCGCCTAGGAATTGATGGCGACGGAAGTCCGGCGCTGTGTCGTATACCCCTGACATGCATTCATTTGAGGACTTTCCATGCCCACAGTTTCCCGCCCTCTTCAAACCTTCGCCGCCCTCTCCCTGCTGCTCAGTGCGGCGATCTTCGGCTTTTTCTACGCTTGGGTCTGTTCCACCATGTGGGGGCTTGATGCCATTGATCCGCGCGTCGCCATTACCGCTATGAACGGCATGAACGACAGCGTGCGAAACATCGTCTTTGCCCCGGCCTTTTTCGGCACACCGCTCGTTCTGGCCATCACCGCTGGCCTGTCTTTCAAAACCGGCCACCAGAGCGCGGCAACATGGTTCAGCTTAGCCGCGCTTCTCTATCTGGTCGGGGCCTTTTTGGTAACGGTCACCGTCAATGTCCCGATGAACCGCGCCTTGCTGGCCACCACAGTCCCCGAAGACATTGAAACCGCCCGCGACATCTGGCGGGCCTATTCCAGCAAATGGCAGGTCTACAACACCCTGCGCACCGTGGTCAGTGCCGGGGTACTCGGCCTTACGGCGATGGGGATTGTACGGCTGGTGCAGGCGCAGGTACACGCCGCCGCCAAAACATAATCAGATTGCCCAAAAGCGCCGCCAACACCCCCAAGCCCGCAAGCGGTGTCCACTCATATCCCTCCAGCAGGGTGGACATCGCCAAAGCCACCACGGGGAACAAAACCGTGGCATAGCCCGCCTTGGCCGATCCCACGCGCCAGACCAACACCAGATAGGTGGTAAACCCGATGACCGAGGCAAAGATAGCCAAGTACAGCAACCCGCCCCAGTAATGCGCGCCTTGCGGCCAGACGAGTGCCTCCGCTTTCAGGGTCAGCATAATTAAAAGGGCCAAGGCCCCAATGCCCAACCCCCATGCATTGGCCAAAAGCGGCGGCACACCCGAGGCGCTGTTCACCCTTGAGGCCATGTTTCCCAACGAAAAAATCATCGCTCCAAGCAAGGCCCAACCGATACCTTGCAGGGTCTCAGCCTCACCAAACACGGCCAAATCACGCCAGAACATCAGGCCGACCCCCAAGACCCCCAAGCCCCCGGCAATCCCGACCTGCGCCGTGATCCGTTCGCCAAAGAAAATCCGCGCATTGACGGCATTGAAAATCGACGCCAGCGAAAAAATCACCGCCACCAAACCCGAGGGGATCAGCGCCGTCGCATGGTAAAAGGCCACAAAATTGAAGCTGAAGAGGCAAACCGCCTGCACGATCACGAACCGCCAGCGCGCCGGTCGCTGCAACCGTCCCGTTACGGCAAGCCCCGCCAACAGGATCAAAGCCGCCAGTGCCATCCGGTAAAACACCGAAACATCCAAGGGCACCGGCCCGATCTGCAATTTGATCGCGTACCAACTGGTCCCCCAGATCAGGACCGTGACAATGAAAAGGGCGGATGTGGGCAAGGCGCGGTTCCTCCATTTGAGGCACCACCCCTACCGTCACGCCCTGGATAAAGATTGCACGATCTTGCGGTGAAATGCGCGCCAGCCTTTTGCACAGCACTCGAACAGGCTAAACCATAATCATGCAACAGCGCGTTCCAGATTTCCTCGCCCAAGCGCCCGATGCCCACCCGATCGCGGGGCTCGATCTGGGCCGTGGGTTCAAGGTGGCGATCTGGGAAAACAGCAGCGGGCACATCACCTATGACGGGCCACAGGGCCACACCTTCAGCCTTTATTTGAAGGGCGGGGGCGGCACCAAACGGCTGGATGCCGGGGCCGTTGCGGGCTTTCCCGGCGCGATCTGCGTGATGCCCGAAGGCCACCGCTCGGAATGGCATATCACCGCGCCCTTCCGCTTCGTGCACCTCTATGCTCCGGATGATCACCTGCGCGCAGGATTTGCCCGAATGACCCACCGCGACGCCCGCCGCCTTTCGGTGCGGGAAGCCACATTCGTCACCTCCCCCACCCTGGCCGCCCCCTTGCTTCACATGGCCCATGCCGCGCAAACCGGCGATATCCTCTTGGCCGATAGCGCGCTGGTTGAGCTTTTGGGACACCTGCCAAATGAAACCGCCCCCCTAAGCGGCGGCCTTGCCCCGCGCACCCTGCGCCAATGCGACGAATGGATCGCCGCCCACCTTGATCAAACCATCCGGTTGGCCGATCTCGCCCGCGTCGCAGACCTGTCCGAGTTTCATTTTCACCGGATGTTTCGCCGCACCCGCGGGGTATCCCCGCATAAATGGATCATGTCGCGCCGTGTCGATCACGCCAAGGCGCGGCTTACCGGCACCGACAGCCTAAGCACAATCGCGCAGGACTGCGGGTTTTCCTGTCAAAGCCATCTGTCGCGGGTGTTCCGTGCAGAAACCGGGCTGACCCCGGGCGCATATCGCAAACTTCTACGGCTCGCTTAGCCCATCAAGGCCTGCGCCGCCGCGCGGGCCTCTTGCGTAATCGTATCCCCCGACAGCATGCGGGCGATTTCATCTACCCTATCGCTGTCCGGCAAGGGCGTGACGGTGGAAAGCGTCTGCTCATCCACCACTTTCTTTTCCACCCGCCAGTGATGCGCGCCTTGGGCCGCCACCTGCGGCGAATGGGTGACCACCAAGACCTGACCACCTTGGGCCAGTTGCCTGAGTCTGCGGCCCACGGCATCCGCCGTGGCACCGCCAACGCCCCGGTCAATCTCGTCAAAAATCATCGTCAGCCCGCTGTCGGTGCCCGTCAGGCAGACCTTGAGCGCCAGCAAAAAGCGGCTCAACTCCCCGCCCGAGGCGATCTTGTTCAAAGGCCCCGCCGGCGCGCCGGGGTTGGTGGCCACGGTAAAGGTCACCGCATCGCGCCCCTCTGGCCCCGACTCTCCCGCCTCGATCACCGTGGAAAATACCGCCCGCTCCATCTTGAGCGGCGCAAGCTCGGCCATCACGGCCTTGTCCAAAGACTTGGCCGCCTTGATGCGCTTGGCGCTTAAATCAGCTGCGGCGGTGTCATATGCGGCTTCTGCCTCGGTCACGGCGCCCTCAAGCGCCTTCAAATCCGCATCGCCCTGATCCAAGGCCGCCAGTTTCCCGCGCAAGCCTTCGGCAAATTCACCCAGATCATCCGGCGCCACACCATGCTTGCGCGCCATGGCGCGGATGGCAAAAAGCCGCTCTTCGCATTCTTCCAATTCCAGCGGGTTGAACGTCAGCCCATCAAGACACCGCGTCACCCCCTGCGCGGCCTCGTCCAGTTCCACCATGGCCCGGCCAATCGCGGCAATCGGCTCGTCCAACTGCCCTTCGGCCCGGTCAGCCACCCCGTCCAGCCACCGCAGGGCATCGCCCGCCGCGCCTTCGGCCCCCTCAAGGCCAAGCGCGGCTTGCGCGCGGGCAATATCTTCGCGGATCTTCTCGGCCTGCTGCATCAACCGGCGGCGGGCATCAAGCGCCTCGTCCTCACCCGGTTGCGGATCAAGCGCGTCCAACTCTCCCACCGCATGGCGCAGGAACTCTTCCTCGGCGCGCACCTCTTCCAATGCCGCCTGTGCCGCCTCCAACGCCTTGCGCGCCTCGGCCATGGCCCGCCACGCGGCGCGCACCTTGGTGCGTTGCGGCTCCAACCCGCCATAGGCATCCAGCAAATCACGATGCCCACGCGGGTTCAAAAGCCCCCGGTCATCGTGCTGGCCGTGCAATTCCACCAAAGTATCCGACAACTGCCGCAACACCTCGCCCGAACAGCGCCGGTCATTGACCCAAGCGGTCTTGCGCCCGTCGCGTGTATTCACACGCCGCAGGATCAACTCATCCCCGGCAGGCAGGCCCGCCTCCTCCAAAACCGCCCGCGCCGGGTGCCCTTCGGGCAGGTCGAACTCGGCCACAACCTCGCCCTGATCGGCCCCTTGGCGCACCAATTCCGCGCGCCCCCGCCAACCCAGAACAAACCCCAGACTGTCCAGCAAAATGGATTTCCCCGCGCCGGTTTCCCCGGTCAGCACATTCAACCCCGGCTGAAACCCCAACTCAAGGTGATCAATGATCAGGATGTCCCGAATATCCAGCGCGCGCAGCATCAGTGAAACCCGTCAGGCGGGGTGTCGCCCCGCCCTGCCCTTACAGCCAACGGCCCTGAATCATCTGACGGTACACTTGCCGCAACCAGTTGTCGCCCGCCGCCTCCAGCGTCAGGCCCTGCCCGGTCAGCATCTTGTAGCTGTCCTCGTACCATTCAGTGCCACGGAAGTTATAACCAAGGATCGCCCCGGCGGTCCGCGCCTCGTCCGTCAGCCCTAGCGACAGGTAGGCTTCCACCAAACGGTGCAGCGCCTCGGCCGTATGGGTGGTGGTTTGGAAGTCTTCCACAACCACGCGGAACCGGTTGATAGCCGCCGTGAAATGATCGCGCTTCAGGTAATAGCGACCGATTTCCATTTCCTTGGCCGCCAAATGGTTGAAGGCCAGATCGAATTTCAGGATCGAAGAGCGCGCGTATTCGCTATCAGGATAGTTCTCGATCACCTGACGCAACGACTGCAAGGCTTGGAAGGTCAGCCCTTGATCGCGGCCAACTTCGTCGATCTGATCATAATAGCTGAGTGCCAGAAGATACTGAGCATAGGCGGCATCTTCATCCGTAGGATAGAAATCAATGAACCGCTGCGCGGCGGCGCGGCTGTTCTCGTAATCTTTGTCTTGGTGATAGGAATATGCCTGCATGATCAAGGCACGTTTGGCCCATTCGGAATAGGGGTAAAGCCGCTCTACCTCGCCAAAAACCTGCGCCGCCAGATCAGGATCGTTGCGGGCCAAATCGAATTCACCGCGCTCGAAGATCTGTTTTGCGGTATAGTTCTCATAGTCGAGCTCACCGCGCTTGATGTCACCGTCCAGTCCGCCGCATGCGGACACCATCAGGCCCATTGCGACCACAAAAACCAGCTTTGCCTGGGACTTGCGCAACGTCATGCTCGAACTCACCTTCTTCTCGACATGAAAGGGCCATGACCCCCAACTTGGAATGGTCCTAGCACATAAATTTCCGGTGCAAAATGACTTTGCGCAATTCTTGCCGGGTCAGGCCACTTCGGGAATTTCGCCCCAGTGCACACCTGCTCCGGGGAGGCGCTGCGCCATCTCGGCGTCGCACTCCACCCATTCGTAATTCGCGGGGTCGGCAAACAGAGCGTGCAACAAGTCATTGGTCAGGGCATGCCCGGCCCGCATACCTTGGTAGTGGCCAAGAATCGGCGCCCCGGCCAAAGCCAGATCACCTAGCGCATCCAGCATCTTGTGGCGTACGGCCTCGTCCGCGTGGCGCAAACCACCGGGGCTGAGAACCTCGGCACCATCCACGACCACAGCGTTCTCCAGCGTTCCACCAAGTGCCAAACCGTTGGCACGCATGGTATCGACGTCTGCTTTGCGGCAGAATGTGCGGCTATTGCTCAATTCACGCACAAAGCTGCCGTTCGACATGTTCAGGGTCTTCTTTTGAACTCCGATCGCTGCATCCTCGAACTCGATGCTGAATTCGATCAAGAGCGTCTCGTGCGGCGTCAAACGTGCCCAGGCCTCGCCGCGGGCCACTGAAACGGGCCGCAGGATACGTAGGGCCTTGACCGGGTGGTTCAATGACCGGATGCCGCGTGAAAGAATGCCGCGGACAAAAGCGGCGGAACTGCCATCCAAGATCGGGACCTCGGGGCCATCCACCTCGATCAAGGCATTGTGGATGCCGCAGCCCATCAATGCCGCCATGATATGTTCAATCGTCGAAAGAGAAACGCCGTCGTCGTTTTCAAGGCGAGTGCAAAGCGGAGATTGATGCACGCCCTCATACCATGCAGGCAAGTCAGACGCCTTGCCAATAATGTCCACGCGCCGGAAAACGATACCGTGATCAGCATCCGCAGGGCGAATCGTCAGACGCGCGGGAAGGCCGCTATGCAGGCCGACGCCTTGAAACGATACCGATGACTGAATGCTCGTCTGCACGGATGCCCTCGAATGCTTGTTTATCCTAACGCGGGGCTCTCCGTTGTGACTTACGGGTCACGGCCCACGCCCTGTTAAGGTTAGCAAAGGGTTTAGATGTCAGGTCACTCCGGCTCAACTCAATCTTTGCAACGATATGAAACATGCATCCCTGGCGGGTTGGCGGTTTTCCGCCCAGCCTTTACGCGCAGATGATAAGCCTTTGATTTACAATAAAAAAGGCCGCCCCTTGGCGGCCTTTTATCGCTAGGTAAGCTCGCGTTAGTTCGCTTGCCGACGCAAGAATGCCGGGATTTCGATCTGTTCGTCTTCCTCGTCCTGCGCCGTTTGTTGCGGCTGCGGAGCCTGCATGGTGGGTTGCTGGCGTGCCGGACGCGGCGCGGATTCGGCTTCGTGACTGTGTCCCGTCATACGGTTGATCAGCGAGTTAATTCCGAAACGCGAGCGCTCCTGCTGCGCGCCTTCGCCTGTTTGTTCCGGTTGCGTCGCCGGCTGTGCCTGAGCAGGTCGTTGGCCCGGCGCTTTGCTCACTGCGTGCTGCAGGCGTGCCATGGCTTCGGGCGACGGGGTGCCAGGTGCAGGGGCCTTAGGGGCAACGAAGGCATCGAGTTGCGCGTCGTTGTCCTCTGCCGCTTCCGCGCGTGCGGCGGGGTCGAATTGCTCAACGCTCGGCGTATATGCCGGAGGCGGCAGGTCGTCTTGCGCCTCTACCCCGGGGGCCTCTTCAAAGATGTCTTCCATCTGGTCTTCGGCCGCAGCGCGCTGTGCATCCAAGTCATTGAACATGCTGGGCTGTTCCTCGACAGCACTGGCCGCCACTTGGGCCGGTGCCTCTTCCTCAACCGGTGCCTCTTCCTGCACTTCGGACGGCTTGAGCGGCTCTGCCAGGCTGCGGCGTGGAACCGGGATATCGTGACTCATGTCGCTGGCGTCGATGCCGGTGGCAACAACGCTGACCCGCATGGTGCCCTCCATCGAGGTGTCCAGTGTCGAGCCCACGATGATATTGGCATCGGCGTCCACTTCTTCGCGAATACGGTTCGCGGCCTCGTCCAATTCGAACAAGGTGAGATCGTGACCGCCGGTGATGTTGATCAGCACGCCTTTGGCGCCTTTCAGGCTGATCTCGTCCAGCAATGGGTTGGCGATGGCCTTTTCGGCGGCCTGGATCGCACGATCCTCGCCCGCATCCTCGCCGGTGCCCATCATGGCCTTGCCCATTTCGTCCATCACGGCGCGAACATCGGCAAAGTCGAGGTTGATCAGGCCCGGACGCACCATCAGGTCCGTCACACCCTTCACACCTTGGTACAGCACGTCGTCTGCCATGCTGAAGGCTTCGGTGAAGGTGGTCTTTTCATTGGCAAGGCGGAACAGGTTCTGGTTGGGAATGATGATCAGGGTATCGACCATCTTCTGCAGCGCCTCAACACCGTCTTCGGCCTGACGCATCCGCTTGCCGCCTTCGAATTGGAACGGCTTGGTCACGACACCCACGGTCAGAACACCCAGTTCACGCGCCGCCTGTGCGATGATCGGCGCGGCGCCTGTCCCGGTGCCACCGCCCATACCCGCGGTGATAAAGCACATATGCGCCCCGGCCAGATGATCGACGATCTGTTCGATGCTTTCCTCGGCGGCGGCCGCGCCAATGGTCGCCTTCGCCCCCGCGCCCAGACCTTCGGTTACTTTCACGCCCAGTTGCACGCGATGCTCCGCGTTGCTCTGGGAAAGGGCCTGTGCATCCGTATTCGCCACGACAAAATCAACACCTTCGAGGTTCTTCTCGATCATGTTGTTGACGGCATTGCCACCCGCGCCGCCCACACCGAAAACGGTGATCCGGGGCTTGAGTTCGTCATGTCCGGGCATCGTGAGGTTCAATGTCATTGCTCTGTCCGCCTGCTGTTGTACCTGTTGCGCCTGTTGTCCCGACAGGCCGTAAATTCCGCTTATATTGGTCTATTCTTACCGATCGTTAACCCGCGCGTCACCTAAAAAACACCATAAAACCACAAAATATGGCAAGGTTTTTGCGCTAACACGCGGGATTTTGCCGAAATCACCATATCTTGCGGCTACCAGTTGTCCTTAAACCATTTAACCGCCCGCTTCAGGGACCGCGCCGGGTACCTGTCGACGGGAATCTCGAAATCCCACCATTCATCTTGAGGATTCGCCGCAAAAAGGCACATCCCCACCGCACTGGCAAAGCCCGGACCCGTGGCTGCCTGCGGAAGGCCATGCACCCGCAAGGGCCGCCCAAGCCGCACCTGTTGTCCCAGAATCTTGCTCGCCAATCCGTCGAGGCCCGGGATCTGGCTCCCGCCACCCGTCAGCACAATCTGCTGGCTCGGCAGATGGTCAAACCCGGCCGCATCCAGCCGCGCCCGCACCTCTTCCAGAATTTCCTCGACCCGCGGGCGCATGATGCCGATCAGTTCAGCACGGCTCACGGTGCGCCGGTCATGTTCCCAATCGCCGGTTTCGCCACCGATCTCGATCATTTCGCGGTCATCCATGCCGGTGGCCACAACACCGCCATAAAAGGTCTTGATCCTCTCGGCGGTAGCTTGCGGCACCTGAAGCCCCATGGAAATGTCACCCGTCACATGGTCCCCCCCCATGCGCAAGCTGTCGGCATAAATCATGTGTTTCTTCATGAAGATCGAAATACCCGCACTGCCACCGCCAAGGTCGATACAGGCCGCGCCAAGCTCCTGTTCGTCCTCGACCAAGGCCGAAACTCCGCTGACGTAGGCCGAACTCGCCAAACCGGCCAATTCCAGGTCACAGCGCTTCACGCAATGCACCAGATTCTGGATTGCCGCACCGTCGACGGTCAGCATATGCATATCGGTCGAAAGCTCCTGGCCCATCTGCCCGCGCGGATCATTCAGCCCCGTGCGATGATCCAAGGCGAAATTCACCGGCTGGGCATGCAGCACCTCGCGCCCCTCGCCGTAATCAGGCACCTCGCAAGCGCTCAACACCCGGCTGATGTCCTGCTCGCTCACGGTATGGCCTTCAAGCTCTACCTGACCTGCCAATCCATAGGATCGCGGGCTCGCCCCCGAAAAACAGACGATCACGTGGTCGACACGGATATTGGCCATCTTCTGCGCCGCCTGCACCGCGGTGCGAATGGCGCGCTCTGTCTCGGTCATGGTGTCGATCTCACCAAAGCGCACCCCGCGCGAGCGTGTGGTCGCCGCCCCGATCACCCGGAACCCGGCCTGCCCTGCCATCGCGCCAATACCATCGGCCTCGCGCAACCGCTCGGTGCCGTCAAAGCGAAGCACCAGACAGGCGATCTTCGAGGTGCCCACATCCAGAACCGCCACAACACCGCGCTGCATCGCCGCCTTGCGCATATTGCGCATCGCACGTTGGGATTCATAAAGCTCGATCATGTTTTTATTCTGCCCCTGAGCTTATCTTTGTTATCCGCCACCATTCCTCGGTGGCTGCCTCGTTCATTCTTATGGTGGGCCGCGACGCTAGCCGCATGTCCACCGCCACCAGATCACGCGCCAGCATGTCCTGCACGTCGTTCAGCACGATCACCCGCTCCAAAGCGCGCACCGGCTCCGCCTCGGGCAGCATGATGCGCTGCCCGCGCTGCATCACCACATCCCAACGCCGCTCGCCCATGCGCACAAGCCCGCGCATCTCGTCAGCCAAGGGCGCCGCCGCGCGCAAAATCTCCAAGGCTTGCGGAACCGCCCTATCGGCCCCCTCGCCCGCGATCACCGGCAAATCCGCCCGCTCCGAGCGATGCGAAAGGTCCGCCACGCTGACGCCCTCGGCATCGACCACGGCCAAACCATCGCGCGTGCGCCACACCGCCACCGGCTGACGCTCGATCACTTCGGCCACCAAGACACCGCCCTGCCGCAACCGCACATCGGCATCGGCCACCGCTGGCAGTCCAACGATCATCTCGCGCACCTGCTCCAACTCCAGATCAAAGGAGCTTACCGGCAGGTCGAACGGGAAAATCTCGCGAATATCCTCTTCCACCCCGGTGCTGGCCCCTTCAACGGCCAATAGCTGCACCATGAATTCAGGGCGGGTCTCGATCTCCTGCCGGATCTCGGCCACCTTCAGCACCAAGGCATCGCGCCGCGCTTCATCGGACAAATAAATCGTCCCGGCGGCGAAACTCAGACAGAAGGGCACGCCGACCCGCAACAGCTTGCGGAAAAGCGGCGTCAGCATCAGCCGCTCAAAACGATAAGCCCAGCGCGAGGGCGCGGGATCAGGCCGGCTTACCTGTTGCACGAGGCATCCTCCACCATCCATGCGCAGAGCTCCGGGAAGGACATGCCCACCGCCTGCGCCTGCTCGGGCGTCAGCGACGTCGGCGTCATCCCGGGCTGCGTATTGGTCTCCAAAAGCACCAGACCATCAAGGCCCAGCGCCTCGTCCCAGCGAAAATCCGTCCGGCTCACGCCGCGACAGCCCAGCACCTCATGCGCCCGTTTGGCATAGTCCATACAGGCGTCGAAAATCTCTTGCGGGATATCCGCAGGCACCACATGGCGCGACCCGCCCTCTTTGTATTTGGCGTCATAGTCATACCAGCCATCGGTCAGAATATCTGTCACGGTCAGCGCCCGGTCACCAACCACCGTCGTGGTCAACTCGCGCCCCGGCGCGAAGGCCTCGACCATCACCACCTCGGGCATCTCATCGGATAGTTGCGGCGGCCCGTTGGCCTCCTCATTGACAAGGTACACCCCAACCGAAGAGCCCTCGTTATAAGGCTTCACCACGTAAGGCGGCGCCATGACATGCCCCGCGCGCGCTGTCTCACGCGGCACCAGAACGCTATCAACCACTGGCAATCCCTCGGCCCGGTACGCATCCTTCGTCCGCTCCTTGTCCATGGCCAAGGCCGAGGCCAGAACCCCGGAATGGGTATAGGGCAAGCCCATCCATTCCAACAAACCCTGCACACAGCCATCTTCACCCCAGCGACCATGCAGGGCGTTGAAAACAACATCGGGAGACATATCGGCAAGCCGCACGGCAAGGTCGCGGCCTGCATCGACCTCGACCACTTCGTACCCTGCTTCCCGCAATGCGGCGGCGCATTCACGTCCTGATGACAGCGACACCTCACGCTCAGCCGAGGGGCCACCCATAATCACCGCCACTGTCGGGGATTTTCTGCTCGAAAGTCCCAACTCGTGCCTCAATGTCCAGAACCGTTAACCGGCTCACTTTTATTAAAATCGCCTGCCTTGGCGTTACGGAGCCGGTTCGCCGACCCTCATGATCTCCCAGTGTAACTCTATTCCACTGTTTTGGAAAACCTTTTTTCTAACCTCTTCGCCCAAACCTTCCAGATCCGCCGCCGTGGCATCCCCGGTATTGATCAGGAAGTTGGAATGCTTCTCGCTCATCTGCGCGCCACCCCTGCGCGCCCCGCGCATACCGGCGTCATCAATCACCTTCCACGCCTTCAGATCATGGACATCATCGGCCCGGCCCGTGCTGGAAAACCCCGCCGGGTTGCGAAAGGTGCTGCCGGCAGTGCGGTCCTTGGTGGGCTGTGTCTCGTCCCGCTTTTTAAGCTGCGCCGCCATATGCGCGGCCAAGGCCTCAGGGTCACCGGGTTCCCCCTCGAACACCGCCTCGACAATCACCCATCCCTCGGGCAGATCGCTCCGACGATAGCGAAAGTTCAACTGCTCAGGGGTCAGCGTGACAACTTCCCCCTCACGGGTCACCGCCCGCGCTTCCACCAGATGATCCGCCACATAAGACCCATAACAGCCCGCGTTCATTCTCACCGCGCCACCAATCGCCCCCGGAATGGTGCGCAGGAACGTCAGGTCCACCCCGGCCTCCGCCGCCTTTTTCGCCACATGCGCATCCAGCGCCGCCGCGCCTGCCGTCACCCGGTTGCCCTCAATGGAAATGCCATTGAAGCCACGCCCCATGCGGATCACCACGGCGCGCAAACCGCCATCACGTACAATCAGGTTGCTGCCAACCCCCATGGGAAAGACCGGCACATCACCGGGCAGCGCCCGCAAAAACGCCGCCAGATCCTCAATATCCGCAGGCTGGAACAACCAATCCGCCGGGCCGCCCACACGCAACCACGTCAAATCGGCCAGCAACCGATCTTGCGTCAATTTCCCGCGAACTTCAGGCATCTCAATCATAGGCGCGGATTAGTCCCCCCGCTGAAAAAGCGCAAGCGCGCCCGCTTCTTCTTGGAAAAAAACTCCCGCCGGAGGCGCCCAATAGCACCACGCGCGCCGTCACAATCCCACGCGCGCACGCAGCCACCGGCCCAGATACACCACCGGCCAGCGCAAAACACTCATTGCCGCAATCAAAAAGGCCAGTCCCCACCACGGGCCATTCTGGTAGATGACAAACACCAAAAGCGGAATGCCAAGCGCAATCAGCATATAGGCCCGCCGCCAGTGGTTGTCCCGGCTCGGGATCATTCCCAGAATATTGGCCAGAATGATCCACAAACAGGCCAAGACAACCGATAGGGTCATGTCCCCACCCCCATACTCAAAACCAAAGCGACAAGTGCTGCCAAAAGCCCCACGACCGGAACAAGCATAGGCACGGTGAATGGCGCAGCAGGCGCGCGCCTCTTCATGGCGATGAGCGCCGCGTTGACCAGAACGAAAACCGACAACAAGATCACCGAGGTCACCTCGGCCAATTGCGCCACCGGCAACAAAAGCGCCCCGGTCAAGACCCCGACCCCGATCACCAAGGTCGCCAGAACCGGTGTGCCAAAGCGCGGGCTGGCATGGTAAAAGACCGACAGGCTGCCATGCCGCCGGCCCAAACCGAACAAGACCCGCGCCGCCATCACCACCTGCGCCAAAACCCCGTTCAGCGCGGCGGCCACCGCGATCAGCGATAAAAACCCGGCGCTCCCACCCCGCGCCTCTGACCAGACCAAAGCCAAGGGCTGCTCGCTTCCCGCCAGCTGCTCCAAGGGTACCGCCCGCACGGCGGCCCAACTGACCAAGCCGTAGAGCAGGCTGGTCAATAAAAGCGAAAGCAAAATGGCACGCGGCAATGTGCGCTCGGGGTTGCGCACCTCTTCGGCCATGTTGACGATATCCTCGAACCCGATGAAGGCGAAAAAGGCCAGAACGGCGGCGGCCACCACGCCCGACCAGACAATCTCGGGCGGGGCGCTATAGTCGGCCACAGGCTCCGCCCCGGCCCCGGCCCAGACGACAAGGCCCAGGCCAAGCACCTCAACGGCGGTGAACACCGCCGCCATGCTCAGGCTTTCCAAGACACCGACAATGGCCACCCCCACCAAAAACAGCCCCATGATGACAATCACCCATTGATCGGGCCAGCCGGTGATCGAGGTGAGGTATCCCGCGCCCCCGCGCAAGACCGCCCCCGCCGACACCGTGCCAGCCGCCACGATCGCCAAGCCGACAACCACGCCCAACAGGCTTGAGTTAAGCCCCTTTTCCACGAAAACCGCCTCGCCCGCCGCTTCCGGCAGACGGGTGGTAAACTCGGCATAGGACAGCGCCGTTGGCGCTGCGATCAAACCTGCGATCAAGAAGGAAAGCGGCGCCCAAACCCCGGCCTGCGCGGCCACCGCACCCACCAGCACATAGATGCCCGCCCCCACCATGACGCCCACACCATAGGCGGTCAAAAGGCCAAACCCGATCCGGCGTTTGAGATGTTCGGTCATGCGCGCCCTCTTGCCTCCTTCTGAGACTGGCCCGGAAAATTCAAATTTTCCGGCTCGGAATTCTTGCAAAATTCCGCCCGCGCGTCACGCATGTTTAGGCCCGGCGCAACCGCTCCGGCAGGCCATTGGCCCATGTGCTGATCGTGCCCGCGCCCAGACAAACAACCATATCCCCCGGTTTCGCCTGCTCGCGCACCAGCCGTTCCAGATCGTCTTCGTCCTGAATGGCGCGCGCATGGCGGTGGCCCGCGCGGATAAGCCCGGCGACCAAATCATCGCGCGTGGCCCCTTCGATGGGGTCTTCGCCTGCGGCGTAAACCTCGGCGATGGCCACCACGTCAGCCTCGTTGAAACAGGCACAGAAGTCATCGAAATGGTGATGCAGGCGGGTATACCGGTGCGGCTGATGCACGGCGATCACCCGCCCCTCACAGGCCTGCCGCGCGGCTTTCAGCACGGCGGCAATCTCGGTCGGGTGGTGGCCGTAATCGTCGATGATTGCAACGCCATTCACCTCGCCCACGCGGGTAAAGCGGCGGTTCACCCCGCCGAAACTCGCCAAAGCCTCGCGAATCTCATCGCGCGTCATGCCCAGATGCCGCGCCACGGCCACAGCACTCAGCGCATTGCTGACATTGTGATCCCCCGGCATCGGCAACTGGCAACCCTCAATGACCTTGCCCTCGGCCTGAAGCGCCACGTCGAAATGCGCCACGCCTTTTTCATAGCGCAGGTTGGTGGCGCGAATATCGGCTTGAGTGTTGAAGCCATAGGTCACCACCCGCCGGTCAGTCAGCTTGCCCACCAAGGCCTGCACATCCGCATCATCGGTGCAGCAGACGGCCAGACCATAGAAAGGAATGTTGCTGACAAAGTCGTAAAAGCCCCGGTGCAGGTTCTCCTCGGTGCCCCAATGCTCCATATGCTCGGGGTCGATATTGGTGACGATGGCAATCGTGGCGGGCAGGCGGTTGAAGGTGCCGTCGCTTTCGTCGGCCTCCACCACCATCCATTCGCCCTGCCCCACCCGCGCATTCGAGCCATAGGCGTGGATGATCCCGCCATTGATCACCGTGGGGTCGTATTTGCCATGATCCAGAAGGGCGGCGACCATGGTGGTCGTCGTGGTCTTGCCATGGGTGCCCGCCACGGCCACGTTGGATTTCAGGCGCATCAACTCGGCCAGCATCTCGGCCCGGCGCACCACCGGCAGGCCCTTGGTTCGCGCCTCGTCCAACTCCGGGTTGCCCGGTTTGATGGCGCTTGAGATGACGACCACCTCGGCATCTTCAAGGTTTTCGGCCCGCTGGCCTTGGAAAATATGCGCGCCCATGGCTTCAAGCCGCTGGGTGATCGGCGTTGATTTCAAATCGCTGCCCTGCACCACATAGCCATGGTTCAGCAAAACCTCGGCGATCCCCGACATGCCGATACCGCCAATGCCCACGAAATGAATGGGGCCCACGTCCCCCGGCAGTTTGGTTGCGGCATTCATCACGACTTCCCCTCTGATCGCCAGATCCTTCATGTCCCTCACCCTTTCGCCAGCTCTTCCACCATATCGGCCAAATGTACCGGCGCGTCGGGCAATCCTTGCCCAAGCGCCGCTTGGGCCATCTGCGTGGCCCCCTGCGGATGGGTCAGAACGCTGGCTATCTGCTCTGAAACCACCTCGACCGCAAGTTTTCTTTCCGGAATGACAATTGCCCCGCCCGCCTGTGACAATCCCTTGGCATTGGCGGTCTGATGATCCCCCGCCGCCGCGGCATAGGGGATCAGGATGCTGGGCCGCCCGATCACGCTGATATCCGCGATGGAGGAGGCCCCGGCGCGGCTGATCACCAATTGCGCCTCGCTCATCCGGCGCGGCACATCGCGGAAAAACGGCTCCACCTCGGCGTCGATGCCATGCTCGGCATAAAACTGCGCCACGCGCTGGCCATCCTCATCGCGGGCCTGATGGGCCACGCGAATGTTGCGCCGCAGATCATCTGACAGGCTGGCAATCGCGCTCGGGATCACATCCGACAGGATGCGCGCCCCCTGACTTCCACCAATCACCAGAACCGACATCGGATAGTCGCCGGGCGGGATATAGCCCGCGCCCGCCCGCTCCAGAACACTGGCGCGCACCGGGTTGCCCACATGCACCCCCTCAATGCCCGCAGGCAGGTCGGTGGGCCATGTGCCACAAGCCACGCGGTCGACCCGCTTGGCAAAAATCTTGTTCACCCGGCCAAGAATACCGTTCTGCTCATGGATCATTCGCGGCCTGCGCAACAGCCACGCCGCGCCAAGGGCGGGAATCGTCGGATAACCACCAAAACCCACCACCACGTCGGGGGTGTCACGCATCATGCCAAAGGCCGCGCCGATGACACCGCCCAGAATACGAAACGGCACTATCGCCTTGGCCAACAGACCGCCGCGCGCGAATGTGGCGCTCGACACTTGGGAAATCTCAACTGAATGCGGGAACCCACCGGTATACCGCGCGCCGCGCGCATCGGTGGAAAGCTTCACCCTCCAGCCCCGGCGCAACATCACCTCGGCCAGCGATTGGGCTGGAAACATATGCCCGCCAGTGCCCCCGGCGGCGATCACAAGTAATGGCTGTCTTTCGCTCACAGCACCACCTCATTGCCTGAATTGCGCCGTCATGGCGCAACCCGGCGCAAATGACCAGTCACCGCACCCGCCCACGCAGGATATCGCCGATCTCGCCTTGGGGCCGCGACCGCGTGAAGGCAAAGAGCATTCCCACCGCAATACCCCCGGCAATCAAAGACGACCCCCCGTAGCTGACAAAGGGCAAGGTCATGCCCTTGGCGGGCAACAGGCGCACGGCCACGCCCATGTTTATCATCGCCTGCACGGCGAACATCGCCACAAGCCCGGTCCCGGCCAGCCGAATGAAGGGGTCACGCTCGCGCATCAAACGCGCCAGCGAGCGCACCAGCACGGTGGCATAAAGCAAGATGATACAAAGCACGAGGATAAGCCCATATTCCTCGGCCGCCACGGCGATGATGAAGTCAGTATGCGCATCCGGCAGGCTCCACTTCACCTCGCCCTCCCCTACGCCTACACCGAAAAACCCGCCCTCGCGGATGGCATTGGTGGCAAAACCCAACTGCGTGTTGGGGTCCACATCTGGGCTCAGAAAGCCATCAATCCGGCGCGCGAAATGTTCGGAATTGGAATAGGCCACGCTGCCCGCCGCGATCACGCAAACCGCCATCGCCAGCAAAAGCAAGATCGGCGCACCGGCCACGAAATACATCACGCCCCAGCCGAAAAGCACCAAACAGGCCTGCCCGAAATCCGGCTGCATGGCCAGAAACGCAACGATCACGATGGCCAGCAGGAAAGACCAGGTCAATCCCGGCGGCCCGTTGATGTCCTGGCTCGCCGCCATCATCCAAGCGGCCACGACAACGAAACCCGGCTTGAGAAATTCAGATGGTTGCACACTTGCAAACCCAAGGCTGTACCACCGCACGGCCCCTTTGCCGAAATCGGTGCCGAAAACCGGCAGAAGGATCAAAGCCACGAAAGCCGCCAGAAACCCGATCACCGCCAGACGACGTACCAAACTCGGGCTCATCATCGAGGTCAGGAACATCGCGCTCAAGGCCATTGCGCCAAACAGGGTTTGTCGCTGAACATAATGGAAGGGCGCGAAGCCGTTCTTTTCGGCCAAGGGCGGGGACGCGGCCAAACCAAGCAAAAGGCCGATACCGAACAGGATCAGCACACATGAGATCGACCACTTGTCGATCGTTCGCCACCACTTGGGAAGGACCGGCTCCGCATCCCGTACCGGGACCGCGCCATAAACCATCTCTGTCATCTGAACCGCCGAAACTGCCTCGAACACGCCCCGTTTTCGGGGTCTATCGCAAGAGTGTAGCAGGTCGCACGCGTTGTGGAAAGAGTCTTGCGTCAAAGGGCGTTTGGGGGGCGCTGCCCCCGCCGCCCTGCGGGCGACTCCCCCGGGATATTTATGAACAGAAGAAGACCGGGCCGACCCCTTTTTCTTTTTGAAAACAACCCCGCCGGAGGTCTCCATCAGCCAAGGGCGCACGGTTCAAACAAGGGCCTGCCCGTTCAAGTGGTTGCGGGTGCGTGGGCGGGGCCGCCGCCTATAGGCGCAGGATCAACTGCCACCCTGCGGATATGAGATGACCGACAGATAACGGATTGGCAGCTTTATCAACTCATCAGGGCCATGCGGCGCGTCGGCGTCGAAAAACAGGCTGTCGCCGGGCCGAAGGTGAAAGCTCTGGTCGCCATGTCGATAACCGACCTCGCCCTCCAGAATGTAGAGCAATTCGATCCCATCATGTTGGAACGTGGGGAACACATCTGAAGCCTCATTGAGCGTAATCAGGTAAGGCTCCACCACCACACCGCTGTTATTCGCGCCCAGATGGCCAAGAAGGTTGTACTGATGTCCGGCCCGCGTGCCGGCGCGCTCCATCTCCAGCGCCTCCCCAGCTTTCACATGAACGGCCTCACGCCGCTCCTCGAAGCGGCGGAAAAAACCTGTGACCGGTACGCTCAGAGCAGCGGAAAGGGTTTGCAACGTGGTCAAGGATGGCGAGGTAACACCGTTTTCGATCTTCGACAGCATCCCCACCGACAACCCCGTGGCCTCAGCCAAGTCGGCCACTGTCATACCCCGCGCACGGCGCACCTCGCGCACTTCCCGCCCGATGGCGGTCTCAAGATTTTTCTCACGGGTCTCGCGAATCTTATGGGGGTCTTGGCGAAGATTTTGATCGGCCATGTTCGGTCCTTTTCGGCGGCGCTCAACCATGAAAAATCCGGGCCGGAAATGCAAGTTTCGTACGAGTCGTACGAAACGTGATGCAGACGGCTCGATTTTCGTACGAAACTCGGGTCTAACTCGTACGACTCGTACGCCAGACCCAACTCGAGGTTCGCATGAAAGCCGCCCTTCTCACCGCCTTCGATACCACGCCCGAAATCACCGAGGTTCCCGATCCCGAATGCCCGCGTGACGGGGTCATCGTTGCGGTGCGTGCATGTGGCGTCTGTCGATCCGATCATCACGCATGGAAAGGCGCGGACCCAGATGTTGCGTTGCCGCATGTGATGGGCCACGAATTCTCGGGTGACGTCATCGCAGTTGGGCCCGAATGCCATGGGTTTTCGGTAGGCGACCGGGTGACTGCCCCTTTCATTCTGGGCTGTGGGGCCTGTCCTGATTGCCGTGGGGGAGAACCCACGATCTGCAACCACCAGCATGTCATCGGCTTCACCGGCTGGGGCGCCTTCGCCGAACAAATCGCGATACCACGCGCCGATTTTAACCTTGTGGTCCTGCCCGAGGGGGTTGGCTATGCGGCGGCGGCGGGCATGGGCTGCCGGGTGACGACCGCCTTTCGCGGAGTGGTGGACCGGGCAAAAATCCAACCGGGTGAATGGCTTGCCGTTCATGGCTGTGGTGGTGTGGGCCTATCTGCCATCATGATCGGGGCGGCGCTTGGCGCCCGGATTGTTGCTGTTGATGTTAACCATTCCGCGCTTGATACGGCCCGCGCAATGGGAGCTAATCTGACACTCAATGCAGTCGAACATGACGATCTGGGCGAGGCCATACGCGGCGCCACAGGGGGCGGCACGCATGTCTCGGTCGATGCGCTTGGGATCACGCAAACCTTCCATAACTCGCTAAAATCGCTTCGCAAAATGGGACGCCACGTGCAAATCGGCATGCCGCTTGGCCAACATGCTAATCCACCCATTCCCCTCTTGGATATGATCTATTCTCGCCAGATCACCCTGCACGGCACGCGCGGAATAGGGGCGCACCGTTTTGCCTCACTCTTCGAGATGATCGCGGCAGGACGTATGGACCCATCCCGCCTCATTACCAAGGAAATCGCTTTAAGCGGCGTCGCCAAGGCTTTGGAAGACATGAATGAATTCACCGGTCATGGCGTCACGGTCATTACCGACATGGCAAGTTAGAGCCGCCACATTTCCGCCCCATTTACACTGTATCCTGAGCTGATAATCAGGCGCCAGCCGGGCGCCGTCCGGCTGGTTTGCCATCCAAGAACAGGAGCAGACCGATGGCCAGTACACCCCCACCCAAACCACCAAAGCCAGGGACCCAACCGAAGAAACCGCTCGGTGGATCATCTCAGCAGCCATCGGCATCGCAAGGTGACCCACGCAAGGTCTTCAACGACTTCGCCAGCATCTGAAGCATAAAAAAGGCCGCGCCCCCTAAGGGCACGACCCAAGTATTTTCCGGTCAAAGCGGTGTGGCTTAGCCCACCAGCTCCAGACCCGAGAAGAAATACGCGATCTCGACCGCCGCCGTTTCCGGCGCGTCCGACCCGTGGACCGAGTTCTCGCCAACCGACTCGGCGAATTCGGCACGGATCGTACCCGGTGCCGCATCGGCGGGATTGGTGGCGCCCATGACTTCGCGGTTCTTGGCAATCGCGCCTTCGCCTTCCAGCACCTGCACGACAACCGGCTCGGAGGCCATGAATTCGCACAGCTCGCCGTAGAACGGGCGCTCTTTATGCACGGCGTAGAATTCACCGGCCTGTGCGGGGGTCAGTTGAATACGCTTTTGTGCCACGATGCGCAGGCCCGCGTCTTCGAACTTGGCGTTGATTTTACCGGTCAGGTTGCGTTTGGTGGCATCGGGTTTGATGATGCTCAGGGTGCGTTCCACAGCCATGTCAGCCTCTTTCCTTGATGAATGGGGCGCGGAAGCCTCCCGCGCGTGTTTGATCGCGGCTCCGATAGCATGGGGTCAGCGCTTTGAAAAGCCGCGATTGACGCCTGCCCGGGATTGCGTCACACCCCTGCCATGCTGCGACTTGACGATATTTCCTACTCGGTGGCGGGCCGCCCCCTGATCGACCATGCCTCGGCCACCATCCCGGATGGCCACAAGGTGGGTTTGGTGGGCCGTAATGGCACTGGCAAGACCACGCTTTTCCGCCTGATCCGGGGGGAATTGGCCTTGGAAACCGGCGAGATATCCCTGCCCACCCGCGCCCGCATCGGCGGCGTGGCCCAAGAGGTGCCCGGCAACGAGGTGTCGCTGATTGACACCGTTCTGGCCGCCGATACAGAACGCGCCGAACTGATGGCCGAATCTGAGACGTCAAGCGACGGCGCGCGGATCGCCGAGATTCAAACCCGCCTTGCCGATATCGACGCATGGTCGGCCGAGGCCCGCGCCGCCAGTATCCTCAAGGGGCTTGGCTTCACCGATGCCGAGCAACTAATGCCATGCAGCGCCTTTTCCGGCGGCTGGCGCATGCGCGTGGCGCTTGCCGCCGTGCTGTTTGCGCAGCCCGATCTGCTGCTTTTGGACGAGCCGACGAACTACCTTGACCTCGAAGGCGCGCTTTGGCTGGAAAGCTATCTGGCGCGCTATCCGCATACCGTTTTGGTGGTCAGCCACGACCGTGGCCTGCTCAACCGCGCGGTCGGCTCGATCCTGCATCTCGAAGACCGCAAGCTGACGCTCTATCAAGGCGGATATGATACCTTTGCCAAGACCCGCGCCGCGCGTCTGGCGGCGGCACAATCCGAGGCCAAGAAACAAGAAGCCCGCCGCGCGCATCTGCAATCCTATGTCGACAGGTTCCGCTACAAGGCCGATAAGGCGAAACAAGCACAGGCCCGGATCAAGGCCCTTGCCCGGATGGAGCCGATCACCCAACCGCAAGAGGCCGCGCTGCGCCGCTTTACCTTTCCTGAACCCGAGGAGCTTTCGCCGCCCATCCTGCGACTAGAAGGAGCCGCCGTAGGTTATGATGGGCAAGCCGTGCTAAGCCGACTGGACCTGCGGATTGATCAGGATGACCGCATCGCCCTTCTGGGCCGCAACGGTGAGGGAAAATCCACGCTTTCCAAGCTTTTAGCGGGCAAACTTCAGGCGATGGATGGACGCGTGCACAGCGCCTCGAAACTGCGCGTTGGTTATTTCGCGCAGCATCAGGTGGAAGAGTTGCACCTTGATGAAACACCCATCGACCATATCCGCCGTCTTCGCCCGGACGAGCCCCCCGCCAAACTGCGCGCGCGGCTTGGAGGCTTCGGCATCGGGGCAGACCAAGCCGAAACCCTTGTCAAAGGCCTTTCGGGCGGGCAGAAGGCGCGGCTGTCGCTGATGCTGGCCACGCTGGATGCGCCACACCTGCTGATCCTTGACGAGCCAACCAACCACCTTGATATCGAAAGCCGTGAGGCCTTGGTCGAGGCGCTGACCGCCTATAGCGGTGCGGTGATCTTGGTCAGCCACGACATGCACTTGCTTGAGCTGGTGGCCGACCGGCTTTGGCTGGTCAAGGGCGGGCGCGTTGCGCCTTATGAGGGCGATCTGTCGGCCTACCGCGATATGCTGCTCTCGGGCGACAAAGCGGACAAACCCGCGCCCAAGCCGAAACCTGAAAAGCCCAAGCGCCCGTCGCGCGATGCCATCCTCGCCCTGCGCCAAGAGGTGCGCAAATGCGAAGCGCGGGTTGAGAAGCTGACCGATATGCACGAGCGTATCTCGGCCAAACTGGCCGATCCGGGCATGTATGACGAGGCGCGCGTGAACGAGGCTGCCGAATGGCAAAAGAAATTCGCCGAGGTCGAAGACGGTCTGGCCCGGGCCGAGACCCTGTGGATGGCCGCCCTTGAACGGCTGGAGGAGGCCGAGCACCCATGATCGTCGATACTGCCTTCCTGATCACCGCTTTCGTGACCCTCTTCGTCATTATCGACCCCATCGGCATGACCCCCCTTTTCGTGGCCATGACCCAAGGCATGAGCGCCGCGAAGCGCCGGGCCATCGCCCTGCGCGCCTGTATCACGGCGGCGTTGATCCTTATTGTCTTTGCCAGTTTCGGCGAGGCGGTACTTGGCTTCATCGGCATTTCCATGCCCGCCTTCCGCATCGCGGGCGGGATATTGTTGTTTCTGACGGCCCTCGACATGCTTTTCGAGCGGCGCAGCAAACGGCGCAAATCCCAAGCCGATGAGGCCGAGGAGGAGGACGATAGCGATGATCCTTCAATCTTCCCGTTGGCCATTCCCCTTATTGGAGGGCCGGGGTCGATCACCACGGTGATCCTGCTGGCAGGGCAAAAGCCGGGAATCGAGGGTCTGGCATGGGTGGTTGGCGTGATGCTCTGCGTGGTCAGTATGGTCTTCGTACTGTTCTTGACCTCGGGCATATTGGAGCGCGCTTTGGGCAGGACGGGTATCAACGTGGTGACCCGCCTTTTGGGCATGCTGTTGGCGGCCTTGGCGGTCCAATTCGTGCTTGATGGGCTGCGCGGTTTCGGGCTCGCGGCATGACCTTTCAAAAGCGTTGACGCCGTCCTATATCCTACCCATGCAAAACGATCCTGCCAGTCTGGTTTATCTTGTCATACTCGGGTCGGCCATCGGCCTGTGGTTCTTCGCTCAAAACCGCCAATCTCTTGGCAAACTTGCGCAGCAAGCCGCAGCTTGGGGGCTTATTTTTCTCGGGGCTATCGCGGTTGTGGGCCTCTGGGGCGACATCCGGCAAAGCGTGGCCCCCGCACAGACGGTGGTGGCGCAATCGGGCCAAATCGAACTGCCCCGCGCGCCCGATGGGCATTATTACCTGACCGCAGATGTGAACGGCGAACCGGTGCGCTTTGTCGTCGATACCGGGGCCACGCAAATCGTTCTGACAAAATCCGATGCTCGCCGTGTCGGCCTGAATGTCGATGAGCTTGTTTATCTAGGCCGCGCCTATACCGCCAATGGCGAGGTGCGCACCGCGCCTGTCCGGCTTGACAGTTTCACGGTCGGGCCGATTCAAGACAGCGACGTGCGCGCCGTGGTGAATGACGGCGCCATGCAAGGGTCTTTGCTTGGGATGGACTATCTACAGCGATTTTCCAGTGTCGAAATCGGCGGCGGGAAACTGATCCTGACGCGGTGATCAGTAACCCATGATCATGCCTTCAAGGGCATCTTTCTCCATCGACAATTCCTGAAGCCGCGCCTTGACCACGTCACCGATGGTCACGATTCCCACCAGTTTGCCGTCTTCGACCACGGGCATGTGGCGGAACCGGCCATCGGTCATCCGCGACAGAACCGCGTCCGAGCTATCCTGACGCGAACAGCACACCGGGTTGGTGGTCATCATCTCGTCGATTGTTTCCGACAGGCACTTGGCACCGCGCACTCCCAACGAGCGGACGATGTCCCGCTCCGAGATGATCCCGTCCACTTTAACGCCGTCTCGCGAAACGATCAGAACACCAATCCGACGCTCTGCAAGCGTTTGTGCTGCATCCGAAACAAGCGTTCCGGGCTTCACCGTGACAACTTTATGGTCCCCTTTGGATGAAAGGATTTGTTGCACGAGCATGGTGAGGCCCTCCGTTATCTTTCTTGCGTGCATACCACGGTTTACGATAATAAAGTTTCTGTCAAGCGAGGCTTTCCAAACGGGCCACTTCTTGGCGCATTCCGTCCACTAAAGCAGCGGCAAAGCGGTTTTGCCGCTCGAGTCGCCGGTCATCGGCGTGACGAACAAGGTAAAAGCTCCGCGTTAGGCTCAGCGCCCCCGGCAAGACCTTCACCACATCCGGCACCGCCGGGATCGAAAAGTCATGCAAGATGCCGATTCCCGCCCCGTGCCGCACCCAGTTGAGCTGCACTGCGACAGAGTTCGAGGCCAGATTCACCGTGTCCACCCCCGCCTCGCGCAGATAATCCAGCTCTTTGTCGAAAATCATGTCCTGAATATAGCCCACGACGCGATGCCCCTTGAGGTCTTCGAGCCTTTCTATCGGATCCACCTGCCGAAGATAGCGTTTCGAGGCCGCCAGATGCAGGCGGTAATCGGCAATCTTTTGCACGCTTAACCGCCCCGCCGTGGGCGGGCTCACGGCAATCACCATATCCGCCTCGCGGCGGGTCAGGTTAAAGACGCGCGGCAGCGCCACGATCTGCACCTCAAGGTCGGGGTTTTCTTCGGCGATCTTGGCGCAGACTTGTGGCAACAGGTAATTCGCAGCGCCATCCGGCGCGCCGATCCTGATCTGCCCGGTCAAGCCCCCGGATTGGCCCGCCAGTTCCTCAACCGCGCCTTCCACGGCCTGTTCCACCCGCACCGCGTGGCTCATCAACCGCTGTCCCGCGTCGGTCAGGGCATAGCCGGTGGGCGATTTGGCAAAAAGCGGCGCGCCCACATCGGCCTCCAACCGCGCCACCCGGCGGCCCACGGTGGCCGGATCCACCTTCAACATCCGCCCGGCGCGCGACAGGCTTTCGCTCCGCGCCACGGCCAAAAAGGTTTTCAGGTCATCCCACTGCATCACGTACCATTTGCATTTTTGCAAAACACTTTTGGAGTATTGCCTCTTTTACGGGGATCACTGCAAGACTAAGCTACGCGCAAATCTCGGATTGGGAGGATTCCATGAAAGAACTGACGCATTATATCGACGGCACCCATGTCAACGGCACATCGGGCCGCTTTTCGGATGTCTTCAACCCCGCCACCGGCGAGGTGCAGGCCAAATGCCCGCTTGGCAGCAACGAGGAACTGAACAAGGCGGTCGAAATCGCCGCCGCCGCGCAACCCGCATGGGGTGCCACCAACCCACAGCGCCGCGCACGGGTGATGATGAAATTCGTCGAGCTGCTGAACCGCGACATGGACAAGCTGGCCGAGGCGCTGTCGTCCGAGCACGGCAAAACCTTCCCCGACGCCAAGGGCGACGTGCAGCGTGGCCTTGAAGTGGTGGAATACTGCATCGGCGCGCCGCAACTCCTTAAGGGTGAATTCACCGATAGCGCCGGCCCCGGCATCGACATGTATTCGATGAAACAGCCGCTTGGCGTGACAGCGGGCATCACCCCCTTCAACTTCCCCGCGATGATCCCGATGTGGATGTTTGCCCCGGCGCTGGCCTGCGGCAACGCCTTCATCCTCAAACCATCCGAGCGTGACCCCTCGGTGCCCTTGATGCTGGCCGAACTGATGGAAGAGGCGGGCCTGCCCAAAGGCCTGCTGCAAGTGGTCAACGGCGACAAGGAAGCGGTTGACGCGATCCTTGATCACCCGGTCATTCAATCGGTGGGATTCGTCGGCTCCACCCCGATTGCCGAGTACATCTATTCGCGTGGCTGCGCGAACGGCAAACGGGTGCAGTGCTTTGGCGGTGCGAAAAACCACATGATCGTCATGCCCGACGCCGATATGGACCAAGCCGCCGACGCCCTGATCGGCGCAGGCTACGGCGCGGCGGGCGAACGCTGCATGGCGATTTCGGTTGCCGTGCCGGTGGGCGATGAAACCGCCGACAAGCTGATCGAAAAGCTGGTGCCGCGTATCGAGAAGCTCAAAGTCGGCCCCTACACCGCAGGCGACGACGTGGACTACGGCCCTGTAGTGACAGGTGCCGCCAAGGAAAAAATCCTCGGCCTCGTGCAATCGGGCATCGACCAGGGTGCAGACCTCGTTGTCGATGGCCGTGACTTCCAACTGCAAGGCTATGAAGACGGCTTCTTTGTCGGTCCGCACCTTTTTGACAAGGTGACGCCCGATATGGACATCTACAAACAGGAAATCTTCGGCCCGGTCCTCAGCACGGTGCGCGCCGCCTCCTATGAAGAGGCGATCGGACTTGCCATGGATCACGAGATGGGCAATGGCACGGCGATCTTCACCCGCGATGGTGACGCCGCTCGCGATTTCGCCAACCGCATCAACATCGGTATGGTCGGTGTCAATGTGCCGATCCCCGTGCCGCTGGCCTATCACACCTTTGGCGGCTGGAAGAAATCCATGTTCGGCGACCTGAACCAGCACGGCCCCGACGCCTTCAAGTTCTACACCCGCACTAAAACCGTGACCTCCCGCTGGCCCTCGGGCATCAAGGAAGGCGGCGAGTTCAACTTCAAGGCCATGGACTAACCCTGAGCCGAACCAACGAAAACGCCCGCCCCTTCGGCGGGCGTTTTGCATTGCGCGTCCCTGCCTGCCCGTGCTGATATGGTGCGATAACATGGCAAAGGGGGTGCCCATGGCCCTGATCCATCCCGAATTCACCATCGGTATCGAGGAAGAATACCTGCTGGTTGATCGTGACAGCATGGCCTTGGCCGAGGCCCCCGAAGCCCTTATGGACGAGTGCAAGGCGCAGCTTGAGGATCAGGTCAGCCCCGAGTTCCTCAATTGCCAGATCGAGATTGGCACCAAGGTCTGCCGTAACGTGGCCGAGGCGCGCGAAGATCTCAAGCGATTGCGCAGCACCGTGTCGGCCTGCGCGGCCAAGCATAACCTTGCCCCGATTGCCGCCTCCTGCCATCCCTTCGCCGATTGGCGCGACCAGAAACACACCGACAAGGAACGCTATAACCACCTTGCCGGGGATTTGGCGGGTGTGGTGCGGCGCATGCTGATCTGCGGGATGCACGTGCATGTGGGCATTGACCCGCCAGATCGGCGCGTGGACCTGATGAACCAGCTTAGCTATTTCCTGCCGCATCTTCTGGCGCTGTCGTGTTCCTCGCCCTTCTGGCAGGGGCAGGACACCGGGCTAAGCTGTTATCGCCTGACGGTCTTTGACAACCTGCCGCGCACCGGTCTGCCACCCCGCATGGAAAGTTTCGGCGAATTCGAGCGTTCGGTTCAGGCGCTCGTCGATCTCGACGTGATCGAGGACAGCTCGAAAATCTGGTGGGATCTGCGGCCCTCGCATCAATTTCCCACGCTGGAAACACGTATCTGCGACGTACAGCCCCGGCTCGAAGATGCCCTGACCCTTGCCGCCATCATCCAAGCGATTGCGCGAATGTTATGGCGCTTGGCCGTGAAAAACCAACGCTGGCGGATCTACGACCGCTTCCTCATTGCCGAGAACCGTTGGCGGGCGCAACGCTATGGCGTGCGCGAGGGACTCATCGATTTCGGCTTGGCGGAGATTATTCCCATGGGCGACCTCGTCGAGGAATTGATCGAGATACTGCAAGAAGACGCACGCTTCTTCGAATCCACGTCAGAACTGGAAAACGCTCGCGAAATGCTACGCACCGGGTCATCCGCGGGCCGCCAACGGCAGGCATATTCGGATGCTTTGCATGCCGAGGACGACCAAGATCACGCGATGCGCGCCGTCGTGCGCCACTTGATCGAAGAGTTCCACGCGGACCTGTGATGTATTGCATTCGGCCCTTCCGCCCACGAACCGCTGAAGGTGTGCCTGAGGGGCCTTTATGTTGAAATTCGCCAATCTCGCGCTTTTGGTGCTCTTCCCTATCGCATGGTTTGCCCCATTAATGCGCGCCGGGCTGCTGCCCCTGTTCGGCCTGTCAGAAATCAGCGTCATCACCGGCCTTCAATCCTTGTGGGAAAGCGATGTATTTCTCGCCCTGCTCGTGACCGCATTTGCGCTCTTTGCCCCTTACCTGAAAACCATCGGCCTTGCCCTCATTCACTTCGGCTTATTGCGCAGAAAAGTGCTCCCGGTTTTGCAAATCCTGGGCAAGCTCGCCATGGCCGATGTCTTCCTGATCGCGTTGTACATCACATTGTCCAAGGGCGTTGGAGTCGGCCGGATTGAGGTTGCTTGGGGCCTGTATCTCTTTACCGGATGTATCCTTGCATCAATCCTCATTGGCCATTTCACTGAGAAACCACCACGCAATGACCGGATTGTTTCCTGATAAGAAACATTAGGCGCCACTCATTGCGGGTTTTCCTGACTTTGACACAATTCTGCACAATTTCCCCTTGGGGATTTCGGGGTCATCGGCATAAACTTGCCTATGCTTTAAGGTAAGATCGCTTTCTGGGGGGAAAGTCATGTCGAACCACTTAACTTCATTTTTTCTTTTGATCCAGTTCTTGATGCAGCGCTTGGCGGTAGGTGCTTTCGTTTTTGCCGCGATTATCCTGTCAACCGTGACCGGCATGGCCGCGTTGGGAGTTATGCCATGGCTACAGTTCAGCGCCGACTTCAATGGTATCCACTATGACAACGCTGGCCAGATCGCGCAGATCACACTTACGGCTGCCGTCATTTTGATGTGTTTTCTCATCCCGATGAACGGCCGGATCATGCGGCTTGAGAACTCCCACCGACGCTTCGAAATTGGCATGCAGGATATCGCGCGTGCCTACGCAATCGCACATTCCGCTGATCGCGCAGGTCTTTTTCAACTAAGCTCGGAATTCGATGCCGTGCGCGAACGCCTTGCCTATCTGCGGGATCATCCAGACCTTGGCGACCTTGAACCTTCGCTTCTGGAAGTGGCCGCGCAGATGTCGTTCATCAGCAAGGAATTGGCCGATGTCTACTCCGAGGAAAAAGTCAGCCGCGCCCGTGCCTTCTTGAGCCAAAGACAACAAGAGGTCGAGACCTTCAACAGCCGCATCGAAAAAGCCAAACAGGTCTGCCAGGAATTGCGTCATTGGGCGCATGAGGTGGAACTGGAGGAAAGCGTGGCGGCAAGTCAACTCCAGCGCTTGCGCGACGACCTGCGCGATATCCTGCCCGAATTGGGCCACGAAGATATGGCGCGCCAAGATGGCACAATCGTCCCGCTGACCGAGAAAGCCGCAGAATAGAGTTTGACCGCCCCTGCCCCGATGGGGCAATAGCGGCTTATGGCCAAATCAGCATCCTTTTCCTGCACCGCCTGTGGAGCGGTTTATTCAAAATGGTCCGGTCGCTGCGATGCCTGCGGCGAATGGAATACGATTGTCGAAGATACCCCCTTGTCGACCGGCCCCGGATCGAAATCGCTCGGGGCCAAACGCGGCACCAGCCTTACCCTGACAGATCTTTCCGCCGAGGAAACTCCGCCCCCCCGCACCCAATCGGGCATTACTGAGCTGGACCGCGTACTTGGCGGCGGCATGGTCCCGGCCAGTGCCATTCTGGTGGGTGGCGATCCGGGCATCGGCAAATCCACCCTGCTTTTGCAAGCCGCCGCGCGCTTCTCGGGCGCGGGCCTTAAAACGATTTATGTCTCAGGCGAGGAAGCCAGCGCACAAGTCCGCATGCGCGCTCAACGCCTTGGGCTGGGGGACGCGCCGGTGAAACTGGCCGCCGCCACCTCGCTGCGCGATATTCTCACAACCCTAGAGGCTGAAAAACCCGACCTCGTTGTGATCGACTCGATTCAGACCGTCTGGGCCGACAATGTCGACAGCGCACCCGGAAGCGTCAGCCAAGTCCGTGCCGCCGCCCATGAGCTGACCAGCTTTGCCAAGCGCAAGGGGGCCAGCGTCATCTTGGTGGGCCATGTCACCAAAGAAGGTCAAATCGCAGGCCCCCGCGTCGTCGAGCACATGGTCGACACAGTGCTCTATTTCGAAGGTGAGCGCGGCCACCAGTTTCGCATCCTGCGCAGCGTCAAGAACCGCTTTGGCCCCGCCGATGAAATCGGCGTGTTTGAGATGACGGGCGGCGGATTGGCCGAGGTCTCGAATCCCTCCGAGTTGTTCCTGTCCGGACGCGGCGACCCCGCCCCCGGGTCGGTCGTTTTTGCAGGCATCGAAGGCACGCGCCCCGTGTTGGTGGAAATGCAGGCGCTTGTCGCGCCCACGCCCCACAGCCAACCGCGCCGCGCGGTCGTAGGCTGGGATGGCGCGCGCCTTGCCATGATATTGGCCGTGCTTGAAGCGCGCTGCGGCATCCCTTTTGCGGGGCTCGATGTCTACCTCAATGTCGCGGGCGGCATCAAAATCTCGGAACCCGCCGCCGATCTGGCCGTCGCCGCCGCCCTTCTCAGCGCGCGTGAAGACAGCAGCCTGCCCGCCGAAACCGTGGTTTTCGGGGAAATAAGCCTTTCTGGCGCGCTTCGCCCAGTCGGTCAGACCGAAAACAGGTTGAAAGAAGCGCAAAAACTTGGTTTCACGTCCGCAATTGTGCCAGCGGGCGGGAAACCCGGGGGCAAATCGGGCCTCACGTTGACCCAACTGGGCGATCTGACGGCATTCGTAGGTGACATTTTCGGCGCAGGGTAAGGCGCCGCGCGAAATAGGGACAGGACCATGGAAGGTTTCACCATCATCGACGGCGTTGTCGCGCTGATTATCGTCTTGTCGGCGCTGCTGGCCTATTCGCGCGGTTTTGTACGCGAGGCCCTCGCAATCGCTGGCTGGATCGTGGCGGGCCTTCTGGCCTTCATCTTCGCCCCGCAGGTCGAACCGCTGGTCAAGGAAGTGCCGGTTGTTGGCGACTTCATCGCCGACAGTTGTGAACTCAGCATGATCGCCGCCTTCACCGTCGTTTTCGCCGTGGCGCTGATCGTGGCCTCGTTTATCACACCGCTTTTTTCATCCCTCGTGCAACGCTCGGCCCTTGGCGGGCTGGACCAGGGGCTTGGCTTCATCTTCGGCGTGGCGCGCGGCATCCTCTTGGTGGCCATCGCCTACTTCGTCTACGAAACCGTAATCACCAGCCAGAACATCCAGGTTATCGACGACAGCCGCTCGGCCCGCGTCTTCAGCCGCCTCACCGACAAGGTCGAAGACGGCAACCCTGAACAGGCACTTGGCTGGATCACCCAGCAATACGAACAACTTGTCGGCGCCTGCGACGCCCCGCAGTAAGGACACGACCGAATGTCGAGCACCTATGTCATGGCCTTGGGGCTCGCCGCCGCAGCAGGCGTTGCGATATCCTTGCAAAACCCTATCAACGCGGGTCTTGCCCGTCATATCGGTAGCAGCCTTGGGGCGACCACCATTTGTTTCGCCGTGGGCCTCATCGCACTGGTGATCGCCACAACGCTCTTTGGCCAATGGCCCGAGGTGATGCAGTCGCCGCAGGCGCCATTGATCCTGCTCTCTGGCGGGCTTATGGGGGCATTTCTTGTTTGGGCCGCCCTTTACAGCGTGCCTATCTTGGGCGTGCTGACACTTGTCGCCGTCCTGATCCTCGGCCAGATCGTGGCCGCGCTCGTCATTGATCACTTTGGCCTCTTCGGTCTTGAGGCACAGGCGATATCCCTGAATCGCGTACTTGCGGCCGCTCTTGTCCTGGCCGGGGTCATCCTGTCGCGCTTTTGACGCAACGTCAGACGACCTGTAGAAATCAGGCACGAAGTTTCATGTGATAGTTTCGTGACATATGCCCTCACAGCCCTTATCTAGGGGGCAATCGCGAGACCGGGATTCGGAGCTGCCCCTTGCCCAAGCATATGCCCCCCGCACACCCTTTTGATGATGACAAACTTAAGGAAGAATGCGGCGTTTTCGGCGTGATCGGCGTGACCGATGCGGCGAATTTCGTGGCCCTAGGCCTTCATGCCCTGCAACACCGTGGCCAAGAGGCCGGCGGCATCGTCTGCCACCATCCCGACCACGGGTTCAACAGCGCCCGCCGCTTCGGCTATGTGCGCGACAATTTCACCAAGCAATCGCTGATGGAAACCCTGCCCGGGCCGCTGGCCATCGGGCACGTGCGCTATTCCACTGCCGGGTCGAAAGGCCAAACCGCGATCCGCGATGTGCAGCCCTTCTTTGGCGAATTCGCCATGGGCGGGGCGGCGATTGCCCATAACGGCAACATCACCAACGCCGAGGCCCTGCGCAAAGAACTGATCGAACGCGGCTCGATCTTTCAGTCCACGTCGGACAGTGAATGCATCATTCACCTGATGGCCCGCTCCCTGCAACGCACCATCCCCGAACGCATGGAAGATGCCCTGCGCCGGGTCGAAGGGGCGTTTTCGGTCGTGGCCATGACCCGCACCAAGCTCATCGGTGTGCGCGATCCGCTTGGCGTTCGCCCGCTGGTTCTGGGTCAAGTGGCTGATGGCTGGGTGCTCAGCTCGGAAACCTGCGCTTTGGACATCATCGGCGCGCGCTTCGTGCGCGAGGTTGAGCCGGGCGAAATGGTTGTTATCACTGACAAAGGTGTGGAAAGCCATTACCCTTTCCGCCGCCAGAAATCGCGCTTTTGCATCTTCGAACACGTCTATTTCTCGCGCCCGGACTCGATCATCGGGGGCAAGTCGGTCTATGAAACCCGCCGCCAGATCGGCGTGGAACTGGCAAAGGAAAGCCATGTGGACGCCGACCTTGTCTGCCCCGTACCCGATAGCGGTACACCGGCGGCGATCGGCTTTAGTCAGCAATCGGGCATCCCCTATGCCATGGGGATCATCCGTAACCAATACATGGGCCGGACCTTTATCGAACCCACCGAGCAGATCCGCAACATGGGGGTTCGCCTCAAGCTCAATGTCAACCGCGCGCTGATCGAAGGCAAGCGGGTGATCTTGGTCGATGACAGCGTCGTGCGCGGCACAACATCACGCAAAATCAAGGAGATGATCCTTGATGCCGGCGCCAAGGAGGTACACTTCCGCATCGCCTCCCCGCCCACGGCATGGCCTTGTTTTTACGGGGTGGATACACCGCAGCGCGAAAAACTTCTGGCCGCGACCATGAGCGAGGATGAAATGCGTGAGCATCTCGCGGTGGACAGCCTCAAGTTCATCTCGCTGGATGGCCTCTACCGCGCCGTGGGCGAGACCGAGGGTCGCAAGAACGACTGCCCGCAATACTGCGATGCCTGCTTCTCGGGAGAATACCCGGTGGTGCCCTCGGACATGGTCGAAAAAGGCTTTGAGATCAAAGCGGCGGAGTGATGCCGCCACTACGCTTCAGGCCACATCATTTCCTTTGTTCTCAAGGATTTAAGGGGAAAGGCTATTCCGAGGCCTTTACCCAAAACATGGCGCGGATCGTGGTGGACACCCTGCGCGCGCCGACAGGCGACGCCACAGAAATCGAGGTGGTGGGCAGCTTGGACGACATCTGCGCCCCCTGCCCCAAGCGGCGCGGAAACCTTTGCCAATCCCAGGAAAAGATTGAAGAAATCGACACACGCCATGCCAAGGCCCTCTCGCTCCGCCCCGGGGATCGGCTGACCTGGGGACAGGCCAAGGCACGGATGAAAAGCAGCGTGAAACCCGGTGACCTGAGCCAGCTTTGCAAGGGCTGCCAGTGGTTGGACCTAGGGCTGTGCGAGGCCGCGCTCAGAGATTTGCTGCAAGAGGATTAGCAGGCCGCACTGTCGTACGAGTCGTACGCTCATGGGGGTGTTTTCGTACGAAAATCGGGAGGCTGGCAAAGCTGTTCGTACGACTCGTACGAAACAGAGTGCTTGCGTTCCCCAATAGCCACCGGCAGAGCCGCCAATGCTTTTTGAAAAGCATTGAGCCACGCAAATTCGAATTTGCGTAGCAAGCGCTTTCGAAAGCGCTTGCGGGAAGGCCTTTCGAAAGGCCTTCCACGGAAGATGCCCCGGCCTCACTGTGCACTCCTGCACAGCGCCTAGGACAATGCCGCCCTTTGCCAATCGCGCTGGACACCCCATTTTCAGTGCGAACCAAGCATGGAGACTTCACATGACCTTCAGGCCAGTCACCGCCACAAGCACCGCGCAACCCACCATGGAAGGCGCAGGCGTTCACCTGCACCGCGTCTTCGGCTTCGAGGACCCGTCACTGACCGATCCGTTCCTGATGATGGATGATTTCCGCAATGACGACCCGCGGCTTTATTCCAAGGGTTTCCCGTGGCATCCGCATCGCGGGATCGAGACCATCACCTATGTTCTGGAGGGTGAGGTCGAGCATGCGGATTCGCTGGGTAATCGCGGCCTGCTTGGGCCGGGAAGCGTGCAGTGGATGACCGCGGGGTCAGGCATCGTGCATCAGGAGATGCCCTCGGGCGACGCGCAGGGCCGGATGCATGGCTTTCAGCTTTGGGCGAACCTGCCCAAGTCTTTGAAAATGACCGACCCGCGCTATCAGGACATCACCAATGGCGATATTCCCATCGAGGGCGACGAGGATGGCACCACCGTCAAGGTGATCATCGGTTCGTTCTGGGGCAAGACCGGCCCGGTGGATGGCATTGCCGCCAACCCGATGCTTCTGGATATTTCCATCCCGGCGGGGCGGCGCAAGACCTTCCCGGTGGACACCCGCGCCAATGCCTTGGCCTATGTCTTTGCAGGCTCGGGCCGGTTCCGGGATGCCAGTGCGCCGATGGGGATCAAGGTGGAAAAGGAGTATCGCGGCGAGGAGTTGAACATCCGCGACCTGAGCGGCAACCGCACCCTCATTCGCTTTGGCGAAGGCGATGAGATTACCGTGGAAGCCGGGGATGAGGGGCTGCGGTTCTTGCTGATGACGGGCCGCCCGATACAGGAGCCTGTGGCGTGGCACGGCCCGATCGTGATGAACACCCAAGAAGAGCTGCAACAGGCCTTCCGCGAGTTGCGCAACGGGACGTTTATCAAGGCGGGCTAAGCGCCTTGGCAAAAGAAAAACGCCGCCTTGCAATAAGGCGGCGTTCCTTTTTCGAAGGCTTGCGGGCGGTTTAGCCGCGGCGTGCCTCAAGCGCTTTCCAGCCGCCCCAGACGACCATCGCCGCCAGAACCGCCTTCAGGGCATCGCCCATCAGGAAGGGCGCCATCCAGTATGTCCAAAGCTCGGGCATGGATTTGCCCAGAACGGCAGCGGGCCACGCCAGACCGGGGATATAGAGTGCGGCCGAGATCACCATGCCGACCAGCGCGGTCGACACGATGCCACGGGCAAGGCCCTTTTCCACGGCGAGGCCAGCCAAGAAGGCCATGCCGACAAAACCGTAAAGGAAGCCCGCGGTCGGGCCGACAAGGGCCAGCGTGCTTGCGCCATTGGCAAAAACCGGCAGGCCTGCCGCACCTTGCGCCAGATAGGCCACGAGCGTCACCGCGCCAAGGCGCGAGCCGAAGGTCAGGCCCACGGTGAGGATCGCCAGAGTTTGCAGCGAAATCGGCACTGGCCAGCCAAAGCTGACTTGCGCGGCCATGGCGATGAAAAGCGAACCGCCCATCACGAGGGCCGCTTGCTTGAGAAGGGTTTCCTGACCGATCACGGCCCGGCTGAGAACTGTATCGCGCATGGTATCGCGTCCTTTCCGTGGTTTTCCTGTATCCAGCACGACTTTTTCGCTGCGCCACGGCAAAAGTCAAGCGAATGGCCTTGATTTATACCCCGTCTGGTGGGATTTGCCAAACATGACCGATACACCGACCCCCAAGATTGCCCCCCAGATCGCCCTTGTCACCGGTGCCTCGCGCGGATTGGGCGCGGCGCTGGCCGAATTGCTGTGCGAAACCCATCATGTTGTTGCCGTGGCGCGGACCACCGGCGCGCTTGAGGAACTGGATGATCGCATTCAGGCCAAGGGCGGGCAGGCCACGCTGGCCCCTATGGATATCACCAATGCCGATGCCATGGCGCATCTGTGCCGGTCGATCTATGACCGCTGGGGTGGGATTGACCTTTGGGCGCATACGGCCGTGCATGCCGCCCCCCTTTCGCCCGCCAGCCACATGGACCCCAAGGATTGGGAGAAATCCGTGGCGATGAATGTCACCGCCACGGGGCGGCTTATTCCTTTCATCACGCCGCTGTTGGGCGATACGGGCCGGGCCCTCTTTTTCGATGACCCCAAGGCGGGCGAGAAGTTCTTTGGCAGCTATGGCGCCACAAAGGCCGCACAGATCGCATTGGCCCGCAGCTGGCAGGCCGAAACCGAGAAAACCGGGCCGCGGGTGCATATCCTTGAACCCAAACCGATGCCTACGGCAACACGCGCGCGCTTTCACCCCGGTGAAGATCGCAGCGGCTTGGCCGATGCGCGGGACGAGGCGCGCCGGCTTTTGGATCAACTCACCTGAGCGCGCTACGCGGCCCTTTCCCTTGTCGCAAAGGGGCCGCGCGGCTACACATCGTGATCAAGACTGACAGGAAAAGGGCGGACATTTGCGTATTCTCATCACCAATGACGACGGGATCAACGCCCCCGGCCTGAGCGTTCTACGCGAGATCGCCGAGGATCTGGCAGGCCCGGATGGCGAGGTCTGGACCGTGGCCCCGGCCTTTGAGCAATCGGGCGTGGCCCATTGCATTTCTTTCACCCGGCCGATGATGGTCTCTAAGATGTCCGAGCGCACCTATGCCGCCGAGGGCAGCCCGGCGGACTGTGTCTTGGCGGCCTTGCATGACATCATGAAGGATGCGCGCCCTGATCTGGTGCTGTCGGGCGTGAACCGGGGCAATAACTCGGCCGAGAACGCGCTATATTCCGGCACGTTGGGCGCCGCGATGGAGGCCGCCCTGCAAGGTGTGCGCGCCGTGGCGTTAAGCCAATATTACGGGCCTGCCAACAAGGATCTCGATGATCAGTTCGAGGCGGCGCGCGGCCATGGCCTTGCCACGATGCGCACCCTTCTGGAGCGTGGCGTCTGGACCGAGGATGACTACGGTATCTTCTACAACATCAACTTCCCACCCGTGCCATCGGCGGAGGTGAAGGGGATCAAGGCCGCGCGGCAGGGCTTCCGCCGCGACATGGGCTTTGGCGTGCAACCCGTCAGCTCGCCCTCGGGGCGGCAGTTCTTGTGGGTCACCGGCGCACCGCAGCAGCAGCCCACCTCGCCCGGGTCGGACGCGGATGTGAACCTGCAGGGCTATATCTCGGTCACGCCGATGCGGGCGGACCTGACGGCGCATGATGTGATGGAGGCCCTCAAGGCAATCGAATGAGCGAACGGGCCGAGGATAGCGCGGAACGCAAGATGCAGTTCCTTTTCGCCCTGCGATCGAAGGGCGTGACGGATGCCCGCGTGCTGACGGCGATGGAAAAGATCGACCGTGGCCCGTTCATTCGCGGCTATTTCGCCGAACGCGCCTACGAGGACATGCCGCTGCCCATCGCCTGCGGGCAGACGATTTCGCAGCCTTCTGTGGTCGGCCTGATGAGCCAAGCGTTGAAGGTCAGCCCGCGCGACAAGGTGTTGGAGGTCGGCACTGGCTCGGGCTATCAGGCGGCGATTCTCAGCCAGCTGGCCCGCCGGGTTTACACCGTGGACCGGCACAAGCGATTGGTGCGCGAAGCAGGCGAGATTTTCCGCGCCATGGACCTGACCAATATCACAGCCGTCACCGCCGACGGCAGTTTCGGCCTGCCCGATCAGGCGCCTTTTGACCGAATCCTTGTGACCGCCGCCGCCGAAGACCCACCCGGCCCCCTATTGGCGCAATTGAAAATCGGCGGTATCATGGTGGTGCCGGTGGGGCAGTCGGACGCCGTGCAAAGCCTGATCCGTGTCACACGACACGAAGATGGATTTGACTATGACGAATTGCGCCCCGTTCGGTTCGTGCCGCTGGTCGAAGGACTTGGGCGCGATAGCTGAGCGACAGAAACGTTTGAAAAGCCCCGGCCAACAAGGGGCATGTGATGAGGACCAGATCGAGATGACCCTTTCCTTTCGCCCCGTTCCGATTCTGGCCGGCACCGCCGCCTGCCTGCTGCTGACGGCCTGCGACGAGCCACTTGACCTTGACCTGCGCGGCGGGATTGGCGGGCGTCTGGACACCGCCGATGCGGCGCGTACCGCCACCGCCGACCGCCCCGCCGCCGACCAACGCGGGATTATTTCCTACCCCGGCTACCAAGTGGCCGTCGCCCGGCGCGGCGATACCGTGGCCAGCCTTGCCGCCCGGATCGGCGGCAACGCCGAGGAAATCGCCCGCTTTAACGGCATCCAGACCGGCGACCGCCTGCGCAAGGGCGAGATCGTCGCCCTGCCCTCGCGCGTCGCCGAACCCGCAGGCGGCCCAATCCAACCGCCCGAGGGCGTCGATATCACCTCGCTGGCCGGCAATGCCATCGAGGAGGCCGATTCACAGCGTGTCGAAAGCAGCACCCTGCCCCCCGCGCAAACCGGGGTAGAGCCGATCCGCCACAAGGTCGAGCGCGGCGAGACCGCCTATACCATAGCACGGCTTTACGATGTCTCGGTCCGCAGCCTTGCGGAATGGAACGGCCTTGGCAGCGATTTCGCGGTCCGCGAGGGACAGTTCCTGCTGATCCCCGTCGCCCTTCCGGGGGAGACGACCGAGGGCTTCGAAGAGGGGCAGAACGCCGCCGTCACGGCACCGGGCACAGGTTCGCCCACGCCCGAACCGCCCAGTGCGTCACAACCATTGCCCAAAGAGGACACCGCGCCAGCCGCCGAACCGGTCGAGACCACCGCCGCGCCTGATCTGGGGGCAAGCCAATCTCAATCCGCCTCCAGCAATGCCCGCATGAGCATGCCGGTTCAGGGCGATATCATTCGTGAATATGCAAAGGGCAAGAACGACGGCATCGACATCGCCGCCAGCCCCGGCACATCGGTCAAGGCCGCTGCCTCGGGCGTCGTGGCGGCGATCACCGAGGATACCAACGGCATCCCGATCATCGTGGTCAAACACCCCGATAACTTGCTGACGGTCTATTCCAACGTCGCCAACGTGGCGGTGAAGAAAGGCGACAGCGTGAGCCGCGGCGATAAGCTGGCCGAGATCCGCCGCGATGGCACCGCCGCGCTGCACTTCGAAGTGCGCGAAGGCTTCGACTCCGTCGACCCCACCCCGTATTTGGGGTGAGGCCCGTCTTGGAAACGCTCCGGGGGAGCGTTTCAGGGCCGAACGGGCGGAGCCCCGGGGGAAGCCGCGGTCCGGGCGAAGTCCGGCAAAGGCTCCGGGGGGAGCGTTTGAGCCGTGAACGGGCGGAGCCGAGGGAAAAGCCGCGGTCCGAGGCGAAGCCGCGGCGCCAAGCAGGACCTTGGGCCGCCTGCGTCACAACAGGCCGGGATGGCCCCCGGTTGCCATGGCTGCGCCCCTTACGAACGGCGGCGGGTCGCCGACTCTAACCTCGGAAAATTCAGGTCTCGGCGATCCAGCCCTTTGCAATAAATGATGCAGCACGGCGCGCAGAGCCGCCCAGGGCAACACGATGACAAAGATCCGGCTCCCGAAGATTTCTTCGGGAGTTGGACGCGATGAATGTTGGCTGTGTGGGACGAAGCGCCATTTCGCTGCGCATGCACCAACGGCTGCTTCGGGCAATACTACGACGGGGCGCGCTGGGAATATGGCGGGTTGAGACGACCTTGGCTGTTTTATTGTGCCAGACATTTGGCAAAATGGCTGCGCTCGAAACGGGTCCGTAAGTCGTTCATGGCTTCTGAACGCATGGTGTCGCCCGCCTTAGCATAATCAGCTTCGCGATTGCCCATTGAGGAATAGACCATCCGGCAAAAGTATTTTCTTGGCGGATCGGTTTTAAATGACGCACCAGACACGAGAGAAGCGACAAAACGGACCACAAGGAAAACCGCAATGCCAGCGAAGCCAATATAATACCATGAAACACCTGCCAGCAGCAGTGTGGCAAGCCAGTTGATTATTCGGAAGTTTGTCGATGAGGGCGGTGTTATCGCATCCTGAAAGCCGGTGGTGCCTTCCGAGGCATCCGACAATTCAGTGCCGATCTTGAGGCATGTATCAGCCAGCGCGCCGTAGTAGGCACCGTGAATTCCGAGAACTACTGCTGCGAAACTTACGCCGGTCCATATTTGTGTGGGTTCCATATGCTGTCCTTTGGATAAAAAGCGCTACTTAGCGGCGCTTTATGATTTCATGAAGGCTGCCTCAACCTGCAAGACGCAGTCATCACACATAGGCCGACATTCGTGCAACATGCAGCAGCGGTCAAAGTGGGCCCGGAGCGGTCATTGCGCTCTGAGCCCGCTGCGGGTTCTCACCTGCATCATTTACTGCAAGGGGCTGGCTCGGCTATCCGAAGCATTCAAAAGCCGTAAAGCCGTTTCGCCCACTGAAGTCCGATGAACACGCCTTTCACGCGCGGCAGGATAAACAGCGCCAGCACCGTTGCCAGCGCCATCATCGACAGGGCCACCAGAAGCGGTTCAGGTTCGAAAAAGCCATAAATCAAAGCAAACATTGGAAAAATCATCGCCACGACGACCAATAGGGTAAAATAGGCGGGCCCGTCATCGACGCTCGCGTGATGAAGTTCCTGCCCGCAACAGCCGCATTCGTCTTTGACCTTCAGGTATCCAGAGAGGACCTTGCCCTTGCCGCAGGACGGGCATTTCAGCATGAACCCCCTGAACATTGCATTCCGCGTATCACGATCGTCTTCTGGCTGCACCGGACTCTCCTTCCAAATCTGTCGGTACGGGGAAACCTGCACCCCGAACCCATGTTTGACAAGCGCGCCACTTCCCCGCAAAGCCGCGCGCCTTCGCCCTACTCCACCGGCTCCAGAACCGTCACCCCCACGGAGGCCGCACGCGCAAGTTCGGGGTCGAGCGACATGGGGATATACTCCCCCCGCCGCCAAAGCTGTGCCATGTCATCGTAATGCCGTGACAGGAAATGCCCCGATTGCCCGGTCGAGGTGATGAACACGCTGCTGTCGGGATCGGCGAAATCATAGACCCCGCGATACCCCGCGCCATGCACGTTCTGGAATGGATCGGGGTCCCGCCCACTGGTTCGGCCCCGCATCAAGGTGTTGTCACCACCCGAGGTGCTTTGCCGGATATTGACGAAATAGCGCAGCACGGGCACATCGCCCAGCACCTGATGGTCATGGGTGGCTTGGTGTGCATCGCCCCAGCGCAGCGATTCCAGCGCCGTGCCATAGTTTTCACTGATCCAGACAAGCGCATCGTCGAGCGCCATGCGCGCGATATCGGTGCAGGTCTCGGTGGGTGAGGATTGCTTGACATCGCACCACGCTTCGGCCCCGTCCTTCCGCCGGTAGACCCGTTCGATGAAAAGCGGGTTGGGGTGGTTGAACTCATCGGCCAGGGGCCCGAGATCGTCGCGGATCAACCGCTCCTGCAAGGCGCGCAACCATGCGGCATAGATCAGCGGCTCGGGCAGGTGTTCGTTCATCTCGCCGTTCCACTCCGACAACAGTTCAAGCGCGCGCTGGCGCTGTCGTTCCGGGGTGCCTTCGGGCGCGGCTTCGCCGGTGAACCACAGGTCGGCCCCGATCAGCGGCAGCAGCGACCGGGCCGTGAAGCTGACCGTATCAAGCTGTGCCTCGATGAAACTGTCGCGGGTGTGCACCTCGCGGTTTTGCATCAGCCGCCGCCAGCGATAGACCCGCTGCGTGTCGCCCCAAAGATAGCTGACATGCAGCGGGAAGGGGCGGTCGACCGTCTTGTTGTTGGTATTGCCCAGAAGGCCGCCCGCCGGATCGCGGAATTCTGGATTGGCGGAAAACGGGCTGACGCCCTGCCAGCGGTTGTCGCTGACCCAGCCGCGCGAGGGCATACGCCCCCGGCTTTCGTGGTCGGCATGGCGTCGCGGCATGGCGCCAATCGTCTTGAGCGCCACCCGCTCATCGTCCACCAAGGTCAGGTTCTGCGACGGCGCAACGTAAAGCCTGGCGGCCTCCAGCGCCTCGTCGATCGTGGCCGCATTCATCAAGGCAATGGCCGAGGACATGGTCGTGTCGCGCGGCGAAAGCGCGGTCCAGGCCAATGAGGCGACATGCCCAGGCGGTGTGACCTCGGCCAGATCGTAGTGCGAGCCGGGCAGGACGGGGCCGTTTTCCGTCCAGCGCAGGGTCATCGTCACCGGATCGGCATCCTTGATCCGAATGATCGACCGTTCGGTACGGAAGGGCTTGTACCCCTCTGGTGTCAGGTATTCCTGCGGGTTTTCCGGGTTCAGCTTCTCGATATAGAGGTCCTGGTCGTCCATGTAGGACGAGGTGACCCCCCAGCCCAGGTTGGCCGACCGTCCTGCCATGATGGCCGGGATACCCGGGATCGTGCCGCCGATCACGCCCCCGGCTTCCAGCTCCAGGCGCGCCAGATACCAAATCGCGGGCGCCGAAAACCCAAGGTGCGGGTCATTGGCCAGAAGTGTGCCGCCCGAGGCCGACCGCGTGGGGGCAGCGGCCCATGCGTTCGATGCCCCCGCGAAGGCACGCTTCTTGAAGGGCGACAGCGGGTGATCGGTGATGTCCGAGGCCCGCGCCATCCGCATGCCGCCCGCGCCGGGAAAGAGCTGCGCATATTCGGGAAGCGCGGCGATGCCACTGCCCGGTGCGACCGGCATGATATCATCCAGCCGGTCGGGCGTATCGAGCGCCAGGGAGGCGCGGGCAAACAGCACCTCGTTGCTCAGATGCGCCGAAAGCTGCACCGCCATGAGCTTGATTATGGCAATCGAATCGGCCGGCTGCCACGGGGCCACGGGGGCGTTGAAGATGAACATCTCGGGCGCGCCGCGGCCCAGGGCCTCGGTATTGATCTCCTGCAGGCGGGCGTTGACACCCGCGGCATAGGCGTCGAGCGCGGCGCGTGTCGGATCGTCCTGGGCGGCCACCGACTCGCGCGCCAGACGATACAGACCAAAGCGGCGCAAGGTCTTGTCGATCTGGAGGGTGCGCGGGCCAAAGACCTCGGACAGGCGCCCCTGCACCGTGCGGCGCAGCATGACCATCTGCCACAGACGGTCCTGCGCATGGGCGTAGCCAAGGCCATAAAAACTGTCGGCATCGCTCTGGCCGAAAATATGCGGCACATTGGCGTTGTCGCGGACGATCTCGACCGGCGCGCCGATGCCTGTCACCGAAAGCGTCTTGTCGTAATCCGGCAAGGACCGCGACAGCAGGAAATAGAGCACCAGAACGGTCGCGACCCCCAAAAGGATCAATCCGCCCGTGATCCGCACCAACCACCGAAAAAGACCAGCCATTCGCATGCCCTTGATTTGCCTTGCATCCTTCCGTGGGATAGTCAGAAATCCGAGGCGAGACAATGAAAAGGGGAGAGACAATGACGAAACTGGCATTCCTTGGCCTTGGTGTGATGGGCTATCCGATGGCAGGCCACCTGCAAGCGGCAGGCCACGACGTCTGTGTCTACAACCGTACGGCGTCCAAGGCCGAGGCCTGGGTATCACAGCATGGCGGGCGCATGGCCCCGACCCCGCGAGAGGCCGCCGAGGGCGCGGATTTCGTGATGACCTGCGTGGGCAATGACGATGACCTGCGCAGCGTGTGCACGGGCGATGACGGGGCCTTTGGCGGGATGAGCAAGGGCGCCGTGCTGGTCGATCACACCACGGTTTCGGCCAAGGTCACCGAAGAAATGTATATTGCCGCCAAGGAGGCGGGGCTGAATTTTGTCGATGCGCCCATCTCGGGCGGTCAGGCGGGGGCCGAAAACGGTCATCTTTCGATCATGTGTGGCGGCGACCAGCAGGCGTTCGACGCCGCCCTTCCGATCATGGAGGTCTATGCCAAGCTCTGCCGCCGGATCGGCGAGTCGGGCGCGGGACAAATGACCAAGATGTGCAACCAGATTGCCATTGCCGGGCTGGTCCAAGGCCTGTCCGAGGCGCTGCACTTCGCGGAAAAATCGGGGCTGGATGGCCGCGCCGTGGTCGAGGTGATCAGCCAAGGCGCCGCCGGAAGCTGGCAAATGGCCAACCGCTATGAGACCATGCTGGACGATGAATTCGAGCATGGCTTCGCGGTGGACTGGATGCGCAAGGATCTGGGAATTTGCCTTGCCACGGCGAATGAAAACGGCGCCTCCCTGCCGGTTACGGCGCTGGTCGACCAGTACTACAAAGACGTGCAGAAAATGGGCGGCGGTCGCTGGGACACCTCAAGCCTGTTCAAGCGGTTGCGCAAACTGGGCTGACGCTTATCAGGCCTTGCGGCCTTCTTCGCGATGAAAGCCCGTCTAGGGCTTGAAGAGCGCGCGGTACGTATCTGATACCGCGCGCCTAATCCACGAGGGGCGGGAGCGCTAAAGGTTCTGCGTCAAGGCCCCCAAGAGCGCCGCAGGCGCGTCTTCGTGCACCATATGCGCCGCGTCAGGGATGGGGGTAAAACTTTCAGCTTTCAGCCGTTTCTTCACCGCACGTCCTTGGTGTTCGGGGATAAAGGTATCGCGCAGGCCCCATATCAGATGCACATCGAAATCGGGCTTTGCATATAGCTTTTCCACCTCTTCGATATTGCCAAGGTCGGCTTGGGCAATCTGCCGGTAAAAACCCGCCTTGCCCGTTTCATCCGCCCATGGGGCAAAGTAGGTCTGGATCGCCTCTTCGCGCAGCGGGTAATGCGCCGCAGCTTGGATATAGGCCCGAAAGAGGGCTTCATGCGCATAGTCGGGCAAGCCCGCGAAGGCGGCTTCGTGATGCCTGACATGGGCATAGAACGGTGACCCCGAGGGCAGCACCGCCACCGCGTTGACCAAGTGCAGCTTGCCATAGTCGATGCCATTTACGAAATGCCCGCGCAGGGCGCAAAGCCCGCCGAAATCATGGCCGACAACCTGTGGCCGCGTCAGGCCCCAGTGGCCGATCAACGCTTCGAGAAGGTCACTCTGCACGCTTTCCGTCACCTTTTGCCCTTCGCCTTTTTCCGAAAGGCCCGTGCCCAGCATATCAAAGTAATGGACCTTGTGTGTTTTAGCGAGCCAGGGCGCAATATTGCGCCACGCCTGGGAAGACCATGGAAAGCCATGGATCAAAACAATCGGCGCGCCCTCACCGATCGCACCCCAAGCCACGGATTGGCCCCGAAAGGAAAACCGTTCGTTCAAGTCAAGCATGGCGAATCTCCAATTGACAATTAGCATATTTGCTATATGTCTATATTCATGTCGATCAGAGAAGACCAAGTCAAGGCACTTGCCAATGAAACCCGGATTGAGGTGCTGCGCGTGCTGACCGATCCGGCCAGATATTTCTCGGCACAAGAATCCGCCGACCCTGTAAAGTTTGGCGTTTGCGTTCACCTTTTGGCGGCGCATTTCGAGGTGAGCCAACCCACCATGAGCCGACATATCGAGCTTTTGAAAAGGGCCGGCTTCATTCAGGCCAAGCGGCAACAGAAATGGACCTATTGCTCGCGCAACGAGGCCGCATTGACCGACTATGCGAACTGGCTGAAGGCGTCACTAAGCATCCAAGATGCCTAAAGCGCCGTGATTACAAACCCAGCTTGTCGCGCATGAAGGCCAGCGCCACTTGCAGCCCATCGGGGGCGATGCCGTGGGCGGTGCCTTTCATCACATGGGCGTAAACATCCTGCCAGCCTGCGGCTTGCAGGGCCTCGGCAGCTTCGGGCAGGGATTGCGGCGGCACCACGTCATCGGCATCGCCATGCACCAGCAAGACCGGCGGGCGGCATTGCACCTCGTCTTTCAGCAATTCGGGCCGCAACAGCCGCCCGGAAAAGGCCACGATCCCGGCCACCTCATCCTCGCGGCGCGGGGCCACGTGCAGGGCCATCATGGTGCCTTGGGAAAAGCCGAACAGAACGACCTGTTCGGGCAGCACATCCTCGTCCACCATCAGCGCATCGAGATAGGCATTGAGGTCATCCACCGCGGCCATCATCCCGCGTTCGGATTCTTCCTCGCTTGAGCCGTCGATCCACGGGATCGGGAACCATTGATAGCCACCCGGCATCATCGGAATTTCCTCAGGCGCGTCGGGGGCCACGAACAGCGTATCGGGCAGGTGTTCGCCCAGCACATCGGCCAGCCCCAGAAGGTCGGCCCCATTGGCCCCGTATCCGTGAAGGAACACCACCACCGAGCGGGTCTCGCCGGAATGCGGGCCTTTGCGCCCTGAGTTGAGTACGCGTGTCATCTGATCCCTTCCCTGTCCTTTGCCACATGGTAGTAGGCCCAGAGCTGCCGGGCCGCAACCGCTCTCCAGGGGCTCCACGCTGCGGCCATGTCGCGCAAGTGACGTTCCTTGGGGCGCTCGGGCAAGTCATAGAGCAGGCGCGCGGCCTCCTGCAGGGCCAGATCGCCGGGCGCGAAGACATCGGCGCGGCCAAGGCTGAACATGGCGTAAATCTCGGCGGTCCAGACGCCGATCCCCGGCACTTGGGTCAAGGTTTTCACCACCTCCTCGGTGGGGGCATCGCGCAGGGCCTTGTAGTCAATGCGCGCCTCGGCCAGCGCCTTGGCATAGCGCAGCTTTTGGCGGCTGAGACCGGCGGCGCGCAGCTCCTCCTCGCTGGCCCAAAGCACCTTGCGCGGACCGGTCAGGCGGGCAGCCTGCATCTTGGCCCAAATCGCGCGGGCAGCGGCGACGCTGACCTGCTGGCTGACGATTGCGCTGAGGAGTTGCGAGAAGCCGTCGGGGCGGCGACGCAGGGGGAGCGGTCCGGTCAGGCTCTGCGCGTAGGCCATGCGCGGGCATGTTGAGGTAATATGTGAAAGTCCTTCCGTAACATCCTGATCAGTCGTTATAATTCTTTCTGTCATAACGCCTCTATCCAAGCCAATGCCTCGGCCACTGTCGCCACCTTGGGCGCCGGGGGCTGAGGCGGGCGGTTGATCACCGCGACCTTGATCCCCAGTTCGCGCGCCGCAATCAGTTTTGAGCGGGGTGCCTCTCCGCCAGCGTTTTTCACAACCACCCAATCAACGCCCAGTCTTTTGAATAGTTCTCTTTCCTCGGAGATCGAGAACGGCGGACGCCCCACCAGAAACTCACCATTGGGAAAGGGGAAAGGCCGATCCGGCGGGTCGATCTGGCGACAGATCAGGCGGCAGTTCGACAGATTGGCAAAGCGGTCAAGCGTTTGCCGCCCCGTGGCCAGAAACACGGTGGAACCGGGTGCAATGTGCTTGGCGGCCTCGTCCTCGCGGTTCAAAAAGGTCCAATCATCACCCGCCTCGGCTATCCATTCTGGCCGGAGCAATTGACAATAGGGAATATTCTGCTCGGCGCAGATATCTGCGGTCCGATTGGAAATCCGATGCGCAAATGGGTGCGTGGCGTCCAAAACCGCCGATATGCCCTCCGTCCGAAGGTAGGCGCGAAAGCCATCGGCCCCGCCAAAGCCGCCGGTGCGCGTGTTCAGCCCCGTGGCGCGCGGCGCGCGTGTCGCCCCGGCAAGCGAGGCCACGGCAGGAAAGCCCCTGTCGGACAGGGCCTTGGCGATCTGCTGCGCCTCTGTCGTTCCGGCCAGCAACAAAAGCGTCATACGCCCGCCCTCGCGATGATCTTGCCCTCGCGGTCAATGACCACCGTATCGGCCTTGACGCTGTCAGGCAGCATGGCGCGGACGTTTTCAAGCGCGTGATTGGCCACCCATGTCGCCATATCTTCCCCAATTTTTTCATAGGCTTGCAGGGCGGTATTCATGTATTTCAACTCGTCCTCACCCAATGCTTTGGCAAGTGCGTCAAAATCCACCTGACTGCGGCCCGAATGCAAATCCCGCGCCCCCTGGGCCAGTTTGGTCATCTTGCCGATGCCCCCGCCGATTGTAATGCGCGGCACCGGGTGCTTGGCCAGATACTTGAGCAACCCGCCCGCAAAATCCCCCATGTCCAGCATGGCATGATCCGGCAGATCATAAAGCGCCTGCACGGTCTTTTCGCTGGTCGCACCCGTACAGCCCGCCACATGCGGCAGGCCTTGGGCACAGGCCACGTCGATCCCGCGGTGAATCGAGGCGATCCAAGCCGCACAGGAAAAGGGCCGCACAATCCCGGTGGTCCCCAAGATCGACAAGCCCCCTTTGACACCAAGGCGCGGGTTCCACGTTTGCCGGGCCAGTTCCGCGCCATTGGGAATCGAAATCTCAATCACCACATCAGGCACCTGACCAAGCTCCTGCGCCAGATCGTGGACCACGCCCTTCATCATCTGGCGTGGCACCGGGTTGATCGCCGGTTCCCCCGGCGGAATGGGCAGCCCCGGCATGGTCACCTGCCCCACACCAACGCCTGCCTTGAACCGCACGCCACTGTCCGAGGGCGAAACCCGCGCAATCACCAGTGCGCCGTGGGTGACATCCGGGTCGTCACCCGCATCCTTGATGATCCCGGCCTCGCACCAGCCCGGCCCTTCGTCCCAATGGGCCACCTCGAACACGGGCGTTTCCCCCTTCGGCAAGGTGATCTGCACCTCGTCGAGCTTGCCCTGCCCCCACAGCCCCAGAAGCGCCGCGCGCGTGGCAGCGGTGGCGCAGGCACCCGTGGTCCAGCCACGGCGCAGGGGGGTGTCGGGTTTGCGGGCCATGTGGGGCCGGACTATAGGCGCGACAGGTCTCAAGACAATCGCCAAATTGCGCCACCTCACGCCCAAAGGCAGCGCGCAAATGCCGCAAAAGCCGGGCAAATGTGTCGCCCCGGGCCTTTCCCCGCGCCCGCGCAGGCGGCATAAGAGGGGCATGGACGACTCACTTCCCCTTCCCACGGGCCATTGGCCCCAGATGCAGCCCGGCTGGGTCTGGCTCTGCGGTGCGGGCCCCGGTGACCCGGGGCTTCTGACCCTGCATGCGGTCAATGCCCTGCGGCAGGCGGATGTAGTGATCTATGACGCGCTGGTGCAGGAGGCGATCTTGGACTGGGCCCCGCAGGCCGAGCATATCTATGCTGGCAAACGCGGCGGCAAGCCTTCGGCCAAACAGCGCGATATTTCCCTTCGGCTGGTCGATCTGGCCCGCGCGGGCAAACGGGTTTTGCGCCTTAAAGGCGGCGACCCTTTCGTCTTTGGCCGTGGCGGGGAAGAGGCGCAGACACTGGTACAGCATTCCGTACCCGTCCGCATCATCCCCGGCATCAGCGCCGGGATCGGCGGGCTGGCCTATGCCGGTATCCCGGTCACCCATCGCGACGTGAACCAATCGGTGACCTTCGTCACCGGCCACGACCAATCGGGGCAAACGCCCTCCTCGCTGGACTGGGCCTCGATTGCCAAGGGCAGTCAGGTCATCGTGATCTACATGGGCATGAAGCATGTGGAGCGGATTTCCGGCGCGCTGATGGAGGCCGGTCGCCCCGCCTCCGAGCCCTGTGCCGTGGTCTGTTCGGCCACCACCGGCGAACAGCAGGTACTGGAAACCACCCTTGGAACCATGACCGAGGATATCGCCCAAAGCGGGCTGGAGCCGCCCGCGATCCTCTGTGTTGGCCGCTCGGTCCTGATGCGGCAGGTGCTGGATTGGCAAGGCATGCTCGCGGGCGAGGCACCGCGCAACCTTGATCCGCTCGGCCGGGGGCGCCCCGCGGAAAGCGCCTAGGCCTTGGGCGGGCTGATCTTTGCCGCCCCGGCCTCGGGCAGCGGGAAAACCACCGTCACGCTTGGATTTTTGCGCGCCACCGCGCGGCAAGGCGTGCCGATCCGGTCCGCCAAATCCGGGCCTGATTACATCGACCCCCGGTTTCATGCTGCCGCCTCCGGGCGGGAGTGTGTAAACCTTGATGCTTGGGCGATGACGCCCGACCGCCTCCGCCACCTTGCGGCGCATTCCCCCGGTGAAACCCTGCTCATCGAAGGGGCCATGGGGCTTTTCGATGGCGCGCCACCCGATGGCAAAGGCTCCTCCGCCGACCTGGCGCGTCTGCTTGGCCTGCCCGTGGTGCTGATCATCGATTGTGCGCGCATGGCAGGCTCCGTCGCCGCTATCGCCCATGGCTTTGCCACGCTCGACCCGCAGGTTCAGGTAGCAGGCGTGATCCTCAACAACATCGGCTCCCCCCGGCATGAAGAAATGCTGCGCCGTGCCCTGCCCGAGACCCCGTTGTTCGGCGCGGTGCCGCGCAACAGCGCCCTGTCGCAGCCCTCGCGGCACTTGGGTCTGGAACAGGCCGAGGAACGCCCCGACCTTGACCAATTCCTTGATACCGCCGCCGATATCATGGCCGAAAACTTAGATATTGAGGCTCTGCTAGAGCTTGCCGCGCAACATGACGTGCCAAAAGGCACCGCAACGCCCCTGCCGCCCCCGGCGCAACGCATCGCCGTGGCCCAGGATCGCGCCTTTGGCTTTTCCTATCCGCATATGCTGACCGATTGGCGCGCGGCGGGCGCGGAGCTGGCTTTCTTCTCACCGCTGGGTGACGATCCGGTGCCGCAGGCCGATTTCATCTTCCTGCCCGGCGGCTACCCGGAGCTTCACGCCGGACAACTTTCCGCAACGCAAAACTTCCTGCCGTCGCTGCGTAAGGCCGCGCAAACCACGCCTATCTACGGCGAATGTGGCGGCTACATGGTGCTGGGCGATGGGTTGATCGACGCCGAGGGCACAGGCCACGAAATGGCGGGGCTTCTCAGGCTGGAGACCAGCTTTGCACAGCGCAAACTCCACCTTGGCTACCGCACGCTCTGCGCCCTGCGCGGCCCCTTCCCCGGCAGCTACACGGGCCATGAGTTCCACTATGCCTCCACCCTGCGCGCCGAGGGCGACAGCCTCTTTTATGCCGAGGATGCCATGGGAACACAGCTTGGCCCCACGGGCCTCACCCAAGGCCATGTGCACGGCTCTTTCGCGCATATCATCGACCGGGCGACATGATCCATCTGGACCATTCGGTTCAGCAGGAGTAAGCCTGCCCCCATGACAGACACAGCCGCCCTCCCCGACGACAGCCGCGCCAAGCGCAATGTCACCGTCCTGACCCTTGCGCAGGCCTTTCTTGGCGCGCAAATGGCGATGATTTTCGTGGTGGGCGGGCTGGCCGGTCAAACGCTGGCCTCCAACATCTGCTTTGCCACGCTGCCGATTTCGCTGATCGTTCTGGGCTCCATGCTGGCGGCCAATCCGCTGTCGTGGTTCATGCAGCGCGCAGGCCGCAAGGCGGGGTTCTTCGTTGGTGCCGGTGCCGGGGCTTTGGGCGCGGCCATCGGGGCCTACGGGCTTTACCTCGCCTCCTTCCCGGTCTTCCTACTGGGCAGCCTGATCACCGGCATCTACATGTCGGCGCAAGGCTTCTACCGCTTCGCCGCCGCCGATACCGCCTCGGATACCTTTCGCCCCAAGGCGATTTCCTATGTCATGGCGGGCGGGCTGGCCAGCGCGGTGCTGGGCCCGCAACTGGTCAAGGTCACGTCACAGGCCATGGTGATCCCCTTCATGGGCACCTACCTTGCCGTGGTGGTGCTCAACCTCATCGGCGCGCTGCTCTTTTTGTTCCTCGACATCCCCAAACCGCCCGTGCCATCCGAGGACGCGCCCAAGGGCCGCTCCCGGTGGGAACTTCTGACCACCCCGCGCATCGCCGTGGCGGTGATCTGCGCCATGGTCTCCTACGCGTTGATGAACCTCGTGATGACCTCGACACCGCTGGCGGTGGTGGGCTGTGGGTTCACCGAAGGCAACGCCGCCGATATCGTCACCGGCCATGTGCTCGCGATGTTCGCGCCCTCGTTCTTCACCGGCCACCTCATCGCCCGCTTCGGCGTGGAAAAGATCGTCGGCACCGGCCTCGTGATCCTCGCCGCCGCAGGGGCCGTGGCCCTGCAAGGGGTCGCCATTGAAAACTTCTTCATCGCCCTCATCCTTCTGGGCCTCGGCTGGAACTTCGGCTTCATCGGCGCCACAACCATGCTCGCGGGCGCGCATGAACCACACGAACGCGGCCGCATGCAGGGCCTCAACGACCTGCTGGTCTTCGGCGGTGTCACCCTCGCCTCCCTGGCCTCGGGCGGGTTGATGAACTGCTCGGGCGGCAACGCGCAGGATGGCTGGATGTCGGTCAACCTCGCCATGGTCCCCTTCCTCGCCCTCGCAGGCGGCGCACTCCTCTGGCTCATGCTCCGGCCCGATGACGCCTGACGCCTTTTCTTCTGGCTCGAAATATCCTGGGGGACGTTGAAAATCCCATTTTCAACGGGGGGCAAAGCCCCCTAACCGGCGCGCGATAGCGCGCTCATCCTGCCGCGCCGCAAGGCGCGTCCGCTTACCAACGACCCAAAACTGCCGCGCGGCTTAGTGCCCAACGCCGCGCAATCGGTGCCGGATCAAGCGCCCCCTCAGCCACCCGCCCCGGCACCGCCATAGCCCTGCGCAAAACCGCCTCGGCCTGCGCCACCGGCAAACACGCCGGGCGCGCCGCTTTGGGTATATCCCCGCGCCCGCGCCGCGCCTCGGCCAAGGCCTCCAGCCCCTCTTGCGCAAGTGATCGCAGCGCCTCCTGCGTGCCTTCCACAAGCGGAATCCGCCCCGCCGCCTCCAGCGCCGGAACCGCTCGCAACCAATTGGCCAGCCCCAGGGCATAGCCTGCCTGCTCCAAAACCTCCGCAGGCGCGGCACGGTCCAGAACCTGCCCCGCCACCACCAGCAATCCACCCGATGTATCGCGAATATGCGCGCGAAATGCCGCCATATCCTCGAAGGGTTCGCGCCCGATATCCCAACGCCGCGCCAAGATCAGATCATCCAGCCGCTCGGTATCTTCCGGGCTCAGGATATGCGCCAAGGGTGTCACCACCTCATGCCGCCGAACGATCCCGCGCTCGCGGATTTCCTCCAAGGCATCGCGCCACCATTGCAGGCGCATCTCGGCGATCATCGGTTCCTGCGTCACCCAAGGGGCGCGCGAGACCTCGATATTGAAGGCATAAAGCGGGAAAAGCTTGGCCCGTGCGGCCACGGGCGCGGCCATCACGGCGGCAAAGCGTTCAGCATCGCCCGCTTCCACAAGCGCCGCACAGGCGGTCAGATCGGCATCAAACTCCATGCGGCTCAGCTAGGCCCCGTGCCGGGCCGGACCAGCATCAATTCATAGCGCACATGGTCGGGCGCCGCCCGCCAGAGCGTAATCTCACGCTCCGCCTCGGCCAAAACCGGCTCCAACGCCGCATCGGCCCCGGCGCGCAAGCGCGCCACCCGTGCCGCCAGCGGCATGTAATAGGCCGCCCATGCGGCGGTGCTCAACGGACGGTGATCCACCACCTCGAACCCGGCCGCCTCGACCCGGGCCTGCAACCCGCCATAATCGGTGATCTGCGGATACTCGGCCCAGAAATCCTTGGCCGCTTGCGGCGCATCCGCCTCCAATACCGGCTCACTAAAGGCAATCGCCCCGCCCAGCGCCAGAGATTGCCGCCAGAGCTGCAACCCCTCGGTCACGCCGAGAAAGTAAATCGCCCCCGCCGACCAGATGAAATCGTAAAACCCCGACAAAGCGGCCATGTCGCCGGTCACCACCTCGACATTGGTGAAATGCCGCAACCGCTCGCGCGCCTCATCGGCCAGATGCGGGATCTGCTCGATCCCTTCAATCCGCGCCATGGGCCGCGCCTCGGCCAGCGTTTCCAGATCGGCCCCCGGCCCGCAACCCGCATCCAATATGCGCGCCTCGCGCCCCACCTCCAGCACATCCAAGGCCCAGTGCACGTCCTCAGGCAAACCCGGCCCCTGCCGCGGGATATCGGCGTGCAGCGTGAGGAAGGCCTCTTCCTCGGTCATATCTGCCCCCCGTCGCGCGCGAGCTTCCAGGTGATCGCGTCCAGCAAAGCCTCGAAACTGGCGTCGACTATGTTGGCGCTGACGCCCACGGTCGACCACCGCCGCCCCTGCCCGTCCTCACTGTCGATGATCACCCGCGTCACCGCCTCGGTCCCGCCCTGGGTGATCCGCACCTTGAAGTCCACCAGCCGCATATCGTCAATCGCCGCCTGATAGCGGCCCAAGTCCTTGGCCAGCGCCTTGGCCAGCGCGTTCACCGGGCCACGGTCATTGCCCGCCTCATCCATCGACTCGCTGACCGACAGCTTCTTTTCGCCATCGACCTTCACCACCACCACGGCCTCCGACAGGCTCACCATCCGGTCATACTTGTTCTTGCGTCGCTCCACGGTCACCTTGTAGCGCTTCACCTCGAAGAACTGCGGCAACTGCCCCAGCTCCCGCCGCGCCAGCAGTTCGAAACTCGCCTGCGCGCTGTCATAGGTATAGCCGCGATCCTCCCGCGCCTTGATCTCCTCCAGGATGCGCGGCAACGCCGGATTGTCCTTGGCCACCTCGATCCCGGCCTCAGCCAACCGGCGGCGCAGATTGGATTGCCCCGCTTGGTTCGACATCGGGATGACGCGCGCATTGCCCACCACCTCGGGGTCGATATGCTCATAGGTGGTCGGGTCCTTGAGGATGGCCGAAGCATGCAGCCCCGCCTTATGCGCAAAGGCCGAAGCCCCCACATAGGCCGCCTGTTTCATCGGCACCCGGTTGAGGATTTCATCCAGCAACCGGCTGGCCTGCGTCAGGGTTTTCAGCGCCTCGCGCGTGACCCCGGTTTCAAACTGGCTGACAAAGGGCTCTTTCAACATCAGCGTCGGAATGAGCGTCGTCAGATTGGCATTGCCACAGCGTTCGCCAAGCCCATTCAGCGTACCCTGCACCTGCCGCGCCCCCGCTTCCACCGCCGCAAGGCTGCCCGCAACGGCGTTTTCGGTGTCGTTATGGGTGTGAATGCCCAGCCGATCACCCGGAATCCCCGCCTTGATCACAGCACTGGTGATCGCGCGGATTTCCTGCGGCAGCGTCCCGCCATTGGTATCGCACAGCACGATCCAGCGCGCGCCCGCCTCCAGTGCGGCCAAACAACAAGCCACCGCATAGTCGGGGTTGGATTTGTAGCCGTCAAAGAAATGCTCGGCATCAAACAACGCCTCACGCCCCTGCCCCACGATATGGCTGATGGATTGCGCGATATTGGCGGTGTTTTCCTCCAAGCTAATGCCCAGCGCGGTTTCGACATGAAAATCATGGCTTTTGCCGACGATACAGACCGACCCCGTCCCGGCATTGAGCACGGCCGCCAAAACATCGTCATTCTCCGCCGAGCGCCCCGCGCGCTTGGTCATGCCAAAGGCGGTCATCTTGGCACGCGTCTCCGGGGCGGCCTCGAAAAAGGCGCTGTCTGTCGGGTTCGCCCCGGGCCAACCGCCCTCGATATAATCCACGCCCAAGGCATCCAGCGTCTTGGCGATCTGCTGCTTTTCGGCGGTGGAAAACTGCACGCCTTGGGTCTGCTGCCCATCGCGAAGGGTGGTGTCGTAAAGGTAGAGCCTCTCCTTACCCATCACAGCCCCCCTGTCTTCTTCTGTTCAAAAATATCCCGGGGAGTGTGAGGGGCTGGCCCCTCACTCCGACAGCGCGGCTTGGCGCAAAGGGCCCACAACATTACACCACCCCCTCCAGCTTGGCAGGGTCGAATCCCGGTCCGGGGACCAGTTCCACCCGCTCCTTGCTCATCCGCACCTCGACCCCGGCCTCGACGAAGGCGGATTTGAGCCGATCCACCTCCGAAAAGTCCTTGGTTTTCATGGCTGTTTTGCGGGCCTCGAACAACTGAACTTCGAATTCTGAAAGGTCCGCCTTAGGCGCAGAAGCCCAAGCCGGAACATCGTCGCCCATCAAACCAAGAAACTGCAGGGTGTGGCGCAGCATCGAGACATCGTCGGCGAGGGAAAGTTGATGGCACTCTGCAATTGCCCCGGCGCTATTGAGATCATCGGCCAACAGGTTGATGACGGGCTTATAAGGCTCGCCTGTCCCAACCCCTTGCGCGGCTTGTGCGTACCACTTCCGCAGCGTCTTCTCCGCCTCCCGCGCCTTCGCCTCGGTCCAATCCATCGGCTTGCGATAATGCGTGCTCAAAAACACGAACCGGATCACCTCACCCGGATACCCCTGTTCCAGCAAATCATGCACGGTAAAGAAGTTGCCCAAGGATTTGGACATCTTCTTGCCCTCCACCTGCAACATCTCGTTATGCATCCAGACCTGCGCGAACCCGCCCTCGGGATGAGCGCAGCAGCTTTGGGCGATCTCGTTTTCGTGGTGCGGGAACATCAGGTCGTTGCCGCCGCCGTGAATGTCGAAACTCTCGCCCAACAACTCGTAACTCATGGCAGAACACTCAATATGCCAACCGGGCCGCCCCCGGCCCCATGGGCTGTCCCATCCCGGCAGGTCGTCACTCGACGGTTTCCACAACACGAAATCCATCGGGTTGCGCTTGTAGGGGGCCACCTCGACGCGGCTCCCGGCGATCATGTCATCGACCGAGCGGCCCGACAGCGCCCCATAGGTCGCATAGCTTTCCACCGAGAACAGAACATGCCCCTCTGCCTCATAAGCATGACCATCGGCAATCAGCTTTTCGATCATCGCCACCATCTGCCCGATATACTGCGTGGCGCGCGGCATCTGGGTTGGCTCCAAGGCCCCCAAAGCGCCCATATCGTCCAAAAACCACTGCGTCGTCATCTCGGTGATCCGGGCGATCTCGGCGTTCACATCACCGCCCTCGCCCACGTTCTCAATCGCCCGCGCGTTGATCTTGTCATCCACGTCGGTGAAATTGCGCACATAGGTCACATGCTCCGGCCCATAGACATGCCGCAGCAGGCGAAACAGCACGTCAAACACGATCACCGGTCGCGCATTGCCTAAGTGAGCCCGGTCATAGACCGTAGGCCCACAAACATACATGCGCACGTTATCGGGGTCGAGCGGCTCAAAGACCTCTTTTTGCCGGGTCTTGGTGTTGTGCAGTTTGATCGTCGTCATAAGGCCCTCGCGCGCGCAGCTTCCCTGCGGCGGGCTTTAGCAACTTCATGTCATGGATGGAATAGAAGACCGGCCCGCCTGAGATGTCTCAGTGGGGAATGCAGCAAATGATGATGCAGGTTTTGGTCATGTGGCGACGATACGCGCACAAGCCGCCCCACGCAAGGGGCTTGCGGCGCAATGCCCACTGGCGCGCGCGCGGCGCAGGGCGCATCACGGGGCATGAAACAGATTTACCTTCACGGCTTGCCCGGCGGCGCGGCGGAATTGGAGCTTGCGGGCGTGACCATGCCGGTGCTGGATCGCAACGATGGGATCGACCTCCCCCAAGGCCCGCCGCACCTTGTGGGGTTCTCGCTTGGCGCGGCACTGGCCCTGCGCTTGGCCGCACAGCACCCCGACAAGATCGCCCGCCTGACGCTGATCTCCCCCGCTGCCCCCTTGGACCTGGGAGATTTCCTGCCCGATATGGCCGGACAAACGGTCTTCAGGGCCGCCCGGCACCGCAGCGTTTTTCACGCGCTTACAATGGTGCAAGCGGGGATGGTGCGGCTGGCCCCCGACCTGCTGGCCCGGCAATTGATCGCCGCCTGCGACGCCTCGGACCGCGCCCTTCTGAGCAGCAACCAAGGCGCGTGCATCTTCCGCCGCATCCTGCGCCAAGGCTATGGGGTGAACCGGCCCGCCTATCTGCGCGAGGTGCCGCATTATGTACAGCCATGGGCGGATGATCTGGCGCGCGTCACCTGCCCGGTGATCCTGCACCACGGCACGGTCGACACATGGGCACCCCCGGCCATGACGACAGCTTTGGCCAAAGCGCTACCCAAGGCCGAGGTGCACATGCATGAGGGGTTGGGACATTACGCAACCTTGGTTGAGGCCCTGAAATGCCCGTAATCCAAATCAGTTCAGAGAATACTACGCCCTATCGGATCACGATCTCATCGGCACGCAACAGGCCCAGCACGTCACGTGCCTGTTGGTCCAACAGGTCCAGATCAAGGTAACTGTCCGACAAACGATGCGTCAGGTTCTCCATCCGCGCGACCTTGGCCTCCAGCCCGGCCAGTTGCTCGGCCAACTCGCGGTTCTGGGCGTCGATCTCGGCGCGGCGGAAGAGGCCATAATCCCCCTGCACGGCGGCAAAGGTGAAATAGGCACATAGCCCAAAGGCCACGACGGAATAAATCAGAACGCCCAAAGCGGGCCGCTTGCGGGATGTCATCGGTTTGCCTGTCTCTGCCTCATGCGTCGCCTCTGACGGGCGATCAGGCCCTACAATGCCACAAGTGATTCGCAATGTGAATCCCCCTTTCCATTCAATCGCTTGGCAGGCTACATTTCGCGTTAGAGGAGAGTCGCCCATGCCACATCTGCCACCCCGCACCGACCTGTCCACCCATGAGGTCGCCAACCAGCCGCCCGATCCGGGCGATCTGGACCTATGGCAGGGCGATTCCCCCCTGCGCGATCACGCCCGCGCGGCAGGCGCGGACGGCGAAAAACTCGCCCGCTTCGGCGCGCAAATCGGCAGTTCCGAAATGCGCGCGGCAGGGCGTAACGCCAACAGGCATCCCCCCGAGGCGCTGCTTTTCGATGCGGCTGGGCGGCGTCTGGACGAGGTGCGCTTTCACCCCGCCTATCACCAGCTTTTGGGCGAAGGGATCAAGGCCGGTTATGCCGCGATCCCGTGGGAGGGGGCCAAGGGCGGCCATGCCACCCATGCCGCCATGGTCTACCTGATGAGCCAGGTGGAACCGGGCGTGTGCTGCCCGATGACCATGACCTATGCCGCCGTTCCGGCCCTGCGCGCCGATGAGGGGTTGTTTTCCGAGTGGGTGCCGAAACTGACCGCGCGGGCCTATGACGGCGCGGTCAAACCCTTGGCGCGCAAGCCCGGCGCGACGATGGGCATGGCGATGACCGAAAAACAGGGCGGCTCGGACCTGCGGGCCAATACCACGCTGGCCGAAAGGGATGGCGACAGCTACCGCCTGACCGGGCATAAATGGTTTTGCTCTGCGCCCATGTCGGATGGCCTTCTGACACTGGCCCAGACCGAGGCGGGCCTGACCTGTTTCCTTGTCCCCCGCTGGCTGGAAGGCGCGCGCAATGCGGTGCAGATCCAACGCCTCAAGGACAAGCTGGGCAATTGCGCCAATGCCTCCGCCGAGATCGAATTCGCCGGGGCCTTGGCGCATCGTTTGGGCGATGAGGGCGCGGGCATCCGCACGATCATCGAAATGGTGCATCACACCCGGCTCGATACTTCCATGGCCCCGGCGGGCCTGATGCGCGCCGCGCTTGGCCATGCACACCACTGGGCCAGCCACCGCACGACCTTCCAAAAACAACTGATCGACCAGCCCTTGATGCAAAGCGTGCTGGCCGATCTCGCGCTGGATTGGGAAGGCACGCTGGCGCTTGGCCTGCATGTGGCGCGCGCCTTTGACGGGCGCAGTGAAGGCGACCGCGCCTATGCCCGGCTTGCCGTGGCTTTGGCGAAATACCTTGGCAACAAGCTCTGCCCCGGTGTGGTTTACGAGGCGATGGAGGCCGTGGGCGGCATGGGCTATGTCGAGGACACGCCCCTGCCCCTGCTTTATCGCGAGGCGCCGCTCAATTCGATCTGGGAAGGCTCGGGCAATGTGATCTGCCTTGATATCCTGCGCACCCTGCGGCGCGAGCCTTTGGCCGGGGAACGGCTGAGCACGGAACTGGGCGCGGCCTCGGGACAATACCGCCGCTATGACGCGGCGCTCAAGGCGCATATGGAGCGGTTCCCGAAGCTGCCCGAGGAAGGCGCGGCGCGATGGTATGCCGAAAGCCTTGCCACGCTGCTGACCGCCTCGGTGCTGATCCGCCATGCCCCGGCGCATGTGGCCGAAGGCTATGTCGCCACGCGGCTTGCCGGGGAACGGGGGCGCACGGCAGGGGCGATCAAGGGCGTGGATTGTGCGGGCCTTCTGGACCGGATCGGCAGCGCGGGGTGACCCGGAGGAGATTGGGGGCTTCGCCCCCGACGCCCTGCGGGCGCCTCCCCCAGAGTATTTTTGGAAAGATGAAGGGCCTGCCGGATCATATCGGCAGGTGGATCTTGAAGGTCTTTCTGATTTCGGCATCCAGCATTGGATCGAAACGCGCCGCCGAGGGGTTGGCAAGGATCGCCTCCTTGCGGGCGCGGGCCTTGTCGACCAGATCGGGTTTGCCGCGTTCGTCCCATTCCTTGGGGCTGGTACGGTCGCCCAGCGCCGGATAGACGTGATCGGCCTGCATCCGGCTGAGCGTGGCGGCGGTGCCAAGGTAATGACCAGGCCCGCCCAAGCAGACCTCGCGCATCTGATCGAGGGCCAGCGTGTCATCATCCACCTCGATGCCGCGCACACAGCGTAGCGCTTGCCCGATCAGGTCATCGCCCAAGATCAGGCTTTCGTGGCAGAACCCCAGAAGCGAAGCATGCATGCCCGCCGCCTCGTAAACCATGTTGAGGCCCGACAGCCCCGCCATGACGTTCGAGCACATCTGCTCCCACCCGGCCTGCATGTCGGGCAGTTTGCTGTCGGCGATGCCGCCCACCGCGCCGCCGGGCAGGTCGTAGAACCGGTGCATCTGGGCGCAGCCCGCCGAGAGCAGCGCCTGTTCGCCCGAGCCGCCGGTCATCGCCCCGGTGCGCAGGTCCAACCCGAAAGGCCATGTGCCGAAGATCGCCGGATGCCCCGGCGCTATGGCGTTGACATAGACCAGCCCGGCCAGACATTCCGCCACGGCCTGCACGATGGCCCCGGCCACGGTGGAGGGCGCCGTGGCCCCCGCCATGCCTGCCGAGAGCAATAGCACCGGCATGCCGCCTTCGATACAGGCCTCCATCACCTGACAGGATTCGGTGGCGAATTTCATCGGCGGGACCACGAAGCAATTGGAATTGCTGACAAAAGGCCGCGCACGCCAGGCCTCCTCCCCGCCCGCAATCATGTGCAACAGCTTTATCGCTTCGCGCGCATGGGCGGGATCGGTGAAGGAGGTGCCCACATGTTTGCTGGTGCCCGCGCAACAGGCATAGACGGTATTGAGCTCCATCTCGCAGGCGTCTTCGATATCGCGGGCCACCATGGGGCGTTGCAGGAAATGGATATTGTCCAGCGTATCGGTGATCCGCGCCGCATCATACAAATCCTGCAGGGTGCTTTCGCGGTAATGCTGGCCCTCCACATCCACCATATGCACCGCCGCCCCCGCCGTGCCGTAATGCACACGGGTGCCCGAAAGCTGCAGATCATGCGCCGGGTCCCGGCCATGCAGGGTGATGCCGCGATTGGTCCGCGCCAGCGTGTCTTCGACCAAGGCGCGCGGGAAACGCAGGCGCCCATCCTCGCCCAATATCGCGCCAGCGGCGGTCATATAGTCGATGCCGCTTTGCGGGGCATCGGCCAGACCGATCTCTTCGAGGGCCTCTAGGGCGGCATTGTGGATTTTCTCGATCTGCGGCGGGCTCAACACATTGAGCGTGCCGCCCTCCATGCCGGGGCGCACCGGGCGCAGGGTGTCGTCAAGCGGGGCGGCGCGGCTGGCACGCCGGGCGGCGCGCCCGCCCGAGCGGCGCGAGGTCATCTGGTTCATTCATGGAATCCTTTGGTTGGGGGCTTGGCTAGGGGTTGAAAACTCACCCCAAGGCTGGCCGCCCCCGTGCCGCGCGTCCCCGCGCGGCCCCAATGGTCCTGATGATCAGAACATGTTTGCAGCTCGGCATCATGGCCGGGCCCTCCTCCCTGAGTGACCCGATCAAACCCGATTCTCCTGCGACAGTCTGTCCCAATCGCGACGCATGTCGCAATCAGACCTCGAAGGGTCGATTACCCCGTCAAACCCTGCGCCAAATCCACCAGATGGCCCAACGCCGCCTCAAGGCGGCTGTCTTCCACCGTCAGGGCCACGCGCACATGGCCCGCCGCCGCCTGCCCGAAACTTTCGCCCGGCATCACCGCCACATGGTGGTCCTCCAGCAAGCGCAGGGCAAACGCCTCCCCCGACAAGCCCGTGGCGCGGATATCCAGCATGACATACATCGCCCCGGCGGCCGGAATGGGCCGCACCACCTCCTGCCCCTTCAACAGCCCCAAAACCAGATCGCGGCGGCGTTCGAAGGGTTCGGCGATCTTCGCCTCGAACTCCGGCCCTTGGTCCAGCGCGAAACAGGCGGCCTCCTGAATGAAACCCGCCACGCCATAGGTGGTATGGGTGGCAAGGTTCGCCATATGGGCAATCGCCTCTTCCGGCCCCACGACCCAGCCGATGCGGCTTCCGGTCATGGCATGGCTTTTCGACAGCGAGCCGATCACCAGCGTGCGGTCGGCCATGCCCTCAAGGCTGCGCGGGGTGATATGATCCCCCTCCCAGACCTGCGTGTCATAGACCTCGTCCGAGATCATCCACAGATCATGCGCGCGACACAGATCTGCCAGCCCTTCCAAGGTCTCGCGGGTGTAGTTCACGCCGGTGGGGTTGTTGGGCGAGTTGATCAGCAGGCTCCGCGCACCGGGGGCGGCCTGCGCCACCTCCTCCGGGTCGGGCTGAAAGGCCCGCTCAGGACGCGCAGGGATGGCATGGGGCCGCGCGCCCACCCCCCGGATCGTGCCGGGATAGGTGGCATAATAAGGGTCAATGAAGAGTGCGGTATCGCCCTCGTCACAGGCGGCATGATGGGCGGTAAACAGCCCCGCCTGCCCGCCCGGCACGACCAGCACGTTGTCGGGCGTCGTGGGCACGCCAGTGCGCTCGGTCACCCGCTTGGCGACCCGCTCGCGCAGCGGCTTGATCCCGTTGAAGGCGGAATAGCCGGTGACACCGGCAAGGGTTGCCTCATGCATGGCGTCCAGAATGCTGCGGTCCGTGCCGATATCATGCTCCCCAATGGTCAGATGGGTGATGTCATGGCCCGCCGCATCCATGGCATTGGCCTTGTAATAAACATCCCATCCATCCGATCCGCCGCCCGTGATCCCGGTAATCCGCTGCGCCAAACGCATGTCCTGCCCTCCATTTTGGGTGTTTCCGCGCCCAGATGGACCGGGCGGCAGGGGGATGTCAAACAGGGTGGGCCTTGGCAGGTTGAGAAGCCGTGGGGCATTCTCGCAAGCGGGTCTTGGTATGTTGTGTACAGAACGGCGGGTTCGAGCCCTTGCTGGTCATTGAAATGATGAGCCGTGCTTTGACGGGCCGCGGTGCGGCGATCAAACGGCTGAGCTAAAGCGCTTTATCTCAGAACTGGCGCGTAACGTCTAATCTATGCGCCATGACCAACCCAATCGCCGTGCCGGGGGGCGGCCCGGCGATGCGCGGCGGGCCTGCGGCCCTTGATTCCGCGCAGGGGCTCTGTCCGTTTCGTCCCGCATACCAGCCACGCCCGCAAAGCGGCGCAAAGCGCCACTTGCCCTTAACCCCCCAGCCCCAATCGCATCTCCACCGCCGGGAACACAACCTCGGGCGTCAGCTGCAAGGCCACCTCGGCCCCGGCCCCAAAGCCCATGGCGCGATAGAACGGCACGGCGTTCCGGGTGCTGAGGCAGCACAACAGGCGCACCCCGGCACTGCGGGCTGTGTCCATGCTATGCTGCATGATCGCTCGGGCCACCCCTTGGCGCAGGTGTCGAGGATCGCAGGCAACATGCCGGATATGGCCCACCCCGGCCACACCGGGCCGCCCGAAAGGCGTGACATGGGTCCAGCCGCCCGCGCCCACCACGCGCCCCCGTTGCCGAGCGACGAAATAGGTCGGGCAAGACAGCAGGCTGCGCCGCGCTTGGGTGATCTTGGGCAGGGCCGCGGCAAGGACCGCCGCGTCATACTCCGGCGCCAGAAGCGCCGAATAGGATCGCAGCAACAAGTCGGAAACCTCAGGCCCGTCGCCGGGCGTGGCTGGGGCAATGTTCAAAACAGGCATTTGGAAAACTCCGGGCAGGATGCCATGCCACCCAAAGCCTGCCCAAAGAAAAAGCCGCGCTCGGATGGCGCGGCTTTCGGTCTGGTTCATGTCAGGCGATCTTACTTGATCTTGCCTTCCTTGTACTCGACGTGCTTGCGCGCGACCGGGTCATACTTGCGTACGACCATCTTCTCGGTCATGGTGCGTGCGTTTTTCTTGGTCACGTAGAAATGGCCCGTGCCCGCGGTCGAGTTCAGACGGATCTTGATGGTCGTCGGCTTCGCCATTGGTCTTCTCCTGCGCCGGGACGGCGGCCTTGGCCCCCTACCCCGTGAAATTCGTCATGAAGCCTGCCTTTTAAAGCTGCGCGCGTTCCTGTCAACCGGAATCTCGCAGCGGGCTCAGTTCTGCGACAGGCGGGTCGGCATCCGGTAGAAATGATGCACGCCAATCGTTGTGGTCCGTGGGAACACACGTGCCCAACGCGGGTTGACCGCACGGGTGTGGTAATGCGTAGCGCCGTCGGTCAAGGGACGGTCGGCGCCGTTGATCATCATCTTCGCCACCTTGCCGACACGCGCATAGGCGCGCGGCTCGGCAACCACTTCCTTGTGTCCGTCACAGGTGTAGGTGAACTGACACTGGTACTTGCGGCCCGTGCCCTGATTGACCACGCCACAGACACTGTCGGGAAATTCGGCGCTGTCGACACGGTTCATGATAACCTCGGCGACGGCGAACTGCCCCTTGACGGTCTCGCCGCGCGCTTCGAAATACAGCGCCTCCGCCAAGCACGACCATTGCGCGCCGCCCGACACCTTGGGCTGCGCATCGAGCCATTCACGGCTGTAGGTCAGGCCCACCTCGGGGCGTTGCATGTAGCTCAACAACCGGTTTTGCGAGATGGAAGACAACGCGCGCGTCTCCTCTTCCATCAGTTTTTTCACCGGAGTCTCGGCCACGGCGGGGCCTGTCAGGGCCACCAAAATCAACATCGCGAATCTCAACATGCCGTCCTCCATGCGGTTTGACAGGGCGAAAGGCCCCTTGGCATTCCGGCGGGGATATATCATGAAAGGCGTTTGAGTCTAGCTTGCCCACGGGACGGAAGGCCGCCGCGCAATAAACGACAAGCGCGACTGCCGGTCGGCATACAGGATGTTGTCGAAACCGGCGCCGCGCCTACCCGATCCTGTCTTTCACGGCCAACTGTGCGGCAGCAAGTCGCGCCACCGGAACCCGGAAGGGCGAGCAACTCACATAGTCAAACCCGGCTTCTCGACAAAAAGCGATTGATTCGGGATTCCCACCATGCTCCCCACAAATGGAGAGCACAATATCATTTCGCGCAGATCGGCCGCGTTCGGCCCCGATCCGCAACAATTCCCCGACACCTTCAACATCGAGCGTATGGAAAGGGTCTTCGGGATAGACACCCTGCTGCACGTACTCCGACATGAAACGCCCCGCGTCATCGCGGCTCAGGCCATAGGTCATCTGGGTCAGGTCGTTCGTCCCGAAGGACAAAAACGCCACCTGCGGCGCGATCTCACCGGCGCGCAACGCGGCGCGCGGGGTCTCGACCATTACCCCCAGACGATAGGTAAAGTCCTGCCCCGTCTCGGCCCGCACGGCGGCGGCCACCGCATCAATCCGGCCCTTCACAAGCTCCACCTCACGACAGGCCGACACCAGCGGGATCATGATCTCCGGCACCACCGGCTCGCCTTCATGGCTGGCCGCGATGGTGGCCTCGAAAATTGCCCGCGCCTGCATGTCGTAAATCTCGGGCACCGTGATCCCCAAACGCACCCCGCGCATGCCCAGCATGGGGTTATATTCGCCCAAGGCCTCCACCCGCCGGGTCACATCCGACAAAGGCAAATCCAAGGCCTCGGCCAATTCGCGCATACCGGTCCGGTCGGTCGGCAGAAACTCGTGCAACGGCGGGTCAAACAGGCGAATGCACACCGGCTGCCCCTGCATGATACGGAACAGATCAATGAAGTCCGCCCGCTGCATCGGCAACAAAAGCTCCAGTGCCGCCGCACGATCCTCACTTGAATTGGCAAAGATCATTTCGCGCATCGGCGTCAGCCGGTCCAGTTCGAAGAACATGTGTTCGGTCCGGCAAAGCCCGATCCCCTGCGCCCTGAAATTGCGGGCCACTTCGGCATCTGCGGGGGTATCGGCATTGGCCCGCACCGCGATGTCCCGGATGTCATCGGCCCATGTCATCAGCGTTTGGAAACTCTCGTCGCGGGCGGCCTCCAGCATCGGCGCCTGCCCGGCCAGAACCTCGCCATTGCTGCCATCAATGGTAATGATGTCCCCCTCTTTCAGGGTCCGCCCGTCGGGAAATGCCAATTGTCGGCGCTTGACCTGAAACCTGATCTCCGAGGCCCCGACCACACAAGGCAGGCCGATACCCCGGCCAATCACCGCGGCATGGCTCGTCATGCCCCCGCGTTCGGTCAGGATGGCGGCAGCGGCATGCATGCCGCGAATATCCTCGGGGCTGGTTTCGCGCCGCACAAGGATGCAGGCCTCACCGCGCGCCTCGGCGGCCTGTGCCTCATTGGCGGAAAAAACGATCCGGCCGCTGGCGGCGCCGGGGCTGGCCGCGATTCCGCGCGCCAGGACATCGCGTTGCGCTTCGGGGTCAATCTGCCGGTGCAGCAATTCGTTAAGGCCACGCGGCTCCACCCGCATCAAGGCCTCTTCGCGGGAAATGATCCCATCCTCGGCCAAGGCCACCGAAATCGCCACCGCCGAGCGGGCATTGCGTGACACGCGAACGCCATCCAGCAGGTAAACGTCGCCGCTTTCGATGGTGAACTCCGCCTGCATCTCGGCGCGCAGCTTGACGCGCATGATGTTGAGGTACTCCTTGAGCTTGGCAAAGGCCTCGGGCGCCAATTCTTCCAATGATGGACCACGCGGGTCACGCTCCAGATAAAGCGAATCCGCCCCTTTGCTCAGGGCCTCGCGCCCCTGGCTCTGGCTCAGGTAGCGCCCGGTGATCTGCCGCGCGCCCGTGGTGCTGTTGACCAGTTGCATGACACCCGAGCCGCATTCGCCCTTGCCCAGCCCATAGGCCATTTCCTGCACCACCAACCCAAGGCCCGCATCCACCGGCGCCCCCTTGGCTTGTCGCAAAAGGCGCGCCGTTGTGCCTTCCCACGCCCGCGCCATCGACCGCAGAACATGTAAAAGCTGCACCGACGTGTCTTGCGGGAAAGGCTCCTCCATTTCCTCCTCATAGGCGCGCAGGGCTTGGCCCAGCCCCTCGGATGGGTCCTCCGAGACATCATCGAACATGTCCGGATCAAGCCTTGCCACGTGAATGGCGAAGGATTGCACGAAGCGCATGTAAAGTTCGGCCGCTGCCGCCTTGCCGATCCTGTCGCTCAGGACGACATAACTGGCGTCATTCATCCCGATGTTCAGAACCGCCCCCGGCCCGCCCCAATCGGGGTCTTCCGATGACGGGCGCACACATAGTAGCGGCTCATCCCCGAAACCGCGCACCAGCTCTTGCATATCCGGGGCCTCGCCCGCCGCAATGCGATGCACCGCCTCGAATGACAGCGCCACGGTACGCGGCACCGGCAGGTCCAACCGCACCAAGCGTTGCAAACATTTCGCCCGCCCGCCATGGGTTTCGGTGGTCAAGGGCGCGTCGGGGGTGATAAGGGTGATATGGTCTTCGCTATGCTGCACTGCGGCACCTGTGTTGTTCAGTTGCAGCATAAGCCGGAAGCGGCGCAAGGCAAGGGGAAGAGCACCGCAGTTTTCGCAACATCCGACATCGGGTTTCGTACGACTCGTACGACCCCTGATCAGCTTCCCCGCATTTTCGTACGAAAACCGGGGGGTAAGCGTACGAGTCGTACGAAAATCGCGGCGTTAGCCTTCCAATTTGGTCAAATCCGCCGCCTGAAGACAGATATCCCGGATTTTTCCCAGCAAATTCAAGCGGTTCCGGCGCACGATATCCTTGTCGGTGTTCACCTGCACCGCCTCGAAGAACGCGTCGATCGGGGCGCGCAATTTCGCCATGGCTTCCATCGCAGCGGTAAAATCTTCGGCCTTGTTGGCCTTGGCGATATCGGCTTCGGCGGCGTCGAGTGCAGCAAAAAGGTCTTTTTCTTCAGGGACTTCCGCGTATTTCACATCCGGCCCGAAGGAGTATTCGACACCATCTTTTTCCTCGGCCTGCGTCAGGATGTTATTGGCCCGCTTGAACCCCTGAACAAGGTTTTCGCCATCTTCAGTGGCCAAAATCTCACTCAAGGCCTTCGCCCGGGTTGCAATCAACCAAAGGTCATCACCGCCATCCAGCATCAGGCAAGCGTCGATCACATCATGCTTAAGCCCTTGATCTCGCAGGTAAACTTTCAGCCGGTCATGAAAGAAGGCCAGCAAATCGGTGCTCAGATCCGGCACCAGATCGCCCACCGTGCGCAGCAGGCTTCCATCGCTTGTATCCGGCGCGCCGTCCCGGTCCTTGATCTTGTCGATCACCGCCCGGAAGGCTGCGCCGAAAACACCAAATTCTCCAATCTGATCAAGCACTTCTTCCAAAGTGTCGATCTCGCCTTCGCTCGCCTTTCTGCGGTTCAGGCTGATCTTGTGTCGCAACAATTGGCTGTCGATAAAGCGGTCCAGATGCACCCGCAGGCCATTGTCCAGCACGATCCGGATCACCCCAAGCGCCGCCCGGCGCAGGGCAAAGGGGTCCTTTGATCCTGTAGGTCTTTGATTTATAGCCCAAAATCCGGTTAGCGTGTCGATCTTGTCGGCCAGTGCCACAGTCAAAGAAACAGGCGCTTCAGGCACCGCATCAGATGGCCCAAGGGGCGAATAATGCTCCTCACAGGCGGCTGCCACCTCCGCCGGAAGGCCCGCAGCCTCGGCATAGTAACGGCCCATAAGCCCTTGTAATTCCGGGAATTCATAGACCATCTCGGAACTCAGGTCGGCCTTGGCCACCCGCGCGGCCTGCTCGGCCAGATCGGCATCGGCCCCCACTTTCGGCGCAATCTCACACGCAAGGGCCGCGATCCGCGAAATCCGCGCCGCCTGCGTGCCCAACTGCCGCTCAAAGGTGACGTTATCAAGCTGGTCGATCCAAGCCTGCATCCCGGCCTTGGCTTCGCGTAAGTCGTTCTGCCAAAAGAATTTTGCGTCCGAGAGCCGCGCTGACAGAACCTTTTGATTGCCCGCCAGAATGGTCGCGCCATGGTCTGCGGTTTCGATATTGGCGACCGTCACGAAACGCTCAATCCGGCCCGTCTTGGGATTCTTGACCGAAAAAAACTTCTGATGCTCTTTCATCGAGGTCTGCAAAACCTCGGCGGGCAGTTCCAAAAACTCCTCGCCAATCTCGCCCATCAGGACGACGGGCCATTCCACAAGGCCCGAGACTTCGGCCAAAAGCCCTTTATCTTCAACAACTTCCAGCCCGGCGGCGAAAGCCTGATTGGTCGCGTCCTGCCAGATGTGATCGGCCCGTTCCTGCGGGTCGAGGATCACGAAATCACGCTTCAGCTTGGCCTGATAGTCCTCAAATCCGGAGACCGCAAAGCGCCCCTTGCCCATGAACCGGTGCCCTTGGGTCGTGTTACCGGCTTTGATGCCATCGATATCGAAGTCCACCACCGTGGCCTCACCCGCGTCATCGGTGAGGATGCACAGGATCGAATGCAAGGGCCGCACCCACCGCAGGCTTCCCGCGCCCCAGCGCATGGATTTGGGCCACGGGAAGTTGCGCACGGTGTCTTCCAGGACCTCTGCCACGATTTCCGCCGCCGGACGGCCCGGTTTGGTGATCTTGGCAAAATAGACCTGACCCTTCTTTTCATCCCTGATTTCAAGGTCTTCGCGGGACACCCCTGCCCCACGAAGAAAGCCTTCAATGGCCTTTTCCGGCGCATCTACACGGGGGCCTTTACGCTCTTCGGTGACGGTGGGGCTTTCCCCCAACAGTCCCTCAAGCGCCAGTGTCAGGCGACGCGGGGTCGAAAAGGCCTGCGCATGGGCGTAGGTCAGCCCCGCCTCGACCAGCCCGTTGGTCATCTTGGCCTTGAGGTCGTCGGCCGCGCGGCGCTGCATGCGGGCGGGTATTTCCTCGGAGAAGAGTTCGATCAGAAGATCAGGCATTGGTCAGTACCCTTCGGGTGGTTCGGGGCAATTCTCAGGGGCGGTTTCGCCATCAAAGACGACCTCGCCGCAGTCATTTATCTGGTGCCAGACATAGCCACGCCCGTCTTCGGTGATGGCGACGATCCGGTCGATGCCGTATTGGATGTTTTTCTCGCCCAAGAAGGCCAAGGCGCGACCGTCTTCCAAGGCAGCGCCCAATTCGACAGCATCAAAGCAATCAAACCAGCCCGGCGCGACCAAAGGCTCGGCCCCCTCATAGGGTTCATAGGTTTCGCTGAGCATGGCGTGGCTCATGGTGGTGGTGAAACAGGCGCGGTATCGGATTGGGGAGCTATCGGCATCAATAGCTTCGAAATTGTCGTAAAGCACCGGTTCCGGCGCGCCCGAAACAAGCGACGTCATCTGCACGTCATCGGTACCAGTGGCTTTCACCGGTTCGTAATAGGCGTAAATCTGTTGGTAATAGAGGAGCACGCCCGCCAAGATTGCCACGACGACGATCGACCCTCCAAGGATTTTACCCATCACGCTGCGTGCCCTCCGGCTTCGGTCTGCACGAAGGCGTCGGCACATTTCTTGGCCAAGGCCCGCACCCGCCCGATATAGGCCTGCCGTTCAGTGACCGAGATCACCCCCCGCGCATCCAGCAGGTTAAAGAGGTGGCTGGCCTTTATGCATTGATCATAGGCCGGGTGCGCCATGACGATCCGCTTGCCGGTCTTGGGGTCTTCATGTTCTTGGCTCAAGATTGCCTCACACTCCGCCTCGGCCTCCTCGAACTGCTTGAAAAGCACTTCCGTGTTGGCCACGTCGAAGTTCCAGCGGCTGTATTCCTGTTCGGTTTGGCGGAAGACGTCGCCATAAGTCAGGGCAATCGGCGCGTCGGGGTCGTTGAAGGGCATGTCCATCACGTGGTCAATGCCCAGAACATACATTGCCAAGCGTTCCAGACCATAGGTCAATTCACCCGAAACCGGGTGGCAATCATGGCCGCCCACCTGTTGGAAATAGGTGAACTGGCTGACTTCCATACCGTCGCACCAGACCTCCCAACCAAGGCCCCAAGCGCCAAGCGTGGGGCTTTCCCAGTCGTCTTCGACAAAGCGGATGTCATGCAGCGCAATGTCGATACCGATGGCCTTGAGGCTGCCGAGATACAGCTCTTGCAGGTTGGGCGGGCTGGGTTTGATCAACACTTGGTACTGGTAGTAGTGCTGCAACCGGTTGGGGTTCTCGCCATAGCGCCCATCGGTCGGGCGGCGCGAGGGCTGCACATAGGCCGCGGCCCAAGGATTGGAGCCGAGTGAGCGGAGCGTCGTGGCAGGGTGGAACGTGCCCGCACCCACCTCCATGTCATAAGGCTGCATGACGGCACAGCCCTGTTCGGACCAGTAAGATTGCAGCCGCAGGATAATTTCCTGAAAACTGCGGGGTTTGCCGGTTTCTTCCACCATCTTCCTCTCCGGGGCTGAGCGCCTGAAATCGCCGCCCTTACCTACGGCCCCGGCAGAGAAGAATCAATTGCATGGCACGCGATATTTTGGGTGCATACATCCGCAGATTTGCTAAAAGATTCAGAAACACGAACTTTTATCACAAGGGTACGAGCAATTGGGTACTATGGCGCGCATTTTATCGGCACTGATACTGGCAGTTTTGACGATGGCGCCTGCCGCGCAGGCGCAGGACGACGGGCTGGCTTGGGTGCAGATCGAAGCGCAGCCAAGCTTGGCCCAAGCACAACAGAGCATCCGAGGCTATGCCTCTGAATTGCAGGACGTGAACGGGTTTTCGATTGGCAGCGGGTGGTATGCCATCGCATTGGGGCCTTACACGCCGCAGGATGCACAGCAAGTCTTGCGGGTACTGCGCGCCGAAGGAGTTATCCCGCGGGACAGCTATATCGCCGAAAGCAGTGATTACCGACAGCAATTCTGGCCAGTTGGGGCCAACACCCTCGCCGAAGCCGCGCCCGAGGTGCAGGCCACCGACCCTGAGGCCGATGCAAGCGAGTCCCAACAGGAGATAGCCGAGGCCGAGCCTGCCCCGGAACCGCGGATTGCCGAACCTGACGAAACCCCGCGCGAAGCCCGCGCCAGCGAGCGTGACTTGACCCGCGAGCAGCGCGCCGAGTTACAGGAAGCCCTCAAATGGGCCGGATTTTACGGCGGAGCCATTGATGCGGCCTTTGGTCGGGGAACGCGTGGGGCCATGGCCCGTTGGCAGGAAGCCAACAATTTCGAGGAAACAGGCATCTTGACCACAATGCAACGTGCCGAATTGTTGCGCCAGTACAACGAAATCTTGGAAGGTTTGGACTTGCAGGTCGTCCGCGATGAAGACGCTGGTATCGAGATGATCCTGCCAACGGGCGTCGTCAGCTTTGAAAAATACGAGCCGCCGTTTGCGCATTACAGTGCTTCAGCCGATATTGACGCCAAGGTTCTTCTTATCAGTCAGGAAGGTGATGAAGCCACGTTGGCCGGGCTTTACGATATCATGCAAACGCTCGAGATCGTGCCCGAACGTGGCCCGCGAACGCTGGATCGTCGCGCGTTTACCTTGATCGGGGAAGGTGCCCTGAGCATCTCGCACACGCAGGCGTGGCTGAAAGACGGACATGTAAAAGGCTTTACTCTGATCTGGCCGGCAGGCGATGAAGAGCGCCGCACACGGATGCTTGGCGAGATGCAGGAAAGCTTTACCCGGTTGGAAGGTGTGCTTGATCCGACCGCGGGTGTTGCATCGGAGCCGAGCATCGACCTTGTGGCGGGGCTCGAGGTACGTAAGCCTAAACTGTCGCGCTCGGGTTTCTACGTCGATGATGCCGGCACGGTGGTGACAACGGCCGAGGTGACGCAGAACTGCGGCAAAATCACCATCGACGAGGAATATGACGCCCAGCTCACCACCATAAACGAAGAGCTTGGTATCGCGGTTCTGCGCCCGGTGGAGTCGCTGGCCCCAATGAGTGTGGCCGCTTTCCAGAATACCATGCCGCGTCTGCAAGCGGATGTGGCCGTGGCTGGCTATTCCTATGGTGGGGTCCTTGGCGCACCCACACTGACCTTCGGTCAAATCGCGGAATTGCAGGGGTTGAATGGCGAGGACACGCTCAAGCGTCTTGCACTGGCCGCACTTGAAGGCGATGCCGGTGGCCCCGTCGTGGATGCCGGTGGTGCGGTTTTGGGCATGTTGCTGCCCAACCGCATGAAAGAGCGCAGGTTGCCTGAGGGTGTCAGCTTCGCCGCAGATGCGCAGGCGGTAAAGAAGGTCTTGCAAGAGGCGGGCGTGTCCCCTTCGGCAACGAACGATCAAGACCAAATGGCGCCCGAAGCCTTGACCAATCGCGCGGCCAGCATGACCGTCTTGGTGAGTTGCTGGGAATAGCGCTCAAAAGCTGAACAGTTTTCTAAAATGCAAACTTTAATGGCCCTACATTGTGCGGGGCCATTAACAATTCGGTAATATCCATTACGCACTCTGGCCCCATGCGCCAGAATGGCGAACAGGGCAAGACGCCGACAGGCGTGATTGTTTCCCAATCCTCGGACAACTGGTTTCGGCCATGATCGGAAACAGCGCCATTGCTCTCGTGATGGCACAGCATCCGTGCCGACCAGTGCACAGCTTGTCCAGATGCCCGAATGCGTGGGGGCGCAGCCGATAGATCGGCCCAAAAATGGAGTTTACCATGTTGAAGTTTCCACATCTCGCCCTCGGCCTCGCCGTTGCCATGCTTGCCGGTACGGCCGATGCGCAACACCGTATCGCGCCCAAGCTCCAGAATACCGGCGCGGTGCCACCTGCCAACCATCAAGGGCAATGGTGGACGCATCCCTTGGGCTGCGAGTATTCACGGGCAGGACTTCCCGGTGAGAGCGTCTGGTACATCATCGTCAACACGGATCGCAAAGGCTGTCCGCGTCAGATCGTGGTCAAATCGCTGAGCGGGGTCTACTAGGACTGGGCCAATGCTGGCGTCATGTGGATGAGCGTCGGGCGGTCTGCTTTGAAAGCCTCGTTGACTTGCCGCGTCAAGTCCGCAAGCGATGCCGGGCGAAACGCTTGCGCCCCATAAGCGCGCGCGAGGGCCAAAAAATCAGGATTATGCGCGATGACGGAATTGGGCGCAATCTGCGCACCGATCATGCTGTTTTCAATCGCGCCCAGCTTGCCATTGTCCCATAGCAAAATGGGCAATGGCAGGCCCAGCTCCACCGCCGTTCCAAGTTCGGCGATCGTATACTGGAGCCCATAATCACCGATCACGCAACAGGTTGGCAAATCTGGCCGCGCAATTGCACCGCCTATGGATGCAGGAAGGCTGTACCCCAAGGTACCAAAACCTGCCGGGTGATGCCAGAATCCCGGTCTCTCCATGGGCCAGCTTTCCAACGACGCGTAAGCGAATTGCGTCATGTCGGAATAGATTGCCGTCAAATCCGGAAGACTCTTCCGCAGAGCCTCGGCAATAGTCAGGACATTAGGGATTTCAGCATCCACCTCAGCACGCCACCGGGCCTTCGCCGTTCGGACTTTGGCGGGGTCCCATTCGGTCGCCGCCTCGTGTCCATCCAGCGCGGGCAATAGCCGATCAAAGAAGTTTTCAGCGGACGACAGAACGGGCCACCCACATTCCGGCAGGAAACCCGACGGGTCGATGTCTACTTGAATGAGACGCCCACGAATACCTGCATCGTCACGTAGCACATCCGGATGGCTAAGTTCGGTACCTACCAGAACAACCACATCCGCCTGTTCAATAACCGTCCGCGAGTCAGGCCGCGCTAGGTAGCTACCGTAGTTCAATGCATAAGGACCGATCACGCCGCGTCCAGCTTGCGTTTCAAAACAAGCGGCGCCAAGCGCCCGCAGAGCGTCCCGCGCGGGATAACCACATTTTCGCGCACCGCCGCCAAGGATGAACAGCGGTGTCTTGGCAGCAAGGATCGTCTCAATGATCCCGGACATCGGTTTCGCCGCGGCTTCCGACGCGATGACAGGGCGTGGACCCGGCGGCGGTGCTGGGGTCTCCAAGACCGAGATCGGGATTTGGATATGCCGAGGCCGGGCGCGGCCCGTGGACAGTTCGATCAATGCCCGATCAATCAAGGCATAAGCCGCTTCAGGGTTTCGGGCTTCCTCCGACCATTCGCAAACCGTGTCAGCCGCCGCGCGTTGATCCAGCATCTGGTGCAACTGGCCGCGTTGCGCCGCTGTTTCGTCGAGACATGACGAGATCACCAGCATCGGTACACTATCAGAATAGGCCTGCCCCATCGGTGTCATGATATTGCACAGCCCAGGCCCCGTGATGACATAGGCCACGCCGGGCTTTCCAGTGGCGCGGGCGTAGCCATCCGCCATGAAACCCGCCCCCTGTTCGTGGCGGGCCAAGACATGTGTAATGCCTGCTTCTTCGATTCCACGATACAGCTCTTGGTTGTGAACACCGGGAATGCCGAAAATCACGTCCACGCCGCGCGACTTGAGCATGTGCGAAATTTGGGCGCCAAGGGTCTTTTGGGTCATCAAGCTCTCCAGAAACTGATGGTGAAGATTGCATATACAGCAAGGAGTTCCAGCCTTCCGATCAGCATCGCGGCGGTCAAAACCCATTTAGCCGTGTCGTTGAGAGGCGCAAAATTACCGGCCGGGCCGATGATTTCTCCCAAGCCGGGGCCGATATTCGCAAGCGCCGCCGCCGCGCCCGAAATAGAGGTGACGAAATCAAGTCCGGTAAACCCGAGGAAAACGCTGATCAATCCAAGGGTCACGATGAAGAAGACGAAGAAAGACATCACCGAGTTCAACACGTCGTCGTCGATTGGGCGGCCCTGATAACGCGGAGTAAAGACGCCATGCGGCGTATAGATGCGCCGCAATTGCGCCCGGATCGACGCGAAGAGAAGTTGATATCGGAAGATCTTGATCGAACAGGCGGTCGATCCGGCGCAGCCGCCAATCAGCCCGGTGAAAAAAAGCACCGCAATGGGCAAGCCACCCCAAGCCATGTAATCGGTGCTGGCGTATCCCGTGCCGGTCAGGATCGACACAGTGTTGAAAAGCACCTTGCGAAACGCCTGTTCGCTGGCCACTCCCATCTGCAGCATTTGCCAAAGGCTGAGGCCCAGAACGAGGACGCCCGCGGTGACGAAGATACCCCTGACTTGCGGGTCGGTCAAAAGTGGCTTGGCCGTTCCCGCCGTCAGTTGCACGAAGCGCACGAAGGGCAGCGCCGCCAGCATCATGACGCACACGGCGACATATTCGGTCATCGGGCCGAAGGCACCGAACGAAGCGTCGTAGTTGGCAAAGCCGCCTGTGGCCACGGTGGTCATGGCGTGTACCGTCGCGTCAAAGGCGTTCATCCCCGAGGCTAGGTAGCACAGCACGCAAATCAAGGTGAGGCTGAGGTAAATGACCGAGATGCGCGAAGCGATCTCGGTCGCGCGGGGCAGGATTTTCCCCATGGTATCAAACCCCGCCGTGCGGAAAATCTGCATCCCGCCGACGCGAAGCTCTGGCAGGAAAACCATGGCCACGACAATGATCCCGATACCGCCCAACCATTGCAGAATACCGCGCCACAAAAGAAGGCCCTTTGGCAACTCCTCCAAACCGGAAAGGACAGTTGACCCAGTGGTGGTCAGCCCCGACATGGCTTCGAACACGGCGTCGACTACACGCGCTTCGGTGGCACCCAGAAGGAAGGGTATCGCACCAAAAATCGGCAGTGCGACCCAGACACCGGTGGTCAGCAGGAAGGTTTGTTGAATGGTCAGGCCTTCTCGCACGCCATTGCGGCAGGCCAATGCCACAAGCCCTCCGACAAGCATGGTTATCACTGCGCTTTCAGCAAAAACCGGCCAATGACCTCGCGCTTCGGCGATGTCCACCAGCATCGGCAACACCATGGTCGACCCGAGGGCCAGCACCATGAGGCCGATCACATATCCCACGGGGCGCAGATCGATCATGGAGGGCAGAGTTGGCCCGAGCTTCACCGGGTGTCAAGCTACAGTCAGCACTTGCGATGCAGAAGGTCACCGGGGTCAATCAGGCGGCAATCGTCTCTCCCATTACATATGGAATGATGTCTTCTCGCGTAAGCCCAAGAAGTGCGAGTTCAGGGTCTGTCATGGCATGCAGGCGCATAAGCCGCTCGAAATGCATCCGGCTGAGCATGTAGCCGTTCATTCCATGGGCGTGTTCAAGCAAGTACAGATCAAGTTTCTTGCGCCACGTGTCGGGTACGAATTCGATGTCGATGCGGTCTGTCACAGGAACCCCTTTCCTTGTCGGGTGTGGGCTCCTCCCATGCAAACACGATAGCACAATCCGCCGCCTAAAGCAGTGAAAAGGATGCGGGCGATCCGATGTGTTGCACTCAGGCCGCCCACTCCCGGCAGACATCACGCGTAGAACAGGTCGCGATAGACGTAGTGGACGATATCTTCGCGTTTCACGCCGATCTCGGCCAATTCCGCGTCGGATTTCGCTTGAAGGGATTCAATCTGGTCGCGGCGAGAGGCGTTGTAGGCATGTGCCTCGAAAGCCCGGGCCAGCGAAGCAAGGAACGCCGAAATACGGGCGCGAAACCCGCGGTTGGCGGCGCGAATATCAGTGGTCAAAGTCGTCATTGGAAACCTCGTTGCCTTAGGTTGCTACGGTTTGGTTTCCTCCCTGACACCAACAATAGGTCAGCGCACCTGACATGACCACCAGCCATTCGGCAAAGCCGGGTTGCACTAGGTGCATCCCGGCACACAGGTCTCTGATTTCAAGAGGTTTTCTTCTTAGCTGCCGAGGTCCCGACGGGCTCGGGCATGGCCGGCGGATTGGATGGTGCGCGTGGCCGCTTGGGCTTTTCGGCCAATTCTGTCGGCTTGCCTGCCGGGGCGGCGGCTGTTTTGGGTTTTGGCGCGGCGGGTTTTGCCGCCTTGGCTTGAGGGGCTGATTTCAAGGCAGGTGCCGCTTTCGGTGCGGAGGTCGGTTTCGCTTTGGCGGCGGGCTTGACTGCCTTTTTCGTAACGGGCGCAGGTTTTGCAGCATCCACCTTGGCCGGGGCCTTCTTGGCTTGCGCTGCCGAAGGCTTGGATGTTCTCGACTTGACCTTGACCTTGGGTGCAGCCTTTGGGGTCGACGGTTTTGCTTTAAGGCGCATAGATGTTGCGAATGGATTGGACTCGATCGCAGCCTGACCGAATACGGTTGCCACACGCAGGTTGGTTTCCATCATGTAACCTGCCACGCGCCACGCGGCAGCGGTGATTTCGAGGGGCGTAGTGACATGTTGCATTTGATGCTCCTTTCGCAATGCATGGCCGCTTTAGCGCGGCCATGTGACAAAGTCATAACGAAGGAGACGCAGAGACCACAGCGAATGCGCCAAAACACGCGGGTTTTGAGCATACAGTGCCCACGCCACATGCGAACGCACAACGAATGCCTAAAACATAGGCGATATAATCAACGCTTGCATTATCCTACGTGAAACAAGGTGGAGAACAGTTTCGGATCAATGCTGTCAGAGGAAAAAGTATCCCCTTCGGACAGAACACTGACGGCGTCGTGGCTGTGCAGGCTTTCCTGATGGCTCGCCACAACGCGGAAGTCGCCGATGCGGTCGTCCGCTTGCAGTTGAGCGCAGAACAGACGTGCCGCATCCTCCACGAAAATCGGATTGGCCGCGTTCAATTCCGCAAAAGCCTGTTCATCCTCGCGCTTCACCATGACCTGCGTCTCGGTTGGTACAGCAGTACGCGCCATTTCGATCAGGTCTTCGAACCAAAGGACATCACCTTCCACCACTTCGGCGGAAATGCGCGCGACCGAGCGCTGCGAATGCGGGGTGGCCAATTGCCCGCGGGCTTGCCGGGCGTGTTCGCTGAGTTCCAAGGAACAAGGGCAGGTCGAGGAATAGACGTAGTCGAGGTGCATATACTTGCGGCGCACACCGTCGCGTTCGACCAATTCCAGGGCGATATCGTAGTACTGGAAGCCCGCCAGACCCGAGCGTAGGGATTTCACCTTTACGGGATAGGAAAAGCGCATCTGGATACGCGCGTCGATACTATCAAGGTCATTGATATAATCATCAAGCGCGGCTTCGATCACCTCGAAGCTGAAGGTCTTCTCCGCATGCTTGTAGAAGCTGCGCATGATGCGGGACATGTTGATGCCTTTCTTGTCGGCATCAAGGCTGACCGTCCCCGTGACCGAGGTCTCTAGCGTCAGGTCGCCGTTGTCGCGGGTGTGAAAGCTGATCGGCAAGCGAAAGTTCGAGATACCGACATGTTGCAAATGCCGACGAGCCCCGCGGATCAGCGAGCTGGGTCCGTTTTGAAGGTCGGGCATCGACGCCTTGTAGGCGGCGTCGACTTGGAAATCATGCGGGTAGTCACGCGACAGCGCGGGATAATTGCTTGGGCTTTGGCCTGGCAGCAGCCGCGCCACCGCAGGGTCCAGATCAGCCACCTCTTCCGGACTGGCCGACTCGGCCCAAGCCCGAAGGACGGCAAGTGCCGCTTCAGCCTCGTCCCGCTCGGGCGATCTTTCAAGATCGGTCGGTCGAATGTTCATGGCATGCTCCCCTCGTCCGTGCTGCCGAGCTTATACATAAGCCGTCAGCCTCGAAAATGCTATTGTCGGTATTGTTTACGCTGAAACCGACGCCACAGATCACTTATTTCGGCAAGCGCGCCGACCATCCCCAAAATCGCGCCATCATGAATATGGCCGCCAAAGCCAAGCCCAGGGCAAGGCCCAGCCAGACGCCTACCCCTCCAAGGCCCATCGTGAACCCCAAAAGGTAACTCGCCGGGATACCGATACCCCAATAGGTGATCGCGGCAATCACCATGGGCACACGGGTATCCTGCACCCCACGCAAGAGCCCCAAGGCGATGACTTGTCCGGCGTCAACCAGTTGGAACAGGGCCGCCGCTGCCAACAGCCCCGTGCCAAGCGCAAGAACCGCCTCACGGTCCGGCTCATCAGGGCGCATGAAAGCACTGATGATGGGCTCGGGCAGCACGAGGAACAGTATCACCGTGGCCAAGGCCGCAAGTGTAGACATGCCGATGACGACGGATGCCCCTGCGCGCAAACCGGGCAGGTCCCCCCGCCCATGGGCGTGCCCCGCGCGTACCGTGGCCGCGTTGCTGAGGCCAAGATGCATCATGAAGGCGACCGAGGCCGCCTGCAGCGCAATACCATGCGCGGCCAGTGGCAAGGTGCCAAGCCAGCCCATCATCACCGAAGAGGCCGCGAAAAGACCAACTTCGGCAAGGTTGGTGATGCCAATGGGCCAGCCAAGGCGAAACACCCTGCCGAAAGCCTCGGCGTCCGGGCGCCAGAGCCTTTGGAACAGGGCGTGCTCCGGCGTGGCTCGAATCACGTAGAAGACCAGTGCCAGAAGCGAGACCAGATGCACCACCACCGAAGCGACCGCGGCGCCGCGGATCCCCATCTCGGGCGCTCCGAAGTTTCCAAAGATCAAGACGTAGTTGACCAGGGCATTCACCCCCGCCGCCAAGAGCGTGATCCAAAGGACAACGCGCGTCCGCTCAAGCGCCGCAAGGTAGGATTTCAACACCATGACCAGAAGCGCCGGCCAGATGGCCCATCCATTGATGCGATTATAATCGCCGGCAAGACGAGACACCTCATCGGTTTGACCCAAGGCCCGCAATATGTCTTCGGTAAAAAGCAAAACTGGCAAAGCCAGACAGCCAAAGAGGATCGAAGCCCAAAGCCCCATGCGCGTCACGCGGCGCACCTGTGTGTCCTCGCCCGCCCCTTGGGCCGAGGCCACCATGGGCATGACCGCCCAGGCAAACCCCGAGCCCATGATGAAAAAGACGAAAAACATCTCGCCGCCCAGCACACCAGCGGCAAGCGACTCGACATTGTACCACCCAAGCATCGCCGCATCGGTCAGCGTGATGGCAAACTGCGCAAGATGGCTGCCCACCAGCGGCAAGCCCAGGCCGAGAACCGCGCGCGCATGTTGTCGATATGTCAGGGCATAGTGCATGGCCCTGCCTTAGGGTGGCGAAGGCGGCAGGGCAATCGAAATGACGCTAGATCGCGGTCAGCATCAGTTGCCCGGCGACAATGGCCACGAGTGCGCCCGCCGCCACTTCCACGAGCGGCAAGGCGCGGGCAGCGGCACCGCCCCGCCCGGCGATCAAACGCGCAAAGAGACCCTCGCGCAGGGTGACTGCGGCGATAGCCACGGCAACCGTTACACTCGCCGTGCCCAGCCCCATGACGAATGCCCCCATGATACCGGCCATGTCGATCCCCATGCGCCACGTGAGAATGAGCAGGAACAAGGCCCCTGTGCAGGGCCGGATGGCGACCGCCCCAACGATTGCCAGACCATCCCGGAACGAAGTTACCGACCTCGCCTCGTCAAGGCTGGGTCCATGCCGGTGGCCGCAACTTGCGCAATTGCCGTCTTCGTCATGCGCGTTGTCGTGGCGGCTGTGAGTGGCGCGCTTAAAGCGGCGCAGGCCGCGCCACAGCAACCACAGCCCGACAAGGGCGATCGCGCCATAGCTTGCCGGCGCCATGATCTTGTCCGCGGCACCTTGCATGGCGTCTCGCGTCGCCCCAAGAAGCAAAACGCCTGCATATACAAGGATCACGGCCGTTGCCGCCTGTGCAAGGCTTGAGGCCAGCGCCAGTACTGATAAGCGAATAACCGGCACACGCGCGCCCAAGCCATAGCCACCGATCAGTATTTTCCCGTGCCCCGGCCCGGCCGCGTGAAAGAACCCATAGGCAAAACACAGCCCCAAGAGTCCGGCCAGCGCCCCTGCCTCGCCAGCCCGCAATTTGCGCAGGTACCCGGCCATGGCCTGCTGCACCTCTCGCTGACCTTCGGTGGCCCAGCGCGCGACATCATCGGCGCCGCCAAAGCCCCAAAGCCAGACCACCAGCCCCAGAATACACAAACCGGCCATCAGGACGAGGCTACGCATGACACCCTCAATTCATCCGCATAGTAAATGCCGACCTGCACCTCGTCGAAGATGGCTTCCATTCCGGCTCCGCCCAATGCGTCGACCTTGGCATCGGCGGCCTTTGTATCGGGCTGGATGATCTCGCTTTTACAAGCGCTTGGCAGGCCCGTGACCTCAACAAGGTCAAGCGCCGCATAATAGGAGGGGTCATATGGCCGGAGGGTCAGCTCAGAGAATGGCATAGGGTCGATCGGCCGAATATGGCGGGTCACGATCCGCCCACCATCCATGTCGGCAAAGGTCGCTTCTGGTGCCCCCAACTCAATTTTCCCGGCCATGTCATATATGAACATCGCACCTTCGAAACCCGGCTCCCAATGTTCAAGGTCGAACCCCATAAGCGCCCCACGCTCCATTTCAGTAAGGTTCATATCGCCATCCGGGTCCAAACCGCGGTCTTCCAGTACCAAAAGCGAGAAAAAATCATCATAGGTCCACGTCACTTCAACACCAGTCAATCGCCCCTTGTCGTCGCTCAGCATGCGCAAGGCCACGTCCACGAAGACATGCGGGTGCGCCTGCGCCATGGGGGCAATTGATATCGCGACTGCAAGAACGAGTGTGCGGAGCATGCGAAGATGTTTAGGGCCGCATTGCCTTGTCAGCAAGACGGCCCGATGCATCTGAGCGGTTCGTTGCGCGTCAACCCTTGCGAACGTCCGGGTGCAAAGACTTCCCAAGGATATGGTCAGTTTGGTGAAGGACGTGCTGGGCGGTGGACACGATCAACGGATCGGGCATCTGGGCGATCTCGGGATCCTTGCCCGGGTAATCCAGCGTGCTCAGGAAGTGCTTCATGCAATTCAGGCGTGCGCGCTTCTTGTCGTTCGATTTGATCACGGTCCAAGGCGCGTCGGCCGTATCGGTGTAGAAGAACATGGCTTCCTTGGCTTCGGTGTAATCATCCCATTTGCCAAGGCTTTCCTTGTCGATCGGGCTTAGCTTCCATTGCTTCAGCGGATCGGTTGCCCGGCTTTCAAAGCGGCGCTTTTGTTCATTTTGGGTCACTGAGAACCAATATTTGTAAAGCCGGATGCCTGACCGAACCAGCATTTGCTCCAAATCAGGGGTCTGGCGCATGAACTCAAGGTATTCCCAAGGCTCACAGAAACCCATGACCCGTTCAACACCCGCCCGGTTGTACCAAGACCGGTCATAGAACACCATTTCGCCGACCGTCGGCAGATGTTCGATATAGCGCTGAAAGAACCACTGCCCTTTTTCTTCCCAAGTCGGTTTGTTCAAGGCAACAACACGCGCCTGACGTGGGTTCAGGTGTTCGGTGAAGCGCTTGATGGTGCCGCCCTTGCCCGCGGCATCGCGGCCTTCGAATATCAAAACGAATTTCTCGCCGGTCTCCTGCGCCCAGTGCTGAACCTTCAAAAGCTCGGCCTGAAGCTTGGCTTTTTCTTCTTCGTAGGGTTTTTTCTTCAACTTGTCCTGATAAGGGTATTCGCCGTTTTCAAACGCCTTGCGCAAGTCCGCCACCTTGTCGGAGGCTTTCACCTCGGGCTCGGAGTCGCGCTCGGCCATGGCAGCCGCTGACCGCGCCGACGCCGCGGCTTTTGTGGCTTCCGATTTCGCTGCACTGGAACCTGTTGTCATGTTTCGCGTCTCCTTCACTGTCATCGCGTGATCGGGTAACGCTTTTGAAACAACCTTACCTTGATCCGGATCAAGCGGCCGAGGCTTTCCAAAATGGTGTGGCCAAATCGTTGCGCCCCCTCGCGCCGGGGCAAATCGCTTTCCATAGTGTCACGGGGACGCGATGCAGAGATGGCTTTAACCAGTTTTCATAGCGAATTCACTCGACCGGATCGGTGGCGCAAACGCATGTCTGAAAAATAGGCATCCACCACGGCCAAGACACGAGCCCTACCATTGCATGTCGTTGGTCTGAACGCGCCCGGAGACCTTAGTGGGTCCAAGTGCCCCGCCGATTGACCGCAAAATTCTCACCGTAGCCGCCGGCGCGGATATTGGGCTTGCGCTTATGGGGGTCCTGTACAACCGCATCAATACCATGTTCTTGCGCATATTGCAGCGCCGCTTCCTTGCTCGAAAAACGAAGCTTCACCTGTGCCTGGGTATCGTTGGACGAAGTCCAACCCATCAACGGGTCAACTTCACGCGCGGTTTCGGGAACGAATTCCAACACCCAATGCTTGGTTTTGGCCGTACCGGATTGCATGGCGTTACGCGCGGGCTTGTAGATACGTGCGGGCATCAGGGTCTCCTTGCTGGCGCATGTGTTATTCCAAATCTGGGCAGCAGGGGCAAGGCAGCATTTCCCTTCTCATTATTGAGCCGGGATTTGGTGGTTTTCAAGCACCATGTAATCCCCAAAGGCAGATCCCCGCTCGCCCGCTTGGTTGATCATTCCCCGCAGCATCGCAATCGCGGCTGGGGACGTGACCGGCACGAAGTGATTAAACCCCTCACCATCGGCCAAAGCCGTGAAATCCACCACTTTGACGTTCAGCCCCCTCACCTTGTCTGGCCCGTCGATCAGTCCAAGCCGCGGCTTACGTCCTGTAATGAAACCCGCAATCGACAGCGCCCGGTCTTGCCGCGTGGTGAAAATCAAAAAAGGCTGCGGCAATGCGCCAATCGCCTCGGCTTGGCTCCGAAAGAGATCGGGGTCGATATCAGGTGACATAAGAACCACGCCACTGATCCGAGACAAGATATCCTCATCGCCACTCAGTGCCGCTTGTCGCAAGGCTTCCATTACCAAGTGAGACCCCATGGAATGCGCCAATAGGAAAACGCGATCCCCCGGGGACGCCGTCAGGCCATCCAGCATCTCCAAGAAATCATCCCGAGAAAACAATACGCTGTCACGATCGTAGGCATAGCCGCGCGGGTCACCCGCCGAAAGCCATGAAAACAGGATGGTCGGCATCGTGATCTCGAAATCAGTCCGGATCTGGGCCAACCGGTACATGCCATCAGAAAGCGTGTTGTTGTACCCATGCACGAAGACAAGCTTTTCTTTACCCGGATGTGCGCGGCGTACTTCCCGCAGCATCGCGTCTTGACCCCGCATAACTTCGGTGCCGGCGACCACGAAATCGGTGGAGGCATCCGGGGTTTCGTCAGGCCACTCGACTTTGCCGGTCACGTGGTTGGGCGGGATCGAGATGTCAGCGCGGAAAAAATTCATGCCACGCGGGCGCTGTTCGCCAAAGGCTTGGCCCGTCGATGAGAGTGATCGGGGCGTGGCCACGAAGATCTCTTCGATTTTCGCCGCCGGATCGGGCGCGGCGCGCATGGCCGTTTTGTGCGGCGCACAGGCCGTCAAAACCCCGATCCCTACGAACAGGATCAGGCGATCAAGGCGGAAGGCTACAACATCAAACAAAGCGGTCCCCACAAACGAAAAAATTCCCCCCAACGACTCTTGGGGGGAAGCTACTTCTAATTCAGGCCGGGGCCAAGATCAGGCAGGCGCCAGCATGCCTTTTTCTTGTGCCAGGCTGCGCATACGCTTTTGCAGCTTCTCGAAGGCGCGGACCTCGATTTGACGGATGCGTTCTCGGCTGACGTCATATTGACCACTGAGATCCTCAAGCGTCACAGGCTTGTCGCCCAATCGGCGCTGCGTGAGGATATCCTTCTCGCGGTCATTGAGGACATCCATTGCCTCGGCCAGAAGTTCGCGGCGCGCATCAAGTTCATCGCGTTTTTCATAGTCCGCGGCTTGGTCAGCAGATTCGTCCTCCAACCAATCCTGCCACTCCATGCTCCCCTCGCCCTCGGTGCCCACTTGAGCATTGAGCGACGCGTCGCCCCCCGACATGCGGCGGTTCATGGAAATAACTTCGTCTTCAGTGACGCCCAAATCATGCGCGATTTGCTTGACGTTCTCGGGGCGCAAATCGCCATCTTCCAGTGCGCCGATGCGGGCCTTGGCCTTGCGAAGGTTGAAAAACAGCTTCTTCTGCGCGCTCGTCGTGCCCAGCTTCACCATCGACCAGCTGCGCAGGATATATTCCTGAATACTGGCGCGGATCCACCACATGGCGTAGGTCGCAAGGCGGAAACCCTTTTCAGGGTCAAAACGCTTGACCGCCTGCATGAGACCAACGTTCGCTTCTGAAATCACCTCGGCTTGCGGCAGGCCATAGCCGCGATAGCCCATGGCGATTTTCGCCGCGAGGCGTAGGTGACTGGTGACCATTTTATGCGCCGCCTCGGTGTCTTGCTCCTCGGCCCAACGCTTGGCAAGCATGTATTCCTCCTCTGGCTCCAGAAGAGGAAATTTGCGAATTTCCTGCAAATAACGGTTCAGACCGCCTTCGGGTGACGGTGCCGGTAGATTTGCGTAGTTACTCAAGCCTCTGTCCCTCCAATGTTTAAGGGCTTTACATTAACATGGGCCCGTTTTGCATGGTTTCAAGGGTGATGCACCCCTGATCTTAACGGAATATGAAGATGAATCCGTTGTTTTGCGACAATTGTGACAGCGCGCTCACGTAGCTGTGCTTGGGCGTTAAACGCGCAATAGCGCAATCAGTTCCGCCATATCCACTGGCAAAGGCGATTCAAACCGCATGGCATCGCCTGTGACGGGGTGATCAAACCCCAATGTCGCCGCGTGCAGCGCCTGCCGCGAGAAACCACGCAGCGCCTCGGTGGCCTGCTCTGGCAAAGCGCGCGCAGGTAGCTTGCGCCGCCCGCCATAGACCGGATCACCGACCAATCCGTGGCCGGCATGCGCCATGTGCACGCGGATCTGATGCGTTCGCCCCGTTTCCAGCCAACATTCGATCAACGATACCGAGGGCGGATGGCCGAAGGATTCGACGATCCGTGCGCGGGTCACCGCGTGACGCCCGCCTTGAAACACGACAGCCTGTTTCTGGCGGTCGGTCTTGTGCCGTGCGAGCTGCGTGGTGATCCGCATGATGTTGCCGCTTTCGAAGCTGACACCCTTCACCCCTCTCAAGCGCGGGTCGCCCGCATCCGGCACGCCATGAACCAGCGCCCGGTAATGCCGTTCGACGGTGTGCTTTTCGAACTGAGCGGCCAAACCATGGTGGGCCCGGTCTGTCTTGGCCACCACGAGCAAGCCACTGGTATCCTTATCGATTCTATGAACGATGCCCGGTCGCTTCTCGCCGCCCACACCTGAAAGACTATCCACGCAATGCGCCAAAAGCGCATTGACCAGCGTGCCGTCCGGCGTGCCCGGCGCAGGGTGTACGACCATCCCGGCGGGCTTGTCGATAACGATCAGGTCATCGTCCTCGAACACCACATCCAGAGGGATGTCTTGCGGCAAGATGTGGCTGTCTTGGGCTTGTGGCAAAGATATTTCAATCAGGTCGCCCTCGCAGACCTTTCCCTTGGGGTCTTCGACCATGGCACCATTCACACGAACCGCGCCTTCGGACAGCAAACGGCCCAATCTGGTGCGTGAAAGGCTGGCCGCCTCTGGCGCATCGCGCGTCAAGGCCTTATCAAGGCGCGCAGGTGGGTCAGCGGCGATCCGGAAAGACAGTTGAGTGGATGACATGAGCGACAGCCCCGAGCCTCAGCCGATCGACGAAGGCCTGTTACGTTTTCTGAAATTGCTGGTCACGGTGCTAACCGGCGTGATGATCGTCGGCGTTGTAGTCGTGATCTTTCTGCTTGTCACGCGCTTCACATCCGAGCCACCCGCCCTGCCCGAGAAAATCACCCTGCCCAATGGCGCGACGGCTACGGCTTTTACCCAAGCAGATCAATGGTTTGCGGTGGTCACCGATGATGATCGCATCCTCGTCTATGACCGAGTCACGGGCCAATTGAAGCAAGAAATCGCGATTGAATAAGGCCGTCGGTGAAAGATGGTACCGCCTCCCCGGCTCGAACGGGGGACCTCTAGATCCACAATCTAGCGCTCTAACCTACTGAGCTAAGGCGGCACTGGAGCGCCGTTTAACTAGGCGGGGCCGCGAATGCAAGCCTCTTCGCACGCAAAAATGGCGCTTTGCGTTGCCATGAGAGCGGCTTTTACCGATTGATACCATCACCATCGCGGCTTGTATTTCATCTGGGAACGCGTTACCTGCTTTTTCCGGTTTTCAGGAGGCCATAATGGGCATCAACGACGAACGCGACATCGAAGCGAATTTGCAGATCGGCCCGACGGATCAGGGCATGGTTCGCCTGTTTGTGGCCGCCGAAGGCCTTGAAATTCCTATGGATTTCGAACCCGAAGAGGCCCGCGAGATTGCCGAGGAACTGATGGCGGCGGCCAAGGCAGCCGAGGTCAAGAAAGGGTAACCTGCGGATCGCGAAGGCCTTGCAACCGCAATGCTGCGTGGCGGGCGAAGCGGCGGGTAAGCGCGGCGCGGCGCGCCGCGGGAAGCTTCGTTGCCGCCCCCATACGCAGGATTTCGGCATCATAGGCATCGGCGAGGATCAAACCGGTATCTTCAGGCAAATAATCGAGTGGGAACGCCTCATCCACGGCCCAGAAATAGCGGTCACACCATTCAAGGTAACCTTCCCATTTCGCGTCCGCGCGGAAATCAGCCAACCCGGACTTGCATTCGATCACCCAGATCTCGCCCTTGGGGCCAAGCGCCATGACGTCCACGCGCTTGCCGCGTTCAGGCGTAAATTCTTCAACTGAAACAAAGTCATGGCTAATGAGGTGGCGGCAAACGCCACGTGCCAGACGCTGACCGGGTTGAAGGCTATCAAGGGGCTTGGGTTCCATAATGCGGATTATGAACAAAAGGTGAACCAATGCAAGCCTCGGCGAACCCCTTGCCGGATCGGCACAAAAGGCCTAGGTGCGGGGTGTGGCGGGTGCTGCCCTTCCCGTGAACGGTTGCATTCCGGTGGCCTTAAGCAATTCCGAGGGAGCTGGCTCTGTTCAGGCCGTGGTCTGATTACCTGGCGCCCACCTGTACAAACAGGTCCTCGGGAATGAGATAACCAAACGGTCGCGCGCGGGCCCGTCACACTCTCTGAAAAAACGTACGAGTCGTACGTTTTGTACGCGAGTTTCGTACGAAAATCGGCTGCTCACGGGATGCGAGCGTACGAGTCGTACGAAATGTCCGAAAAATGACCGGATCAGCCCCTCAGGATTTCGACCAGAAGTCGCGCGCGCCCTCATCTGCCCGAACCGGAACAGTGGCGTGATCGGGCCGGAAGGCATGTTGCCCCAAGCCACCATGATGGTCATCATCGTCGTCATCTTTGAGACGCATGACCGCGATTCCAAACTGAACACCGGCGAAAATGATACCATTGGAAACCCACAGGATCAGCAAGGCAAGCCAGCCTTTGTCAGAGGTGGAAATCAGATGCCAGAGATTCGCGATGTCGAACCAAAGCAGCAGCCCAACAAATACCGCGGCGATTCCGAAGCCGATAGCGACGTTCACGATGTAAAGGCGGATCAGTTTGGGCATGGGGGACTCCCTTCTGCTTTGTAGACTTCAAAGTGTAACACATTTGGAACGCCCCTCAAGGGTATGGGCGAGGATTGGCCGACGACTGAGCCCGATATCGCCTCTGGTCAAGGCAGGCGGGCTGCGCTATCCCGCCGCCTGAACGATGAAGGGAACGCCCGATGTCCGACAGCCAGCCATTCGAAAAGCCCGGCCCCGTGGAAGAGGGGCTGCGCGCCGCGATTTCGCCCACCGATGATATCATCGCCGCCGCGAGGGCCGGCGAGATGTTCATTCTGGTGGATCACGAGGACCGCGAGAACGAAGGTGATCTGGTGATCGCGGCGGAATTTGCCACGCCCGAGGCAATCAATTTCATGGCCACCCATGGCCGGGGGTTGATTTGCCTGCCCATGACCGCCGAGCGGATCGGGCAACTGGGCCTGCCGATGATGGCGGTCAACAACTCGTCCCGGATGGAGACGGCCTTTACCGTGTCCATTGAGGCGCGCGAAGGCGTGACCACCGGCATTTCCGCAGGCGACCGGGCGCGCACCATCGAAGTGGCGATCAACGAACAGAACACGGCGGCCGAGATTGCCACGCCGGGGCATGTCTTCCCGCTGCGCGCGCGCAATGGCGGGGTTCTGGTCCGTGCAGGCCATACCGAGGCGGCGGTTGATATTGCCCGGCTGGCCGGGTGCAAGCCCGCCGGTGTGATCTGCGAGATCATGAAGGAAGACGGCAGCATGGCCCGCCTTCCGGATCTGGTGGAGTTCGCCAAGACACACAACATGAAGATCGGCACGATTTCCGACCTCATCGCCTATCGCCACAAGCATGACAATCTTGTGAACGAGGTGCGCCGCGAGGCCATCCATTCCAGCCACGGCGGCGATTGGGAAATGCGCCTCTTTGCCGATCAAATCAGCGGCACAGAGCATGTGGTTCTGACCAAGGGTGACATCACCGACGGCGCGCCGGTTCTGGCGCGCACCCATGCCCTTAATGTGCTGGAGGATGTTCTGGGCGTGGGCCTGACCGGCGATGCGGGCCAGCCCACCGGCAAACTGGCCCGCGCGATGGAGATCATCGCCGCCGAAGGCCGCGGCGCGGTCTTCCTGTTTCGCCAACCCCGGCCCAGCCTTGCCAGCGAGATGGAAGAAGATGACGGGCCGCGCACCGTCAAGCACACCGGGCTTGGCGCGCAGATCATGTCGACCATGGGGTTGCACGAGTTGATCTTGCTGACCGACAGCCCCGATACGCGTTATCTTGGCCTTGATGCCTATGGCATTTCGATCACCGGTACCCGCCCCATTTCCGAAGGATGAGCCCATGGCCGATAGTGAATACAGCCTGCCCCGCCCCGAGTTCGACCGCCCCGTGAAGCTGCTCATTGTGGTGGCGCCGTTTTATCGCGATATCGCCGATATGCTGATCGAAGGCGCACAGGCCGAGATCGAGGCCGCAGGCGGCACATCCGAGGTGATCGAAGTGCCGGGAGCATTGGAGATTCCCACCGCCATCGGCATGGCCGAACGGTTGAGCAATTATGACGGTTACGTCGGCTTGGGCTGTGTCATCCGGGGCGAGACCACCCATTACGAGACCGTCTGCAATGACAGTTCGCGGGGGATTACCCTGTTAGGGTTGCAGGGCCTGTGCATCGGCAATGGCATCCTCACCGTCGAGAACCGCGAACAGGCCTTGGCCCGTGCCGACAGCGCCCGGATGAACAAGGGCGGCGGGGCGGCCGCGGCAGCCTTGCATCTCATTGCGCTCGCCCGTAAGTGGGGCGGCCAGCGGTCCGGCGTGGGGTTCAAACCCGCCCGTGACGAATACCGGCTGGCCGGTGATTTGAAGGATACCCCAACGGCATGAGCGACGCGCCCCAACCCCTGTCTGGTAACATGAAACGCAAGATGCGCTCGACCTCGCGGCTTTATGCGGTGCAGGCGCTGTTCCAGATGGAGCATTCCGGCCAGACGGTCGAAAAGGTGATTCACGAGTTCGAGGATCACCGTTTTGGCGCGCATTATGATGAAGGTGACATGGCCGAAGGCGATATGCCGCTGTTTGAGCGGCTGATGCGCGACGCGGTGAACTGGCAATCCAGCATCGACCAGATGACAGACCGGGCCTTGGTCGCCAAATGGCCGATCGACCGGATTGATCCGACCCTGCGGGCGCTGTTCCGGGCCGCCGGTGCGGAACTGACGCAATCGGACACGCCGCCCAAAGTGGTGATCATGGAATTCGTGGACATCGCCAAAAGCTTCTACCCCGAGGGCCGCGAGCCCAAGTTCGTCAACGCCGTGCTGGACCACATGGCGCGCGAGGCGAGGCCCGAGGCGTTCTGAGCGGTTAGGGTGTCGCCCCGTAAGAAATCTGGGTCAACTGAATGAGCTGGGTGGCGGGTTTGAGCCCAAGAAAGACATTCAAAAGCCGCCAACGGCTCGCTAGTCTAGGATCATGAAGTCGACGCGCTCAGACATAAGGTTCTCGACACGCGTTCTGCGAAAGCAGGAGGATTTGCCTCGCTATATCGTCGTAAATCCAGAATATGTTTCGGACTTTACAGGCTCCTTTGCTGCGCATGTCATGCTCAATGACGTCGGCCCTTTCGAGCGCAACATACGTCCATGGGGCAAGGGTTCGGACGTCTACTTCTTCAACCTGACCGCGGCGCAATGTGCCAAAGCCGGCGTGGACACCAATGACAAGTGCGTGGTGACAATCATTCCAAAGTAAATCCGGGGTGTGGTCAACGACGCTTCGTCCCGCCAAGCCGCCCTTACGCCCGCAGGCTTTGCTGTGTCACCTGACCTAACGCCTGCAAAACCAAATCCGTCCCCGCGCCATCACGTGTCGCCCCTTCGGACAGCACCCGCCGCCAGCCGCGTGCGCCGGGGCGGCCTGCGAAGAGGCCCAGCATGTGGCGGGTGATTTGGTGCAGCTTGCCGCCTTGGGCAAGGTGGGTCTCGATATAGGGCAGCATGGCGTGCACCACCGACTCGGGGCTGTCGCGCGGGGGCGTTTCGCCAAAGATCACGCGGTCGGCTTGGCCCAGCACATCCCAAGGCTGGTGATAGGCGGCGCGGCCAACCATGACCCCGTCGAACCCAGCCTCCAGCCATTCGGCGCATTGGTCCAGCGTTGCCAGCCCGCCATTGAGGCTCAGGTGAAGCGCCGGAAACAGGCCTTTCATGCGCAGGGCAAGGTCATAATCCAGCGGCGGGATATCGCGGTTTTCCTTGGGGCTGAGGCCCTGAAGCCATGCCTTTCGGGCGTGAATGGTGATCCGCCCCACCCCGGCGGCGGCCACGCGCGACAAGAATTCGGGCAAGACCTCCTCGGGGTTTTGGTCATCCACGCCGATCCGGCATTTGACCGTCACCTCGCGTGGCTGCGCCTCGATCATGGCCGCGCAACACTCCGCCACAAGCCCCGGGTCCTTCATCAGTACGGCCCCGAAGGTGCCGGATTGCACCCGGTCCGAGGGGCAGCCGCAGTTGAGGTTGATCTCGTCATAGCCCGCCTCGAACCCCAAACGCGCAGCCTGTGCCAGTTCGTCAGGGTCCGAACCGCCCAGTTGCAGGGCGACGGGGTGTTCGGCGGGATGATACTCCAGAAGATGCATCGCGCCGCCACGCACCAGCGCGGGGGCAGTTACCATTTCGGTGTAAAGCAGCGCATGCCGCGACATCAGCCGATGCAGATAGCGGCAATGCCGATCTGTCCAATCCATCATAGGGGCAACGGACAGGCGCGCGGCTTGGGTGGCGGCGTTCAGGGGCATTCAGCGTTCTCCTTGGAGCCGCCCCATACCAGAACGGACCCGCTTTGCACACCATATGCACAGGGCGACTGTCCCGCCACCCCACCCCGTACATAGACAGGAATACGGCGGTGTTTGGGTGGGGCTGGCTTGAAGAAAGGTCACGACCGAACCGAGGATTCCAAGAAAGCCTGTGAGGAGATTCGCCGCGAAGAATGCAAGCGCGCCGGATTCAAACTACGCCATGCCATGTTGTCAGATTTCCTTGCCGCGACAGAGGAACTCTGAGGGCCCCTCGGAGCCTCTCAGGGTTGGCTACATCGACGAGCGACGCCACCCAACTCATGGTTAACGTTTTCTAAAGCGCTCATCGGCACAAAGGTGTCCTGAACAAGCAGCCTCGTGCGTGAAATGACTCTGATCCCTCCGCAAGAGTATCGGGAAGCCTTTGTGCAATATTTGCGCAAGGGAACACCGATCCGGTTTGAGACGAAAAACACTCAGCCAACCACGCATTACCTCTGGCGGACACGACGCGATGCAAAAGTGCGCTCATCTTATGCTGAGCGCGACGGCCAGATTTTCTCATGGGAAGATCCACCAGAAGGTGGCCACCCCGGGGAAGACCATGGGTGCCGCTTGGAGTAGCAGGCATTTTGTGAACCACGACTACCGTGGAAACGGTAGAGGCGTCACCGTACGCGAGACCGGCCATCTTTCCGCAATCCTTGAGGAGTACATGGCTCAGGTGGAGAGCACGCTGAAGGACCCAGTTGCCAGAGAAGGTCGCGAGAAGTGCGATGGCAGTTTCACTGACACGTTTTACAACACCTATGGCATGACCGGTGTCGTTTTCAGTATCGGTGATACGGTGATCGGCGGCGAATTTTCAGGGAACGTAGAAGAACAGCATGGTGTCCTGAGCATGGAAGGCTCGTTTGATTTCTACTTGAGAGACGAATTTGCTGACCCTGCCGATATAGGTGTTGAGATCATTGATCCAGGCGAGACAATCTTTGAGAGCATCCACAGGCCCCTCGATAATTATCTCAGGGGCCGTACCGGCCTTCCACCGCGTGGCCCCCAACGGCTTGGGGTTCAAACCGGTGAGCCGTATTCGATAACTGACGATTGGTCAGGGACGCTGAGCGGGCAAATCTACTTGGATCCTGCGCGAAGCGCCTATGGATAGCTTCCGCCCCCTTTTGGCAATCGCAACGCTCTCTGCAGTTCTTGCACTAGGGTTCTTCTGGGGAGTTCCGACGCACTGCGTGCAACTTCCCAATGGTTTGAACATCGGCAAACAAGCTCTGATTGATCTGAACAGACCATATTTCAGGCCAGATATCGTTCCCAAGTTTGACAACGGTCAATCGCTGCTACCCGGAGACGCATGGCCGTTCTACGCCACAGAAACAACAGTTCATGGACTCGCGCTAGAAGCCGATCCTGAAGATGATTTCTGGTTCGCATGGCGCGAAGACACAGGTTTGGTTCTCAAAGCTGAAGATCCTGCACTTTACGAAGAACTGATTTCCGAAGCGGGCACGCCTTTGGGAAACAAGGGTATCAATGTCGTAGGTTCTCATATTGTCATGATGGAGCTGCAAAGACGACCTGAATATTCCAATCAAACCTGTCGGACGCGGTGGATAGTCGTTGGTACAGGGGATCTTTAGTTTGCGGTCAGCCCAACTCTCATTTCGTCAGGATGCATGGCCGGACGGGTTGACCTATCTGGAAAATCACATCCCGGAGGTTGCGCGTAAGCTCGCCCAGGAGGTCGATGCGGTCTCCTGGCGCACCGACCTGAAGCGGCGCGAGCAGCACTACGGCTATCGCTACGACTACAAAGCGCGGCAGGCCCGGCGGGACGAGTATCTTGGGCCAGGCCCTGACCTATTTTCAGCACTTGGCGGAACATTGCCACGCAAAGAGACAGGCCTCCGGCGGTTTTTGCGTGATGCAGGACCCGGGTCGCGGCACCAGGCTTTGCCGCGACGGTCCGTTTCTGCGAACCGCGGAGCGTTGGGTGACCTGAACTGCAACAGCCCGCTAGCGATCCATAGCTCCGGGTTTGACCCTGCACGGCCACAATGGCCGGGGCTTGGCGCCCCGGCACTTTTTCTCAGAACGATTTAGTGAGCGAGACCTTGAAGGTCCGTCCCGGCGCTTTTCGACTTGGCGATGACAGGTGTCCGACGTAATCGGCATCCAGCAGGTTTTCGACGCCGAACCTCACTTCGGCCTCATCCAGCCAACCCTGCGCCTGTGGCCGCCACGTCGCACGGAGGTTATGCACGGTGCTGTCGGACAAATCGGCGCCGAGCGCGTCACGGCGGTCGGTGGCGTGGACGACTTCCCAACTCAGGTCGAGCGTATCATCCCATTTCTTGCCCAACGTCAGCTGCGCACGGTCCGACGCGGTGTTGCGCCACGTCGTATTGCTGCCGTCGGGGTTGAATTCGGTCCCTTCTCCGAGGTGCCCTGCGAAATCCACGTAGAACCCGCTTGCCAAGCCATATGAGGCCTCAAGTTCGATGCCTCGGGTCTCGACACTGTCCAGCTCTGTGGTCATCGACCCGGCCACCGTATAGCTGGTTATATCGTAAAGCTCGGTGAGGTAGGCATTGCCACGAATGGAGAAGCTGTCGCCCGCCACGAAAACGCCTTCGCCGGTATACTCCGCGCCGATCTCGACGGTATGCGACTTCTCCGACTGCGCGATGCGGCGTTGCGCCGTTGCGGTCGTCCCCAGATCGTCGATGATTGGCAGGCCTTCGGTATAGGCCGCGCTTCCGAACACCGACACCCCGTTGCCGAAATCATAGGCCAATGCCAGCCCGCCCATCAATGCGTCCTTCTCATAGCTCCGGGGCACCCCGGCAAGCGGTACGGCGCTTTCGATCCGCGATGATTCGTAGCGCAGCGCAGGGGTCACGGTGACTTGCCCGATGCGCATTTCATCCACCACGAACATGGCAAGGCGGTCATTCGTTCCCCCCGGTGCGCTTGGTTGGTCGGCACGTTTGCGGCGCTGAAGCTCCATCCCGGCGAGCATGTCATGCGACAGGGCCCCGGTCTGGAACAGCGCACGGTTCTTGAGCGTCAATTTCGTTGTCTCGTAGCGGTGGTCCGCATCGGCCAGCGCGCGGATGCCGCCGAACCCCGGTGTGCCCTCCAACGGCGAAGACCCGGGCACGTAGTTCGACTCGATATCCTGATCGGCGTAGGACAGGTTGGCACGCAGATCGACCATGTCGCTGCCCGGATTGAAGCGGTATTCCAGAACCGTCTGCCGGGTGTCTGTCTCCCGGTCGACCCGGCCAAAGATGTCCGCCGTGGTGATGAACTGGTCATAAGGCACATCGTTATCGTCGGCCACGGTGCGCGAATGGCTGAACATCAGCGAATGCGCATCATCCTCGCCGAAGGTGAACTTGCCCTTGGCAAGATAGGAGGGTGTTTCAAAGGAACTGTTGCCGATCCTTGTGCCGTCACCGGCATCGAGTGTCCCCTGATCGCGCCATGTATAGTTCAACAGGAACTCGGCCCCGTCAGCGGGCATCCATGCCAGGTTCGTTGAACTGACAAACCCGTCGCCGTTGGAACTGAACTCCAGCGTCTGCGACCCGCCGAAGCCTGGCACACCGCCCGTGAAATCCGAGGCATCCTTGGTTTCCAGCTTGACCACCCCGCCCACGATGCCGGAGCCATAGGCAAAACTGCCAATCGTGCCGCGCAGAACCTCGACCTCCTTGTAGAGCATTGGATCGGTGAAAAGCTGCGTTCCGATGCGGTAGATCTCTTCCGAACCGACCGAGGCACCGTCGATCTGCACGGCAATCTTCTGGTCCGAACCGAAGGTGGTGTTCGCGCCGAACCCGCGAATGTTGATGCCCGAGCCTTGCGGTGTCGTGCCGTTGACCAGCGTGACACCGGGCACGGAGTCGACCAGTTGTGCGACGGTACTGGCTTGGCGATCCTGTATCTCGTCCTCCTCCACAACCGTACGGGACAGAGCCGTGCCAAAGCTGAGGTCGCGTTTGCCGGGGGTTAGAACCAGCGTTCCAAGAAAGCCGGGGTCAGTGTCCTGCGCAGCCGTTGGCAAAGCCAGCGACAGGCAGGCAAGCGCGGTCGTGCCGCGCAACAGGGAAGTGAGCATGGCGCCATCCTTCTTGAGTGTCATGCCGTAGCTTGCGAAGGCTGGCGCGGCTGTTTTTGGTGAAATTGCGATTTACCCAATCGCGACGGGTTGCAGCGATAAACGTATCAGACTAAAACAGTCAAGTAATTTGAGACAGCCACGCACCGCTTCTCGCCGGGCGCAGCCATCGGACCACATGCCAAACTCCGAGGACGCCCATGACACAGCACCCCGCTGTCAGCCCTTTCGACATCCGTGCCTTTCAGGCCGAAAACCCCAAAACGCGTGCGCGCGATGCGTCGGATGCCCTCGGCATATCCGAGGCGCAACTGGTTGCTGCCGGTGTTGGGGGCGGCACCACGCGGATCGCCGCCCATCCGGACCGGATCATTCCCGCGGCTGAGAAGCTGGGCGAGGTCATGGCGCTGACCCGCGTCGATGCTTGCGTGCATGAAAAGGTCGGGGAATACGGCAACTATCATCCCGGCGAACATGCCGCGATGACCCTGACCGAGAATATCGACCTGCGCATCTTCCCCTCGCATTGGGTGCATGCCTTCGCAGTCGAGACCGAGTCCGAGCAGGGCCCGCGTCGTTCGTTGCAGATTTTCGATGCGGCGGGCGACGCGGTGCATAAAATTCACCTGCGCGAGGCATCGAACCACGCGACATGGGCCGAAACTGTCGCCGATCTGGCGGTTGCGGATCAGGCGGACACTCAGGCCGTTGACCCGCGCAAACCCGTGGAAGCCCCGAAATCGCGGCCTGACAAACTGGACATCCTGCGCGAGGAATGGGCCAAGCTGACCGATACGCACCAGTTCCTGCGGCTGTGCTCGAAGCTCAAGATGAACCGGCTTGGTGCCTATCGAATCGCCGGCGCCCCATGGGTGCGCCAGCTTGCCCCAAAAGCCGCCGATGCGATGCTGCACGCGGTGCGCGATGCCGGGATCGAGGTGATGATCTTCGTCGGGAACCGCGGCTGTATTCAAATCCATACCGGCCCTGTTCACCAGTTGCGCCCCATGGGGCCATGGCAGAACGTGATGGACCCCGGGTTCAACCTGCATCTGCGGCTCGACAAGGTCGCCGAGATTTGGGCCGTGGAGAAGCCCACGCAGCGCGGCCCCGCCGTGTCGGTGGAGGCTTTCGACGCCGAGGGCGGGTTGATCTTCCAAGTCTTCGGCCTTGGCAAGGAAGGCCGGGATTCGCGCCCTGAATGGGGCCGGGTCGTCAAAGCACTGCCCTCGCTTGCGGAGGTTCCGGCATGAATTCTCGGATCAGCAAAACCGGAACCTATGCGGGCATATGGGCGGCGATGTTCGGGGCCTTCGTTGCCCTGACCGTCAGCGCGCAGCAAAGCGCAGAGGTGCCGAATCCGCATGCCGATGTCCTGTCGATCGGCGGCTCCGTGACGGAAATCGTCGCCGCCCTTGGACAGCAGCACCGGCTCAGGGCCCGCGACACCACCTCCAGCTATCCACCGGACGTGACCCACTTGCCGGATGTGGGCTATATGCGCTCGCTCTCGCCCGAAGGCGTGCTATCGGTCGGCCCGTCGTTGATCCTGTCCGAGGAAGGGGCAGGCCCGCCCGAGGCGCTTGAGGTGATCCGCGCGGCGGATGTCGGTTTTGTCGAAGTGCCCGACGCGCTCAGCACCGAAGGCATCCTTCGCAAGATCGAAATCATTGGCACAGCGCTTGGCGTGCCAAAGCAGGCCGACGGGCTGGCAACCGAGGTCGAAGCCGCCATGGCGGCGGCGCTGACCGATGCCAAGCGGCCAGAGGCCAAGAAGAAACGCGTGCTTTTCGTGCTGTCCACGCAAGGGGGCAAGATCAACGCCTCGGGTGCGGGTACGGCCGCCGACGCATTGATCCGAATGGCGGGGGGCGTGAACGCGATCACTGACTACGAGGGCTACAAGCAAGTCACCGATGAGGCCGTTGGCATGGCCGCCCCTGATGTGATCCTGATGATGGATCGGGGCGGTGACCATGGCGTTGCCGATGACGAACTGTTCGCCATGCCCGCGATCAAGCTGACGCCTGCCGCGCAGAGCCGCTCCGTGGTGCGCATGGACGGCTTGCTGATGCTTGGCTTCGGCCCGCGCACGGCGCAGGCCATCCGCGAACTGAACGATGCCCTTTACGGGCAGGGAAGCTGAGCCTTGGCCGCCGCGACAGATATCGAGAGTACCCCGAACGACCGGCTGTCCCGCGCCCGCGCCCTGCACTGGGGGCTGGCGGGTGCACTGGCGCTGGCCTGCATCGCGAGCCTTGAGGTCGGCGCGACAAACGTGACCCTCTCGGCGGTGCTGGCCAAGCTGGCGCAGGGCGAAGCCTTGAGCCAGATGGAGCGCGTCGTGCTATTGGATATCCGCCTGCCCCGGCTGGCGATGGGCGTGCTTGTCGGCGCGGCGCTGGCGGTATCGGGTGCGGCGATGCAGGGGCTGTTCCGCAACCCGCTGGCCGACCCCGGCATCGTCGGCGTCGGCGCGGGGGCCGGGCTGGGGGCGATCCTCGCCATCGTGCTGGGCGCACTGCTGCCTGCCTGGGTGATCGACCTGACAGGCAATCAACTCACGCCTTTCGCGGCGTTTCTGGGGGGCTGGGGATCGACGATCCTGCTTTACCGCGTTTCCACCCGCCACGGACGCACATCGGTGGCCACCATGCTCTTGGCGGGGATCGCGCTCGGGGCGCTTGCGGGTGCCCTTTCGGGCATCCTCGTCTACATTGCCGACGACCGGCAATTGCGAGACCTGACCTTCTGGGGGCTGGGGTCGCTCGCCGGGGCAAGCTGGGCCAAGGTGTTGTCCGCCGGGCCGCTGATCCTGCTCTCCATAGGTACAGCCCTGATGCTGGGCCGTGGCCTGAACGGGCTGGCGCTTGGCGAAGCGACGGCGGCCCATATCGGCATCGACGTGCAGCGCATGAAGTCCATCGCGATTTTGGCCGTCGCGGGTGCCACCGGAGCGGCGGTGGCCGTTTCCGGAGGAATCGGCTTCATTGGCATTGTCGTGCCGCACCTGTTGCGACTGGCCTCCGGCCCCGATCACCGGACGCTCCTGCTCAATTCCGCGCTGCTCGGCGCAATCCTGTTGATCCTTGCCGATGTCATCGCCCGCGTGGTCATCGCGCCCGCCGAATTGCCCATCGGTATCGTCACGGCGGTCCTTGGTGCTCCCGTCTTCCTGTGGATTCTCCTCAAACGCCGGGGGCTGGTGGAGCTATGAGCCTGATCGCTGAAAATATCCGCGTCCTTTACGGCAACCATGAAGCGCTGCGCGGGGTGAGCTTCAGCGCCTTGCCCGGCGAAGTCACCGCCATCGTCGGCCCCAATGGGTCGGGCAAATCCACATTGCTGGGGGCCATCACCGCCTCCCTGCCCTTTCAGGGTCAGGTGAGTTTGAATGGGCGCGACATCATGACAATGAAACCGTGGGAGCTTGCCGCACAACGGGCCGTCCTGCCTCAGGCCTCGCGCCTTGCCTTTCCCTTCACTGTCCTTGAAGTCGTCCGGCTTGGCCTGCAGTCGGGCACTGCAGGAGACCGGCCAGATGTCCCGATGCAGGCACTGGCCCGCGTCGGGCTGGCCCATTACGCCAATAGAACCTTTCAGGAATTGTCCGGGGGTGAGGGTCAAAGAGTCATGCTCGCCCGCGTGCTGGCACAGGTCTGGTCCCCTGTCGAAGATGGCGAGCCACGCTGGCTGCTACTGGACGAGCCGGTTTCCAGCCTCGACATCGCGCATCAACTTCAGGTGATGGAGATCGCCCGGGGCTTCGCACGGGCCGGCGGCGGCGTGATCGCCGTCATGCACGATCTGAACCTGACGGCGCTTTTTGCCGACCGCGTGGCGGTGCTGGCCGAGGGGCAAGGCCTTGCCTTCGGCCTTCCCGCAAAAGTGCTGACCGATGACACCCTGTCGCACGCCTACGGTTGCGCCTTGCGCGTCTCCGCCCCACCGCCTCCGGGGATACCCTACATCCTGCCGCACGCGGCATCCGCTTTGTCCAGCCATCCCCGCGCGACGATGCTTAACATTCGCTGACATCAAACTGAGGAGCAAAAGATGTATCTTGCCATGAACCGTTTCACCGTACCTTTGGAATACGCCGCCGAATTCGAGGAGCTTTGGCTGACCCGCGAAAGCAAGTTGCAGGACATGGATGGGTTCGTTTCCTTTCACATGCTGAAAGGCCCGGAGGAAGACGGTCGGGTTCTCTATGCCTCTCACACTCTATGGCAGAGCGAGGCGCATTTCCGCACATGGACCACAAGCGAAGAATTCCGCGCCTCGCATGCCCGCGCCGGGCAAAGCCGCAAGTTGCACGAAGGCGCACCACGCTTCGAAGGCTTCACAACGATTCAGAGAATCGACGCTCTGCAACCGGCTGCGCTTTGTTGACCAAGCCGGTGGGCAGCAGTTCGATGAATTTTCAGCCGCGCATCCAGCCTAATATTCTTGACTGAAATTATCAGATTGCTGTAAGCACGACTTAGTACCCGACTCATTTGGTCGGAATTTGTCAACGCATCACCTTGATGCCCGTCCCAGCCACCGACCACGGCAGCCCGGATGTCAGATGAAAGGAGCCATCGTGAAGACACCCGAGCGCAATACACAAAATGGCGGGCATGCGACGGCCCGCAACAGTTGGCGCGAAGTCATGCAATCCGGCGCCGACAGCGGACAGCTCGACGGGCTCGCCCTTGAGCATCTCATTGACCTTCAGCGCGAGCGCGCAAGCACATCAGGAGAGGGTCGATGAGCCTGATGCAACAGCTTCCGGACCCACAGGCCGCTGATCGGACCGACAACACCGTGACCCACGACGCGCGAGACCTTATCCCGAACGGGCACAAGGCCGATATCGTGCTGGACGGCCAGACCTACACCCTGCGCATCACCCGCGCCGGCAAATTGATATTGACCAAATGACGAAGTCACAAAAAAGCCCCGGTGCCGACGTGGTGGGCAAGCTGACCGATATCGCACCCTGGGAAGCGGAACTGGTCATGTCGATACGGTTCTGGATGGACAGCCCGCAAGGCCAGGCCGAAGTCTGGAATGGCTTTGCCCGGTGTTTTGGCGCCATCGAGGGGCGCGCGGAAATGCGCAACTTCGAAACACTCTTGACCAGCCTGTGCACCCATGCCCGCCGACCGCTTGTCAGGCATGGTCTTGGCTGCACCTGCATCGGCTCGGACGAGGCGGTATTACGCACGCTCGTGCGCGAGGCGGCACGCGGCGATCTGGCCGAGGCCAGCATGATCGCCAGCTTGCTTGTCCCGGCTCGCCATGCCGAACCGATCGCCCTGATGGCGGCGCGCGTGGGTCAGGCGATGCAGCACATGGCAAAGCGCACGCCCGCTTTGCACCCCGAGCCACCGCAAACCGAAAACCGTATCCTGCACTGACCGACATCCCAGCCAGACCGGGCCATTCGCCCGAAACACCAGCGAGGACATCATGCCCAAGGTTCCCAGCCCCTGCATCAGCGTTTGCAAGTTCAAGCGCGAAGGCCATTGCATCGGCTGCTCGATGACGAAGGCGCAGAAATCCGCCTTCAAGAAGTTGAAAAAGAACTCCCATCGCGAAGCCTTTGTCGAGCTTGTGGTCGCACAGCAGGCCGTCATGGGCCGTTACAAGCACTGGGAGCAGGCCTATGAAAAACGCTGCCGCAAGAAAAAGGTGAAACTCACGGTACTGGATGGGGGCAAAGCGGCGTGAAGGCCCAGGTTTTTCGGACATCAACGGCAAGGACAATGGATAGATGACCCAAGCCCTGCGTCAGGTTTCAGGCCAACACGCCGTCGGCACCACGCGTTACTTCAACCCGGAGTCTTTGCTCGACCACTTGCGCCACGTGGCACGGGCCAGCCGTTGCAAGGGGTATATCGACCTGTTCGGAGCCTGTGCCACCCTGTCGGGAAACCGAGCCGTTGCCACGCAGGCCGCCGCGGAAGTCCTGGTGCGATGCCTGTCCCAGGCTCTGGGCCGCCGGCCGGTTCTCTACCGCGTGGGGGAGCAAGAAACCTCGTTCGATGAAAAATGGCTGATCGCCTTGGCGTGCAGTTTGAAAAGCGGGGATGACACCAGCGCAACCTTCCTTCTGCACTCGCGCGTTCCGGTGCATGCGCGCAGGAATCTCGTTTTCCTGCTGCGCCGTGTAGCTGACAATTTTACTGGGGTTTAGAAATATTCTAAATCGCCTTGCCGATTGCTGTACTGGCCTCTAATCTATTCGGGCAAGCCAGCCATTCGCCAGCCAGCACCAAGTCATTCTGATGCAGGAGGCACCCTTGACCCAAACCGCCCAAACACTTTCCACCGATGCGACCGCGCAGATCGCCGAGGCGCTCAATCAATGCGTGGCAGAGACTGTCGTGACCACGATGCTGGCGCAGAACTTTCACTGGAACGTCACCGGCATGGCCTTTGGCCCCCTGCATGACCTTTTCCAGAAAATCTACGAAGACCACTTCATCGCGCAGGATGATCTGGCCGAGCGGATAAAGGCACTGAACACCCATGCCGAAGGCACCCTTGCCGGGATGTTGAAGCGATCGAAAGTCTCCGAGGCCGATGGCGTACCCAGTGCCGAAGACATGATCCGCATCATGAAAGAGGCACAGGAAACCCTCGCCGAAACCATCGCCGGGGCCGGGGAACTGGCCGCAAGCCATGGCGACACGCTGACCGAAGACCTGTGCATTGCACGTGGACAGACACACGAGAAATTCGCCTGGATGCTGCGCTCGCATATCGCCTGAAGCGGCAAGCACGGCACCGCGACCTGCAAGCTGATAAAGCGCACTGATTTAATCAGGTATTGAATTACGACCTGCTGGATGGTAACGAACTGCCATCCAGCAAGGGATCATTTCCCCAGCCAGACGACCAATCGGGAGATCTGAGGCTGGAAACATGCTCAAATTGAAATCAATACGTGCAGCGACCTGTCTGGCCGCTTGCTTGACGGCGACTCCTGTCCTCGCGCAAGAAGATCAGGGCGCGCATGTATCAATCGAACTCAACGCGTTGCAACCTGTCGAAGACGCTTGCCGGATCAGCTTCCTCGTCCAGAATGGACATGATCGCGACATAGAGCAGGCCGTTTACGAGGCGGTCTTGTTCGACGCGGAAGGCCGGGTTGATCGGCTGACCCTGTTCGATTTCGGCGCCCTGCCCGCTGCGCGGCCCCGTGTCCGGCAATTCGTCGTGCCCGGCCTTGCCTGCGCTTCGTTGGGCCGCCTTCTGATCAACGGGGCCGAAACCTGTGCCGGCAAAGGCGTGCCGGAAGGCGCCTGCTCCAGGGCGTTGGACCTGCGCAGCCGGACGGATGTCGAGGTGCTGGGATGATCACAACGCTTCAAGACGCACTTCTGCGCATCACCGATCTTGGCGGGCCGGTTGTTCTGCTTCTCGGCGCGCTTTCCGTACTGGTTCTCGCTGTTGTCCTGTACAAACTCTGGCAATTCTCCGCCGCCGGTGTGGGCCGTCACAAGGCCTTGCAAGATGCCATCACCGCCTGGGATGCCGGGGATCGGACAACCGCGCGGGAAAACCTCAACCGCTCGCGCAGCTATCTTGCCCCCGTGGTCGCGATGGCGCTTGATGGTCAGGACGATGCCGCCCGTCTCGAGGCCGAGGCAGAGACATGTTTCGCCCGGTTGGAAAGCGGCTTCCGGTTTCTGGACTCCGTCGCGCAGCTTGCCCCGCTCCTTGGCCTCTTCGGTACTGTGCTTGGCATGATCTCGGCCTTCCAGGCTTTGCAGGAGGCGGGCGCGCAAGTCGATCCTTCAGCCCTTGCGGGCGGGATCTGGGTCGCACTCCTGACCACGGCGGTCGGGCTGGCCGTGGCGATGCCGACATCGGTGGTGCTCAGTTGGCTCGAGTCGCGCATGGATGCCGACCGCGTTCTGGCGCAAAAGGCGCTCCGGACCATCCTTGCCCCGCAGGATTGCCGCGCCACGACGGGGCCGCAAGCGGTGCCCGCCCATGCGTAGCCGGCGACGCAGGCGCAGGCTGTCGATGACATCGCTGATCGACGTGATTTTCCTGCTGCTTCTGTTCTTCATGCTCTCGTCGAGTTTCACACGTTTCGGCGAAGTGGAATTCGCCTCAGCCGCGCCGGGCGGTGCCGCGACGGAGGCCCACCCGGTCTTCGTGACCCTCTCGGCAGCGTCGCTTGGCCTGAACGGGGTCGAGGCCGAAATGGACGATCTTCCGCAGGCCCTTGCAGGGCATCGCAACGGCGACGCGCCACTGACGGTGCTTGTCGCTGCGCGAAAGGATGTGACCGCGCAACGGCTCAGCGATCTTCTGGTCACCCTGCGCGCCCTGCCCGCGATCCGGGTGACAGTGCTGGAGGCCGCATGAAACCACGCCGCTCGAAAGTCGAACGTGAACCAACCATAGCCTTGATCAACATCGTCTTCCTGATGCTGGTCTTCTTTCTCGTCGCGGGCACGCTGGCCACCCCGCTGGACAAGGAGCTGCGCCTTGTCAGAACCGCAGATATCGAGGGCACAGCACCCGCCGATGCGCTGGTGTTGCACGCCGATGGCCGCATGACGCACCGTGGCGCCGACATCGACAGCGCATCCGCTTTCCTTGCTGATTTGCCAGAAGAGTACCGCGCGCGAGTGCGCCTTGTTCCCGACCGCGACCTGCCCGCCGCGACACTCATCGCCGTCGGGCGCGCGCTGCGCGAGGCCGGGGCGCAACACGTCGTGCTCGTGACCGAAAGGGGGTTACCATGATGCGCGGCGCGATCACGGCCAAGGTAACGGCCCTGACGGTGGCCATATGTGTTCATGGCGCCGTTGCCCTGTCACTGGCCGCCAAAGAAGATATACAAGCTGAAGGGGCGGATGGTGCCGCCGAGGTCAGGCTTGGCAACGCCTTCGCGGACATGGCGGCCGGATCATTGACAGCCACCCGTCCGGTTACCTCGAAAGCGGCACAGACGGACACTTCTGAGCGCATCCAAACGGAAACGCCAACGCCCGCGCTCCCCGAGGAACGCATAGCGGCCGCCCAAGTTGCGCGTCCCGATATGGCCGCAAGGACCAAAGCGGGCCGGACAATAACCGAGACGGAGAAAACCAACGAAACGCCGTCCACCGACGCGCCGGAGGCGCTGGCGCGTCTTGCACCGTCCGAGGCGCTCGAAGCCGCACCGCCCCCCGATCAGCTCGAAGGCTCCACGCCGCAAAGCACCGCTGTCACGCGCTCTTTGCGGCCAATGCGGCGCAGCGCCGCCTTCGAAGCCGCGCACAAGCCCGCGCAAGCCGCCAAATCGTCTCCAAGCCCCAAACCCAAGGTCCGGCAGGCCACGCCCAAGCCCGGCAACGCAAAGCGCAACGCGCGCGCCGGCGCGGCAACCGGCAAGCCCGATGCAGCCGCAAGGCAAAGCGGTACGGGCGGACGCCAGAAGGTTACCGGAAACGCCGCCGCCAGCAACTATCCCGGTCTGGTCATGCGCCGACTGTCGCGCGCGGGCAAACCACGGGTCAATGCGCGCGGCTCGGCTTTCGTCGCCTTTACCATCAGTGCCAACGGGGGCCTCTCTGCGGTATCGCTGTCGCGCAGTTCGGGGTCGTCCGCCCTCGATCAGGCCGCACTCCGATTGGTGCGCGGCGCAGGCCCCTTCCCCAAGCCGCCCCAAGGCGCACGCCGGAACTTTTCGGTGAAGATACAGGGGCGATGAGTTGCCTAAAGCGTTTCGCGAAAAAATTGCAGCACAGATTTTCACGAACGCCGTGCTCCACTCAATCGTTGCGCGCCTTCCACCTTTCTCTGATGCCTCAGGTGAATGGCGGAAGGCTTTGATCCGAAGGCGGCACGTCATTCACGGGCGATTTTCGTAACGCCTTGCATTTGATCGTGATCCCGCGCCGTCATACGGTTGCCACCGATGCAATGTTCAGCGTATCACGGCGCAAGCACTCTGCCCGGGCGAGGCCCGGCCGTAACACCGGAAGACAGCATGACGAAAACCGCTCTTATTACCGGAATCACAGGTCAAGATGGCTCTTACCTCGCCGAATTCCTCTTGGAAAAAGGCTATGAGGTGCATGGCATCAAGCGCCGCGCCTCGCTGTTCAACACCCAGCGGATTGACCATATTTTCGAAGACCCGCATGTGGAACACGCGCGTCTGAAGCTGCATTACGGCGATCTGACCGACAGCTCCAACCTCACCCGCATCCTGTCCGAGGTGCGACCCGACGAGGTTTATAACCTTGCCGCGCAAAGCCATGTGGCCGTGAGCTTCGAGTCGCCCGAATACACCGCAGATGTCGACGCCATCGGCACCCTGCGCTTGTTGGAGGCAATCCGGTTTCTGGGCATGGAAAAGACCTGCAAATTCTATCAGGCCTCGACCTCGGAACTTTATGGTTTGGTCCAGGAAACCCCGCAAACCGAAACCACCCCCTTCCACCCGCGTTCGCCTTACGCGGTGGCCAAGATGTATGCCTATTGGATCACCGTGAACTACCGCGAGGCCTACGGCATGTACGCCTGCAACGGGATCCTCTTTAACCACGAAAGCCCGCGCCGGGGCGAAACCTTCGTGACCCGCAAGATCACCCGAGGCATGGCGAATATCGCCCAAGGGCTGGAGCCCTGTCTTTACATGGGCAACATCGACGCGCTGCGTGATTGGGGCCACGCCAAGGATTACGTGCGCATGCAGTGGATGATGCTACAGCAAGAGCAGGCCGATGATTTCGTGATCGCCACCGGCAAACAGTACTCGGTGCGCGAGTTCATCACCTGGGCCGCCGAAGACCTTGGAATCACGTTGAAATTCGAAGGCGAAGGGATTGATGAGGTCGCCAAGGTGGAGGCTGTCACAGGCAACATGGCCCCCGGCCTCAAACCCGGCGACGTGGTGATGCGCATCGACCCGCGTTATTTCCGCCCCGCCGAGGTGGAAACCCTGCTGGGCGATCCGGCCAAGGCCAAGCGCGAACTTGGCTGGGTGCCCGAGATCACCGCCCGAGAGATGTGCGCCGAGATGGTCGCCGAAGACCTGCGCGCGGCGCAACGCGCCCGCATCCTGATGGATCACGGCCACGGCGCGCCCATGTCCCGCGAGGATGGCAACAGATGAGCGAAAAGCCGCGTCTTCTTCTGACCGGCGGCGGCGGCATGGTGGGGCGCAACATCCGCGCCCATCCCACCGCCGCGGGCTGGGAGGTTCTGGCCCCCACCCGTGCCGAACTTGACCTCACCCACCCGCAGGCCGTGGCCGACTATATCTCGCAAGCCAAGCCCGATCTGGTGATCCATGCGGCGGGCCGCGTGGGCGGCATCCACGCCAATATGGCCAACCCGGTCGCCTTTCTGGACGACAACACCATGATCGGGCGCAACGTGATCATGGGGGCGTGGCAGGGTGGCGTCCGTAACCTGCTCAACCTCGCCTCGACCTGCATGTATCCGCGCGAGGCGGAAAACCCGCTGCGAGAGGAGATGATCCTGACCGCACCGCTGGAACCCACCAACGAAGGCTACGCGCTGGCCAAGATCATGGCCATGCGGCTGTGCGAATACATCCGGCGCGAGGATGAAGATGCGCAGTACAAAACCTTGATTCCATGTAATCTTTACGGGCTTTACGACAGTTTCGATCCCAAGCGTTCACACCTTGTGCCGGCGATCATTCACAAGGTGCACGAGGCCCGCGAAAGCGGCGCAGAAAGCGTTGAGATTTGGGGCGATGGCACCGCCCGGCGCGAATTCATGTTCGCCGGTGATCTGGCCGATGCGGTCTGGACCGCCGCCGGGGATATGACCGCCCTGCCCGACGCCATGAACATCGGGCTGGGCCATGACCACACGATCAACGACTATTACGCCACCGTCGCGAATGTCATCGGTTGGAGCGGCGCCTTCACCCATGACCTGAGCAAACCCACCGGCATGAAGCAAAAGCTATGCTCGGTTGAGCGGCAAACCGCATGGGGTTGGAGCGCGCCCACCTCCCTGCGCGATGGCATTGCCCGCACCTATCAGCACTATCTGGAGCACTTGAGCACATGAGCGCCAAATACCCCCTCGCCACCACGACTTGGGATCAGGCGGAATATGACGCCCTGAACCGGGTGATCGCCTCCGATATGTTCTCGATGGGCCCCGAGGTGAAAGCCTATGAGGAAGAATTCGCCGCCCATTTCGGAACTAACTTTGCCGTCATGGTCAATTCGGGCAGTTCCGCGAACTTGTTGATGACGGCGGCCTTGTTCTACACCCAGAACGACAAGCTGAAGCTACAGCCGGGCGACGAGGTGATCGTGCCTGCGGTCAGCTGGTCGACGACCTATTACCCGCTGGGTCAGTATGGCTTGCGGATGAAGTTCGTGGATATCGACGCGGGCACGCTCAACTATGACCTGGACGCGCTGCGCGAGGCGGTCACCGATAAAACCCGCGCGATCATGGTGGTGAACCTGCTTGGAAACCCCAATGATTTCAAAGTTATAGACGAGATCATCGCAGGCCGTGACATCGTGGTGATCGAAGACAACTGCGAATCCATGGGGGCCACTTTCGAGGGCAAACAGGCGGGCACCTTCGGGGTTATGGGCAGCTATTCGTCCTTCTTTTCCCACCATATCTCCACCATGGAAGGCGGCATGGTGGTGACCGACGACGAGGAACTTTATCACGTCATGCTGTCGCTGCGCGCCCATGGCTGGACGCGCAACCTGCCGAAAGAAAACCACGTCACCGGCACCAAAAGCGACGATCCGTTTTACGAAAGCTTCCGCTTCGTGCTGCCGGGCTACAACCTGAGGCCGTTGGAGATGTCCGGGGCCTTGGGGCGTGAACAAATCCGCAAACTGCCCGGGTTGATCGAAGGCCGCCGTGCCAATGGCGCATTGGTGCAAGAGCACCTGTCAAATCACCGCCTGTTTACCATCCAACAGGAAATCGGCCAATCAAGCTGGTTTGGCTTCTCGCTGGTCCTGCGCCCCGAGGCAGGCCTTGAACGAAAGGATTTCGTGGCGCAACTGGTCGAAGAGGGCTTTGAATGTCGCCCCATCGTGGCGGGCAACTTCGCGCGCAGCGAAGTCATGCGGTTCTTCCCGCATGACATCCACGGCGATTTGCCGAATGCCGATTACATCGACGCAAACGGCCTTTTCATTGGCAATCACCACTATCCGATCGCCGAGGCGGTCGAGGTGCTGACAAGGCTCTAAATCCCGGCCCCCGGCCCCGTTTGCCGGAACCTGATGGCAAAACCCGTTCCGATCCCGCCATCCGCGTCCCGTTCCTCGACCACGATCTGGCGTGGGATGCGGATGACCGGGCGACGCGCCTCGTCACCGGGCCGCCATTGCCTTTCGCTCAACACGCAAGGCGCTTCCAGCCCGCCATATTGCGCCGCGGGCGGCACTTCGCGCAGGAATGTCAGGCCCCGCACGGCGGCTTCATCGCCGATATAGACGCTGCCGGTGCCAAGAACCTTGCGCGCGACACCGCGTGTCATGACCGCTTGCTGACGGCTTTGCGCAAAGACCCCACAGATCAGGGTTTGCCCCGCCTGCTCCCGGCTTTCAACGGCAAGGGTCAACCCCCCGCCCGAACTGTAGGTGCCCCCGCCAAGCGCCGGGTTTGGCCCCAGCGTGGTCATCCCGGCCGGTTGAACAGTGGTGCAGGCCGCCAGCCCGAAGGCCAAAACGCCGCTTGCGATGGTGAATGTCTTCATGGTCAATCTTCCGTCAATGGCTGTTGCGCTGTCCCAAGCCCGCGACGTTTATGACCCCCGGGATCAAGCCTTTGTCTTGCCCCCGGCAAACTCCGCCGTTTCCTTGAGTATCTCAGGATACCATTTTTCCAGCGTCGGCAAAAACGCCTCCCGCAGGGTGCCCACCTGCTCAGGCGTCAGTTCCTCTTTCCAGCCACCGGCCTTGCCCTTGGCGAAGAAAGATTTCATCCCTTCGGGCCGCTCGCGGAAACCATGCTCCTCTTCCTGTTTTTTCAGGGACTCGAAGCTGGTTGCCTTGATGGCATGGGCAAGCTTGGGCTTATCCACTTTGACCTTGAGGAATTTCTCCAAAAGCTGACGAACCGTCGGCCCAGTCTTGGCCAGCATATCCTCGTAGCGGATGATGTAGGATGACAAGCCGTTGACGGTTGTCCACGAATTTACATGGTCCCCCCACGCGCCAATGGCCTCGTACATGCCCTTGGTAGAATGCATGACATTGCTCGGGTTCATCATCCGTTCGATTGCCTCGTCGATGTCGCAACTCATGTGGCGGGCGAAACTTGGCGCCACATCGAAGGGGTTTCGCATGATGTAAATACCCGCCGCCGTCACCTCGGAGGGGAGCAATTCCGTGTCATACAAAACAATCGGCGCACAGTGTGTCTTTACGAAGTGGTGGCCGTTTTTCGAGGCAGCCATCAGGCGCAAGGCCTGCACACGGTACTTGAGCCAATCGTCAAGGTCCTCACCGTGGAACTTGCCACGTGACGCGCGCACATAGAAATCGCGACGAACGTCGCCCAGGGTAAATTCGTTCAGGCGATTGAGATCAACCGACCCCTTGGGCATGAAGTAATGCGCCAGCAATGTGCGCATCCATGTATTGCCGGATTTCGGATAGCTTGCCAGCCAGATAATGCGATGCAGATCATTCATTCCAATACCCGTATTTCTTCATGGCCCGTTTGTTCACTTGTCGAATCTTCTTGACCAATTCCGGCGCGAGGTCGTCCTTCCACTGCCCGCTTTCACCTTTGGTGAAAAAGGCTTCGCTATTGGGGGGGCGCTCCACGAAACCCGTCTCGCTTTCCTGCTTCTGAAGCTCCTTGAAGCTGGCATGCCGAATGGCTTTCCTGAGCCGCTCCGGGTCCGGCTCCATCCCGAAATGCCGAATGACCTTGCCAAAGGACTCCTCGGGGTCTGACAGCATGTCTTCGTACTTCAAGATCAACGTGGGATAGGGCGCAAAGCCGGTCCAGCTGTCCACGTGTTCCTGCCACGACCCAAGAAATTGCGGCACATGCCCGTCTGTCGAGCTGATGCCGTTTTCCGAGCGGCAAAGCGCCTCGGCAGCATCTGCATTGGTTTGACCGTAGTGGCGTGCGTAGCTCAGCACAACATCCAGCGGATTACGCATCACGTAAATGGCCGAGCGCGTCAGATGCGGCGGGATAAGCGGAATACCCCAGCCCACGGCGCGGCGATTGTGGGTTTTGACAAGGTTGACATCGGCCCCGCTGGCCATGAAGGACAGCAGGACACGTTCACGATACTGAACGCTTGCCGCGGCATCGGAGGTATCCAGCCTGCCACCCGACACTTCCTTGTAATACCGTGCGGCGGAATCGCTCAGGGTGAACCTGTAAGCCTTGTTGATTGGCAGAGGTTCGTCTTGGTTGGCAAGGTAGTTGGCAAGGAAAATCCGCAGCCAAGTATTCCCGGATTTCGGGTAAGACGCCAGCCAGACGATGCTTTTCTTTCCAGACGGGTTCACGACGTCACCTCCGAACAGCCCACGGATACCCCTCGTTTATACGAGGTGATGGCTGGATGAAATATCGTTCCTGACAAAAAAAGAAGGAGCGGGCCAAGGCCCGCTCCTTCCGGAACAATAATCTCGAGAAGAGATTAGAAGTTCAGGGTGATCGCAGTACCGATCATCTGACCTTCGACGTCGGTACAACCGGCACCGGCACAGCCTTTGTCGTCGCCATCGTAGTGGATCGCGAATACGTCCCAAGCAACGCCCGGTCCAAGATCCCGCGATGCACCGATGCGGTATGCAGTCGATTCAACGTCAGCACCGGCAGTGGTCGTGCTAACTGCTTTGTTGTCTTGCATGATGTAGTCCGCACCGAAGGTCCAGACACCGGTGTTGTAGGTCGCGCCCAGCGTCAGGTGAGTCGAGTCACCTGCGGCGGTACCTGCAATGTCACCATCCACTTCGGCGTAGTTCATGCCAACGGTGAAGGCGTCAAAGCCAACGTTCACACCAACGCCCCAGTTGCTGGGATCAATGGAAGTGCCGGCAGGAACCAAGGCAGCGATTGCACCGCCACCAACCAATTCAGCTTGCTGGTAGTGCGCGTGCAGACCGAGGTCCACGGTGCCCAGCGACTGGTTGTAGTCCGCCGAGACGCCCCAAACGTCATTGGTTTGGTTTGCAGCATTGCGGTCGATGGGGCCGGAGTTGGCCGAGTTACCACCGACGGTCGACGGCGTGTAGCTCAGACCCAGTGTGAAGCCGTTGAAGCTCGGGGTGATGTAGTTGATCTTCATCGAGTCACCCGAGAAGTCGGGGTGAGCGGTCGGGAAGATCGCGCCAGTACCACCCGAGATCGTAGCTGCGGTAACAAGCGGGAAGAAGCCCGACATTGTGCCCGAGTCGATGCCGATCGAACCAACACCGGGGGTCTGGAAGCTGTTGTTGTAGGTCACAGCGTTCAGGTTACCGATCTGGATGGTGCCCAGAGTGTCGCCCGAGATGGTCATGAAGGTGTGGTCGATCTGGTTACCGGCGGTCGACTGGCCTTCCAGCTCAACGAGGGCGCTGAAGGTCAGGCCGTTGTCGAGGGTGATCGACGGTGCGAAATCGATTTCGGCGTCGGTGCGGAAGTTCAGGCCGTC
>NZ_CAJXNN010000006.1 GCF_913057115.1 uncultured Roseovarius sp.
GTCTTGCCGTGGTCAACGTGACCAACCGTCCCGATGTTCACGTGCGGTTTCGAACGGTCAAACTTTTCCTTTGCCATGGTATTGGCTCCCTCTTTCTTTTGTCGTGCGGTGCGCGTCCCTGCGCACCCTACGGGTGGGTGTAGGGTGCGCCCTCAGGGCGCACCGACGGTTATGCGTATTTCGCCTGAATCTCTTCCGAGATGTTCGACGGGACCGGGTCGTAATGCGAGAACTGCATCGTGAACTGCGCACGGCCCGAGGACATGGAGCGCAGCGTGTTGATGTAGCCGAACATATTGGCCAGCGGCACGTTGGCGTCGATCGCGATGGCGTTGCCGCGCGGTTCCTGACCAGACACCTGGCCACGACGCGAGGTCAGGTCGCCGATGATGGAACCGGTGTATTCTTCCGGCGTGATCACTTCGACCTTCATCATCGGTTCGAGCAGCTTCGCTCCGGCCTTGCGGAGACCTTCGCGCATGCACATCCGGGCGGCGATCTCAAAGGCCATGACCGAGCTGTCCACGTCGTGGAACTTGCCGTCGATCAGGGCAACTTTGAAGTCGATCACGGGGAAGCCAGCCAGCGGGCCGCTATCCATGACGCTTTCGATACCTTTTTCAACACCCGGAATGTATTCCTTGGGCACCGAACCACCGACGATGCGCGACTCGAAGGAATAGCCTTCGCCCGCTTCCGTGGGCGAGATGATCATCTTCACCTCGGCGAACTGACCCGAGCCACCCGACTGTTTCTTGTGGGTGTAGGTGTGTTCGATCTCGTGACCGATGGTCTCGCGATAGGCCACCTGCGGCGCGCCGATGTTCGCGTCGACCTTGAATTCGCGCTTCAGGCGGTCGACGAGAATGTCGAGGTGCAGTTCGCCCATGCCCTTCATGATGGTCTGACCGGACTCGAGGTCGGTTTCCACGCGGAAGGAGGGGTCTTCTGCGGCCAGACGCTGGAGGCCCTGGCTCATTTTTTCCTGGTCGCCTTTGGTCTTCGGTTCGACCGCGATTTCGATGACCGGGTCGGGGAAGGTCATGGTTTCCAGAACGACAGGCGCCTTGGGGTCACAGATCGTGTCACCCGTTGTGGTGTCTTTCAGGCTGGCCAGCGCGATGATGTCGCCCGCAAAGGCTTCTTCGATCTCGCTCCGGTCGTTGGAGTGCATCATCATCATACGACCGATGCGCTCTTTCTTGCCCTTGGTCGCGTTCAGGATCGTGTCACCCTTTTTCAAGGTGCCCGAGTAGATGCGCGTAAAGGTCAGCGAACCGACGAAGGGGTCGTTCATGATCTTGAACGCCAGGCCCGAGAACGGCATTTCGTCATCTGCGCGGCGCGCGATGTTGCGGGTCTCGGTTTCGTCGTCCGGGGCGAAGCCCATGTAGTCCACCACGTCCAGCGGGCTGGGCAGGTAGTCGATCACGGCGTTGAGAAGCGGCTGCACACCTTTGTTTTTAAAGGCAGACCCACCCAGAACAGGCACAAAGGACATGTTCAGAGTACCCATGCGCAGAAGTTTGCGCAGGGTCGGAACGTCGGGCTCTTCGCCTTCGAGGTAGGCTTCCATCGCGTCGTCGTCTTGCTCGACGGCGTTCTCGATCATCTTGCCGCGCCACTCGTCGGCCATGTCCTTGAGTTCATCACGGATCGGGGCCTTGATCCAGGACGCGCCCAGATCTTCACCCTGCCAGAGCCACTCTTCCATGGTCACGAGGTCAATCAGACCTTCCAGATCGCTTTCAGAGCCAATCGGAATACCAACCGGAACGGCGGTCGCGCCGGTGCGGTCTTCGATCATGGTGACGCAGTTGAAGAAGTCAGCGCCGATCTTGTCCATCTTGTTGACGAAGACGATGCGCGGAACCTTGTAGCGGTCGGCCTGACGCCAGACGGTTTCGGTCTGCGGCTCAACGCCTGCGTTACCGTCGAGAACACAAACCGCACCGTCAAGAACGGCCAAGGAACGCTCAACTTCGATGGTGAAGTCAACGTGGCCGGGGGTGTCGATGATGTTCAGACGGTGCTTTTCGGAATCGGGCTCGGTGCCATTCTCGGTGCGTTCCCAAAACGTGGTCGTCGCAGCCGAGGTGATGGTGATGCCGCGTTCCTGCTCCTGCTCCATCCAGTCCATGGTGGCTGCACCATCGTGCACCTCACCGATGTTGTGGGACTTGCCGGTGTAAAACAGGATGCGCTCCGAGCAGGTGGTCTTGCCTGCATCGATGTGCGCCATGATGCCGAAGTTGCGGTAGCGTTCGAGCGGATAATCGCGTGCCATGGTATAAATGCCTCTAGGGTTTACCAGCGGTAATGGCTGAAGGCTTTGTTCGCCTCGGCCATCTTGTGAGTGTCTTCGCGCTTTTTCACGGCGGAACCGCGGCTGTTGACTGCATCGAGCAGTTCACCAGCAAGGCGTTCTTCCATCGTGTTTTCGTTGCGCGAGCGCGAGGCGGTGATCAGCCAGCGGATGGCCAGAGCTTCGCGGCGCTCGGGGCGGACCTCGACGGGCACCTGATAGGTGGCACCACCCACACGGCGCGAGCGGACCTCGACGGCGGGTTTGATGTTGTCCAGAGCTTCGTGGAACAGTTCGACCGGGGCGCGCTTGACCTTGTCTTCGATACGGTCGAGGGCGTTGTACACGATCTTTTCCGCGACCGATTTCTTACCATCGATCATCAGGTTGTTCATGAACTTCGAAAGCACCCGGTCGCCATACTTGGCGTCGGGCAGGATTTCACGTTTTTCAGCGGCGTGACGACGGGACATCTGTTATTCCTCTTACTTCGGACGCTTGGCGCCGTATTTCGAGCGGCGCTGTTTCCGATCCTTGACGCCTTGCGTGTCAAGCACACCGCGCAGGATGTGGTAGCGCACACCGGGAAGGTCTTTCACACGGCCGCCACGGATCAGGACAACCGAGTGCTCCTGAAGGTTGTGGCTTTCACCGGGGATATAGCTGATGACCTCGAAACCGTTGGTCAGGCGCACCTTGGCAACCTTCCGCATGGCCGAGTTCGGTTTCTTCGGCGTCGTTGTATAGACGCGCGTGCAGACGCCACGCTTTTGCGGGCACCCCTGCAGGTGCATGGACTTCTGACTTCTGATTTTGGGCTGCCGCGGCTTGCGGATCAGCTGTTGGATCGTTGGCATTGGGTCTCTTTCCCCGTCTTGCAACACATGTGTCTGCACGCAACCGCGTGCGGTTAATCTTTCAGCGTCTCGTGCGTCCACAAAACGCAAATGCCGCATTCGTTCCCATTCCGAGGTGAACGACGCGGTTGGTTCCCAGAGGATCGAGGCATGTAAAAGCGCCTGGATCTTGACCACTTCAATTTTGATATCGGCACCGGGGCGACCCCCTCGCCGGGATGAGGCGCGTATAGGGGGAGTCGCGAGGCTTGTCAACTGCCGCAGACAGGGGCTTTTTCGCCTGCGTCAACATGTTCCCAAGCCGGGTATGTACCGGCCATTTCCCCAAGCCTCAAGTCCCGATGCCTTTTGCGTAATTGGCATCCCGACGCCTGCCTTTGGCCTTGTTTGCGCCGCATGCTTTTGCCACCATGTCAGGCGACCTTTTATCTGGAGCCAACCGCGATGCGTGTGATCGGACTGTGCCGGTTTTCCTACCCCGCCCTTGGCGGGTTCAAACGCATGCACGACACCGTCGAAGACCGCGAGGCTTACCTATATCAGCCCGAGCGCATGAACCTGCGGTTCAATCATTTCGAAACCCTCACCCTGCCGTCGATCGCTGCGCAAAAGGACCCACGCTTTACCTTTCTGATCGTCATTGGCCCGCGCATGCCCAAACCCTACCTTGACAGGCTACACGACATCACCGCACCGGTGAAACAGATCAAGATCGTCGAGATGGAGCCGTTCAAGCACCGCTATGCGATGCAGGCGGCGATCAAGGAAGAACTGGGCGAGGACACCGAGGAATCCCTGCAATTCCGTCTGGATGACGATGATGCGGTGGGCCTGAATTTCGTCCGGGCGATCCGCCGTCTGGCCGGTCGGTCCGCCCCCATGCGGCAACCGTGGAAGAACATGGTCTTTGAATTCTCCAGCGGCTACGAAGCCCAGCTATCGCCCGAGGGTATCCGCCTGCGCGAGGTGCAAATCCCCTTTCTGGCCTGTGGGCTGGCGGCCCTTTTCAAGCCCGGTGCGAAAAAGACCATCATGAATTTCGGGCATCACAAATTGCATGAAACCATGCCGACGCTGATCGACCCGGGTATGCCGATGTATATCCGCGCGGTGCACGACGACAACGACTCCAAAGCGTCGCACCGCAAGGACAAGCCCGCGCCGGCCACCGCTGAACAGCTTGACCTGCTGCGCGAAAAATTCAACGTGGACGCGGCCCATGTGAAAAGCGTGTTTGGCGACCAAGCTGTGCTTCGCGATACAGCATGAAAAGGCCCGACCCCACCACGATGACCGCGCCCACAAGGGTAATCGGCTCGGGCCATTCGTCAAAGACCAGCCAGCCCAGCAAAAGCGCCCAGATCAGGCCAGTGTAACGGAAGGGCGCGATAAAGCTGATCTCGCCCACCCGCATCACCATGATCGAAAAGAGATACCCGCCGATGATCATCACCGCCGCCCCGATGGTCAGCCCATAGGCGCGCAGATCCATCGGCGCCCAGTCGATGGTCAGGCTCGCCACCCCGAAAAACACCATGATCGAGATGGAGGTGATGAAGGTCACCAACATCGACGGCGTTTCCTTGGATAGCCGTCGGGTGGCAAGGTCACGCAGGGTGACAAAGCCCACGGCGGCCAGCACGTAAAGCGAATAGATCGTGAAATCCTCGGCGCCCGGCCGCACGATCAGCATGACTCCGACGAACCCGATCAGGATCGCCGACATCCGCCGCCAGCCGATAGGATCACCGAAAAAAAGGGCGGCAGCCAGCGTGATCGTCAGCGGCAGCGCCTGCAAGATCGCGGTGACATTGGCGATGGGCATGTTGAACAAGGCGGTGAGAAAGAAATAGGCCGCTCCGATTTCACCCACCATGCGCAGGGCGATACTGCCGGCATCGCGGCGCGAAACCTTCGCCACCAAGGCCCCCATCCACCACGCCACCACGCCTACGGCGATGGTGGTAAATATCCCGCGCAGGAACAGCACCTGGAACAACGGGATTTCCCCGGCCAGCGCCTTCATGAAGGTGTCGTTGATGGTAAAGCTGGCCATGGAGGCCATCATCAAAAGCGCACCGGTCAGATTGTCGGATCGTGCCATCGGGGGTCCAGGGTTGGTAATGTCCGGCCATTAGACCCGGATCACACGCCCCGGCAAGCCCATTCGCGACATAGGAGCGAGGGCCAATCCCCTTCGAAGGGGATTGCAAGCGGTTTCCAAACCGCTTGCCCGCTCAGGCCAGCGCTTTGAGGATGTCGCGGTGCAGGGCAGGGTTCGCCGCGACCACCCCGTTCAACAACGGCTCGGTGTTGTTGAAGCGCAGCGGCTGGCCGGTTCGGTCACTGGTCACCGCCCCCGCCTCGCGCAGGATCAGGTCACCGGCTGCGATATCCCATTCCCAACTGCGGCGCAGGGTCAGCATGGCGTCATAGCGCCCTTCGGCCACAAGGCTCAGCCGGTAGGCCAAGGATGGCCGGTGCGAGCGGCGCACATCCGGCACGCGCCCACCTTTCCAGTTCTTCGCGTCAAGATTGGGCTTGGCGGCCATGAAATGCGCGCCGGGCAGCCTGTCGCGCGCGCTCACCGTGATCGGGGCACCATTCAAACTCGCCCCCTGCCCCTTTGCCGCGGCATAAAGCTTATCGCGCAAGGGAAGGTAGATCACCGCCGCCGTCACGATACCTTTCTCGGCCACGGCCAGCGAATGCGCCCATGTGGCCGAGCCTTCGATGAAGCTCCGCGTGCCGTCGATGGGGTCGATAATGAACACATGCTCACGCCCCAATCGCCCCGCGCCATCCTCGGTTTCTTCCGACAACCAGCCGTAGCCGGGCCTAGCTGCGCGCAAATCACGCTCCAGCATGTCGTTCACCGCCATATCCGCCTCGGTCACCGGGCCGAGACCACCGGGTTTGTCCCAGCGTTTGGCGCTTTCACCGGTGTACCGCGTGGCGATCTCGCCCGCCTCGCGGGCGGCGTCTATCAGGAGGGACAGATCACTCGCCGGCAAGGGTCAACCCCTCGACCAGAAGCGAGGGCACCACCCGGCTGAGCCACGGGCGCGCATCATTCGCGGGCGTCATCCGGCGCAGCATCTCGGGCAGCGACCCGGCGATGGTGATCTCGTTCACCGGATGCAACACCTCGCCATTTTCCACCCAGAAACCGCTGGCCCCGCGTGAATAGTCGCCCGTGTTGGGGTTGATCGTCGCCCCGATCATCGAGGTCACAATCAAACCCGTCCCCATCTGCGCGATCAAATCCTCGCGGCTGGCCTCCCCTTGAGTCAGCGCCACGTTCCACGTCCCCGGACTGGGCGGCGACGAAGCCCCGCGCTTGGCGTTGCCGGTGCTTTCCATCTCAAGTTTGCGGGCATTGGCCAAATCCAGCGTCCAGCCTTTCAGAACCCCGTCCTCCACCAAGGCCCGCTTGCGGGTGGGCAAACCTTCCGCATCGAAGGGCCGCGAGGCCATGGCGCGCGCACGGTGCGGGTCTTCGATCAGTGACAGGCCCTTGGGCAAAACCTCCTCGCCCAGCTTGTTCAGCAGCCACGACGACCCGCGTGCAATCGCCGACCCATTGCTGGCGGCAAGCAGGTGACCGATGAGCGACGATGCAATGCGTTCGTCAAACAGAACCGGATAGGCACCGGTGCGCGGCTTGCGCGCGCCAATCAAGCTGACGGCGCGTTCGCCTGCGGTCCGGCCGATATCTTCGGCATCGCGCAGATCGGCCTGAAAAATTCGGCTGTCGCCATCGTGATCCCGCTCCATCCCTGTGCCTTCCCCGGCAATCGCGACACAGCCCAGCGCCCGGTCGGTTCGCCTGTAGCCCCCGGAAAAGCCGTTCGTCGCGGCCATGTAGATTTCCCGCGCGGAATAGCCCGCGCTGGCCGACTGCACCTGCGTCACGCCCTCAACCGCTTGCGCCGCCGCCTCGGCGCGGCGGGCATCCTCCTGCAAGGCCTCTGGCGCGGGCTCGGGGCTGTCATCGGCCAGTTCCAAGGCCGCGACATCCCAATCCTGCACCAACTGCGAAGGCTCGGCCAAACCGATGTAAGGGTCTTCCGGGGCTTCGCGGGCCATGGCCACCGCCCGCTCGGCCAGCGCCGTGATGGTCTCTGGCCGCTCATCCGACGACGACACGCAGGCCTGCCGCTGCCCGACCAGAACGCGCAGGCCCAAATCCACGCCCTCGGCACGCTCGGCCTGTTCCAACTCACCGCCGCGCACGTCGATACTCAAGGACGTACCGCGCACCGCCATCGCATCGGCCGTCTCGGCCCCGGCCTTGCGGGCCGCCTCCAAAAGCGCGTGGGTGAGATCATCCAAAGGTCGGGTCATAGGCTGGCCTCCTGTTGCCGGCTAAGGAGGTAGCCCTTGGCCTGACCGGGCGCAAGGGCAGGTGGCCTCGACCGACCACCCGAAGAAGGACAGTTGACGCATTGCGGTTCGCACGAGTAGCGTAAAACCTCATTTCACGTGTTAACAGTTCACCGGAGTTGTCATGTCCAAATATTTCGCACTTACTGCCGCAGCGTCGCTGGCCGCCGCTCTTGCCTTTACCCCCGCGCCTGCCCTTGCCGGCGATGCCACCATGGCCCGCTCGGACGGGACTCAATTGAAAATCAAATGCCGTGGCTCGGGCTGCACCGTGCGCGGCAAAAACCCGGGCGGCAAATGGGGCGTCGTGGAAAAAGGCCCGGGCGGAAGCAAGAACTTCAAGAAACTGAAAGCCAAATACGAAGGTATGGGCTTCTCGGATTAAGCCGGGCCCAAAGCCGTAGAAAGGCAACAAGCAATTTCGAAATTGCTTGGGCAAGGATTTTCGAAAATCCTTGCCCCCTTTACCTTCACCGCTCCAAATACCCTGCCGCGTGCCGCCCCGCCCACATCCCGGTGGCAAGGCAGGCAGTCAAAAGATAGCCGCCCGTCGGGGCCTCCCAATCCAGCATTTCGCCCGCCGCGAAAGTGCCCGGGCGGTCGCGTAGCATAAGGCCTTCATCCAAGGCTTCGAACCGCAGACCGCCAGCGGTGGAAATCGCCTCGTCCATCGGGCGGGGGCCTTGGTGGGCAATCGGCAGCGCCTTGAGCAGTGGGGCCAGATCATCAGGCAAGGGGCGGGCGAATTCCATCAAAAGCGCCTGTTTCACCGGGTCCAGTTTCAACGCCTTGCGCAGATAGTTCTTGAGGCTCTCTTTGCCGCGTCGCCGGGTCAACTTTTGGCGCAGCGCCTCAAGCGTAAAATCGGGCAGTAGATCAAGGGAAAGCGGCGCGCCTTCGCGCAAGGCTTTGGACACCGCGTAGATACCGCCGCCTTCTATTCCGCGCTGGGAAATGACGACCTCGCCACGCGACAAGGCCTGTCCGGCCAGAAGCGCCACGCCCTTGACCGGCATGCCAAAATGCCGACGCATGTGATCGGACCACGCTACCGCAAACCCCATGTTGGCCGGCTCGAAAGGCGCTACCGCCTCCTGCATGTGCCCGGCCCAGGCACCGTCTGATCCCAGCCGCGCCCAACTGGCCCCACCACAGGCCAGTACGGTGACATCAGGCCTCAACACCTGCCGCCCCTCGGGCGTATCCATCAAAACGGTCTCGCCATCCCACCCGGCCCAGCGCCAGCGGCGGTGCAGAGTCACGCCCCGCCCCTCCAATCGCGCCAGCCACGCCCGCAAAAGCGGGGAGCCTTTCATCGCCTTGGGAAAGACGCGCCCTGTGCTTCCGGCAAACAGAGGCTGACCCAAACTTTCGGCCCATGCCATCACCTCACGCGGGCCAAAGGCCTCAAGCATAGGGCGCAACACAGTTGCCGCCTCCCCATAGGCGGCAATGAAATCCTCGAAGCCTTCATCTTTCGTCAGGTTCAGCCCGGATTTTCCCGCCATCAGGAACTTGCGTGCGGGTGACGGCTTGGCCTCGGCCACGGTCACGTCATGGCCCGCCTGCACCAAAGCCTCCGCCGCCATCAACCCGGCGGGCCCTGCCCCGATGATCAAGGGATGACTCATAAGGGCTCATCCCGTTCGATCACAACCCGGTCAAACAGGACCACATCCCAACCGGAGCGCTTGAATGGCACGCCCGAGACCTTCAAGCCGTTTTCCAGACGCTCAATGATTTGCGGAAACCCGACAGTGATTTGTGACACCGGCACCTTGCCAACCATCCCTTCGGTATTGCGCAACTCGAGGCCCTGCGCCGCCTTTGGCGCGCTGACAAACTCGGCCCTCGCGAAGTCTTCCCAAGGAATGTGCCGGGGCTGGCCTAGCCCGCCAAGCAGCGTCTTGGTCCGAAACCCGATGCCGCTGTTGTCGATTCGCAAAAGCCACTCTTTCCACCTCGACATGCGCCACAGGATGAGGCCTGCCCCGATTGACAGCACCGCGGCGACTAACGTCAGGACAGAAAAAAAACGTCCATCGAAAGGGTTGGCCCCTGTCACAACGAACAACGCAACAAAAAACACGCCAAGCAAAACCCCGAACGCGGCGAAGGTCCGCAACCAGCCGCGCGCGACAAAGACCTCAAGTGGAGACTGCGTCACTGGTCTTGTCCAACCTTGGGCAAATCGCCCTTCTCCAGCCCGACGTGATGCACAACACGCTGCGGGAAGGGGATTTCGATACCGTTGTCTTTCAGCACGTTCCAGATCGCGAACATCACCTTCGGGGTAAACTTGTTCTTGCCGTCGTCGATGCCGTTGACCCAGAACTCCACCGCGAATTCCACCCCGCTATCCCCGAAAGCGCGCAATTCGCAATCGGGGCCATCGGGTTCTTGCAAGATGAAGGGTAACTCCGACACCGCCTGTTCCACCATGTCTGGGATCAGGTTGATATCGGTGTCGTAACTCACCGAGAACGGTGCCTCATAGCGGTTGGCGCTGCCTTGGTCCGAATAGTTAACAACGCGGGTGGTGATGAAATCCTCGTTCGGGACGACAATCCAGCGGCCATCGAAGGTTTCAAGGAACATCGCACGCGCGGTGGTTTTCACGATGGTCCCGGCCTCGCCATTGTCCAGCTCGACATAGTCGCCCACCGTGGCCTGCCCTTCGAGAAGCAGGATCACACCCGAGATATAATTCGAAGCGATTTTCTGCAGACCAAACCCGAGGCCAACGCCGATAGCCCCGCCAAGCACCGCGAGAGAAGTCAGCGGGATACCCATGATATTCATCAGTATCAGGAAGGCCGCACCGAAAATCGCGATCTCGGCGGCTTTGGCCGCCAGTTGCCGGGTCGCGGGCGGCATCTCTTCCTGAGCTTCGATATAGCTCGTGGACCGGTCGTTCGACCAGCGGCCAAGCCAGAAGACAACCGCCCCCAAGACCAATCCCTTGATCAGCCACAACAGATCGAAAGACATGTTGCCGAGCGGCACGATGGTGGCTTCCAACCGCTCGGTCACCAGATCCAGAAGGCCCACGGCATGCAGGGCCGCCACGGGGATCAGGATGTACCTGCCCAGGATCTTGAGGAAGGGGTCGCCGATGATATCCCTGACGAGAATGTAGGCGGCCAGAAGCAGGAACACACGCTTGCCAAAAGCGATCACCGCCCCGGAATCAAAAATCGACCGCGTGACGCTTTCCCCGATGCCGGTAAAGCCGTAGGCCAGAAGCGGCAAAAGCAGCGGCACGAAAATCAGCACGAAGCGCCGGGCGCTGGCAATAACCCCGTCCTGCCCCTCGCCTGGCGTCAGAATCCGGCCAAGCCACGGCTTCAACCGGCGGCTGAGCAGAAGCGCCAGAAGGTAGGAGGCGATCAGCAACCCGAATTGTGACCACGCCGCCGGGCTGAGCAACCAGCCTTCGGCCACCTCCCAGCCCTGCAAGACATACCCCCATGCTTGTCGCACGATCTCAGGCTGCGCTTCCCAATCCATACCGAACACCTCTTGCCTTTTGGCCCGTCACCGCCATCCTCTTGCCCGTCCCAAGCGCGAGGATCAAGAAAAAGCGATGGATCACCCGACCTGCCCACTGTGCGGGCGCCCCATTCCTCCCGAGGCACGGCAAAGCCTGCACCACCTTGTGCCGAGACTGAAAGGCGGCAAGGGCGGGCCGACCGTCTTGTTGCACCAGATTTGCCACAATGAGATTCACGCCACCCTGTCCGAGGCGGACCTTGCCCGCGCGTATTCAACCATCGAAGCCCTGCGCGCCCACCCCAGGTTGGCCAAGTTCATCAAATGGGTAAGCAAACGCCCGCCGGGGTTCCATTCCAAAACGCCCGGTGGACGGCGCAAGCGGTGACCGGGGCAAAGCCGTTCGAACGGCTTTGGACAAGCGGTTTCGAAACCGCTTTCTGCCCGAGGACTTGATCGCCCGCGCGAAAGGCGCATCTATTCCTTATCGAAAGGACAGATGCCATGCCCCTGACCCGCCGCCATTTCCTTGCCGCCTCCACGGCCCTTGCCGCCCTGCCCCGCATGGCAATGGCCAAAGGGCAAACCCGGATCACCGCCGCCCCCGCACAGGCGCAACTTGCCCCGCCGGGCTATGCCGCGACCGAAGTATGGGCCTATAACGGCACGGTTCCCGGTCAAATGCTGCGCTTTGTCCAAGGCGATACGCTGGACGTGCAATTGGTGAACGGGCTGGCCGAGCAAGACACCACGATCCACTGGCACGGGCTGCGCCTGCCCAATGCCATGGACGGCGTACCCGACCTCACGCAAGCGCCCGTGGCCCCCGGTGGCAGTTTCGATTATCGCTTCAGTCTCAATGACGCGGGCACCTTCTGGTATCACCCGCACGCCAATTCGGTGGAGCAAATCTCACGCGGGTTGGCCGGGGTTCTGGTGGTTGAAGAGTCAGAGGCCCCGGACGTGGACGACGACCGTGTGCTGGTGCTGGATGATTGGCGCATGGCCGATGATGCGGTGATCCACCCCTCTTTTGGCGCATGGCACGACATGTCCCATGCCGGGCGGCTGGGCAATTACATCACCGTCAACGCCACCCCCGAGCACCGCCAGACGGTGCGCCCCGGCGCGCGCCTGCGCCTGCGGCTGGTCAATACCGCCACCGCGCGCATTTTTGACCTGCGTTTTCGTGGGCTTGACGCATGGGCGGTGGCCCATGACGCCATGCCGCTTGAGGTGCCCCAGCGGGTCGAGCAACTCACCCTCGCGCCCGCGCAACGCACCGACCTGATTGTTGATATCACAGCTGAAGCGGGCGACGAGGCGATGCTGGCCTCGGTCGAGCGCGAAGGCACTTTCGCCTTGGCCAGCTTCCCGGTCAGCGGCGCAGCCCTAGCCGCGCGTCCTGAGCCGAGCGCCCTACCGCCAAACAAGATGCCAAGCCTCAACATGGAAAGCGCCCGCCGCGTACCGTTGGTCATGGAGGGCGGCGCGATGCGCGGATTGCCCGAGGGCGCGACCTACGAGGGGCAAAGAATGGACATGCGCGCGCTGGCCGAGGAAGGGCAATTCTGGGCCTTCAACGGGCAAGTGGGCATGGATGACGCGCCGCTGCTTGAGGCTTTCGAGGGCGAGACCATCCGCATACCGATCACCAACAACACCGCGTTTCCACACGCCATGCATCTGCATGGCATGCACTTCCGCGAAGTGCTTGGGGAGGGCTTCGGTCCATGGCGCGACACGATCCTCGTGAACCCCAACCATACCCGCGAAGTGGTGTTCAACGCCCATAACCCGGGAGATTGGATGTTCCATTGCCACATGCCCAGCCACCAGATGTCGGGCATGATGAACTGGATCAGGGTGAGTTAGAGCGTTTCCAGTTTAACGTGGACCGGACAGCATCGGTGGCCAGCCCCCGAGGGCTCCGCCCGTTTGGGCCTCAATCGCTCCCCCGGAGCGATTGCAAGACGGCCCAAACCCCCCGGGATATTTCTGGCCAGAAGAAAGGACGGTTTAGCCCACGTCGGTGCGTCCGCGCCGATCCATCCTTAGTGCAGCGTATAGGACATGGGTGCGCCAGCGGCCATTGATTTGCAGATAGCTTTGCGCGACGCCCTCGTATTTGAAACCGCATTTTTCCAAAAGCCCGCGCGAGGCGGTGTTTTCTGGCAGGCAGGCCGCCTCAAGGCGCGACAGGTCAAGCCGGCCAAAGGCGTGATGCACCACCGCCTGCAGGGCCTCGCGCATATACCCCTGCCGCGCAAAGGGCTCACCGATCCAATAGCCCAAGGTGCCCGCCTGCGCCGGGCCACGGCGGATATTGTCCAGCGTGACCGCGCCCAAAAGCCGCTCATCCTCGCGCCGGATCAGGAAGAGCGGCAGGGCCGACCCGTTGGTGATCGACCGCTGCGCCCAGTAGACCCGGTTGGAAAACCCCTTACGCGTCAGGTGATCCGAGGCCCAGACCGGCTCCCACGGGATGAGGAATTCGGCACTTTGTTCACGCATGGCCGACCATTCGCGGAAATCGGTCAAAAGCGGCTGTCGCAATGTCAGGCGCTCTGTCTCGATCCGGACTTTCCGGCGCGGGATGAACATTACGCCGCGCGCCTGTCCTGAAGCGCCTCAAGGCTGGGCGCGGCCTCAACGGGGCCGTAAAGCGCCATGGCGGCGGGCGCGGTGGTGGCGATGGTTTCGGCCAAGGCGCGGACCTCTGACAATGTCACCGCGTCGATCCGTTCGACCACTTCCGAAAGGTCCGGCACCCGGCCCCAAATCTGCATCATCCGCGCCAGACGCTCGGCCCGGTTCGAGGGGCTTTCCAGCCCCATCAGCAACCCGGCCTTCATCTGGGCGCGGGCGCGTTCCACCTCCTCTTGGCTGAGGTCATCGGCAGCGCGCTTCATCTCGTCCACGGTGATCTGCGCCAGATGCGCCATTTCCTCGGCCGAGGTGCCCGCATAGATCGTCATCATGCCGGTATCGGCATAGGCCCCGGCCTGGGCGAAGATCGTATAGCACAGCCCCCGCCTTTCGCGGATTTCCTGAAACAGGCGCGAGGACATGGAACCACCAAGCGCCGAGGCATAAATCTGAGCCGCGTAGATCTGCGGGTGGCCGTAGTCAGGGCTTTCGAACCCAAGCGTGAAATGCGCCTGTTCCAGCTGTTTCACATGCCGCGCCTCGCCGCCCTTGAACCGCGCCGTGGCCGGCTCGAACGCGGGTTTGGCGGGCATGTCGCCAAAGAACCGCTCGGCATCGCGCACGAGCGCATCATGGTCCACCGCCCCCGCCGCCGACAGGATCAATTGGCCGGGGCCGTAATGCTCATCGACGAACCCCACCAGATCATCGCGGGAGAACCCCTGCACCCGGCCCTCAGGCCCAAGGATGGTGCGGCCCAGCGGGTGATCGGGGTAGGCCTCTTCCTGTAGCCAGTCGAAGATGATGTCATCGGGGGTATCCTGCGCCTGCCCGATCTCTTGCAGGATCACCCCGCGCTCCACCTCGATCTCGCGCGGATCGAAGGTAGGATTGCGCAGGATATCGGCCACCACATCCAAGGCCAGCGGCACGTCCTGCTGCAGAACGCGCGCGTAATAGGCCGTGACTTCGCGGCTGGTGTAGGCATTGATGTAGCCGCCCACATCCTCGATCGCCTCGGCTATTGCCAAGGCACTCCGCCGCTTGGTGCCCTTGAAGGCCATATGCTCCAAGAAATGGGCAATGCCGTTCTGTTCGGCGCGTTCATGCCGGGCGCCCGCCATGACCCACACCCCGATGGCCGCCGATTGCAGCCCCGGCATGTGTTCTGTGACGATGCGAAATCCGTTGTCCAGCGTGGTCAGTTTGACACTCAATGCGCAGTCCGTTCCTTGATCAGGGTTTCCAATGCGCCCAGGTCGTTTTCAACCCGGGTCACGCGTTCCGACCGCTCATACAGGTCGGCCATACGTTCGGGCAAGGGGGGATGCATGCCGCTGGCCTCTTCCACCGCTGCGGGGAACTTGGCGGGGTGCGCCGTGGCCAGCGTGATCATCGGGGTGCCGGTTTCACGCTGTTCCTCGGCCACCTTCACGCCCACGGCGCTATGCGGGCAGAGCAACTCGCCCATCCCGGCCCAAGCCTCACGGATCGTGGCGCGGGTTTCATCCTCATCACACCGGCCCGAGTCAAAGCTTTCGCGCAGGGCCTGCAAGGCCCCTTGGCTGACGTTAAAGCCCCCGGCCTTCAACTCGTCCATCAGCTGCGCCACCGCCGCGCCATCCTGATTGTAGGCGTAATAAAGCGCCCGCTCGAAATTCGACGACACCTGAATATCCATCGACGGGCTGATCGAGGGGATCACACCATCGGGCTTATATTCACTGGTCGAAAGGCAACGGTGCAGAATGTCGTTCTGATTGGTGGCCACCACCAAACGGTCAATCGGCAGGCCCATCCGCTTGGCAATATAGCCCGCGAAAATATCCCCGAAATTGCCGGTGGGCACAGTGAAAGAAACCTTGCGGTGCGGCGCACCCAAGGCCACGGCAGAGGTGAAGTAATACACCACCTGCGCCAGAACCCGCGCCCAGTTGATCGAATTGACTCCCGCCAGACCCACCGCATCGCGGAAGTCAAAATCGTTGAACATATCCTTCACGCGGGCTTGGCAGTCGTCGAAATGCCCGTCCAGCGCCAAGGCATGCACGTTGCCTTCCGAGGGCGTGGTCATCTGCCGCCGCTGCACCTCGGACACCCGGCCATGCGGGTAGAGGATGAACACATCCACCGCGTCCAAACCTCGGAACGCCTCGATCGCGGCGCTGCCGGTATCGCCACTGGTGGCGCCCACGATGCACACCCTATTGCCCGATCGCTTGAGCGAAAACTCGAACAGCTGGCCAATCAGCTGCATCGCGAAATCCTTGAAGGCCAGCGTGGGACCGTGGAACAGTTCCAACAGGAAATGCCCCTGATCCAACTGCACCAAGGGCGCGCGGGCCGCATGGCCAAAGGGCGCATAGGCGCGCGCGATGATCCCGCGGAATTCCTCCTCGGTAAAGGCATCGCCAACAAAGGGCCACATCACCCGGAACGCCACCTCCTCATAGCTTTGGCCCTCAAGGGCGGCGATATCGCCCGCACTCATCACCGGGATCTCTTGCGGCAGGTACAGCCCCCCATCACGCGCAAGCCCGGTCAGCATCGCCTCTTCAAAACTCAGAACCGGGGCTTTCCCCCGCGTCGAGATATACTTCATCAGTTCTCGCCTTTTGCTGTCTTGCGCATGCGCCAAAGGAAATAGCCACTCATCACCGCCCAGATCACGGCCAAGCCGAACCATGTCACGGCATATTCCAAGTGATCATTGGGAATGTTGCCCGTGTCCACGGGCAGCGGCGTCACAGGTGCGTCGGAAAACGACGTCTCGCGCGCCACGACCAACAGCGGCTCGGTGTTCAGCACCTGCGCCATCTGCTCAAGGTCACGCGCGAACCATGTGTTGCCGTCAACATCGTTTTCGGGGGTCGAGGAATTGCGATCATCCGGCCAATGCACATTGCCGCGCACCACCACCTCACCCTCGGGCGCGGTGGGAATATCCTCAGCCACCTTGATGAACCCCCGGTCCAACAGGATACGACGCCCGCCCATATCAAACGCGGAAATCACCCGATACCCCGCGCCCACCGTCTTTTGGCTGACCAAGACACGCAGCGCCTTGTCGCCGACCGTTCCGCCAACCTCGACCGGCAAATAGCGATCAGTGTCAGGGTTCAAATCCGAAGGCAAAGCCACAGGCTCCGCCGCGATCCGCGCCTCGATATCGGCCAAAACGCCTTCCTTCCACGCCAAGCGCTGGACCTGCCAAACGCCAAGTGAGACCAGCACCGCAATACCAGCCAAGCCAAAGAGGATAGGAACAAGATAGCGTACCAATTCGGGGCTCCGTTCAACGACGAAAGCGCGCGATGCCTCGCGCGCTTTGCTTTTTGCCTCTTGGGGGCGGAATTGCAACCGCCCCCTTTGGGATCCGCGCTTAGGCGCCCCAGATATAGATCGATGCGAAGAGGAACAGCCACACCACGTCAACGAAGTGCCAGTACCACGCAGCCGCCTCGAAACCGATGTGCTGTTGGGGGGTAAAATGCCCTTTCAGCATCCGCAGCAGGCAGATGAACAGGAAGATCGTGCCGATGATGACATGCGCCCCGTGGAAGCCCGTGGCCATAAAGAAGTTCGCGCCGTAAATGTTGCCCGAGAAGCCAAAGGCCGCGTGGCTGTATTCATAGGCTTGGAACCCGGTAAAGATCACGCCCAATGCGATGGCGATGATCAGGCCCCATTTCATGTCGTTGCGGTTGTTCTCATGCACAAGCGCGTGGTGCGCCCAAGTGGCCGCCGCGCCCGAGCACAGCAGGATCAGCGTGTTGATCAGCGGCAGGTGCCACGGGTCAAAGGTTTCGATCCCGGCAGGCGGCCAAACACCGTCCACGGCCGGGCTTTGCGGGCCCATCGGGTACATGGCGTGCTTGAAGAAGCTCCAGAACCACGCGGCAAAGAACATGACCTCTGACATGATGAACATGATGAAGCCATAGCGCAGGCCGATTTGAACCACCGGGGTGTGATCGCCGGTTTCGCCTTCGTGCACCACGTCGGCCCACCAGCCGAACATGACGTAAAGCACGCCGACAAAGCCGATCAGGAAGACCCAAGGTTGGTTGTTGTCCACCTGCGGCGACATCCAAAGGACAGCACCGAACAGCATGACGAACCCAGCCAACGAGCCCAGCAAAGGCCAGATGGAGGGGGGCAGAATGTGGTAATCGTGGTTTTTCTCGTGTGCCATGGCGCGTGTTTTCCCTCGTGGCGTCTTTTCTTAGTTCAGGTTTTTATAGGTTTTGCTGTCCTGATCAAGCGCGGCCTGTTGTTCCTCTTCGGGCAGGTCGATCTTGTAGAATGTGTAGGACAGGGTGATCGTGTGCGTAAACTTGGCGTCCCGGTCGGTGACGATCTCGGGATCGACGTAGAAGGTCACGGGCATTTCCACCCGCTCACCCGGTTGCAAGATTTGCTGTTCAAAGCAAAAGCAATCAATCTTGGTGAAAAAGCCGCCCGCCTCGAAGGGGGCAACATTGTAACTGGCCGATCCGGCGATCGGCTCATCGGTGGGGTTATAGGCTTCGTAAAAGGCAAGGCCGGTTTCCCCGATGCGCAGTTCGACCTCGCGCTGCATCGGCTTGAACTCCCAAGGGAACTCACGTTCCTTGCTGGCGTCGAAACGAATGGTGATGGTCTCATCCAGAATTTCGTCGCTGGCCACGTCCGAAACACTGGTCTCGCCGCCATAGCCCGTCACGCGGCAGAACCAGTCATACAAAGGCACCGAGGCCCAGGCCAGCGCACCCATGGTCAACACAACGCCTGTAAGCTTAACAACCGTCTTGGATTTAACGTCCATCGCCATCAGTTCCCCTCCTGCGTCTGCTGCGATTGCATTTCGAACCCATCATCGGTCACCTTGGCGACCGTCAACAAGAACACCAGCACCACGAACCCCGCCAAGACGACGCCAAGCCCAAGGTTCCGGCTGAACCGGCGCTTGTGCATATCATGTTGCCGCGACAGGGCCATCTTACCAGCCCCCCAGCCCAAAGGGCGCAAGTGCGGCTTCAAAGGCAATCGCTCCGAAATGGGCGAAAAGATACAGCAGCGACAGCTTGAAGAATTTCTTTTCCACAGAATAGCCATCGGCCTCGGCCATGGCCTCGTTCCGCCGCCAGATGTCGATTGATCCTTTGACGAACATCGCGTTCAACACGATGGCAACCGCCAAATACAGGGGGCCACCAACACCGGTAAATGCCGTGCCGATGGCCAGAATGGCCAGCAGGATGGTATAGACGATGATATGAGCGCGGGTCGACCGGCGGCCATGGGTCACCGTCAGCATCGGGATGCCCGCCTCGTGGTAATCGCCCTTCATGAACAGGGCCAAGGCCCAGAAATGCGGCGGCGTCCACATGAAGATCAGGGTGAACATCAGCACCGATTCCACGCTGATGCTGCCCGTCGCCGCCGCCCAGCCGATCATCGGAGGGAAGGCACCAGCCGCCCCGCCAATCACGATGTTCTGCGGCGTCCAGCGCTTGAGCCACATGGAATAGATCACCACGTAGAAGAAAATGGTAAAGGCCAGCAGCGCCCCCGCCAAAAGGTTGGTGGCAAGCGTCAGCATCACCACGGCAAAGCCCGACAGCGCGATCCCGATGGCAAAGGCCTCGCCCTCGGTCACCTTGCCAGAGGGAATGGGCCGCTTCTGGGTGCGCTTCATGATCCGGTCGATGTCCGAATCCCACCACATGTTCAAAGCCCCCGAGGCGCCGCCGCCCACGGCGATGAACAGGATTGCGACGAATCCGATGATCGGGTTGGTCGAAACCGGCGCGGCATAAAGCCCGACAAAGGCGGTAAACACCACAAGCGTCATCACCCGCGGCTTCAACAGCGCGAAGTAATCGCCAAACTGCGCCTCATAGGGCTGCGCTTGCGTGGTGTTATTCAGACTTGCGTCGCTCATCATGCTCTCCGGTGGGGTAGCGCATCTGCGCCGCCTGACGGTCGGTCTCGATCAGGGGCACGCAGCCTGCGCGCCCCCGAAGGGATCAGTCGGCCGAGGCCACTTCCACGGCACTCGGCAAGGTCGAGGGGTCGCCGGCATATTCGTCGATCGCCCCGGTCAGCCACTGGTCATAGGCTTCTTCGCTCACGACCTTGACGGTGATCGGCATGTAAGCGTGGTCCTTGCCGCACAGTTCACTGCACTGGCCAAAATAGATGCCTTCCTTCTCGGCGGCGAACCAAAGCTGCGCCAGACGGCCGGGAACGGCGTCTTGCTTCACACCAAAGGCGGGGATGGTCCAGCTGTGGATCACGTCCGACCCGGTGACATTCATCACGATGGTCTTGCCCACGGGCACGACAACGGCGGTATCGGTGGCCAGCAGGTATTCGCTCTGGCTATAGCCGTATTCTTCCAGCTCGTCTTTCGCCAGCATGAAGCTGTCGAAGCCGAAGTCGTGGTCGCTGTACTCATAGCTCCAGTACCACTTGTTGCCGGTCACCTTGATGGTCACATCCGCCTCAGGAATCTCCTGCTGCTTGAACAGCACGGGCAGCGAGAAGGCCCCGATGAACACCAGAATCAGGATCGGCACCACGGTCCACGCCACTTCCAGCGGCGAGTTGTGGGTAAAGGTGGCCGAGTTCGGGTTCGACTTGCGGTTATACTTGAAAATCACGATCAGCAGCAGGGCACAGACAAACAGCGTGATCGCGGTGATGATCACCAGGATCATCCCGTCCAGCCACTGCAAATCCCGCGCCAGTTCGGTCGCCGCCGGTTGGAAGCCAATGCCCCCGTCGACCGGCTTGCCAATGATTTCAAGACCTTCCTGCGCACGCGCGGGAAGGGCTGCGAAGGCGGCCATTGCGGCCAGAAGGCTGGAAAGTCTACGCATTTTTCACCCTGATCGGTTGTAGCACTCTTGCTATATTCGCGGTTGGGCCCGTACCTAGGACGGAATCCCGTTGTTTCATCGCCGTTAGAAACCATATTCTGGGGCAACAGACAAGAAAGACCATTGCGGCAAACGGACGCTTTTTTGATTTAGATCAAATATTTTTGTCGCACCCAGAAAGCAGGACAGAATGACAGATAGCGCCTTTCGCCCCTTCGACACCTCGCTTGACCGTGACACGGCCCTGCGCCACCTCAACGACGCCACCCATGGCGCCGACGATGGGGAGCTATTCCTCGAACGCCGCCGGTCCGAGGCTTTGGTCTTCGACGATGGCCGGGTGAAAACCGCCTCCTATGATGCCGCCCAAGGCTTCGGCCTGCGCGCCGTATGCGGCGAGGTGGCCGGTTACGCCCATTCCTCCGAAATCTCCGAAGGCGCACTCAAACGCGCCGTGGAAACCGCGCGCCTTGCCGTGGGCGATGGCGGCGGCACCATGGCCCCGCCCCCGCCGCGCACCAACACGCATCTTTATACCGATGCCGATCCCATCGCCGGGGCAGAATTCCCGGTCAAGCTCGAAACCCTGCGCGAAATTGACGATTTCGCCCGAGGCCTCGACCCGCGCGTGGTGCAAGTCACCGCCACCATCGCCGCCTCGCACCAAGAGGTCGTGATCCTGCGCCCCGATGGCACGCAGGTCTCCGATACCCGCCCCATGACCCGCCTCAATGTCTCGGTCATCGTCGAACAGGATGGCCGCCGCGAAGCAGGCAGCGCCGGGGGCGGCGGGCGCGTCGGCCTCGATGGCCTCATTGACCCCGCCGATTGGCAAGCCAAGGCGCAAGAGGCGCTGCGCGTGGCGCTTGTGAACCTGCGCGCCGAACCTGCGCCTGCGGGCATCATGGATGTGGTCCTCGGCCCCGGCTGGCCCGGCATCCTGCTGCACGAGGCGATCGGCCACGGCCTTGAGGGTGATTTCAACCGCAAGGGCAGTTCCGCCTTTGCCGGTCTCATGGGCCAACGCATTGCCGCCCCCGGTGTGACCGTGCTGGACGATGGCACCATCCCCGACCGTCGCGGCTCCATCACCGTGGATGACGAAGGCACGCCATCAGGCAAGAACACACTGATCGAGGACGGCATCCTCGTTGGCTACATGCAAGACCGGCAAAACGCCCGCCTGATGGGTGTGCAGCCCACCGGCAATGGCCGCCGCGAATCCTACGCCCACGCGCCCATGCCGCGCATGACCAACACCTATATGTTGGGCGGCGATGCCGCCCCCGAAGATATCGTCGCGGATTTGAAGGACGGGATTTATGCCGTGGGTTTTGGCGGCGGTCAGGTGGACATCACCAACGGCAAATTCGTGTTTAGCTGTACCGAGGCCTACCGCGTCAAAAACGGCAAGGTCGGCGCGCCGGTGAAAGGCGCCACCCTCATCGGCGACGGGGCCACAGCCCTGCAACAAATCCGCGCGCTCGGCAACGACATGGCGCTTGATCCCGGCATGGGCAACTGCGGCAAACAGGGCCAATGGGTGCCCGTCGGCGTGGGCCAGCCCACGGTGATGATCGGCGGGCTGACCGTGGGTGGCTCGGCCGCCTGACCCTGTAGGGTGCGTATTTACTGCGCACCGCCCCCACCGTTTTCTTCAGAAGAAAACGCTCCGAAATCTTTTGAAGATTTCGGTTGCGCCCGATCTTCAACAGCGCCCGCACGTTTTGTTAACACACCCCCCCTATCGGTCCCCTACCGATATCGCACCGACGCGATGCCGACAAAACACCGATGTTATACCGACAAGCCGAAATCGACCTTTCAAAGAAAAATTAATGCACTATATCAATAATTTACGCGAATATGCCAAAAAATCCACGACTCAGCTGTTTTTGATTTACCGCCCGTTAACCGGCCTCGCCCAATAGTGGCTTTGCAAGAAGGCGGAGTCACGATGTCCGAGGATACACATCCTTCCACTCACCCCCCACTCCCACCCACCACGGAAGATGATCGGGTGTCGTGGCTTCGTCTCTTGCGATCTCGCCGTGTTGGTCCCTCCACTTTTCATCGTCTGATGAAGGAACACGGTACGGCAAAGGCGGCGCTTGCCGCCTTGCCGGAGGTCGCCAAGGCCGCCGGCGTCGACAAGTATGAGGTCTGCCCGGACGGTGTAGCGCGCGCAGAAATGCGCGCGGCTCAAATGGCCGGGGCGCGAATGGTCTGCATCGGGGATTCTCTCTATCCCACGGAATTGGCGCAAATCTCTGACGCCCCCCCGATCCTATGGACGATTGGCGATACGGAGATTCTTCACCGTCCGCTTGTCGCCATGGTGGGCGCGCGCAATGCCTCCTCCCTCGGTCAACGCATGGCAAAAGCCCTTGCCGCCGATCTGGCGACCAAAGGCTTTACCGTGGTCTCGGGAATGGCCCGCGGGGTCGATACTGCGGCCCATGCCGCCACACTGGAAACCGGAACCATTGCCGTACTGGCCGGGGGCGTTGATGTCATGTACCCGGCAGAAAATGCCCGCCTGGCAGAAGACATCACCAAAACCGGCCTGCGCCTGTCCGAGCAACCGATGGGCATGCACCCCCAAGCCCGGCATTTTCCCCGTAGAAACAGGATCATAAGCGGTTTGTGCCGCGCCACTATCGTGGTCGAGGCCGCCGCCAAATCCGGCAGCCTGATCACCGCCCGCACCGCTCTGGATCAGGGCCGCGAGGTTCTGGCGGTGCCGGGCCATCCCTTTGACGCCCGCGCCTCGGGGTGCAACATGCTGCTCCGCGATGGCGCGCATCTGGTTCGCAACGCCGAGGATGTGATCGAGGCGATCGGCCACATATCGCCCCATTTAGACGCCGTTGGAACGCAAGCGGAAATACCACTCGATCCACCTGCGCAGCCCGCGCCGGCCCAACGCAGCCTGCGAGATACCGCTGCGCTGCACCAACAGATTCTTGAACGGCTTGGCCCGTCGCCGGTGGCCGAGGATCAATTGATCCGCGACCTAAAAGCCCCTGCCGCCAATGTATCCCCCGCTTTGACTGATTTGGAAATTGATGGACGCATCCGCCGCCATGCCGGTGGATTGCTCAGCCTGGCGGTCTCGAAAGCGGGCTAATCCCCGCATACCTCCGGGATAACCGCTTGATACTCCGGGCAAAGTTCAGGGTCAGCATACCACACATCCGTTGCCCCGATCGCCCAATGGACGGCCACCCATGTCTTGCCCGACTTGCGATAAAGCGCCTGTAAACTGGTACCGTCCATGTAATCGGGGTCAAGATATCCCCGCGCGGCCGCCGGCGATGTCGCCACGTCAATCGCACCACCTCCGGGCCGCTGGGCATGAACACTGGCAAAGGCAACATCGCCCGAACGCCGTAAGGAGTGCACAACGAATTGGACAGGTTTACCCAGCATCCATTCGGCATGTGGCCGAAGAGCATCCATCAACGCGCTGCGGGTGTCCGTTCCGCGCTGCGGTTCCTCCCATGCCCAGCCCATTCCGGGTATGAGTACTGCCAAGAAAAATACCACTACACGCATCGCTTTCTCCCTTGAATGATAGAACCATGACCTCCCCATGCCCCTCTGACAAGCCGGCGACAACCTGCGTTGACAATTCCCCTTGCCACCCCACATGGTCCGACGCCATAAGCCTCGCTCTATGAGTCGAAAGGAGATTTCATGCCAGTCGTCGTTGTCGAATCCCCGGCTAAGGCCAAGACAATCAACAAGTATTTGGGATCCGACTACACGGTTCTGGCCTCCTATGGCCATGTCCGCGATCTGCCTCCCAAGGACGGATCGGTCGATACCGAGCATGATTTTGAAATGAAATGGGAGGTCGGAAACGACTCTCGCAAGCATGTCAAAGCCATCGCCGACGCCCTGAAAGACGACAACGCCCTGATCCTCGCCACCGACCCTGACCGCGAAGGCGAGGCGATCAGCTGGCACCTTGAAGAGGCCCTGCGAAAACGCCGCGCCATCAAGAAAGACACGCCCGTGTCCCGCGTGGTTTTCAACGCCATCACTCAATCGGCGGTGACGGAAGCGATGAAGAACCCCCGCGAGGTCGATCAGGATCTGGTGGAGGCCTACCTCGCCCGCCGCGCGCTGGATTATCTTGTGGGCTTCAACCTCAGCCCCGTTCTGTGGCGCAAGCTGCCCGGGGCCAAATCGGCGGGCCGCGTTCAATCGGTCTGCCTGCGCCTGATCGTCGAGCGCGAAATGGAAATCGAAGCCTTCAACCCGCGCGAATACTGGTCGGTCAAGGCCCTGCTCGCCACGCCGCGGGGGCAGGAGTTCGAGGCGCGCCTGACGGTTTTGGCAGGCAAAAAGCTTGATAAATACGACATCGAGAACGAAACGCAGGCCGAGCTGGCGGTTCAGGCGATCAATTCGCGCGATCTGAGCGTTGCCTCGGTGGAAGCCAAACCCACCAGCCGCAACCCCGCCCCGCCCTTCATGACATCAACCCTGCAACAAGAGGCCAGCCGCAAGTTCGGCATGGGCGCGCGCCAGACGATGAGCGCGGCGCAACGCCTCTATGAGGCCGGCCTCATCACCTACATGCGGACCGACGGCATCGACATGGCCCCCGAGGCGGTGCATGCCGCCCGCGACGCCATCGCCGACCGGTACGGCAAGGACTATGTGCCCGGCTCGCCCCGCATGTACAAGAACAAGGCCAAGAACGCCCAGGAAGCGCACGAATGTATCCGTCCCACGGACATGACGCGCGACGCCAGCCAGATCAAGGTGACCGAACAGGATCAGCGCAAGCTCTATGATCTGATCTGGAAACGCACGCTGGCCTGTCAGATGGAAGCAGCGCGGATGGAGCGCACCACCGTCGACATTGCAAGTCAGGACGGTCAGGTCGGCCTGCGCGCCACCGGTCAGGTGGTGCTGTTCGATGGCTTCATGAAGGTCTACGAGGAAGGCCGCGATGATGCCGTCGTCGATGACGACGACCGCCGGCTGCCGCAAATCTCCGAAGGCGACAAGACCGACAAGCGCAAGGTCAGCCCCGAACAACATTTCACCCAACCGCCGCCGCGCTATACCGAGGCGACATTGGTCAAGAAGATGGAAGAACTGGGTATCGGGCGCCCTTCGACTTATGCCAGCATCGTCACCACGATTCAGGATCGCGAATACGTCCGCAAAGACAAGAACCGCCTGATCCCCGAAGATAAGGGGCGGATCGTCACGATCTTCCTGCTCAACTTCTTCCGCAAATACGTGGGTTATGAGTTCACCGCCAATCTCGAAGATGAGCTGGACAAGGTCAGCGCGGGGGATGTGGACTATAAGCAAGTGCTCGCCCGTTTCTGGCGCGATTTCTCGGCGGCGATCGCCGAAACCTCGGAGTTGCGCATCACCGAGGTGCTGGACGTGCTGGACGAAGCACTCGCCGATCAGCTTTATCCGCCGCGCGACGATGGCAGCGACCCACGGATTTGCCCCAAGTGCGGTGAGGGCAAACTGCACCTGAAAACCTCGCGTACCGGCGGCTTTGTCGGCTGCGGCAACTACCCCGAATGCACCTATACCCGCCCCATCGCGGGCGAAGGGGCCGATGGCGATGAACGCCTGCTCGGCCACGATGACGAGGACGAAATCTGGCTCAAGGCCGGACGTTTTGGGCCTTATGTGCAACGCGGTGAGCCGACGCCGGAAAACAAGAAACCGCCGCGCGCCTCGCTACCCAAAGCCAAGGGCGCCTTCCTGCCCGGCTGGTCGCCGGACGACATGACGTTGGAAAAAGCCCTGACGCTGCTGACCCTGCCGCGCGTGATTGGCGAGCACCCTGATGGCGGGACCGTCAAATCCAATCTTGGCCGTTTTGGGCCATATGTCATGCACCAAGGCCCCGAGGATGCGAAGCCGGTCTATGTCAACCTCAAGGAATTTCAGGAGGTGTTCGAGATCGGCATGAACCGTGCCGTCGAACTTCTGGCTGAAAAACGCGCCAATCCGGGGCGCGGCGGGCGCGGTGCGGCGGCCAAACCGATCAAGGAGTTGGGTGAACACCCCGAATCCGGCGGGCCGGTCAATGTCATGGAAGGCCGCTATGGCCCTTACGTGAAGTGGGAAAAGGTCAACGCGACCCTGCCCAAAGACACCGAGCCTGCGGATGTGACCATGGAGATGGCCGTCAATCTGATTGCGGAAAAGGCCGCGAAGAAAGGCAAAGGCAAGAAAGCCCCCGCCAAGAAAAAGACAGCGGCCAAGAAATAAGCGCACATCATACGTAGTAATCCTATAACGCGCCCATCTTGCGGTGGGCGCGTTGACTCTTGCCCGCCTTGGCCCGCATACCTTGCCCCAAATCGGTATTCCCAAGGAGGTATCCCCATGAAAAAGGTCTACGGCTCTGCTGCCGAGGCACTGGACGGGCTGTTGCGCGATGACATGCTGATCGCCGCGGGCGGCTTTGGCCTGTGCGGCATCCCCGAACTTCTGTTGCAGGCGATCAAGGACTCAGGCGTGCAAAACCTGACCTTCGCCTCGAACAACGCGGGCGTTGACGATTTCGGCATCGGCATTCTGCTGCAAACCCGTCAGGTCAAGAAAATGCTCAGCTCTTATGTGGGCGAGAATGACACCTTCATGCAGCAATACCTGTCAGGCGAGCTTGAGCTTGAGTTCAACCCCCAAGGCACGCTGGCCGAACGCATGCGCGCCGGTGGCGCGGGCATCCCCGGTTTCTACACCAAAACCGGCGTCGGCACCCAGATCGCCGAGGGCAAGGAGCATAAGGACTTCGACGGCGAGACCTATATCCTTGAACGCGGCATCTTTGCCGACCTGAGCATCGTCAAGGCGTGGAAGGCCGATACCACCGGCAACGCCATCTTCCGCAAGACCGCTCGCAACTTCAATCCGCCCGCCGCGATGTGCGGCAAGACCTGCGTGATGGAAGTGGAAGAAATCGTCGAACCCGGTGAATTGGACCCCGACAACATCCACCTGCCGGGCATCTACGTGCACCGCCTGATCCAAGGCGAGCATGAGAAGCGCATCGAGAAACGCACGGTACGGGAGGGCTGAACCATGGCATGGGATCGCAATGAAATGGCCGCCCGCGCGGCACAGGAACTTGAAGACGGCACCTATGTGAACCTCGGGATCGGTATCCCGACGCTGGTGCCCAACTTCATCCCCGAGGGCGTGCATGTGACGCTGCAATCGGAAAACGGCATGCTGGGCATGGGCCCCTTCCCCACGGAAGATGCGGTCGACCCCGACCTGATCAACGCGGGCAAGCAAACCATTACCGAACTGCCACATACCTCTTACTTCGACAGCGCCACCAGCTTTGGCATGATCCGCGGCGGCAAGATTGCCATGGCCATCCTTGGCGCCATGGAAGTCGCCGAAAACGGTGATCTGGCCAACTGGATGATCCCCGGCAAGCTGGTCAAGGGCATGGGCGGTGCGATGGATCTGGTGGCTGGCGTGGGCCGCGTTGTGGTGGTCATGGATCACACCAACAAGCACGGCGACAGCAAATTGCTCAAGGCATGCACCCTGCCCCTGACCGGCACCGGCGTGGTGGATCGCATCATCACCAATCTGGGCGTTCTGGACGTGGTCGAGGGCGGTTTGAAAATCGTCGAATGCGCCCCGGGGGTCAGCGAAGATGACCTGCGCGCCGCGACAGAGGCGACCGTGGTCTGAAATAAGGCCCATATATACTGTATCGCGGGCGGCTCTATCAGGGCCGCCCGTTTCAGTTGCTGGCGATGGTCAAAGCGCAGGCATCCGTGATCAGCACAGGGGGCGTTTTGCACAGCGCGCGGGCCACATCATAAGCCGCCAGAACCTTGGGCACGTAGTCACGGGTTTCAGCGAAGGGCGGCACACCCTCATGCGACTTCACCGCGTTTTCCCCGGCATTGTACCCGGCAAGCGCCAAGACCGGGTCATTGCCAAACTCTTTCATCAGCCAATCAAGATAGGCGACGCCCCCCTTGATGTTCTCGCCCGGGAGCAAGCTGTCTGTAACACCGAAGCGTTCGGCAGTATCTGGCATCAACTGCATCAAGCCTTGCGCGCCCTTGGCGCTAACGGCTTCGGGTCTGCCGGAGGACTCGACCGAGATGACCGCAAGCGCCAAGGCCGGCGACACCCGTGTCCCGATCGTGGCACGCAGGATATCGGCCCCATGCGCCTGCGCGATCCCCTGCACGGTCTGCAAGCGGGGGGACCGAACTTTTACGCCGCCAGGCCCGTCGCCGAGGCTTTGCATCGCCAAGGCAAGCCGCTCTGCACCACCCATCGACAGCTTCGGCGACACCTTTGTCCAAAACCACGCGTAACTGGCGATTTGGGGTGTGGTATCCGGGGCCTCATCAACCGCCGTGGCCGGGTCGGCCTCGGGTTCGATCTGTACGGTGATCCGCTTCTTGGCGCCCTTCTCCGGGGGCTTGCCCATTTTGAACGTGAATTCGGGAAACGGCGGGGGATCCTCTGCGAACACAGAAAACGGCGCGCCGGATAGGGCCACTATCAGGAAAACACTAAAGAGTCGCATGTTTGGGCCTGCTCTGCCTCGGTTCTTTTGATGTCACTATGTCAAAAGTCCCGCTTTGAGGCCAGCTTTGTCATGGATTTGGAAACTCATGTGAATGGATTCGCTAACGAAAAACGCAACTCTCAAAGGATCATTCATTTATTTTCATTTTTTATTGCTTACTTTTCATACACTTAGATGTGGTGCCTAGAAAAATCATTGTGTTAACGAAAATGGTTCCAATCCAGACAAAATCCTGCCCGATTTCACTGGCTATATCTGCTCATACCGAAACGGCAGAGGGCCAAGAGAGAGGCGGCCCACCAATCTGACGGAGCGGTTCGAAACCTTAAGTAAACTGATCCTTTGGAGGGACCAACCATGATCAAATTCATCAAAAACTTCCGCAAAGACGAAGACGGTGCCGTGACTGTTGACTGGGTCGTTCTGACCGCAGCTGTTGTGGGCCTGGGCGTTGCAGGCGTTGCCACCGTTTCCGACGGTGTTGACTCGCTGGCGACCAAAATCGAAAGCGGCGTCACCAACCAGACCGTTGAAGGTGACACCTCCGGTTCTGGCGAATAATTCGACGCACGACGCGTATGATACGATATGACATTTGGCCGCAAATCTCGAATTTGCGGCCTCTTGTGGATCTTGGCGGGACGAGCAGTATCCGCATGACGAATGCTCAGGACAAAAGTTGGTAACGATCACCAAATCAAAGTAAATTTAGTAACGGGAGCTAGCATGAAACATGTGCTCAAAAAATTTCGGAAAGATGAAACAGGCGCTATCGCAGTAGATTGGGTTGCTTTGAGCGCAGCTATCGTCGGCCTTGCCGTTGGCGTTGTTGCCGTTGTCAGCGAATCGACTGACACAGCAGCCAACAGTGTCGTGACATCCATGGAAGATGTTGGGCCCGAGTGATCAAGGCCTGACAGGTTACCGAGCAAAACCCGTCGCGGAAAAACAAGTCCCGCAAACCTTGCATTCGAAAGCGCCATTGTCCCGAAACGGACAAGCGCCGCCCCAGATTTTGCCACAATCAAATGGCATCTTCTGTGACAGAGATTTGGGGCTCGCCCCATGCAACGAAACAAGAACCTTGAAAGGATAGGCCATGAGATTGGTATTCGGACTGGTGCTCGTCGTCGGACTCGGCCTTGCGGGCTTTGCGGTGTATATGGCCAAAAGCTACGTTCAAGGCTACCAGGCGCAACTTGAACAGGAGCGCGCACAGCGCGCCCCCGAGATTGAAACTGTTGATATCTACGTGGCCAAGCGCAAGCTGAAGTTCGGCGAACGCCTTTCGAAAGAAGACGTACGCCTGACCAAGTTCCCCAAAACCTCCCTTCCCAAGGGCGTTTTCAAGACAGAAGAAGAGCTTTTCCCCAAAGGAACAAGCGAACCTCGCTCGATCATGCGCGCGATGGAAAAGAACGAGGCCATCCTGGAAGTGAAGGTCACCGAAGCGGGCGAAGAGGCAGGCATCATGTCGCGCCTTGAACGTGGCGAACGGGCCTTTGCCATCAAGGTGGACGTCGCCAGCGGCGTGTCGGGTTTCCTTCGCCCCGGCGATCGCGTTGATGTCTATTGGACAGGCAATGTTGGTCGCGGCGGGCGCACCGAGGGGAATTCGACCGGCGAAGTGACAAAGCTGATTGGCACCGGTGTGCGCCTGATCGCAATTGACCAGGTCGCCGACGCCGACATGACCGGAGCGATCATTGCGCGCACAGTCACCATCGCTGCTCAGCCGCAGCAGGTTGCGGAATTGGCACAGGCGCAATCCACCGGGCGGCTCTCTTTGTCGCTCGTCGGGATCAACGATGACACCGTGGCCGAAACCATCGAAGTCGACCAGCGTCGGCTTTTGGGTATCGCCGCTGTCGAGACCAAACCGGAACCGAAACAGCGCGAAGAGATCTGCACCATTCGAACCCGCCGCGGTGCCGAGGTCATCATCAGCGAGATTCCCTGCACCAACTGAAGCGGCCAAAAGTCTAAACTGCAAACGGGGCGCGGATTACCGCGCCCCGTTTCTTGTGAGCAACACATTTCAAGGTTACGCAACAATTTCACGTTGAAACCCTTTGATTCTTGAAAAAATTTTTCAATTGGCGCAGACTGTTGCCAATTGCGGGCGAAAAGACCCGAAAATTGAGGCGTGATCGGAAAGGCAGGTCACATGAAAAAGCTAGGTTTTGTTAAGGCTGCCCTCTTGGGGTTGGCTGTGGCGTGTGGCCCGATTGCCAGCACCGCCATCGCAGAGAATGTTACCGTGGTGCGCAAAGGTGCAAACCGCGACCTGAGCGTACCGATGAACCGCGCGGTGGTCGTCGAAAGTGACGTTCCTTTTGCGGAACTCAGCATCGCGAACCCGTCAATCGCGGATTTCTCGACGCTTTCAGACCGTACGATTTATCTTCTGGGCAAGGCACCGGGGCGGACCACGTTGACCCTTCTGGATGCCAATGGGCGGCTGATTACCAATGTCGAAATCCGCGTTGCCGCAGATATCTCTGAGTTCAAGGAACGCCTTCGCCAGATCCTTCCCGGCGAAAAGATCGAGGTTCGCTCGGCCAATGATGGCATCGTGCTCTCAGGTAGCGTGTCCAGCAACGCGCGCATGGATCGCGCACTGGAACTGGCAAAACGCTATGCTCCCGACCGAGTCTCGAACCTGATGGTTGTCTCCGGCAAGCAGCAAGTCATGCTGAAAGTGCGTTTTGCCGAAATGCAGCGTAGCGTGTCCAAGCAGCTTTCAACATCCTTGGCGGTCGACGCGCTTGGCGCAAGCGGCAACGGCGCGGCCCTTTCGGGCAGCAACCTTGCGTCGACCGGCGTCAATGCCACCGGCGTGGCATCGGGAGACAACGCCGGTGCCGCCTTCTTTGGCTTCGATATCGGGTCTGTAGAAGTTGGTATATTACTGGAAGCCCTTGAAACAAAGGGCTTCGTTCGCACCTTGGCCGAACCCAACCTCACCGCCCTTTCCGGCCAAGAGGCCACATTCCTGGCCGGTGGCGAGTATCCGATCCCGGTTGCGCAGGACAACAATACAACCACCATCGAATTCAAGCCCTTTGGTGTCGAGTTGAACTTTGTTCCACGCGTCGTGGATGGGGACGTCATCAACCTTGAATTGGCCGCTGCGGTGTCTTCGATTGATACCACCAATTCCATAAACGCCAATGGGTTAGAAATCGACGCCTTCCGCCGTCGTGATACCTCAACGACGGTATCGCTTCGGGATGGTCAAAGCTTTGCCATCGCCGGGCTTTTGCAAGACGATTTCCGTGACTCCAATGGCCAGGTGCCTTGGCTTGGTGATGTCCCGATCCTTGGCGCCCTCTTCCGCAGCGCGGACTATGCGCGCTCACAGACAGAGCTGGTCATTATCGTGTCGGCACATTTGGTCACGCCCACTCGGGGTGATGCATTGGCGCTCCCGACAGATCGGGTCAAGCTGCCGTCCGAGAAAGACTTGTTCCTGAACGGGCGTGTTGCCATGCCCGCCGATGGCAACAGCAAGGCCGGGGAAGTCGCCAAGCAAGACTTCAGCGGGTCCTATGGATACGTGATGGATTGATGGAAAGGCAGGGGCACATGAAACACCTAATCGCAACTGCGGGGCTTGTCGCCCTCACCGCCTGCTCCTCCGCACCGGGCGATGTTTACCGCTCCTACACCCAAGAAGCCGGCAGTTTGGTCGACAGCGGAGCCTTCGGCAACGCCAACATGAACAACCACCTCGTGATGACCGGCGAAAAAAGCTACGTTTTTGATCTCTCCACGCGCTTCGCGAAAGAGGTTCTCAGCACGGTGAACTTTGCCTTCAACTCGGCTCAACTCGATGCCGGGGCGCGCGATACGCTTCGCGAACAAGCGCATTGGATCAAACAGTTCCCCGAGGTGCGCTTCCGGGTCTACGGACATACCGACAAAGTGGGCTCAAACGCCTACAACAAGGCACTTGGCCTGCGTCGGGCGAACGCGGTCGTGAACTACCTTGTTGGTCAAGGCATCAGCCGCAGTCGCCTTGAAGCGGTCGTTTCCTTCGGCGAAAGCCAGCCCTTGATCGTCACCCAGGGCCGCGAGCGGCGTAATCGCCGCACCGTAACCGAGGTTTCAGGGTTCGTCGCCTCGCATCCTATCGTAATGCAAGGCAAATACGCCGAAGTAGTCTATCGCGAATACGTCAACAGCGCGAAACCCGACTCGGACCTCAAGATCGTACAGACACAAACGGGCCTTGACGAATAAACCAAGGCCTTTCCCTAATCTCCCTGTCTGGCCACGGCTGGACCAACTTAAAAAAACCCGCCGCAACGGCGGGGTATTTTTTGTCCTTCGATATCGCACAAATACGGTTTTTTAGCCCAAATGTTGCCCAGATTTTCGGCGAGGTTGCTCGCAGGCAAGAGAGTCCCGCGCCATGGGATTTGGGCCCCAAACCGACCTGACACAAGGTTCGCGTCGCACAAGGGCCCGCATGGCAAGGTGATTCATGAACAATGACGAGTAGCCCGATGACAAAGACAGAACTCAGCCCGATCGTCGCATGCACGATCAGTCGCGACGTCCAGAACTTCGATCTGCTGATTGAAGACATGGAATCCGCGCTTGGCGAAAACTGGGGTGACCTCGGTTTCGCCGAGTCATTGGCGTTCTTCAACCAGCCAGAAGCAGATTCACTGGAGTTCGTGGCAGTCGCAATCGACGAAACCGACGAGGATGACCTCGTGATGCTGGGCGAAGTTATCTCGCTCGCCAATGCGCGTGGGGTCAAGGTGATCCTGATCGCCGAGGATGTCAGCCCCGCGGCCCTGCACCAGCTTTTGCGTCAGGGTGCGCATGAATTCGTGCCCTACCCCCTGCCGGAAGGCGAATTGCAAGCTGCAATCGAACGCCTCCAAAAAACCGAAGAGGCCGCGCAGGAACCCGCGCACTCACCGTTCAACGACAGCCAACGCACCGGTGATGGCGTGCTTCTGGCAACCCAAGGCATCGCTGGCGGAACAGGTGCGACAACCCTGGCCGTCAACCTTGCCTGGGAGCTGGCCACGGTCGAAAAAGACAACCCGCCCCGCGTTTGCCTGATAGACCTCGGCCTTCAAACGGGCTCGGCCGCGACCTACCTCGATCTGCCACGTCGCGACGTGGTCTACGAGATGTGGTCGGACACCGAAACGATGGATGACGACATTTTCAAGCAGGCGCTGATGACCTTTGAAGACAAGCTCTGGGTTCTCACCGCCCCCTCCGAGATGCTGCCGCTGGATTTGATTTCCCCCGAGGACGTCAGCCGCGTTGTTGAACTGGCGCGCCTGCACTTCGACTATGTGATCGTCGATATGCCCTCGACCCTCGTGCAATGGACTGAAACCGTGCTGACAGCGGCGCAGATATATTTCTGCACCCTGGAACTCGACATGCGTTCGGCGCAAAACGCACTGCGCCTCAAACGCGCCCTCAAGTCCGAGGAATTGCCGGTTGAGAAACTGCGCTATTGCCTCAACCGCGCCCCCAAGTTCACCGATCTGAATGGGAAAAGCCGCGTGAAGCGCCTTGGCGAAAGCCTTGAAATCGGCATCGAGGTGCAACTGCCCGATGGCGGGCGCCAGATCGCGCAAAGCGGCGACCAAGGTACACCGCTCGCGCAAGCCGCCGCGAAAAACCCACTGCGAAAGGAAATCGCCAAACTCGCCGCCTCGTTGCACGAGCTTGGCAAGAATGACGCCGAAGCCGCTTAAAAAAGGAACAAGCCGCGATGTTCTCGAAGTACAAGAAAGCCGCGCCCGCACCCAAGGCAGCACCTGCCGCCGAAGTGGCACAACCGGTCGAGATGCCCAAAACCCAGCCGGTGGAACAGGTGCAATCCCTGCGCCGCCCCGCACAGAAGGCAGCGGCACAACCCGTCGGCCAAGACAAAGAGCGTAAACGCAAGGAACGGCTGGGTGAAATCAAGCTCGAATTGCACCGCTCCCTGCTCGACAACCTCAATCTGGGCGCTCTCGATACGGCGACCGAAGCGGATTTGCGCGCCGAGATCAGTTCCATCGCGGGCGAGGTTCTGGAAGAACGCGGGATCGTCCTGAACCGCGAAGACAGGACGACCCTGACTCAGGAACTCTACGACGAAGTGCGCGGCCTGGGGCCGCTTGAAACGCTTCTGCAAGACGACACCGTGAACGATATCCTCGTCAACGGCCCGCAGCAGATCTTTGTCGAGCGTGACGGCAAGCTCGAACTCAGCGATGTCACCTTCAAGGATGAAAAGCACCTATTGCGGATCATCGACAAGATCGTTTCCGCCGTGGGTCGCCGGGTCGATGAATCAAACCCCTACGTGGATGCGCGTCTGGCCGATGGCTCACGTTTCAACGCCATGGTGCCCCCCATCGCGGTTGATGGCAGCCTCGTGTCGATCCGGAAATTCAAGAAGGACAAGCTGGGCATCGACGACCTGGTGAATTTCGGTGCCTTTTCCGAGGAAATGGCCGCCTATCTGCAAGCCGCTGTCGCCTGTCGACTGAACGTGATCGTCTCGGGCGGTACAGGCTCTGGTAAGACGACCACGCTCAACGCGCTGTCGTCTTTCATCGACAACGCCGAACGCATCCTCACCATCGAGGATACGGCCGAACTTCAGTTGCAACAGATTCACGTCGGCCGCATGGAAAGCCGCCCGCCCAACGTCGAAGGCAAGGGCGAGGTCAGCCCACGCGACTGTCTGAAAAACGCGCTTCGTATGCGTCCTGACCGCATCATCGTGGGTGAGACACGCGGCGAGGAAGTGATCGACATGTTGCAGGCGATGAACACCGGCCACGACGGCTCGATGACAACGATTCACGCCAACAACCCGCGCGATGGTATCGCGCGTCTGGAAAACATGATCGCCATGTCGGGCATCGAGATGCCGATCAAGGCGGTACGCAGTCAGATCGCCTCGGCTGTGAATCTGGTCGTACAGGCATCCCGCCTTCAGGACGGCTCACGCCGAATGACCTCCATCACCGAAATCACCGGCATGGAGGGTGACGTGATCTCGATGCAGGAAATCTTCCGTTTCCAACGCGTCGGCCTCACTCCCGATAACAAAATCATCGGCCACTTCACCGGCACCGGTGTGCGGTCCAACTTTTCCGAACGGTTCCGCCTGTGGGGGTACGACCTACCGCCCAGCATCTATGAACCCATTGCCGCGGAGTAAGACGCATGAGTATCAGCGCAGAACCGATTATTTATGGCCTGATCTTTGTCGGGGTGCTCGTTCTCGTCGAGGGCCTTTACCTGACGGTATTTGGCCGGTCGATCAGTCTCAACAACCGGGTCAACCGGCGCCTGGAAATGCTGGACAAGAGCGGTAACCGCGAAGAGGTGATGGAGAAACTCCGCAAGGAGATGCAACAACACCTCAAGGCACGCAAGATTCCGATCTACGCAATCTTGTCGGACAAGGCGCAAAAGGCGGCCATTGCCTTTACGCCCCAGCAATTGATCATGCTCATGGTCGGGGTCAGTGTTTTGGCTTTCATCGGCCTGTCGGTCGGAACCACCACCAGTGTTGCCGTCCGCGCGTTGGTTTCCACCGCGATCGGCGTTTTTGGGATATTCACATGGATCAACATGAAGGCCAAAAAGCGCATGGGCCTTCTGGAAGAACAATTGCCCGATGCTATTGAACTCATGGTTCGCAGCCTTCGTGTCGGCCACCCCTTTTCCTCGGCCATCGGCATCGTCGCCGACGAAGTGGCCGATCCATTGGCAACCGAGTTCGGCATGATCGCAGACGAGGCGGCCTATGGTCGCGACATGGGCGAAGCGCTCAAGGACATGGCCGAACGTCTCGACATGCAGGATTTGCGCTTCCTGGCCGTCGCCGTGGCGATCCAACAGCAATCAGGCGGCAACCTTGCCGAAATCCTTGATGGTTTGGCCAAGGTCATCCGCTCCCGCTTCCGGCTTTTCCGCCGCGTCAAAGCCATCACCGCCGAGGCTCAATGGTCCGGCAAGTTCCTGTCGGGCTTCCCGATCCTCGCCCTTATCGGCATCCAAGTTCTGGATCCCAATTACTATGACAAGGCGATGGAACACCCCTTCTTTATCCCGGCCTGCCTTGTCGTGGGCGCCTTCCTGACGATCAATCTTTTCGTCATGCGCGCGCTTGTGAACATCAAGGTTTAAGAGGACACCGCCATGCAATTCCTTTCCAACATACAGGCAATCTTAACCGATGCCATGGGGCCCTTCGGCCCGCTCATCGTGGTTGGCACGCTCGGCATTCTGTTGATCCTCGCCACGATCCCGCTGCTGATCAAAGACTCGCAAGATCCGCTTGAAAGGCTCAAGAAAGACTCGCGCGACAGAGCAAGCGACTCGCAGCCCAAGAAAAAGCTGCGCGCGGGCACGCGCAACGAAAAGCTGGACAAATACGCCAGTTTCCTTGAACCGCAGGATGCCAAGCAACTCTCGCAAATCCGGCTGACCCTGATGCAGGCAGGTTACCGCAGCCGTGATGCCGTGCGGTACTTCCACTTCGCCCAGTTCGCACTGGCCATCGGGCTTCTGATCTTGGGCGTTTTATATTTCGTCCTCTTCGTCTCCGGTGACGAAACAACGACCCAGCAGACCCTTCTCTATATCCTGGCACCCGGTGCAGTGGGCTACATGATTCCCAAGTACTGGGTGACCAAGCGGCAACAACAACGTCAGGAGGAAATCGGCGACGGCTTCCCCGACAGTCTCGACATGATGCTGACCTGCGTCGAAGCCGGTCAATCCATGGATCAGGCCATTATCCGCGTGGCCAATGAAATCCGGGCGTCTTACCCGGCATTGGCCGAAGAATACGAAATCGTCGCTCATCAAATCAAAGCCGGCCGTGACAAACCCTCGGTTCTCAAGGAAATGTCCGAACGCTGCGGGGTGCAGGATATCTCCAGTTTCGTGACTGTCCTGATCCAGTCGCAATCCTTCGGTACGTCCATAGCCGATGCCCTGCGGGTCTATGCCGGGGAAATGCGTGACAAACGTGTCATGCGGGCCGAAGAAAAGGCCAACAAACTGCCAACAAAGATGACATTGGCCACGATGATGCTTACAGTTCCCCCACTATTGATCATTCTTGTTGGGCCGTCGGTTCTGGGCATTCTGGAAATGTTCGCCATGGCCGAGCAGTAGAACAATCCTAGAGGTGCGATGAAACGCACAAGCGCCATTGTTTTCCTGACGCTCGCCTTGGCCGGATGCACAGCCGGCCAAGGCGATGGCGTATCCCGTGACAACCCGTATGCCCCCGGCGTGGCCCAAAGTGGCGATGCCGTCGATGGCATGGTTGTGGGGCACCGCCTGATGGATGCCGGTGAATACGAACTCGCGATTGATGCCTATTCCCGCGCCGCGCTGACGCACGGGATGAGCGCCGAAGTCATCGCCGGCATTGGAAGCGCCAATCTCGCCCTGGGCCGGCTTGGCACCGCCGAACGCCTTTTGCGCGATGCCATCGACAAAGATGAAGAGTCCCCGGAGGTTTGGAACAACCTTGGCGTCGTCCTCATGGAACAGGGCAAAACCGCCGAAGCGGCGCAGGTTTTCCGTCGCGCCTATGCCATAGACAATGGCCAAAGTGACTCAATTCGTGACAATTTGCGGTTAGCCCTCGCAAAATCGGAAAATTCCGATTATGCTGAGCGCAATGAACAAGACTATAAATTGGTACGGCGGGGCAGCAGCGACTACCTGATCCGCAAGATACCATGATCGAGGCGAAGGCAGTAAAAGGACGCAAACATGCGCCACCCTATTCTTCTTTCTGTATGCGTTGCAGGCGCGTTCACACTTTCCGCATGCGCTGAAACCGAAGGACAAGACGTTGACCGCGCCTTCCAAGGCGTCAATGTCGTGGACGAAACCAACCTCAACGACGTGATGTTGACCGTGGCCGACCCGAACGAAGCGGTCTCCTACTTCCAAAGGGCCGTCGGCGAACAGCCCGAACGCATCGACCTTCAGCGTGGCCTTGCCAAGTCACTGATCCGCGCCAAGCGCTTTACCGAGGCCGTCCCGGCTTGGAAACGCGTCACCGAGCACGAAGAGTCCACCCATGACGACAGCGTCGATTTCGCCGATGCGCTGATCCGCAACAACGAATGGGATCGCGCCGATACCGTCCTCGATGGCATCCCGCCCACGTTCGAAACCTTCAAACGCTACCGGCTTGAAGCGATGATCGCCGACAGCAACAAGGAATGGAAGAAAGCCGACAGTTTCTACGAAACCGCCGTCGGCCTCACCACGCGACCGGCCGGTGTGATGAACAACTGGGGGTACTCCAAGCTGACCCGCGGCGATTTCGCGGCCGCCGAGCGTCTGTTCTCCGATGCCATCCGTCAGGATGACAGCCTATTTACCGCCAAGAACAACCTCATTCTGGCTCGTGGCGCGCAAAAGAAATATTCGCTCCCGGTGATGCAATCGACACAGGAAGAACGAGCGCAATTGCTCTATACCCTTGGGCTTTCGGCCATCAAACAGGGCGACACCGGCATCGGCAAGGGCCTGCTGCGTGACGCGATCGACACCCACCCGCAGCACTTCGAGGAAGCCGTGCGCTCGCTTCGCGCGCTTGAGGGCTGAGCGACCCCGGCTGAAGGAAAAAACCGATGCAGATTGACGCGTTGCAGGCCACGCTTTTTGCGCTGTTTTGCGTTCCAATCAGCATTTGGACCTTCTACGTGGACCTAAAGCACAAGCGAATTTCAAACCTGACCGTTTGGGCGCTTTTTCTCGTCTTCGTCGTGATTGGCCTCGCAACAATGCCACTTAACGACTTCCTGTGGCGTTTCGCCGGGTATGGCATCGCCTTTGCCTATGGGTTTTTGATGTGGATGGCCCGCCAAATGGGAGGCGGCGATGTAAAGTTCATGGCCGTTGCCGCGCTCTTCGTGCATCCAGGTGATATCGGGGCCGTCATTTTCATCCTGCTGGCCGCACTTGTCGGGTCCACCGTGGCGGTGCTGATTTCCTATTACACACCCCTGCGCGATCTCGCACCCGATTGGGCCACTTGGCGCGAAAAAGACCCCACCGATACCGACTCTGTCGGCAAGGGCAAAAAATTCACCATTCCTATGGGGACGGGCCTTGGCCTCGCCCTGTCCAGCTATTTGGTAATGGGGGCCTTCCTCGGTCAATGATCCGCGCGCCTGCCCCGGCAAGGCCTGCGGTTCACCATAATTTCTCCCAAGTTTTCATGCACGCTGTGTCCTGAACCGGTGCGCCCGGACAGCGACCAATGACAGAAAAGTGGGCAAATACATGAATATGCAAGTCTCCCAAGGCGTTCAACCGCCGCCGCCGCCCTCAAGCCTTGAAGACATGCGCCTCCCCATCGTGATGATGCGGGATATCCTTTTGAAAACGATGTTCCGCAAAAACATCGAACAAGTCAGCGAACTGGCCGATGCCATTTGCCTGCCGCGTGCCGTGACACAGGAAATCGTCGATATGGCCCGCAAGCAAACACTCTTGCAGGCCACCGGCACCTTGAACGCCAATAATGACGGTGAGATGGGCTATCAGCTGACCGATGCGGGCAAAACCCGCGCGCTCGACGCGCTGGCCCAATCGGAATACTTCGGTGCCATGCCGGTGCCGCTGGACGTCTACCGCGAGCAAATCAAACGCCAGTCCATCCGCGATATCCAAATCACCCGCGAAGACCTGACAGGCTCCATGGGGCATCTCGTCTTGCCTGAGGATTTGCTCAGCAATCTTGGCCCGGCTGTATCCTCCGGCCGGTCCATCCTGATGTACGGCCCACCCGGCAACGGTAAATCCAGTATTTCCAACGGGATCCGCGACGCGATGGGCGACAAGATCTATGTCCCCCGTGCGATTGAATACTCGGGGCAGGTCATCACCGTCTATGACCCGATCGTGCACTCCAAGGCCGAAGTCGAGGTCGACGACCCCAACAGCTTGCGCCGCAAGCGCACCTTCGACACGCGGTATGTGCGGTGTGAACGCCCCACGGTTATCACCGGCGGCGAACTCAGCCTTGATATGCTCGATCTGGTCTACAACCCGACGGCCCGCACCTATCAGGCCCCGCTGCAACTGAAATCCACGGGCGGCATCTTCATTGTCGACGACCTTGGCCGCCAAGCCGAACCGCCGCAAAGCCTTGTGAACCGCTGGATCGTTCCACTGGAAGAAAGCAAGGACATCCTCGCCCTGCAATCGGGCGAAAAATTCGAAGTCCCCTTCGATACCCTCGTTGTCTTCTCCACCAACTTCCACCCCAACGAAATCTTCGACCAAGCCGCCCTGCGCCGGATATTCTTCAAGATCAAGATCGACGGCCCGAACCAACAGGATTTCCTGAAGATCTTCGCCATGGTCGCCAAGAAGAAAGGCGTGCCTCTGGACGAATCCGCCTTGGTCCATCTCCTCAAGGTGAAATACCCCACGATCCAGAACATCTATGCCAACTATCAGCCGAACTTCCTGATCGACCAGATGATCTCGATCTGCGAATTCGAGGGCATCCCCTATCAGATGACACCGGAACTGATTGACCGGGCATGGGCCAACATGTTCGTCAAAGACGAAAAGATCGTGAAATAGTCACTGGTCCGGGCAGGCGCATTCCCCTACCTCTGGGGCATGAGCGCGCTACCGGAAAAATTCCAAACTTGGTTTGCTGAACGCGGGTGGTCCATCCACCCGCATCAGCGCGATATGCTGGATCGCGCCGCAGACCCTGCGACGTTGCTGATCGCGCCAACCGGCGGCGGCAAGACATTGGCGGGGTTTTTGCCAACCCTCCTGGAACTGTCGCAATACCGACGCGATACCGACGCGATACATACCCTATATATTTCGCCCCTCAAGGCGCTCGCCGCGGATATCAAGCGTAACCTGATGACGCCAATCTCGGAAATGGATCTGCCCATCCGCGTCGAAGACCGCACCGGCGACACCCCCGCCAGCCGCAAGCGAAGGCAGCGCGCGGCGCCGCCCGACATTCTGCTCACCACGCCAGAAAGCCTCGCATTATTAACGTCTTACGAGGATGCACCGCGCATGTTCGCGGGGCTCGAACGGGTGGTGATTGACGAAATCCACGCCCTTGCCGACTCCAAACGCGGCGACCAATTGATGCTGGCGCTGTCCCGGTTGCAGGCCATGTGTTCCGGCCTGCGCCGCGTGGGCCTGTCGGCCACGGTGGAAGACCCTGATTCCATTGCGAAATTTCTGGCTCGCCACCCTGACCCCTGCCATATCCTCACCGCCGACCCGGAGCCTGATCCGGATATCTCCATGCTAGACATATCCGACGCGACGCCACCTTGGGCAGGGGGTGGCGCGGGTTATGCGATCCCGGCTGTCCTGGAAGAGATCAAGCGCCACAAGACCACGCTCATCTTCCATAACACTCGCGCGCAGGCGGAAATTTTCTTTCATAATCTGTGGCTTGCCAATGATGAGGCCCTGCCCATCGGCATCCACCACGGCTCCCTTGACCGCAGCCAGCGCGAGCGGGTCGAAGCGGCCATGACCCGTGGCGAGCTGCGCGCCATCGTCTGCACCGGCTCGCTTGATCTCGGTATCGACTGGGGCGATGTCGATCTGGTGATCCAAGTGGGCGCGCCAAAGAACGTCAAACGCCTCGTGCAACGCATCGGCCGCGCCAACCATCGCTACAATGCCCCCTCAAAGGCGCTTCTGGTGCCCGCCAACCGCTTCGAGGTAATCGAATGCCAAGCCGCGCTTGAGGCCGTGCAAGCCCATGATCTGGATGGAGAAACTCGCGGTCCCGGCCCGCTTGATGTGCTCTGTCAACACATCCTGATCGCCGCCTGCGCCGGGCCATTCGACGCCGAAACCCTGTTCAACGAAGTCCGCACCGCCGGCCCCTACGCCACCCTATCCCGCGCAGAGTTCGACGACTGCCTCACCTTCTGCGCCACCGGCGGCTATGCTCTGCGGGCCTATGATCAATGGCAGCGCCTCAAACAAGACGCCGATGGTCTCTGGCACCTGCGCGACCCGCGCAGCGCACGCCTCATTCGCATGAATATCGGCACCATTCAGGACACCGATACCCTAAAGGTGCGCATGCGCCGCAGCCGCGGCGGCAAACCCTTGGGCGAGATCGAAGAAGGCTTTGCCGCTTCTCTCACACCCGGCGATACCTTCCTGATCGGCGGGCAGATCGTACGCTTTGAATCCCTGCGCGAAATGGTGGTCGAGGTCAGCCGCGACAAAGGCCGACAGCCCAAGATCGCCACCTTCATGGGCACCAAGTTCGCCACCTCCACACAGCTAAGCCAGCGTATCCTGCGCCTACTCGACCAAAGCGATTGGCCCGAGTTGCCCAGCCACACCCGCGACTGGATCGCCCTGCAAAACAGCGTGTCACAGCTTCCCAAAAACCGCCGCTTGCTGATCGAGTCCTTCCCGCACGAAGGCCGCGAACACACCTGCGTTTACGGTTTTGCAGGCCGCAACGCCCAACAGACCCTTGGTCTCATCCTCACCAAACGGATGGAGGAACTGGGCCTTGCCCCGCTTGGCTTTGTCTCAACCGACTACGCCACCCTGATCTGGGGGCTGGAGCCACTCACCGACCCCGGCCCGCTCTTCGACCCCGACGCCTTGCGCGACGGGCTTGATCAATGGCTGGCAGGCAACGCCTTGATGAAACGCACGTTTCGGGCCTCGGCCACCATCGCGGGGCTCATTCAGCGCAATACCCCGCAAGCTCGCAAATCCGGGCGTCAGGCAACGTTTTCTTCGGACATCCTTTATGAAACGCTAGCCAAATACGACCCTGATCACCTTCTGTTGCGCATCACCCGGCACGAGGCCATGCGCGGATTGATCGACTTTGGACGCATCGAACAAATGCTCACCCGCATCGACGGGCGCATTGACCTGCGACGCCTTGATCGTGTCACCCCCTTCGCCGCGCCCTTGTTCCTCGAGGCCGGGCGCACCCCCATCGAGGGTGCTGCACAGGAACGCTTGCTCGCCGAAGAAACCGCGCGCCTGATGGAGGTCGCAGGCTTGACCGAGCAAGGCTTGCAATCGCCTGGCCCCCAAGGCAAGCAAACACCATGAACGGGCATAGTTTCACACTCGCAGGCGCCGACCTGATCGCTTTGGCCTCGGGCGCCCTGTTCTGGCCCGCGCAATCGCTGCTGTGCGTCTCCGACCTGCACCTTGGCAAATCCGAACGCCGCGCCCGTCTGGGAGAGCCGCCCCTGCCCCCCTACGAGACCCGCGATACTCTGGCCCGGCTTGAGGTTGACCTGAAAACCAGCCGCGCCACCACGGTGATCTGCCTTGGCGACAGTTTTGATGATAGCGCCGCGGCACAGGCGCTTTCCGAGGAAGAAAAGCTCTGGATTGCGGCAATGCAGGCAGGCCGTCGCTGGGTCTGGATCGAAGGCAACCACGATCCGGGGCCTGTTGAACTGGGCGGGACGCACCTGGCCGAATTACCGCTGCCGCCCATCACCTTCCGACATATCGCGCAACCGGGCCAAAGTGGCGAAATATCAGGCCATTATCACCCGAAAGTCACTATTCGGCCACGCGGTCGCGCCATCACCAGACCCGCCTTCCTGATCGACAGCGACAAGGTCATTCTGCCCGCCTATGGCACCTACACGGGAGGCTTGCGAAGCCACGATGCCGCGCTCAGCACCCTGATGCGGCCCGAGGCTCTGGCCGTCCTGACCGGGCCGGTGCCGCATGCCGTGCCCATGCCGCGCTAGTCGAGAATTCCCGCCGCCTCCAAATCAGGCTTGTACTTACGACTTACCGGCACCCGGTCACCATTGACCAACACAAGAAAAATCTTGCCGGGTTTTTCCCTCTCCACCTCGACAATCGCTTCACGCGTCACCCAATGGGATCGGTGCGTACAATAGCCCTCCACTGGCTCCATCTCGTCAATCGCATCAATCAAGCGCATCCGCAGGGTTTCCTGACCCTCGGTCGTCACCACATCCACATGATGATCCCGACTTGACAGGCGAATGATCGTGCCCGTGGTCTCCTCCGACAAGCGACGTTGCAACCTCGGTTGCTGTAGGGGCATCGCTGCCACCTCCTGCCTCGGGCTTAGGTAGGTGCCATTTTCGGTCGCCACCGTATGACGCCGTGTCACGAAAAACAGCCCGGCAATCAAGAAGGTGTTGATCGCAACATCAAGAAGCTGAACTGGCGGGACGCCCGACATGATATCGACGGTACGACGCAAACCCCAAACCATTGGCGCAAAGATGAAGGTCATCAAGAGCGTCGCGGCGGCATCGAAAATCAGAGGTTTCCCGTTGCCAAGCCACGCCACCACCACGGAGCGTACAAGAAACCCAACAAGCACTGCGCCCGTCGTGATCGAAAGCCAATACAAGGACCGTACAGGCCATGCCATCAATGCATGCGTCCCAAATGGGCCGGCAAGAATAGCTACAACCGAAGCGCAGCCCCAGATAAACAGCGTCAATGGGTGCGTTAATACAGGACGCGACACCACCAATTCTTCACGCAACCGACCTAGAAACAACACTACTAGCCCCAGCTATTACTTTGGTTTCAAACTGTATATCTTGCAGACCCACAGGTGAATACCGACCGGATCACAATTTGCGGAATGGCATCTCGAAAAAAGGATCAAACCCCCATGTCGCGTGACATAAAAACCAAAATCCAAGACAGTTTTGCCGCCCAATCGCTGATGCGCACACTCGGTGCCGAATTGACCTCGGTCACACCCGGACGCGTTGAGATCGCTGCGCCGATTCTCGACACAAGCCGCCAACAGCATGGCTTCGCCCATGCGGGTCTGACCTTTTCCATCGGCGACAGTGCCGCAGGCTACGCCGCGCTTTCGACCCTACCCGCCGACCATGAGGTTTTGACCACCGAGATGAAAATCAACCTTCTGGCCCCCGGCAAAGGCGCGCGCCTGATCGCACGCGGCAAGGTCATCAAACCGGGCCGCCGCCTGATTGTCGTGCAATCCGATGTATACGCGCTGCAAGACGGCATCGAAACCCATATCGCCCTGATGACCGGCACCATGATGCCCGTCGCACCCAAGTAAAAAGCCCCGCGCCAAAGGCACGGGGCTCAAATCTGCAATCCACCTTCGTTCAGGCCGTCAGCCCCTCGGGCTCAGACAGCCCATTGGCGCGGCAACAGGCCGTCACGGTATTTGCCAGCAGGCAGGCTATGGTCATTGGACCCACACCACCCGGCACCGGCGTAATCGCCCCGGCCACCTCGGCGCAGCTCTCAAAGTCGACATCGCCCACCAAACGGGTCTTGCCTTCGCCCTTCTCCGGCGCGTCGATCCGGTTGATTCCGACGTCGATCACCGTCGCACCGGGCTTGATCCAGTCGCCGGGAACCATCTCCGCCCGGCCAACTGCAGCGACAACGATATCGGCACGGCGCACGACATCGGCGATATCCTTGGTCCGGCTATGGGCAATCGTCACGGTGCAGCTATCGCCCAGCAGAAGCTGCGCCATGGGCTTGCCCACGATGTTCGACCGGCCAATCACGACCGCATCCAAACCGGAAAGGCTCCCGTGGTGGTCGCGCAGCATCATCAGGCACCCCAAGGGTGTGCAAGGCACCATGCTTTTCTGACCGGTCCCAAGCAATCCCACGTTGGAAATATGGAAGCCGTCCACATCCTTGGCCGGGTCAATCGAGTTGATAACCAGATCCTCGTTCAGATGCCCGGGCAAAGGCAATTGCACCAGAATCCCATGCACAGCCGGATCGTTGTTCAGCTTGTCGATCAGCGCCAGCAGATCCTCTTCCGAGGTATCCGCTTCCAGCTTGTGTTCGTAGGAATTCATCCCCACTTCGACGGTCTGCTTACCTTTCGAGCGCACATAAACTTGGCTGGCCGGGTCTTCGCCCACCAGAACAACCGCCAAACCGGGCGTGACCCCGTGCTCTTCCTTCAAGCGTGCCACATGGCCCGCCACCTTTTCCCGAACCGTGGCCGCAAAGGCCTTCCCGTCAATGATCTGCGCCGTCATGTTCCCGATCTTTCCTGGTAAATCTGTTTCCACTCAGGGAAACGCATTCGGGCCCGGCTATGCGCCGGGCCCGTGCTGTCGTCAATGCTTTAGAACAGGCCTTCGATCTGCCCGTCGTCATTCAGGCAAATCTTCTCTGCCGCAGGCGTGCGCGGCAGGCCGGGCATGGTCATGATCTCACCACAGACCACCACGACAAATCCGGCCCCGGCACTCAGGCGCACTTCACGCACCGGAACCGAGTGGCCCGTTGGCGCGCCGCGCAGGGTCGGATCGGTCGAGAAGCTGTACTGCGTCTTCGCCATGCAAACCGGCAGATCGCCATAGCCTTGCTCTTCCCAGAGTTTCAGCTGATCGCGGATCTTCTGATCGGCCAGCACCTCGTCGGCGCGATAGATCGACTTGGCGATGCGCTCGATTTTCTCGAAGAGCGGCAAGTCATCACGATAGATCGGCGAGAACTGGCTCTGACCGCTTTCCGCCACTTCGGCCACGCGGGTCGCCAATTGCTCGGCACCGGCACCACCATCGGCCCAGTGGCGGCTGACGATAGCCTCACTGCCTTGGCTTTCGACGTACTCCTGAACCGCCTTGATTTCGGCCTCGGTGTCCTTGACGAAGTGGTTGATCGCCACGACAACCGGCACCCCAAAGGATTTCAGGTTGCCGATGTGACGGCCAAGGTTGGCACAGCCTTCCTTCACCGCATCCACGTTTTCTTCACCAAGGTCATCCTTGGCCACGCCGCCGTTCATCTTCATCGCGCGCACGGTGGCCACCAGAACCACGCAATCAGGTGCAAGACCTGCCTTGCGGCACTTGATGTTCATGAACTTCTCGGCGCCCAGATCGGCCCCGAAACCGGCTTCGGTCACCACATAATCGCTGATCTTCAGCGCGGTCTTGGTGGCGATGACCGAGTTACAGCCATGCGCGATGTTGGCAAACGGGCCGCCGTGCACGAAGGCCGGGTTGTTCTCCAAGGTCTGCACAAGGTTCGGCTGCATGGCATCCTTCAGAAGAACGGTCATCGCGCCTTCGGCCTTGATGTCGCGGCAGTAGACCGGGGTCTTGTCACGGCGATAGGCTACGATCATCGCGCCCAGCCGCTCTTCGAGGTCCTTGAGGTCGCTCGCCAGACACAGGATCGCCATGACCTCCGAGGCCACGGTGATGTCAAAGCCGTCCTCGCGCGCAAACCCGTTCGAGACACCGCCCAACGACGAGGTGATCTGACGCAACGACCGGTCGTTCATATCCACCACACGACGCCACACGACGCGGCGGGTGTCGATTTCCTGCTCATTGCCCCAGTAGATGTGGTTGTCGATCATGGCCGACAGAAGGCTGTGCGCACTGGTGATGGCGTGGAAGTCGCCGGTGAAGTGAAGGTTCATGTCCTCCATCGGCACAACCTGCGCGTAACCGCCACCGGCGGCGCCACCCTTCATGCCAAAGTTCGGCCCAAGCGAGGCTTCGCGAATACAGATCATCGCCTTCTTGCCGATCCGGTTCAGACCATCGCCCAGACCAACGGTGGTGGTGGTCTTGCCTTCACCCGCCGGGGTCGGGTTGATCGCGGTGACAAGGATCAGCTTGCCGTTCTCGTTGCCCTGAACCGAGTTGATGTAATCCTGGCTCACCTTGGCCTTGTCATGGCCATAGGGCAGCAGATGTTCGCCGGGAATGCCCAGCTTGTCACCGATTTCCTGAATCGGTTTCTTGTTTGCTTCGCGCGCAATTTCGATATCGGACTTGTAGCTCATGGTCATTCCTCTGCTGGCCGCCCGGCGGTTTTCACTACCCCGCCTATAGACCCTCCGCGACGTCAAGCAGATTGCGAATCCGACATATCCCGTTTCTGTTGCGGCGGCATGCCGCAGCGGCGTTTCGTTTCGGAAACGCCGAGAGGGATGTCAGGCCTTGTTTCCGGAATTCGGGCGACGTCGCGCGGGCCTGCCTGCCTCAACGCCCGCGCGCCGCCTCCAGATGCGGCCAAACCGGCTGATCCGGGATATGCAGACGCATGACATCGCCCACCCGCAAAACCCCCTCGCACTCGACCCAGGCCGTCACACCGCGCCGCCCCTGCGCGGCGGCCTTGAACGCCTTGCCAAAGCCAGGTGCGTCCTCGTCGATCACCTTCGCGGGCAAATGGCAGGGACGGTTTTCCATATCCACAACCAATGTCGTGCCAGCTTCGGTCTGCAACCGCGACGAGGGCGGCACATGGGTGAAATCCGGGATCCCTTCCAACACCATTGAGGCCCCGACCCAAGCAGGCTCCACCCGTTCAACCCCCATCTCCCGCGCAATCGCAGCCAGATCTTCCGCTGACAGCACCGAGAACTGCCGCACATTGCGGATTTCCGTGCCTTTTGGGTACTGCGCCACGACCCGGCTGCACGAGGGGCGCGTCAGGCCTGCATGCTCTTCCCCAGCGACCCCGGCATAGCTGGCCATGACCTCTTGCAAAGGGTTGGCCCGCAGGCTGGTTGCCCGGTCATCAACCCGGCCCAGCCAAGTGATCCTCGCGGTGAAATCCGTGGGAATAAGTGCCGGCATTTGTCGCCCCTGTCCTGCTCGAAATCGGCGACACCGTCGCCGGAGGCCGGCAAAGGGTCAATTGACAAAATGTGATCGGATGTATCAGCGCGCTCAGACGGTCAAGGTAAAGAACATCCGCCGAAACGGGAACAGGACCGACCCATCACCGCGCACCGGATAGGCGGTATGCATCACGTCCTCATAGCGGCGGATGATCTCAGCCTTTTCGTCTGGCTCCAAGGCCTCAAGGATAGGTCGCGCATAGGTGCTTTCGGTAAAGCGCCGCACCGGGTGGCTACCCTTTTCGGCCATCAGGCGTTGGAAATACTCAGTCTCCCACAGGCGAAACTTCCCAAGCGGCGACAGAAGTTCATCGTATTTCACCGGGGCCATAACCCCCGGCGTGCCCATCTTTTCCACCCGACCGGGGAACAACTCCTCGGCAAGGCTCAACCACACGCGATGCGATGGGGCCTTGTTCTGATGCGGCATCTGCACGGCAAGCGTACCGCCCTTGCCCAGCATCCCGGCCAAACGTGGCATCAGCTTTTCATGCTCGCCCACCCAATGCAGCGCTGCGTTGGAAATCATCAACCCCGGTGCACGGCGCGGGTGCCATTCACGAATGTCGGCCTGTTGCAGGCTGTCGTATTCAGCCACCCCGCGCGCCTTTTCCAGCATCGCAGGCGAGGCATCGACCCCAACCAGATCACGGACACCTGCCCGGGCCTTCAAGGCCGACCCAAGCGCGCCATTGCCACAGCCCAGATCAACAACATCCCCGGCCCCCATCTGCCCCACGGCATTCAGCAGGTCCAAACCGGGGCGCAGGCGCAAATCCCCGAACCTTGCATAGGCCCGGGGATTCCAATCGGCGGTCTTCACTTGGCCGCTCATGCGCGTCAGGCCGACGGCTCGGGCTCGGGCCCGCCATCTCCCAAACCGGGCGAGGATTTGGGCTTGGTTTTCGGAATGGCCGTAAAGGATGGCTTTTCATCCTTTTCGGACGATCCATCATCGTCATCCCCGGCTTCTGGCGGTTCGCCCTTGATCACGCGCTGAATTTCTTCACCGGTCAGGGTCTCGTATTCCAACAGGCCCTGCGCCAGACGCTCCCATTCCTCCTTGCGCTCGGTCAGGATACTGAAGGCGCGTTCATAAGCCTCGTCAATCAGGCGCTTGACCTCTTCCTCGATCAGCTCCTTGGTATGGGCCGAGATCGAGAAGCCCCCGGCGCCATTGCCCATGTATCCTTCGTGGGCCTGTTCGTAATCGACGTTACCCACACGATCCGACATGCCCCAGCGCAGCACCATCGCCCGCGCCAGGCCACTGGCCTGCTGAATGTCACCAGCCGGGCCATTGCTGACGTTATCTTCACCGTACTTGATGATCTCGGCGGCCTTACCCGCCATGGTCATGGCGAGTTTCTGTTCACATTCGGCCTTGTGCCAATTCAGGCGGTCGATCTCGGGCAGGCTGACCACCATGCCCAGCGCTCCACCACGCGGAATGATCGTCGCCTTGTAAACCGGGTCACACTGCGGCAGCTCCAAGCCAACAATGGCATGGCCCGCTTCGTGATAAGCAGTCTTTTCCTTCTGGTCGTCGGTCAAGACCATGCTGCGGCGCTCGGCCCCCATCATCACCTTGTCCTTGGCGTTTTCGAAATCTTCCATGGTCACGAACCGCCGTCCGACGCGCGCCGCCATCAGCGCTGCCTCGTTCACAAGGTTGGCCAAATCGGCCCCCGAGAACCCGGGCGTCCCACGCGCGATAATGCGCAGGTCCACGTCAGGGCCCAAAGGCGTCTTGCGGGCATGTACGCCCAAGATTTTTTCGCGGCCCTTGATATCCGGGTTCGGCACGGTGACCTGACGGTCGAAACGTCCGGGGCGCAATAGCGCCGGGTCCAACACGTCCTTGCGGTTGGTGGCCGCGATGATGATCACGCCTTCATTGGACTCGAACCCGTCCATCTCAACCAGCAACTGGTTGAGCGTTTGTTCACGCTCATCATTGCCACCGCCATAGCCCGCGCCACGATGGCGGCCCACGGCGTCGATCTCGTCGATGAAAACGATACAAGGCGCATTTTTCTTGGCCTGCTCGAACATGTCGCGCACACGGCTCGCACCGACACCCACGAACATTTCCACGAAGTCGGAACCGGAAATGGTGAAGAACGGCACACCCGCTTCACCGGCAATCGCCCGCGCCAGAAGGGTCTTACCAGTCCCCGGCGGGCCAACAAGCAACGCACCTTTCGGAATCTTGCCGCCCAGTCGGCTGAATTTCTGCGGATTGCGCAGGAATTCGACGATCTCTTCCAGTTCTTCCTTGGCCTCGTCGATGCCTGCGACGTCGTCAAAGGTTACGCGGCCGTGTTTCTCGGTCAGCATCTTGGCCTTGGACTTGCCAAAGCCCATCGCGCCACCTTTGCCACCACCCTGCATGCGGTTCATGAAATAAATCCACACACCGATCAAAAGCAGGAACGGCAAAAGCGAAATCAGGAAGGTCTGGAAGCCCGACTGCTGCTGCGGCTCAGCATCCACGGGGATGCCTTGTTCGATCAGGGTTTTCGTGATCTCGGCGTCCTCGGGCTTGACGGTGGTGTAATCCTGCCCGTCCGCGCCGCGGAACCTCACGTTTTCCCCGTCAAGAGTAACCTTGCTGACAGAGCCGTCTTCAACGGCGGTGACGAATTCAGAGTAAGGAATTGACTTGCTCTGAAGGGTATTGCCCGATCCGCTGAACAGGTTGAACAGCGTCAGAATGACCAGAAATAGCATCAGCCAGAAAGCGATGGTTCTTGCGTTGCCCAAGGAAACTCTCCTCAAAGTTCGAATGGCGAGGACCTATCACAGCCCGCACCCATCTTAAATAGAGATCACACCGACATCTTCAATGCGATAAAAACGCGGCGAAGAAATCATCGTCAGGGCGCAGGTTGATGGCTCTCCATCCATTTGCCAGCCCCGCAAGCGGCGCCGCGACCAATTCCGCATCGCGCCAAACAGCGGGCGTTGCCGATAAACTGCGCAAGGGCAATCCGGTCGCGCGCCAGTCCGGGCATTGTGCAACACCCTCTTCGCCAAGGGCCGCGATCCGCACCCCCTCGGGCCATGGCCCATTCAGCCGCCAGCGGCCATCCCAGACATCTTTGGCCCTGGTGACAAGCTGCGCAACGGCCTTGTACTCGCGCGTTATCCGAATGGTTTCTGCATCGACCGACACATGGCAACCATGCAGCGTCATGTCGGTCCCCCCCCGAAGGGATTCCATCATTAATTCCAATGCCTTGCCACGCGGCCCATAGGCCGCCCCGCTGACCCACTTCAAGGCCTCCAAAAGCACCCTGCGACAAATCTCGTCGGGCTGAACGCGAAACTTCGACCGGTCCAATACCATATCTCCGGCTTCCACATCGGCCATATCTCGCGCCGCGATGAAAGCATACCAATTCAGCGTATCGCGCGCTTCGGCCAAATGCACCGCGGTCCGCGACAAACCCGCAACACTGATCCCTAGTGGCTCAAGCACCTTCAGCGCGTCGCGGGCCTTCACTCGGTCGAACTCCGGGTCAGAATTGCTTGGATCGTCAACCCATTCCAACCCACGACATCGCAAAATGTCCCGCAGCTCCTCGCGTCGCACGCCCAGCGCGGGGCGACAAAACACCGTACCCGCGTGTCGTTTGCGCGGTGTCATCGCCGAAAGACCGTCCAGCCCTGATTCCCGCGCCAATCGCATCAGGAAGGTTTCCGCCTGATCGTCGGCGGTATGGGCAACGGCCACTTGCTCGATCCCATGCCCATTGGCCCACTCGGCCATCAGATCATATCGCGCCGAGCGAGCGGCCTGTTGTAAATTGCCCGCGCCTGTCCAGCCGCCCCATGTCAGGATATCATGTGGAATGCCCAAGTCCGCACAGATGCGCGCCACCGCCCGCGCCTCATCCGCCGCTTCGGCGCGCAAGCCGTGGTCAACCGTCACCACCCGTAGCGCCGGGCCGCCCTCGGCCTGCCATTGCGCCAAGACAACCAAAAGCCCAAGCGAGTCGCTCCCGCCCGACACCGCCACACCCAATACCTTGGGCGGAGTCGGCAGGAAAAACCCCGTAATTCGGTCGTGGATCAACGAAAGGTCGCGCGTTACTGACATCCCAGGTTGCGCATGGAAGACTGCGCCTCAAGGACAGCGTCGGCTTGCGGAAAGCGGGTCTCGACCTCGGCCAGCGTCACACAAGCCTCCTCGGTCTTGCCCAACCGGCCAAGCGACCGCCCCAAGCGAAACAGCGCATCTGCGGCCACCGGGCCATTCGGGTCGTCACTGAACAAATCCAGATAGACGCGCGCGGCTTGCGTCAATTGCCCTGCCCCTTCGAGGGACTCACCCTGCAAAAGCCCCGCTTGGCCCGTCAAAGGCCCACCGGGATAGGTCTGCCGGAAGGCGGCGAATTTCTCGGCCGCCGTCTCGTAATTGCCGGCCTCCATTGCCGCCTTGGCGGCATCGAAATCCGATTGCTCGGCCACAGCCATCTGCGGCTGGTCATCCCCACCGCTGTCTGCATCGGGCAACGTGGCCGCGCCGTTATCGCCGGTGGTCGTGTCGACCCCGCCCAGCGTGGTGCTTTCACCCAAGCTGCCGATATCGCAATCCTCTTCCAACTCGCACAGCCGGAACTCCAGGTCGCCGATCCGGTTGGCCCCATCCTCGGCCACACGTTCGACGCGGAACTCCAACTCCTCGGTTTTCGAGGTCAGCCGCTGCAACTCGCCCTCGATGGCGTTCACCCGGTCCAAAAGGCTGCCGCCCGACGACAACTGACCGGCGCCGCCAGTGGTATTCAGCTCGCGCTTCAGCTTCTGAATCTCCACGTAAAGCACCGACAATTCCTGCCGGATATCGGCAAGCGTTTCGGTACGGTCCTGCGCCGCGACGAACCCTGGCAGGACGACCAGTACACAAAACCCGATAATACGAACGAACCGTTGCATGGCCGCCCCTCCAATCACGTCATCATCAGCTTGTCGGAACCACCGAAATCACGGTAACCGCCCGGCGGTTCTTGGCATAGCATGCCTCGCTGCTGCAAATCTCGATCGGGCGTTCCTTGCCATAGCTCACAACCTTCAGACGCGAGGGCGCGACGCCCTTGCTGACAAGGTATTCCTGAACCGAATTTGCGCGCCGCGCACCCAGCGCAAGGTTATACTCGCGCGTGCCCTGCTCGTCGGCATGGCCTTCGATGATGGCCGTGTAATCCGCATTACTCATCAGCCACTGCGCCTGTCCATCCAGCGTGCCCATCGCCGCCGGGCTCAGCGTGGACTGGTCCACCGCGAACAAGACCCGGTCCCCGATCGCCTGCTGGAAATACAGCGGCGAATTGGGATCTTGCGCGCTGCCTGGCGCAAACCCGCCTGCGCCCGCGCCATTCAGATCAACGGTATTGGTATCGTCGAACCGGTCCGCATTGGTACAGGCCGCCAAGGCCAGCCCGGCGCAGAGAAGTGCAACTTTGCTCATATGTTTCATGGTGTTTCGCCCCACTCGCTTATCTGTCGTTGTGCTCAGTTTTCTTCTACCACAGGCCGCGCGCCATGGAAACGCGCGGAAATCCATACTCAATCCTGCAAAGGCGACCACGCCGGGTCACTCGCGCCGGTGCTCGTGGGCACCTGACGCGGGTTGCGCCCGGTGATATCCACCGTGTAAAGGCTCGCCCGGCCCTGCGCCCCTTGGGTTTCGCGGGTGAACATGATCACCCGGCCATTGGGCGCCCATGTCGGCCCCTCATCAAGGAACGAAGCGGTCAAAAGCCGCTCCTCGCTGCCGTCGGTACGCATCACACCAATATGAAACCGCCCCTTGGATTGCTTGGTAAAGGCAATCAGGTCACCACGCGGCGACCAGACGGGTGTGCCATAACGCCCCTGCCCGAAACTGATCCGCCGCGCCTCGCCGCCACCGGCGGGCATGACGTAAATCTGCGGCACGCCCGACCGGTCCGACTCGAAAACGATCTGGCTGCCGTCCGGGCTGAAGCTCGGTGCGGTTTCAATCGACGGTGCGCTGGTCAGGCGTGTGTTGGCCCCGGTGTTCAAATCCATTCGGTAGAGGTCTGTATTGCCACCGCGTGTCAGCGAATAGACCACCGTCTGCCCATCCGGGCCAAACCGCGGCGCGAAACTCATGGTGCCATCCTGACTTTCCAGAACGCGCCGTTGCACGCTGCCAACATCCAACAGGTAAATCCGTGGGAACCCGCTTTCATAGCTGGTGTAAAGCACCCGGTCGCCATTGGGCGAAAACCGTGGCGCCAAGACGATCGACGAACTATCGGTCAGGTATTTCACATTGGCGCCATCGTAATCCATGATCGCGAGCCTTTTTTGCCTCGCATCCTTCGGGCCGGTTTCCGCAACAAACACCACACGGCTGTCGAAATAGGGCGCTTCCCCTGTAATCCGGCTATAGACCTGATCGGCGACCTTGTGCGCAATCCTGCGCCACCCCGCCTGCGTCCCCACCAATTGCAACCCGTCGCCCAGCTCCTGACCGGCAAACACATCGAACAGGCGGAAGCGCACAATCACTTTGCCGCCATCGTCGACACTCACGGCACCGGTGATCAAAGCCTGCGCATTGATCGCCTTCCAATCGGCAAACTGCACGGGGCTGGAAAAACTGGTGATCTTGCTGATGAAGGCCTCAGGCTGAATCTCTCGGAACAATCCGGTGCCGGCCAAATCCGCGGCGATGACATTGGCGATCTGACGGCCCAATTCGGCCCCCGCCGCATTGTCCGATACAAAATCAGGTGCTGCGAAGGGCATCGGCTCGATAACGCCCTCGGTGATTTCAATCCGCAACGGCCCGTCTTGGGCGGCCACCGGGACAGCCCACATAAAGCACGCCAACAAGAGGCTCAGTACATACCGCATCATTTGATCCTCATTCTCTCCGGATTGAATGTCATTTCAATGTCGCGCCAATGGTCATATTTTTCGACCGGCAAGTCGAAACCGCCCGATCCACAGCGAATAATCGCCCGGCGCGCGGCCTCGAAGGCCTGTTTCGCCGCCGCCCCATTGCCCCCCGATGAACTCAGCATCTTGATCGAACTGGTCACCGGCTTGCCGTTTTCGGCCATCTCGACCGCCACCACCACCGTGGTGCGCAAGGCCTCGGAACTCAACGACCCCACGTTCCAGCAATTCTGCACCGCCACCCGTAAAGCATCCTTTTCGCCTGCCGTCAGCGGCGGGCCTTGCGGGGCCTCATTGCTGCTCGTGCCGCTTTGGCCCAGCGCTTCGGCCAGCGCATCGTTGACCGCGCTATTGTCGGTCTCGGGGGCCGCTGGCTCGGCTGTTTCCGTCGGCTCAGGCCGCGTCGGACGGGTGCGTGGCCGGATCGACTGCGCCGGGGCGGCATTCGCCACATCGTTTTCTTCCGCCTCGGTCACGATCTCGGTCGTGGCTTCCTCCGGGGCGGTGGCCTCGCTTTCCTCCTCGACCACCTCGGCAGGCTCCTCGCTCGGGCTCACCTCCTGACGCTCCACGTCATCCACCTGAACATCCGGCTCGGGCTCCGCCACGGGTTCAGGCGCGACACGCGGCGCCGGGCGCTGTTGCGGACGCGGCGATTCTTCCGGCACCAACAGCGCGGTATCTTCCTGCGGCGGCTGCATCACGGGGGGTTCATCGCTCACATCGGCCTGCGGCACCGGCGCAGGCTCCACTGGCTCAGGCACCTCATCGGGCGGCGGGGTTTCGGCCACCTCCGGCTCACTGCGTTCAGGCGGGGTATCAGCCTCACTGGTCAACGCCGGGGCCTCGCCCTCCTGCGGCGGCTCGGGCGTGTCCACATTGGCCACCGCCTCGGGGATACTCTCCCCTTGGGTCAAGGCCGCGAACTCCTCGGCGGAAATCGCCGTCACCTCGGTCACCTCAAACGGCAGCGGCTCGGATTGGAACGCACCGCCGAACAAGGCAAAAGCGATCAGGCCCAGATGGCCCGCCCCGGATATGACCTGTCCGGTGTTCACCAGAATCCCCTAGCCGTCCTGCTCATCAAGACGCGGGCCACCGGTATCGGTGACAAGCCCGATATTGCCAAAACCACCACGATTGAGCGCGCCCATCACCTGCATCACATCCGCATAGGGCACGGCCCCATCCGCCCGCAGGAAAACCCGCGTGCTGTCGCGCTCGGTCGCAATCGCCCGTAGCTTGGCAACTAATTCCTCACGCGCCACTTCGCTGGTCTGGATCATCACCACGCCGTCCGCCGTCACCGTCACGGTCAGCGGCTCTTCTTCCTCACCCGGCAGGGCATTGGCCGCAGTTTCGGGCAGTTCCACCGGCACGCCCACGGTCATCAAAGGTGCTGCCACCATGAAGATGATCAGCAGCACCAGCATCACGTCGACAAAAGGCGTGACGTTGATCTCGGCCATGGGGCGCGACCGCCCGCGTCCACGCCGCCTGCGCCCGCTGCCACCGTCGGATTTCTGAACGACACCCGCGCCCATGGCTCAGCTGTCCAACTGACGGCTAAGAATGGTCGCGAACTCATCGGCGAAGGCCTCGTAACTGGCCACGATCCGATCGCTGTCCGCACTCAGCTTGTTGTAGAAAATAACCGCCGGAATAGCCGCCAACAGGCCAAGGCCCGTGGCCAAAAGCGCCTCGGCAATCCCCGGTGCGACCACTGCGAGATTGGTGTTCTGCTGCTCGGCGATCTCGATAAAGGCATTCATGATGCCCCAGACCGTCCCGAACAGCCCAACGAAAGGCGCGGTCGAGCCGACAGTCGCCAGAACCGACAGCCCGCTTTGCAAATCCTCGGCCTCCTTGGCAATCGCCACATCCATGCTCCGGTCAATCCGCGCCGTGGCCCCGGCAATCAGCCCGCCATCGTTGCGATGCGACCGCCGCCATTCCATCATGCCAGCGGCAAAGACCCGCTCGGACTGGCCAGCCGGGTCCGCCCCGATCTCCTCGAACAACTCGTCCAAAGGCTCACCCGACCAGAAGCGCCGGTCAAACACCTCGGCCTCGGCCCGGGCCTTTCTATAGTTGATGAGCTTTTGAATGATGATCGCCCACGCCCAGAACGACGCGATCACAAGCATCACCATAACCAATTTTACGATCAGGGTTGCACGCGCGAATAGCGCCCACATGGAGAATTCCATCTCCTGCGCCATCGCAAGGGTTTCTGCTTCCATAAGCCTGCTCTTTTTCCGCCTCTGGCCGTGTTTTCCGACCTTATTGAGGATGAAACTAGCCGAATTTAAAGGGGAAAGCCAACCAGAACCGCATCACGCGGCACAAATCAGCGTGATCAATGCAGGATCAGGCGGATATTCGCCGGTAAGCGCGCAGGCGTGCCGCCCTCGCCAATGCAGACAATCGTCACTTGCGCGGCGAATAAAACCTCCTCACCACGCACCACTTGCTGGTCCATGACCAACCGCGCGCCGGTCACCGCCTGCGTGCTGGTCCGCACTTCCAACTCATCATCGAACTTGGCCGAGCTCAGATAATCCGCCTCCACCCGCCGCACGGCGAACACCACGCCATCTTTTTCGCGCATCTCGTTCTGGTCGATGCCCATCTCACGCACCCAAGCACTGCGCGCACGTTCGATATACTTCAGGTAATTGGCATAATAGACGATACCGCCCATGTCGGTATCTTCGTAATAAACGCGAATGGGAAAGCGATGGGTCATGCCCGCACCCTATGGTGCAGTTCTCCTGCCCGCAACCTACCCCAGATCATAAAGCGCCAATTCCTCATAACGCGCGCCGTCTTGTGACAGGATTGAGCGGTAAAGCCCAAACTGCACCACCTCGACCGGCTCCAACCGAAAGGCCCCATGCGCCTCCAAAAACGATCCCAGCCGGTCCAACTCAAACTGCGGCATGCGCCGGGAAAACCGCGACAGCGTCACATGCGGGCGAAACCGCTTTCGCGGCAGTTCCAGCCCAACACCCCGCGCCGCCGCATGGACCTTGTCGCGCAACGCCGTGAGCGCCGCACAGGGCTCAACCCCGGCAAAGACCATGCGCGGGTCATCGCCGCCAAAAACATCCACCCCGCGCATATCCAAGGTCACAGGCGCGGCCTCGATCTCGCACAGTGCACCATGCACCTCCTCGGCCTCCCCCGGCTCCAGATCGCCCAGAAAGGCCAAGGTCACATGCAGGTTTTCACGCGGCACCACCCGCCCGACCGAGATATCGCCCTGTAATCGCTCAAGCGCCTCGGCCAGATCATCAGGCAAGGGAAGGGCCACAAAGGCCCGCATTACTTCAACTGGCCCCAGAAAATCTCAAGGTGGCGCGAGACGATCTCGTTATACCGGCCACTCTCGCGCAGCGCCGCCAGCCCGGCATTGATCCGGTACAAATGCGTCGTCCCCCGCCAATGCTTTTTCGAGATGATCACATGCAGGCTTTCGCGCGACAGCGGCAGGTCCAGCGGCACAACACGGCCCCTTAACCCCATGGCCACGATCTTGGACGCCCCAAGAAAGACATTCACCGTCACCGCATCCACCTTGTCGGCCATCAACTGCTCGAAACAGGCCTCGGGGCTCTCGGGCTGCACAAGGGTGATCTTGCCATCGACCAACCACCGCCGGTCAGCCCGGTCCAGATCATGGGTGAAATACCCCGCCGGACGGCACAGCCGCTTGCCGATCAAATCCGCATCACTGGTATAGGCAAAATCGCTCCCCTCCCGCTTGAACAGCATGATGGGCAATTCCATCAGCGGCTCCGAGAAATGGAAATTCTTGCAGCGCTCATTGTCGGGCGTCGCCGCGCAGTCGGGCTTCAACCACGGAAACCCCATGTCATAGGATTTCTGATCCAACAGCGGGAACAGATGCTGTGACCAATCATCCTCCCAAGCCACCGCATAAGGCACCGGCGAAGGGCTCAATTCCAAAGCGGCATTGACCAGTTCGGTGACCATCCCCTCGCCCGGCCAATTGCGATCGGTAAATGGCAGGTAATTGCCCCCGGTCAACAGGGTCATTTCCGCCTCGGCCTTGCGCAGGGGCGTGGCATCCGGCTCGGTCGAAGTCGCGGGGCAAGGGATGTATACATCCGTCCCCGGCACCGCGTTTTGCCCCTGCAACACCGCCTGATTGGCATAGTAAACCAAGGTCCATTGCTGCGAGGTGCCATAATGCGCCTCGGCAATGGAAAACAACGTATCGCCCGGCTGCACCTTGTAGGTCACATCGCACAATGCCTGCGCCATCCCCGGCAAGGCGGCCAAAGCCACCCACGCCAGCGCGTATCGGATCAATCCAAGCCCCCGCATGGCTCAGAACTCCGCCCAAACGCGGGTCATGTGCTCATCAATGATCCGCTGATAGGTGCCGTTTTCCTTGATCTTCGCCAGACCATCCTCAAAGACGCTCAGGAACGCCTCGCCATTGGGGTGCGATTTATGGGCAACCATGTGGTTACCATCCACCGAAATCGGCTGCCCCTGCGCCACGACCACCCGGTCGCCAAGGCCCAACTCCTTGATCTTGCCGCGCCCCAGGAACTCATTCAGCACCACACCGTCAACCGCCCCATCGGTCAGCAACCGGAAACACTCCGCTGGCGACGCCGCAGTGTTCAGCTTGATCACCCCATCGCGCAGCCAATTGCGCCCGTGCTGATCAAAAATATAGGTCGAATAGCCCGACGGACGGCACAGCGTCTTGCCCTGCATATCCGCATCGCTGTTGAAGGCCATGGGGCGGTTCTTGTCGACAAACAACAGCATCAGAACCTCGAACATCGAGTCCGAGAAAACGAGGTTCTTGCACCGATAGGTCTCCGGGTCCGCCGCGCAATCCGGCTTGAACCACGGGAACCCCATGTCAAGCAAGGCGTTCGACAAAAGCGGCTCGTGATGCGAGGCCCAGTCGTTGACCCAATGAATGGCAAACCCCTGCTCGGGGTCGGCCGCCTCCATCGCCGCCTGCACCACCTCGGCCAGAATCCCGCCGTTGGGCATATCCGTGTCGGTAAAGGGCCAGAAGTCGCTGCCGGTCAGCACATTGATCTTCCGGCGGGTTGATGCATCGCCGGGTGCCACCCTCAACGGCTGTGCCGCCTGCGTACTCGCCGCAGCCACCTGCGTGCCACCCGCCAATCCCGTCGGCAAGCCATCGACACAGCGCAGCCGCAGCTTCATCCCAACCCGGATGTTGTTGGGGTTCTCCCCGATCTGGTCCAGATTCCCTGAGTGGATCACCGTCCACATCCCGGCATTCTTGTACTGCGAATCCGCGATAATCGACAGGCTCTCGCCCCGCTTCACCGTGTAGGTCCCGCCACAGGTTTGCGCCTGCGCCGCCGCGCCGAAAACTGCACAAATACCCATAGCCACCGAAAAAAGTGTTTTCCGCATCATATCCCCCAAGTTTGCGGGGAAATAAGGCCTATCTTGCGGTTTCGGTCAAGGTTGAAGGCAGATTTTGTGGCTCTCCCTGCGGGTGCCATCCTGTGGATAACCCGCCATTGCCTTGAAATAGTTACCCGAATCTACTGTGGCCGCAGCCGCGCCGCCAAACGCAAAGCATGGCTGGACTCTTCCGCAACGGCAGGCATCACCGGATCATAGGCCGCCCGGATCACCTCGGCGATGTCAGGACGCAGAATCACCGTGTCCTGTTCCGGCACGCTGGCCAGCGGCGACCGATCCTGAAACGCCACATCCGACCACAAGACAATCGTCTGCACCATCTGGCTCAGCGCCAAGGTTTCGGCAGGCACCTTGCTCAGGGTCTCATCCATCCGCAAAAACACGAAGGCCGCCTTGATCGCGCCCGCCTCATCAAACCGGAACACCCGGTACTGATTGGCATCCGCCGCAATCAGCTTGTCCACCAAAGGCCCCAAATCCGGCACCAACCGGTCAAGGTCTGGCACCTCGCGCAGCTCCTCCCACTCGCGGAAGAAGAAAAACATCAGGTTCACACCCAATTCCGGGTCGGTCTCGGCCATCTGATGGCCCGCCAGAACCGCCACCGCCTCCACCGCGCCCTTGACGACCTCCAGCGTCGCGTCATCCACGCCAAAAACAATCGGCGCGATGGGCCGCCCCCAACGCGCAAACAGGTAACTGCCATCGGCGCGGGTAAACAGCGCCTCGATCTGCTCGGGTGTGCTCACAGGTTCCATGCCGCCCCCATAGCAGAGCGTCGAGGCCAAATGCCAGACCCTCCCGCTTGCACAAGCCCCGCGATGGGGCTACGCAACGGCCCATGCAGATTATCCGCGACTACGCATATGTTGATCAGGCCGACCGCGGCGCAAGCGTTGCCATCGGCAACTTTGACGGGGTCCATATCGGCCACCGGTCCGTCATCGACATCGCCCGCCACGCGGGCGAGGCGATCGGCGCGCCTCTCGGCGTGCTGACGTTTGAACCCCACCCGCGCGAATATTTCGCCCCCGATGCGCCCCCCTTCCGCCTGATGAACCCCGAGGCCCGCGCCCATCGCTTGGAAAAACTCGGCGTCGAAAAGCTCTACCAGCTCAATTTCAACGCCAATCTCTCGGCCCTGACGCCTGAGGAATTCGCCGCCAATGTCATCCGCGATGGCCTCGGCCTCAAGCATGTCGTCGTCGGCGCCGATTTCTGCTTCGGCAAGGGCCGCGCCGGTACCGCCGCCGACCTGCAAGGCTTCGGGGCCGAAATGGGCTTTGGCGTCAGCATCGCCCAACTTCTCGAAGGCGATCAGGGCGAGGTCTCCTCCACCGCGATCCGCCAAGCCCTCAGCGATGGCCGCCCGCGCGACGCCGCCGCCATGCTGGGCCACTGGCACCGCATGGAGGGCCAGGTTGTCGGCGGCGAACAGCGGGGCCGCGAATTGGGCTACCCCACCGCCAATATGTCCATCGAAGGGCTGCACCCACCCAAATTCGGCGTCTACGCCGTGTTGGTCGATGTCCTCGACGGCCCCCACAAAGGCAGCTACCACGGTGCCGCCTCCCTTGGTGTGCGCCCAATGTTCAACGGCGAAGTGCCCAATATCGAAACCTTCATCTTCGATTTCTCCGGCGATCTTTACGGCACCGAGCTTTCCGTCGCCCTCGTCGACTACCTGCGCCCCGAAGAAACCTTCGACAGCCTAGAGTCCTTCATCGCCCAAATGGACGCCGACTGCGCCAAAGCCCGCGACATTCTGGCCGCCCTATGACCGACGACCCCATCGACCGCTCCGGCCTGCGCCCGCGCTTTTGGGAAACCACGCCTTTGTCGCGCATGACCCGCCATGAATGGGAGGCGCTTTGCGACGGCTGCGGCAAATGCTGCCTGAACAAGCTCGAAGATGAAGACACCTCCGAAGTAGCGCTGACAAACGTCGCCTGTCGCCTCTTCGATGATAGCACCTGCCGCTGTTCACAATACCCCATTCGCCACAAGTTCGTCCCGGAATGTATCACCCTCACCGCGAAAAACCTTGCAAGCCACCTCTATTGGATGCCGGAAACCTGCGCCTACAAGCTGCTCCATAACGGCCAGCCGCTTTACGATTGGCACCCGCTGATTTCCGGCACCCCCGACAGCGTCCATGACGCAGGGGTTTCCATGCAAGGCCGCACCGTCGCCGAATTCGAGGTTTCCGACGACGACTGGGAAGACCACGTGATAGAGGAGCCGGGAACATGAGCTTCAAATCCGACAACTGCGGCCCGGCGCACCCGGCGATCCTGCAAGCCCTCACCGAGGCCAACCAAGGTTTCGTGAACTCCTACGGCGGCGACGACCTCACAGCCCAAGTCGAGGCGAAACTGCGCGAGGTGTTCGAGGCGCCCGAGGCCTCCATTCACCTCGTCGCCACCGGCACAGCGGCCAATGCCTTGGCCCTCTCCACCCTCACCCAGCCGTGGCAAACCATCTTCTGCACGCCCTTGGCGCATATCCACACCGATGAATGCCACGCGCCCGAGTTCTACACCGGCGGCGCGAAACTCAGCCTTGTGGGCGATGATGACAAAATGACGCCCGAGGCGCTCAAGGCGGCGATTGAAGGCTGGCCTTTGGGCGATGTGCATTGCTCGCAACGCGGCCCCGTGGCCCTCACCCAAGTCACCGAAATGGGCCGCCTCTATTCGCTGGACGAACTCAGCGCCCTCACCGCCACCGCCGCCCGCTACGATCTGCCCGTGCATCTTGATGGCGCGCGTTTTGCCAATGCCCTCGTGGCCCTTGGCTGCAGCCCTGCTGAAATGACATGGAAGGCAGGCATTGATGCCGTCAGCTTCGGTGGCACGAAAAACGGCTGTCTGGGGGTCGAGGCTGTAATCTTCTTCAACCCCGCTCAAGCGTGGGTATTCGAATTGCGCCGCAAACGCGCCGCGCATCTCTTTTCCAAGCACCGCTTCTTGGCCGCGCAAATGCTGGGCTACCTCACCGATGACCTTTGGCTCACCATGGCCCACGCCGCCAACACCAAGGCCGCCCGTCTGGCCGAAGGCCTGCGCGCGGTGCCCGATTGCGTGTTTTTGGCCGAACCTCAGGCCAACATGATCTTCGCCACCCTGCCCCGCGCCACCCATCAACGCCTCATGGCCGGCGGCGCGCAATACGGTCTCAACCAAGGCCCGCTGGACACTGGCCCCGACGAAGAGCCACTTTCCATGCGCCTTGTCTGCGACTGGTCGATTTCGGATGAAGCGATCGACCATTTCGTTGCGTTGGCCAAAGGCGATTGACCACCATCAACTCATACTCCGGTCACCTGTGCTGTATTCCACCCGCCGGACAAAGCACAGGGGGCACCCATGGCCGACAAAGACCACACAACCGTTATCCGCATCCCCGAAGCTGTTGCCGTCTTCGACAGCGTCGAGGCCCTGAAAGCTGCCTATTGGGATTTGCGCATGGTCGGGTTCAGCCGCTACGACATCAGCCTTCTTGCCCGCCAAGAGGTGCTTGAGGAAAAACTGGGCCACGCCTACTGGCGCGCCGAGGATCTGGAGGATGACCCGAAGGCGCCCCGTGCCGCCTATGTTTCCGAGGAAGCCATGGGAGAGCTTGAAGGTGCCATCGCGGGCGGCTTCTTCTTTCTTGGCTCTTACATCGCCATGGCGGCCATGCTCACCCCGGCCAGTACCTTGGCCGCCTCCATCGCCGCTATCGCCATCGGCGGCAGCCCGGCAGCGGTGATCGGCACACTCCTGGCCCGGCGGGTCGACGCCAAGTTTCGCGACTACTACGCCAACCAACTGCGCCACGGCGGGATCCTGATGTGGGTCCGGGTCAAGGATGACGAAAAACGCGATCTGGCCACCAAGGTCCTGACCGAGCATTCAGGCCGTGACGTGCATACCCACGACTGGAGCGAATGAGCAACGGCACACTCTCGAACAGTCGCATCACGCGAATAACTCCGATCCCTGATGTGCCGTTTGGCGCTTCGTACAAAACCCGCGTACGTTTCGTACGTTTTGCCAGCGTGCGCCCTGTTAATCCGCAGGCGCGGTGCAAACGACACCGACGCGATACCGACATGATACCGACGTGATGCCGATTGGGGTTTTCGAGGTATTTCAATGCTTTACCTTTGATTCGGGCGAACCTTTGCCTGTCATTGACTGGGATCAATGGAAACCTGCGGATACCAAGGCAGCCTCACCAGGTCTGCCGCGCCACAATCTGGCTTATCCTCCCGGAGGTTCCCATGATAACGCACGCCTCACTGCCCAAGCCCCACCCAAGCAAAGCCCACGCAAAAATCCTCAACAAATTCGGACCCTTACCTGGAGAGTCGCTTCGCGCGCTGTCCGATTACGGCATGAACGACACCGAAATCGCCCGTTATTTCGGGGTCACCCAATCCACCGTGAAACGCTTGCGCCGCACCCTTCCCGTCGCTTCGAAATGGGCCAAGGAATGAGTCAGATCCATTGATAGCGGTCAATGTACGATTCCGTTTACAGGCTCTAATAAACCAGTCCCGTAAGGCGGCGACGGCGGTTTCATCCCAAAGGGCAAAAGCCCATCCACCGTCGCGCCGTCACCGGCCGACTCCGACATAGAAAGGTCATGTCGATGGCCGAGAAACCCCTTGAAATCATTCATGTAATTCCCTTCCACCCGGGAATGGTCGGGTGATCGGGGAGATGGCATTCCCGGTCCGCGCAGCGCGCTACCAAGACCGGGCCGAGGCCGCTCAGGTCCTGCTTGATGCCTTGCCGCCCCTCACAAATCAAAAGATCGTCGTGATCGCTTTGCCCCGTGGCGGGGTTCCCGTCGCGGCCCCCATCGCTCAGGCCCTAGGTGCGCCCCTCGACGTGATCCTTGTCCGCAAAGTCGGCGCGCCCGGCAACCCTGAGCTTGCAGTCGGCGCTATAACCGGGTCCGAGGAAGAAGATCTATACCTGAACATCCCCGTCATGCGTGCCTTCGGGCTTTCCCGAACCGAAGTCCAAGCACTTGCAAAAAAAGAGTTTTCCGAGCTGACACGCAGGCGTGACACCTACCTTCCGGGACAGGCACCCGCCCCCCTTGAGGGGCGCACCGTCATTCTCGTGGACGACGGAATCGCCACCGGAAGCACGGTGCGCGCAGCACTGCACGCCATCCGGTCGAAAGCCCCTGAAAAGATCATCCTTGCGGTCCCGGTCGCCAGTTCCGAGGTGCTTTCCGAGCTTCAGAAAGATGTGGATCTTGTCATCTGCCCGGAACCACATCTGCCGCTCGGGGCCGTCGGCGCGGCCTATCAGAGCTTTCCCCAAACATCCGACGACGAGGTGATTGCCCTGCTTCGCTCCGCGTGCGACGCCGCGCCGCGAGAACCGAATTAATCCAATCTTTTCAGAGTATTTCCGGCTGCGTTCTCGATGTGATTTTATGATTGGCCAGCGGCCAGAATAGCCTGCTGCGCCTGTTTAGGCGAGGCGAACAGGCGAGCCGGCAAATATTCGGCCAGGTCCCTCAAGGCTTCGGCAATCTCGTATTCCGCGACAGCGGCTTCGCCCATGTAAACCACCACACGAGCAACGAATTCGGCGCGCGTGGGTCTTGGTGGTGCAACGGATTGCGGGTGCCAGTTGTGGAAAAGGGCAGGCACCAATGCACAGGGCAAACGCCGGGCCAGTTCCACAACCTCGGTGGCCGTCAACCACTCACGCAAAGCCAAAAGTACCGCACATGAAAGGTCAAAGGCTCGCTCTTGCTCGGTTGCATAGGTCACAGCCCGGATCGGCGCGCGGTCCAGATTGGCACTGATCATAAGCATTTCCCTGATCCTATCGGATATCGCGGTTTTCACATTGGTACCCTGCAACCATAGGGTCCGTTCGCTTGGGGTAACATTGACTGGCATCAATGGTTCGCACCGGCCATGAACAAAAGAATGGAACCCGTGCCAAAACCGCTCCCAATCCGGTTGCCAATGATCAATGACGCATCGCAGAAAAATGCTCAGTGTAATCGCGTGCAACACTCACACCACGCAAGAACCTAGAGGAGAGGACGTAAAAGGCGCCACCAGAATTGGCGTGCGAAGCATCGGAACATGAAGCCTTGATTCCGACTACGCACTCCGAGTGAAGCCCACTTGACGCCTATGATCAATTCAAGAATGCCGCCGCCGCTCCTATGCCAGCGGAGAATGGCCTTAGTGTAAAGGAAGTTGGGCACAGAACGCGTGCAATAAACTGTGCCGACCCCCGTTCCTGTTGCTTTCTTATCCCCGAAAAAGAAAGCAACACACACTGGCCGTTATCGCCTGATGTGAGGGCCCGCTTACGCCCCTCACGCGCCTTCCTACACGATGGCGTTGTGCTGGTAACTTTAAGTTCGGAGCGGCGGCTGCATAATTGCCCGGATGTGAGAGTTGTTTTGCTCTGTCTGGGCAAGTGGCACTGGCCGGTGTGAGTAATCGCATCGGCCAGTGTTTTTTAGGCTGTATCGCGTCCACTAGGCTCGTGTCCGGCGTTACACCACTGCCTCGACACCAGCACCCAACTTGATTGCGCACTGGGTTTCATGTTATTCTGAAGTTGCCGCATGGTCGCCTTGGCCATATCGTGATCGGGGGATGCGAATACCGGCGACCTTTGCAAGATCAGTGCACGCAAACCGTCCAGCTTGATCCACTTGAAGGCCACCCGGTGTTCGAAGACGCATCAGTGGCGCACCCTTTTTGGGGCCCTGAGTGTAACGAGTGATTTACTGCCAGTTTGGTTTTCAAGGAGAACGCGGTCATCCGCGTCATTTTATTTGGATAAAATCTTGGGTCGAGCGACATAGGAATTTTGAAATGGGGAAAGAGTTTAAAGCATTATCCGCCGCAAGGGACGCTTTGCGCCATGAGAAAAATTGAGCCGAACAACAAAACCGTTCTGGTCATCGACGACGAAAGCGACCTGCGCATGACGATGCGACTTGGCCTTGAGGCAGAGGGATTTTCCGTCATCGAAGCCTCGACCCAACAGGAGGCCCTCAGCGCAATTGGCACACATGACATTAGCATCGTGACACTGGACCTTGGGTTCGGACCGGACGACGGTTTCAGCTTCGCACGGGAATTACGCGAACAGCGCAATGTGCCGGTTATTCTCGTTACCGGGCGCTCCGATCCTCACGACCGCGTGCGCGGCCTTGAAAACGGGGCCGATGACTACATCACCAAGCCTTTTCATTTCCGCGAGATCGTGATGCGGATCGAACACGTCCTGCATCGTTATGAGCTTGAAGCCGGTCGCAACGGCACCGAGGTTCCAAGCCAGATCGACTTTGACCATTGCATCTTTGACACGCGGCGACGTTATGTGCGGAAGATAGACGGCGACGATCTGGAACTCACCGAAACTGAACTCAGGCTTCTGGAAATATTCGTCAGCAACCCCGGGCGCGTCCTAAGCCGCGATGACATCTCGCTTAGCTTACGAGGGCACGAATGGTCACCACTAGACCGAACGATCGACGGACATGTGGCACGGCTACGCCGAAAGCTTGAGCCCAGCACGGAAAGCCCTCAGTTGATCAAAAGCGTTCGCGGTGTCGGGTATGTCTTCGCTGGTGAAATCAAATCTCTGGACGAGGCCTCTGACAAAGAGCATCCCTGATGCACTGGCTCAACTTCGATATGGAATAGGGTTTAGGCAGAAGCGGGATATTCCTGTCGCCCAAAGGGCTACGGGTGTTTTGGTCCGGACCGTTGTTGCCGGTGGTCAGCAATATGCCGATAGACGGGTACCTCGCTCGGACCTGCGCCAGCAAATCATGGCCCGACATAGGGCCGGGCATAGACATGTCGCTGAATACAAGGTCGATGTGATGCCCTGCTTCAAGCTGTTGGAAAGCCTCTGACGCGTTGCGCGCTTCGAACACCACATAGCCAAGAACCTCCAGACGCTTCAGGACGGTCTCACGCACCATGTCGTCATCCTCCACAACAAGGACGGTCTCTCCATCGCCATGGGCGAGCTCGTCTTCACAACCATCCGACCCAAGCATGCTCGTTTCAGCGCCCTGCTCCCGCGGCAGGTAAATGGACACCGTCGTACCAGTCCCTTCTTGTGTTTCGATATGGACGCATCCGTTTTCCCGGGCCGCGAAAGCAGCGACCGTGGTTAGCCCCAAACCAGTTCCGCGTCCGCCTGTTTTCGTGGTAAAGAACGGCTCTTGAGCCATTTCGGCAGTGCTGGGCAGCATGCCTGTTCCAGTATCGCGCACGAAGACCCGCAGGTAATCCCCCGGCGCGGCACAATTCAGGCTTTCAACCATTGCCGCATCGAGCGCCACGTTTTCGATGCCCACTATGATCTCGCCACCATCCGGCATGGCGTCACAGGCGTTGATCACGAGGTTAAGCACGGCACTCGTCAGTTCGGCATCATCAGCGCGGACAATCCAAGGCTGATCGATAGTCTGCAACGTCAACTTGGCTTTATCGCCTACCGCACGCGATAGCATCGGCCACATCAAGGACAATTGGTGCCCCACATCAAGCAAACCGGACTGGGTATGGCGGGTTTTGGCAAGCGACAGCAACCGGGAATTGAACGAAGCACCTGTATGCAATGCATCGATGGCCGCATTGATCAGCCTAAGCGCGTCCTCATCGTCTATGCGCCGTTGAGCAAGCTCAAGATTCGACAATATGATTGTAAGCAGGTTGTTGAAATCATGGGCGATCCCACCTGATAGCCTTCCAATCGTTTCCAAGCGCTTGGCCTGTTCAAGGTTTTGCTGCATTCGCCGGGTTTCGGTAATATCCAAGAGCATACCGCGAACACGGGTCGCGCTTCTCTGAAACGCATTGCTGTCAAACATGACCTGTCCGTGAACCTGTAGCCAACGGCGCGAACCGTCCGCGTGGGTGATGGACAGATCTTGCCTCAGAACTCCGTCGCTTTGGGGGTGGAATGCCGATTGCAATTGTCGACCGATCTCAAGTGTCGCGCGATGCCCGATCAATTGCTCCATCTCATGGATGTTCGTGGGACAAGCGTCAGGGGCTAATCCAAGTAGCGAAAGCGCCTCGGGCGACCAATGCGCCTCGCCGGTTGTAATATCTACATCAAATGTCCCGAAGTGTGCCGCCTCCGCCGCTTGGCGCAATCGCGCTTCGCTTTCACGCAAGGATTGCTCGGCCAGCTTGCGATCAGTGATATCCTCGGCAAACAGGATAAGGCCAGCCACCTCTCCGGCGCGATTGTGCCAAGGGTGTACCTCCCACCGAAGCCACTGCATCCGCCCATCCGGCCAGCGATACCAATCCTCCGCATTTTTGACTGTTTCACCCGCCAAACCACGTTTATGTGCCTGTACCCAGCTTTCGGGCAAATGCGGAAAGGCATCGTAATGACTACGGCCTTCGATACTGCCGAGGTTCAGTCCATAGTCTGAAATCCACCTTCGGCTGCATCGGATATAACGCATGTCGCGGTCGACCATGGCCATAGGAATCGGCGCTTCCTTGATGAAGCCTTCGAGTTGTTCACGCATGACATGCAAATCGGTCAGGGTTTGAACACGATCGGAAATATCGCTCAGCAAGGCAACGATGCACGCCGGTTGGTCACCTTTGCTGGGCATAAGCGAGAGCTTCGCATTGACCCAGATATCGTCGCCAGAGGCCTGCCGGAACCGGTATTCAACCTCAGTCGCCAGAACGCGGCCTTCGACCAGGTCTTCTATGGCTGACCTATGGCGCGCGTGATCGTCGACTTGCACCATATCTTGAAAACGAAAGGATCGTACGGCTTCGGCATCATGTCCCACCAATGCGCAGAAGGCCGGGTTACACCTTTCAAAACGTCCGTCGAGTCCGACCACCACAATCGCCGTGGGCGCAGTTTCGAATACACGCTCGAACACATCGTTCAAGTGCAAACCACCGGTGCGTGACCGCAACTCCAACCGTTCGATTTCAGAATGTCTTTCCATGCAGTTGTCCCCCAGCCAACATGCAGGACCGTATCACGATATTCACGGAAAAACCTGGCACGTGCACAATTCTACACATTTCTAATTTTGCATACTTCGCGATTCTCGCTCTTAATGATTTTGCCTTTGGGGGGCATGGGCAACTCGGGAGACGCCCATGGCCAGGCATTCTGAAAATTGTACGGCGCTTGCCGCTGGTATGAGTACCAACAGCAATCCTCACGGTTTTGAGGATCCGCAATTGGTGCCGGAATTATATATTTCCGGCCTACTCATGGGGGATTTTAAAAATGAATGTTGTATCCATGCACCGCATGTCATGCGAGTGTCAGGCGTGTCCAGTTCCGGGGTCGTCGTTTTGTGCCCGCGCGTCGGGACAAGATAAGGACGGCATTGCCCAGCTCGCGCATCGTGCGCGTTTCAAACAGGGTCAATCGGTATTGATGCAGGGCGACGAATCCGAAAAAATCGGCATTCTAAGGTCCGGTGTCATCAAGACCGTCTTCATGACCGAAGACGGAGATACCCAAGTCCTTGGCTTGCTATTTCCGGGGGATTTCATCGGGCGCGCGTTTGAAAGCGAGTATCGCTTCTCATATGAAGCCGCGACCGATATCGACATCTGCCTCTTCCAAAAGTCCTCGTTCGAGGGGCTCTTGATGGGGTCGCCGGCTCTGGAGCATGCTTATCTTCTCAGTACGCTGCGCCAAATGGACAAGATGAATAGCTGGACTTGCCTGCTGCGTGGCCGAACCGCGCGCGAACGTGTTGCGGCCTATTTCACGTTTTGCGCACTGCACGATGGAGAAACAGACGCCACCTTGGATCTCTCCGGGACGCATCCCATCCTTGAACTGAGACTCAGCCGAACCGATCTGGCCAGCTTGTTGGACATGACGCCGGAAACCTTTTGTCGGTGCCTTCATGGCTTGGCGGACAAAGGCGCGCTCCATATCTGTGCTCCACACCGGATTGAGCTGACGAATATCGCTCGGCTTCGCGAATTGGCGGGGCCGCCCTTGGAAGGTTTGGTCGAAAAACCGCAGCGTGCGGTGATCTAAAACCTCCTTTTGCATTGTCGAGTTTGGGGCCTTGCGCCTCAAACTCGCAGGCGCGATCACCCGGTCATGCCAGCGTTGCCCACTCCCATTGATCCTCTGTCTCAACCGCACATGGGCGAACCGCGCGCAGGCGGGCAAGCGCCGCATCCGGGTCTTCACCGGCCTCAACCATGAGACGCAATGCCGCCATACCTGACCGCCCGCACCCTCCCATGCAATGGATCAGAACGCGACCGCCACCCTGTAAGGCGGCAAGTGCCGCCCGGCTTGCCTCGTGCCAAGTGTCCTCCTCGGTGACTGAGGGCACTCCGAAATCTGCAACGGGAACGTGCGACCAGCGAGTGCCGGAATCCTGAAGATCAGCCCCCAGATTACCAGCCCCGTGCCGCGCCAATTCCGGCAAAGTTGCCATGCTGAGAACTAAGGCAGGCTGCCAGTCGCGCACATGGGCGAGGTCCTCGGCATAATGCCCGCCCCGTCCCGGCATCGGCGCAATAGCCAGAATCCCTTCGCTCACTGGCAAGGCGAATATGATGAAGCCCGACATGGGGCAACCTATGGCCGGATGACCGAATGAGTGTCGCTCCGGCCCATCTCTCCGGTTTCAAAGCCAATGGCCCGCACCCTTGGAAGGCCGACGCCGCCGATCACGGCCTTACCATCCCTGCCCATAGGGTGCCGATCGTCGATATTCCGGTTGCGACGAATTCCTCGCAAACGCATGTTCCCCCCACATCCTGGCAATCAACGGCACCTACCCTTGCGCCATCCCCGAACAAAAGCAAGCCGCTGCGCAGAAAGGTGGACGCCCCGCGCGACCCGCTTTAGGTTCAACAGGTATCGCGAATCCAAAGGCCCCGAATGACCGACACCCCCTCGACAGCCTATCAGGTGCTTGCCAGGAAATACCGGCCCGAAACCTTCGCCGACCTGGTCGGGCAAGACGCCATGGTGCGCACCCTGAAGAACGCCTTCAAGGCCGACCGGATCGCGCAGGCCTTCATCATGACGGGCATTCGCGGCACCGGCAAAACCACAACCGCCCGGATCATCGCCAAGGGCATGAACTGCATTGGTACGGATGGTCAGGGCGGCCCTACGACCGACCCCTGCGGCAAGTGTGAGCATTGCACCGCCATCATGGAAGGCCGCCATGTAGACGTGATGGAGATGGACGCCGCCTCGCGCACCGGTGTGGGCGATATCCGTGAAATCATTGAATCGGTGCATTATCGCGCGGCCTCGGCCCGCTACAAGATCTACATCATCGACGAGGTGCATATGCTTAGCACCTCGGCCTTCAACGCGCTTCTCAAGACGCTGGAAGAACCGCCCGAGCATGTGAAATTCATCTTCGCCACGACCGAGATCCGCAAAGTTCCAGTGACGGTTCTGTCGCGTTGCCAACGGTTCGATCTGCGCCGGATCGAACCAGAAGTGATGATCGCCCTTTTGCAAAAAATCGCTGGTGCCGAGAACGCCGAGATCAGCGAAGATGCGCTAGCCCTTATCACCCGCGCCGCCGAGGGCTCTGCCCGTGATGCCACCTCTCTTCTCGATCAGGCCATCAGCCACGGCGCGGGCGAAACCACTGCCGACCAAGTCCGCGCCATGCTTGGGCTGGCCGACCGGGGCCGGGTTCTGGACCTCTTTGACCTGATTATGAAGGGCGACGCCGCTGGCGCGCTGACGGAACTCAGCGGCCAATATGCCGAAGGGGCCGATCCAATGGCCGTGCTGCGCGATCTGGCGGAAGTGACCCATTGGATTTCCGTGGTCAAGATCACGCCCGAAGCCGCCGAAGACCCCACAATCGGCCCCGACGAACGGGCCCGCGGCCAGAGCATGGCCGAGGCCCTGCCGATGCGGGTGCTCACCCGAATGTGGCAGATGTTGCTCAAGGCATTGGACGAGGTGGCCGATGCCCCCAACGCGATGATGGCCGCCGAAATGGCGGTGATCCGCCTCACGCATGTGGCGGACCTGCCCAGCCCCGAAGAACTGGTGCGCAAACTGCGTGATACACCGCCGCCGCCTGCGCCGGGTCCCGGTAGCGGCGGCACGGCGGCCCCGCAATCCGGCGGCACGACACAGTCCCAAGGCGGCACCCCCGCCCCCACGCATCCCGGCCCCTCCGGCCCAAGTGCTTCGGGGGCAAGCCCCGCGCTCGCCGTGGCCAATGAGGCCGCGCTGGCCCATTACCCGACCTTCGAACATGTGGTCGAATTGATCCGCACACAACGCGATGTGAAACTGCTGGTCGAGGTGGAAACCTGTGTGCAACTGGCCAGTTACCGGCCCGGGCGGATCGAATTTCAGCCGACGGAAAACGCCCCCCAAGACCTTTCGCAACGGCTTGGGTCCGCACTGCAACGCTGGACCGGCACGCGCTGGGGAGTGAGTGTGGTCAACGACGGCGGGGCCGAAACCATCGCGGCGAAACGCGATGCGGCGGAAACCGCACTCAAGGAGGAAGCCTCCGACCACCCGATGGTCAAGGCTGTCCTTGCCGCCTTCCCCAAGGCCAAGATCACTCAAATCCGCACACCCGAGGACCAACAGGCCGAAGCACAAGCCGACGCCCTGCCCGAGGTCGAGGATGAATGGGACCCCTTCGAAGAAGATTGACCGCCTCACCCTTGCCGCCCGCCCCCGGCGCTGCAATATGTTAACGAACCAACGGCGCGCGCCCGCGCCGTAACCACTCACAACCGGAGAGATCAGATGTTCAAAGGACTGGGCCAACTCGGCGATATGGCCGGCATGATGAAAAAAGCGCAGGAAATGCAAACCAAGATGGCCGAGTTGCAGGAAGAGATGCACAACATCATGGTCGAAGGCGAATCCGGCGCGGGCCTTGTCAAAGCCACTTGTTCGGCCAAGGGCGAACTCAAGGGCCTTGATATCGACCCGTCGATTTTCAACTCCGACGACAAGGAAGTTGTCGAAGACCTGATCCTTGCCGCCATCAAGGACGCCCAGCAAAAGGCCAATGACCGCGCGCAGGAAGAAATGAGCAAACTGACCGAGGAAATGGGTCTTCCAAAGGACATGAACCTGCCCTTCTGATCTTCATCTTTCCACAAATACTCCGGGGCGTCGTTGAGAATCCTCAGATCTTCAACGTAGGGGGCTGGCCCCCAACCGCCCCGACCAGCCACAAGCGCCCCCGCCCATGAGTTCCACCCGCGACATCGACGCTCTGATTGACCTGATGGCGAAACTGCCGGGGCTTGGGCCGCGTTCGGCCCGGCGCGCGGTGCTGCACTTGATCGCCAAACGCGAATTGCAACTCCTGCCATTGGCCGATCTGATGCAAAAGGTCGCCGCCACGGCGCGCGAATGTCTCAACTGCGGCAATATCGGCACGGCGGATGTCTGCGATATCTGCACCTCGGAAAAACGTGCCAATGGGCAGCTTTGCGTGGTCGAAGACGTGGCCGACCTATGGGCGATGGAGCGCGGCCATGCCTACAAGGGGCGTTATCACGTGTTGGGCGGTACGCTCAGCGCGCTGGATCAGGTGGGGCCGGAGCAGTTGCGAATCCCGCAGCTGGTCAACCGGGTCGACGCGGAAAACGTGACCGAGGTCATTCTTGCCCTGAATGCCACCGTGGATGGTCAAACGACGGCCCATTACATCGCCGACCAGTTGGAAGACCGCATCACCCTGACGTCATTAGCGCAGGGTGTGCCGATTGGCGGAGAGCTGGATTATCTCGACGACGGCACCATCAGCGCCGCGCTCAATGCCCGCAAGAAGCTTTGACCTAAGCAGTTGGACCAAAAGTACCGTAGATGAAAAAGGCCGGACCTTTCGGAAGGCCCGGCCATTTGTCATCGTGTCCGCCTGAAATCAGGCCTCGTCGTCTTCGTCGTCGGAACTGTCCGGCAGGTTAAAGAAACTATCGGCGTCGATCTTTTCTTCTTTCTCCGTGTCGTCCCCGCCAAGGCTGAAGGTTTCCAGCCCCTCGATCGCGGTCGGAATGCGCGGCTCGGCATCGCCCTCAAGGCTTTGCTCGGTGCTCAGCAGCTTGCGGCGCTCGTCGTCATCCATCGCCTCGCCTTCCTTGGCCTTCTTGGCAGCCGCCTTTTGCACGGCAGCATCCAGTTCGGATTGCTTGCACAGCCCCAAGGCAACCGGGTCAATGGGTTGCATGTTGGCGATGTTCCAGTGGGTCCGCTCGCGGATCGACTGGATCGTGGGTTTCGTGGTCCCTACTAGCTTGGCGATTTGAGCGTCGGCCAGTTCCGGGTGGAACTTCACCAGCCACAGAATCGAATTCGGGCGATCCTGACGCTTGGAAAGCGGCGTGTACCGCGGACCACGGCGTTTTTCTTCGCCGGACGCGGCAGGATTGAACTTGAGTGTCAGCTTGTGCAGCGGATCGGCCTCGGCCTTGTCGATCTCGTCTTGCGTTAGTTGGTTATTGGCAATCGGATCAAACCCCTTGACACCAGCTGCCACATCGCCGTCGGCGATGCCCTGTACTTCCAGCTCATGCATTCCGCAGAAATCGGCAATCTGCTTGAAGCTGAGCGTTGTATTATCCACCAGCCAAACGGCGGTGGCCTTTGCCATAAGCGGTTTTGCCATATCTCGGGCCTCCTTCGCGCAAATCTTCCCCGTTGCCTTAATCGGCTGCGACCTGATCGGGCGCGGGTTTCCGTTGTCGGGGAACTTGGCCGCTATATACTGATACACGTCAGAAAATGGAAGGCCAAAGAATGCGCGCGTTCGTGTTGTTTTTGTTCAGTGCCGTCGCGGCCCTTGCCGAAGGCGAGCGCCCAGGCGAATTTGATTACTACGTGTTGGCTCTCAGTTGGTCACCGACGTGGTGCGCATTGGAAGGCGATGAGCGCGACTCGCCACAATGTGACGCATCGAAAGATCATGGTTGGATCCTGCACGGACTTTGGCCGCAATACCACCGCGGCTGGCCGTCGCATTGTAAAACGGCCGAGCGCCCACCCTCGCGCCGGATGACAGCTGAGATGGCCGATATCATGGGAACCTCGGGCTTGGCTTGGTACCAGTGGAAAAAGCACGGCAGTTGCACCGCTCTTTCCGCACCGGCCTATTACGCCCTGTCACGCCAAGCATACGATAGCATCAAACGCCCCGAGGTGTTTCGCAAACTCACCAAGCCGGTCAGACTGCCTGCATCGGTGGTCGAAGACGCATTCCTGAAGGCCAATCCAACGCTGGAACCCGATATGCTGACGGTGACCTGCCGCGCTGGCCGCGTGCAAGAGGCGCGCATTTGCCTGTCAAAAGACCTCACGCCGGTGCCTTGCGGTCGCGATACGGTGCGCGATTGCCGCTTGAAAGACGCGCTGTTTTCCCCAATTCGCTGAGCCTTCGGTTTGGCCGCCAAACCTGCGAATCTCTGCCTCATATGATGGCCGAATATACCCTCTGACCGCGCCCAACGACTGCCTCTTGCGTGTCACGAATTTGGCAAAACAGAAAATTTCCGTGGCAAGCAGAAGGCAAATTTTGTTAAAAATAAGGCAAACGTTTCTTTTTCAGAAACAGTTGCCACTTTCGTATTTGACTGTACCCGTATTTCCCTGTCTGATGAAGCTCGCTTTCGGTCAGGGAAACAATCTGTTTCCATGAAAATTGGCCGAATTAGGGCAAAAAATTGTTAAAGTCTTTCAATAACTTGCTGAAAGTCGACAAGGGTTTGGTTTGGTGAGGTATGCGGCTTTGCCGCGCGCGTCCGCCGCTCGGAACAGACGAAGGGAACGAGAAAGTGTCGCTGCCACGACGCCTCGTTTCTCAAACCTCGCCAGACAACCGTCAATGACGAAGGCCAGTGAAGACAATAACCAGTGTTGCCGGGGGGGCAACTATGAAAGACGATGTGCTCACAAAGGGCTCTTTTGGAGAGCCCGACCATTTCGAAACGCTGCGCGTGACGCGAACCACCGCCCCGATGCGGGTCGTCTATGCAGGCGATTCCACGCTCCTGCCTTCGCCGTCTGGTCCGGTCCATCAATCGGGACGGCGCGGCATTCTGTACCGCAAGCATGGCAAGCGCCTTCTGGACGTGGCTTTTGTTTTGGCGACGGCTCCGTTGACCCTGTCGATCACGCTGCTTTGCGCGCTGGCGCTTTGGGTCGAGGGCGGGCAGCCCTTCTATCGCCAAACCCGGCTTGGCGCGAATGGCAAGACGTTCCGCATTTTCAAACTCCGCACGATGGGCCAAAATGCAGAGCAGGATCTTAAGACCCTTCTGGTGAAAGACGAGGCCCTTCGCGAAGAGTGGGAAACCACCCAGAAGCTGAAGAATGATCCGCGGATCACCCGGGTTGGCGCCCTTCTACGCAGCACCTCCCTCGATGAGATGCCGCAGTTTCTGAACGTGCTGAAAGGCGAAATGAGCGTGGTTGGCCCGCGCCCCATGATGCCAGACCAACTGCCGCTGTATCCTGACCCCTCGTCCTACTTCGCCCTCCGGCCGGGCATCACCGGCGAATGGCAAGTATCGGACCGGAATGAAACCAGTTTCGCCCATCGCTCCACTATTGACACACGGTATGATCATTCTTTGACCCTTATCGGAGACCTGAAGATCATCGCAAAAACAATCGGCGTGATCATGCGCCGGACTGGCTATTGACGAAAAAAACCACATATCCGGGATCTTCAGCTATGAACATGAGCTTTCCAACGGCAACAAGCCAGCAGCACGAGCTTGTCGCGACATCTGCCAAGGCCCCCGCGCCGCAGGCGTCCGGCGATGTGCTTTTCGGAAATGGCCGCGTTCATGCGCGCAAAGATGCATGGGAAACGCTGCGGCTCATCCGGCCCGACGTGCGTCAGCACCTCTTGTCCGGTGCGCCCTTGGTCGATTACCACCGGGACCATCCAGCCTCCAAGGCCTTTGATCTATTGCGCACCCGTTTGGTTCAAACGCTACGCCAACACGGCTGGAGTCGTATTGCCATCGTCGCCCCCACATCGGAAAGCGGCGCCACTTTCACCGCGGTCAATCTTGCCCAAAGCCTTGCCCGTGTCCCCGGCTCACGGTCGATCCTTGTCGACCTTGACCAACGCAAGCCGGGGGTCGCCAAAGCACTGGGCCTGCGGGACAACTGGCGGATCAGTGATTTCCTATGTGGCCGCACCTCCATGGAGCGGCACATGTTCCGTGCCTCCGATAGCCTCGCGCTCGCGCTGAATACCGTGCCAAACCCGGACGCGTCGGAACAACTGCACGATCAGGTCAGCGCCGCCGTATTGGAAGACATGGAAGAGGCCCTTCTGCCCGATGTCGTACTCTACGACCTTCCACCAATGCTTGAATATGACGACGCAGCCGCCTTTTTGCCCAATGTCGACGGTGTGCTGCTGGTGTCGGATGGTACACAGACCACGCGCCGTCATATCGAACAATGCGAGCGCATTATCGATGGTCAGTCACAGCTTCTTGGCGTTGTGCTCAACCGTGGCCGTGTAACGGCAGATTGATTTCCTCCCTGTCCGACGCCAGATTAAACTCACAACGGTCATAGTTTTGCCGGGTTGTCATGGTTTACACGCGCGTAAACCACCCATTCGCCAGGGCCAAAGGGAGACGGCGGAACAGAAGGCAGGTGAAAAGTTGGAGCAGTTGATTTCCATCGACGAATTCGTTGATCTGGTACGCCGGCGTATCAGGGTGATTTTGGCTGTCACTTTTCTGGGCTCTTTAGCCTCGGTTTTCTTCGCCATGCAGCAGACCCACCTCTACCGCTCCTCCGAGGTCATTCAGGTCAAGCGCCCGACAGTCGATGATGAACTTGCCCCGACAACGGTGGACCGTGCCTCGGCCCGCCGCTTGCAACTGATCCAACAACAACTGATGACGCGCGGCAATCTTCTGGAGGTTGCCGAGAAATATGATCTTTTCGAAGGGATGGAGGGCCTGACCCAAACGGAAAAGGTGGCGAGCATTCGCAGTGCCGTGACCATTGAAGGTGTCGCCGCCGCGCGCGAAGGTTTTACCGACGACGGTACCGTTTCGGTCATCACCATCACCGCCACCTTCGATACCCCCCAAAAAGCGCAACAGGTGGCGCGCGAGTTTTCTGCCCGCACGATCGAGATCAGTGCCAATCAACGCCTCGAACAAGCGCGCGAGACCCTCGCATTCTTCGCCAAGGAGGAAGAAAAACTCCTGGAACAGCTTGAGACGCTGGAAGATAACATCACCGCCTTCCGTCGCGAGAACAATCTGGCAATCTCCGGCAGCCTCGAATTTCGGCAAACTCAAATCGCCACCGTCAACAGCGCGATACTGGATGTCGAGCGTGAGATCATCACACTCCAGCAAGAACTCGCACAACTTGACCAGAACCAACGCGCCGCCACGCTTCAGCGTCAACAACGTGAAATCGAAGCGCAGCTTCAGGCGCTGAACAATCAAAAAAGCCTGCTTGAAGACCGCGCCGAGGAACTCAGCACCACTATTCAGCGCTCTCCGCGAATCGAGCGCGAACTCGGAGCTTTCGACCGGCGCCGCGCAAACCTGCGTGACCAACTCGATGTCATCAACGCCCGCCGCGCCGAGGCCGAGGTGGGCTTCAAACTGGAACAGCAGCGTCAGTCCGAACGCCTAACCGTGATCGAACCTGCCGCCCTTCCCGAATACCCCTTCACGTCCAGCCGAAAGAAAATGGTCGTCATGGGGTCCTTCGCCAGCATACTTCTGGGCATCGGTCTCGCGTTCCTTCTGGATATGCGGCACCCTGTGATCCGCAGCAGCCAGCAGATGCAGCGGCGCATCGGCGTAACACCTGTCGTCACGATCCCGGAGATGAACATAAAACCCATGAAAGAGCCAAAGGAGCATTGGCGCACACGCCTCAAACGCGGCTTCGCGAACTGTCTGCCGCAAGCGCGCAAACGGCGCGCCAACGAAAACACCAAGGGCAAGGCCTAGATATTTACAAGCCCGACAGGTCGGCAATGTCCGAAAAGTGCATACTCACTGCGACGCCGATAATCGCTATGGCGATTATGCCCGCCACCATATCATGCGCAGGGTCCCATACGCCATGCACCCGCGCCAACCAGACCAGAACCGGGTAGACCAAAACCGCGGCAAGCCCCAAGGCTACAATCGCCCCCAACAGACCGAATTGCGTGATGCCTATCAACAGGCCGGCAACCTGCAAAACCGCGCGCGTTCCCGAAAAAACAAAGAACCGCTTGGAGTCACCGGCCGCAAGGGCGGCTTGGTCATAGGTTACACCGATCACCTGCGGAACAAGCGCACATGCGATCAGGACGACCATCGCACCCGCTTGCGCATAGCGGTCATCGTACAGCACATCCACCAACCATGGCCCGGCAACCGCCATGACGGCCAGCAGGCTCATGATACCACCGGTCATGGCCACGCGAAGCCTGCGCAGCTTCGCGGAGGTCTCCACCCCCTTTGCCGGAAGCATCTCACGATAGACCGGGATCAAGACCTTCTGCGTCACCGCATGCCCCAAAAGCAAAGGAAAGGACGCAAGGAAATACCCGATGTTATAGATACCAAGGGTTTCAAGGCTCAGGAAGCGACCCAAAATCGCCTTGTCCCCTTGGCTTGTCACGAACCAGAACGCGGTGCTCAGGAATATCCACTTGCCAAAGCGGATAAGCTCCTTGGCCGCGGCCGGCTCCCATTGGAAGCGGTTGGCCTCACCGGGCAGGAAGACATGCATCAACAACAGTTTCGCCGCCGCTCCGATCACCCCGCCTATCACCAGAGCAACCACCGATCCGGTGATCCACGCCAAGATGATCATGCTGACGATACCAATGACCTGGCTCAGCAGGTCCAGCATCGTGAGCCGGCCCACCAGCAAATGCCGGTGCGCTGTCTCGATGCGTGTCGGGTTGAACCCGGCGAGAACCAAGGAAATAGCGGCGATCGGTAAATAGGTGGCCAAGTCAGGGGCGTCATAAAGCTGTGACGCGGGCCACGCCAAAAGGCAGGCCACCGCCCAGAGGCATACGCCCCGGATCACCTGAATGGTCCAGGCCGTGTTCAAGAACGCCGGATCGTCGCCGCGCTTGTTTTGCGAAATCGCCGGGCCGATGCCCACATCAGAGAACATCATCAAGCCTACAGTCACCACACTGACCAAGGCCATCAGGCCAAACGCCTCGGGAAACAACAGCCGCGCCAGGATCAGGTTCGACGCCAGACGCAACGCTTGGCTGCCGCCATAACCAAGCACCAACCATGAAGAACTGCGCAATACGCGGGCCACCAATTGATTGCCCCGGAATGCCGATATCAGGGTGGTCATGGTGCGCGCTCCGGCGGTGCATTGGGTTCGCGCCAAGGTACGCCCCGCTCGCCCAACGGTCAATGAAACCAAGGTTTTCCAAGCGTTTTTGCCACCTGACAGAGACAATATTGCCCGCGTCGCCACACTGTCTCGGCCTCTTGAATACTGCGCCTTTCCCACATGACAATTAGCCGCTAGGAAAGACTGACAAGCAGTTTTCCAAGGCGGAATGCCCTCGTGACCATCGCTTATGTCCTCAATACCTATCCACAGCCTTCGCACAGCTTCATCCGCCGTGAGGTCCGCGCACTGGAGGCACAGGGCACGCCAATTCTACGCCTCGCCATGCGGCGCCCGACGATGCCGCTTGTCGATGCACAGGATTCCGAGGAAGAGGCGCAAACCGAATACGTCCTCGAAAAGGGCGGCGCCGCCCTTCTCGGTGCCGTTCTTTCGCGATTGCTCAAGACCCCCGGGGGCTGGTTGAGCGCCCTGCGTATGGCCATGCGTGCAGGCAAGCGCAATCCGTCGGGCCGAATGCGCCACCTGATCTATTTCGCCGAGGCCTGTTATATCGCCGATTACTGCTCGAGGGCAGGCGTCTCCCATATACATTCCCATTTCGGCACCAACTCGGCCACTGTCGCAATGCTGACCCATGCCATGGGTGGACCAAGCTATAGCTTCACGGTGCATGGGCCGGAAGAATTCGACGCCCCCGGTGCGCTATCCTTGGGCGATAAAATGGCCAATGCCGCCTTTACCGTCGCCATCAGTAGCTTTGGCCGAAGCCAACTGTACCGCTGGGTGGATCATGCACATTGGCCACGTCTCAAGGTGGTGCATTGCGGCATCGACCCGGCCAAGTTCCCCACACCCGATCCCGTGACCGAAGGCGCGCCGCGCCTTGTCGCAATCGGGCGGTTTTCCGAACAAAAGGGGCAACTGGTACTGGTTGAGGCCATGGCACAGATCGTGGCCCAACACCCCGATGCGCAGCTGTCGCTTGTAGGCGACGGCGAAATGCGCCCCGAGATCGAGGCAACGATCAAATCACACGGGCTAGAGGGCAACATAACCCTCACCGGCTGGCTTTCCGAGGAAGAGGTACGCGCTGAACTTGCCCGCGCACAGGCGCTCGTCATGCCCAGTTTCGCCGAAGGCCTGCCCATGGTCATCATGGAAGCCTTGGCCGCGGGCCGACCCGTGATCGCTACTTATATCGCGGGCATTCCCGAACTCGTGCAACCGGGCATAACAGGCTGGCTTGTCCCGGCGGGCGATGCCAAGGCCGTGGCGCAAGCGGTTGATGACTTGGCCAAATGCGATGCCGAGACCCTGACCCGGATGGGCAATGCCGGCCGCGCGCGTGCACTGGACCGTCACGACGTGGAAAAGGAAGCGGCAAAACTTGCCGGGCATTTCGCACGGGCAAAGGGCTAACGCCCCCGTGCCCAAGCCGACGTTGACTCCACAAGCCCCGACTTCACCGCCAGTTTCACCATCAAATACGATACAAGGCCAAGCGGGTCAGAAAACCCAAAACGCAATACTTCAAGCGTATTCGGCGGCTTGATCTCGTCGTTCTTCAGAAGCTCGGGATAACAGGCGGCGATCTCATCCACACCATCATCCTGCCTCTTGCGCACCTTGACCAGATTGATGAAGCCCTCCACCATGGGCCAGCTGTAGCGCGCCGAAACAAGCTCGCGCTCCTCGGGCGCGAAATGCAGGCGTGCAAACGTATCGTCGGAGATAATCTCCGGCCAAGCCCCCCAACGCGCACGACCTGCCATGTTCATGGCAAAAACGCCGAACCCAGGTACACCCTGCGTCACAAAGGGCAGGCGTTGCCAAATCCGCGCATAGGCCCGGGTAAAACCACTTTGCGCCTGTGCAACCTCGGGCCGCCCGGAAGCATAGCGCGGCACTTGCCCCTTCAAGGCCTCGGCCAACTGTCCAAGCAAAGGGCGGCTGACGATCACATCAGCATCCAGATAAACCAGAACATCGCCCTTGGCTTTTGTCTCACCAAGGTTCAAGGCATTCAACTTACCCGGCGCTTCAGTCTCGATCACCGCAAATGCCCAGCCTTGGGCACGCGCCGCCTCGGCAAAGCCTTGCGCGACCATGACGGTGCTATCGGTGCAGGCATTGGCCACCACCACCACCTCGGCCCGATAGGTCCCGGGGGTTGAGGCCAAAAGCGCTCTCAGGCAATTGCCTATATAGCTTGCCTCGTCATGAGCCGGGATAATGACCGAGACCAAGGGCTTACTCACAACCCACCTCGCAAAGCAACGCCCCGCGCAGGGCCGCCCACCGCGGGTTTTCATCATCCAGATGGCGCAAATGCCCCCAGCTTCCCCATTTCGTGGGCGCGTAGACATCCGCATAGGCGGTAAACACGCCGCCGGTCAGGTCACGCCACCCTGCAAAAAGCTGCTCATAGAGGACGGCCATCTGCGGCGAATAATTTAACGCGTGGAAAAACGCGGTCAGCTCCTCATTGTCCACCGCCCCGCCGATGCCCACCACATGGCTCCCGCCTTCATACATCACCAGTTCCAACCCATGCGCCTGCGCCACCTCGGCGTGATAGGGCAGCACACGCCCCGTAAGGTCTGCGACCGTATCGACGGCATCGCCACTCAAGGCCCCCGCCTGCAATTCCTCGCCCGCCTTACGCAGTGCCAGATCAAACTGATGCTCTTGCACATGGGCTGCAAGCGCCTCACCGGTGAGGCCGGTCTTGCGCCCCTCGGCCTCGGCCGCGGCCCGGCTTTCCTCAAGCCAGCCTGCCACCAACTCGGCCCGCGCCTCGGTCCCGAGGATACCACCGAAATAGCCCGTGACCGCGTAAGCATCGAAGGCGATCCAGGGCGGCACCCCGTCGCTCTCGGGTTCGGCCATCCAAAGCGGGGCCTCGAACACCAACTCCTCAAGTCCCAGCCAGCCTGTCTGACTGGAAATCACGTTGATCAGTTCCGGCCCGCCTTCGCCCCAGACATCGGACCAGATCCCCGCCACCTGCGCCGCGCGCATGCCATAGAACTGCGCGCCCGCGTCCTCGACGCTCCAACGTTGCTTGCCCTGTCGAGCGGCCCAACGCGCCTGTTCAAAGGCAAAATTCCAAACCTCGTTGGAATACTCGGCATAGACTGTGCGCTCTTCGTGCAACCCCTCGCGCACCATCCCGGCAAAAGCCCGCACGAACTCATCATCGGCCTGGTGCGGAATGTTCAGCCATGCATCGGCCCCCACCTCCCGCGCCAGCCGTAGCATGATCTCTAACGGCACACCCTTCAGGGCATAGCTATAGTCGCCGGGCTCGGGTCGCTCCGACCACCGCGAAATCTCCGAATTATTGGTCTCCATCCAATCCATGAAGCGCAGCAGTTTGAACCCCTGCAAATGCTCCAACCAAAGCGGGTTAAAGACCTCACCGGCTTCAAACCGCGCGATATGCTCTTCCTTCACCACGGTTATCTCGCGCACCGGATCGTCGGGGTCGCTGCGTTGAATCCGAATATCCACCAGCCCCTCACCGGGCGTGAAATCAAACCGTACCTCGCCATCGCCGTAGCGAATGTTGCGGGCGCGGCCCCCAACCTCGACAATCCCCTGCCCTTCAAAGGCCAGCCGATAGCGCCCGGCGGTATAGCCCGCCTCCTGCGGTAAATCGGTCAGGATGACGGTGCCCAGCGTGCCCAACTCGCGCGGCAATCGTTTGGGCCATCCATCGTCATCGAGATAATCACCCTCGACCAGCTCTGCATGCCCCGCGCCACCCCACTGGCCGGGCTTATGCACGATCCAAGGGCGCGCGGTTTTCATCACATCCAAGAAGGGCTGCTGCACCGACCAATCATTGACCGCTGCCAGACCGATCCCGACATTGCCCTTGGCCTCCGGCGCAGGCGCCTTTTCAACCTTTGGGCTTGTCTGTGCTGGTGCATTGCCACCAGCCACCCGCGCCGCCACTACCTGCAACTCGGCCGCCAATTCCTCGGGTGGCGCGTCATAGGCCTTCCCCCAAGGATTGGTCAGGCGATGCGGCAGGCCCTCGGGGCTTTGCCCGGTAAGAAAGCCGTATTGCACCAGCGCCACGTAATAATGCCCCAGATCGCTTAAATGAATATCGTCATCGAAAAGCGGGGCCAGCCCATCAAGCCCCGTCACCTGCCCGGCCTCGATCGCCGCGTGCAGGGTTAGCATCGCCTGCCCCGCTGGCAAAAGGCGCATCTTGGGGCTGCCCTCGGGCCGGGCGGCATTCACATCCTCAACAATGCCCTGCCAATCCCCGGCCTGTGCAGCAATCGCCGCGCGCCACTCCGCACCCGGTGCGCCATGCGGCCATGTCTCTTGCAAGAACACCTGTGCCTGTGGGTTCCCCTCAACCGCCAAGCCATGAAACTTCCCCGCAAATCCGGCGCTATCGTTCCACTTGATCTGATCGGCAAGCGGGATCGCTTCGGTCAGGATCACCGCATTCACAGCGCCCTGCGCCAAAACCTCACGCGCATTGTCACCCTTGGCCTCTTCCCCGTTGTCCCAGTTGTACCGCAAGGGCGCGCCATTGATGACCTGCGCCGAGACCTCAGGTGTATGCCCCCCGGCCTGCAACAACTGCTCCAACATGCGCGGGCCGGTCTGGCCAAACAGGCTATGGCCCACCAACAGCACCGACAAAAGGATCGCACCAAGGTTCATGGCGCCACCCCCGTTTTGGGATAGCTTGTCACGACATCCCACACGATCCGCTGCATCAGGGCCGCCGCCTCAGCATCCGGGGCCTTGGCCGCGCTACCATCGGCAAGGCGCAACTCATGGGGCAACCCCGTGGGCGAGCGGTGGTACAGCACCGCATAATGGGTCAGCGCCACCAGATAAGCCCCCAGATCGTTGATATGGATCTGATCAAGGCCGCCATCTTCGCCCCGCGCGAAAAGGTCCTCGCGGGTGCGGATATTCCCAACACCGCCCCGCGCCTCAACCTCGCGCACGAACCACGCCATGACCTGCCCCGCCGGGATCACCCACACCGGGCTGTCGGGGCTATTCACCGCCAGATCAGGCAGCAAAACGCCGTCCTCCCAATAGCGGGTCAAATCCGCATCCAGTCGTTCAAGCCAGCCGTCGGGATCATCCAGCGGATGCCATGTTTCATAAACGTACACCCGCGCCTTCGGGTTGCCCTGACGCGCAAGTTCCGCCCATTTCGGCAAATAAACCCCGCTGTCGTGGTATTTGATCGCATCGCGAATCTCGACCATCTCGGTCAGCACCACCGCGTCATAGTCGCCGGATCCCAAGGCCTCTTTCGCATCACGATAGCGGGGGTGGTCGTTCTCGCGCTCGAACCCATTGATCGGCAGATCCTCCTCCCAATGATGCTTGAGCGACGTACCCCAGCCAAGCTGCTGCTCATATCCATGCCCCTCCCCGGCCAATTGCGCCAGCATCGCGGGCATGTCCCGCCCGACCAGAGAATGCCCAAGGTGATACACGCGCAATGCGCCCTCTGGTGGGGCAAGGGGCGCGGCATAGGCGGCTTTCACAGCGTCAGGATCAGGCTTTGATGGCCCAAACCAATCGCGCAGGAAAGGCACTGCCGCCAAGACCGCAATCGGTATCAAAAGAAGCCTGCGCCGCCATCCAGCCATGCCATGAATCCCTGCTCAACCCGTTTGTGAAACCTAGCGCGCGGCACCCTCGCCCGGCAATGCCATGCCGGTCACGATCACACCGCCATCAAATCGAAACTGCCCATTCAAACACGCCCCGCGCGTGAAGGGCAAGACATCTTGGGTAAAGGTCGCCTCGAACTGCCCGGTCTCAAGGTCCGGGGTGATCTCGAAAGCCTCAAAGCCGATCAATTGACGGGTCACAGCATATTGCGCCTTATAGGCACATTCCTTGGCCGAAAAAATCAACCGCGCCAAACGTCCACGCACGTCGCCCGACTGCACCGATAGCCAGCCGCGCTCGGCCGGGGTGCAGACCACCTCGATCAAATCGGCGGGCAAATCCTTGTCTTCCTCAAGATCTAGGCCCAGCGCAGCATAGCGCGCGCCCTCGGCCACCACGGCCAGACAATGGGTATCGGTATGCGAAATGCTGCCCACCAAACCACGCGGCCAAACCGGCGCACGATCCGGGCCATGGGCCACCGCCCGCACCGGCAGGCCCGCCCGCTCCATCGCCTGATGCGCGGCGCGGCGACCTGCGGCAAACTCGGCCAAACGCTTTTCCGTGGGACGCCCATGGCCCGCCGCTTCACCTGGCAAAAGCCCCTCGGGCGCGCCCCATGGAAAGGCAAAGCCCACAGCCACATCCTCGGGAAAAAGATCCCGCGCCATGGCCTCAATGGTGTCTTCGGCAAATATGTCGGCCAAGGTATTCATCCCGCGCGCCGCCCCCGATTGGCCCGCATCGCCCGCCGCCGTGACATGGTCTCGCTGACATCCGGCGCATCCTCGGCCACGGGCTCGGGCGTGGGATCAGGCGTTGCACCCAACAACCGATCCACATGCGCCGCCAGCGCATTCAACACAGGGAAGCGGAAGATATCGGTGATCGCCAGCTTGGCCACCTCCAACTCGCTGCGGATTTCCCGGTGCGCCTGCACCGCCAAGAGCGAATGACCGCCCAGCTCAAAGAAACTGTCGCTGCCCTGCACGTGTTGCAGGCCCAAGACCCGCGCCCAGATGCGCGCGATGGTCTCGGCGCTGCCGCCCTTGGCGGGGGCCTCGGCCAACACCTCGACCGTCGCTTTGGCCTGCGGTGCTGGCAGTGCCTTGCGGTCAATCTTCTTGTTCGGCGTCAGCGGGAAGCGCTCCAGCGTCACAACATGGCGTGGCACCATCACCTCGGGCAAAGCCTCTGACAAATGCGCGCGCAGCGCCTCTTCGCTCACGCTGGCATTGGCGGTGATATAACCCGCCAATTCCGGCACATTGCCCGCACCCTCGCGGGCAATGACAACCGCTTCACGCACCGCCGGATGGCTGCCAAGCCGCGCTTCGATCTCGCCAAGCTCAATCCGCTGACCGCGGATTTTCACCTGATGATCGCTGCGGCCAAGGAAGGTCAACCGCCCCTCGGCACTCCACGCTACCAAATCGCCGGTGTGATACATCCGACCATGGCCCGCGATATGATCGGGCACAAAACGTTCTTCGGTCAGGTCCTCGCGCTGCCAATAGCCACGCGCAACCCCCTTGCCACCGATCAACAACTCCCCCGGCACACCCACCGGGCAGGGCTGCCCGGCATCGTTGAGCACATAAACGTTTGTATTGGCGATAGGCTTACCGATCGCCACAGCGCCCGCACCACTGACCGAGCCATCCACCTTCTGCACCGCCGACCAGATCGTCGTTTCCGTCGGCCCATACATATTGGTGATCTGCGCCCGCGTGCAGCGCCGCAAATCCTCCACCAAGCCACCGGGAAGCGCCTCACCGCCAAGGTACAGGTGCTTCACCCGGCCCAGCGCCAACCGCGCCTCGTCGTTCATGGTCAGCATCCGCGCCATGCTGGGCGTACACTGCATGTGGGTCACGTCATGGCGCATGATCTGCGCCGCGATCGAGAAGTCGTCAGCGGCCAATTCCGCCGCCTCGTTCGACCGCTCGCGCACCTTCGCCAGATGGGTCAACCCTTCCAGAACATGTGCATTATCAATGCCGTAGTCGATCAGGCAGGCGATCTCACCCACTCCGATCTGTTTGAGTTGCTCAACCCGGGCAATCCCATCCTCGACCGTGCCAAACAGGCCGGAATCGTTAAAATACCGGTCAAAGGCGAACTCAAGGATTGCCTCCATCGCCTCCTCATCCAGCGCCGACAGGTCAAGCTGGAACGGGTTGTCGACACCCTTGGGCTTTTTGAACGCCGGGAAGGCCCAAGCATACTGCTTTATCAACCCAGCCGCACTGCGCAGATAGTCCTGCAACGGCCCCTTGGCGATCTCACGCACCGCCTCGCGGTCTTCGCCAATCAGAGTGTGCAACATCACCGTCACGGTGAAATCATCCGGGTCAAAGCCGCTCTCGCGCAGGGCATCGTGGTAAAGCGTGATCTTCTCGCCCACCTCGTCAATGCTTTGCCCCAAAAGGTGGGTCAGGACATTGGCCCCGATCCGCCCGGCCTCGCGCCATGTTTCGGGGTTGCCCGCCGTGGTCACCCAAATAGGGATTTCCTTGCTCACCGGGCGCGGCTGCGTCAGCACCGGCAGCATCTCACCCTTGTCATTGGGGAAATCCACCGCCTCACCACGCCACAAACGGCGCACTTGGTCGATGGTCTCAAACATGCCGTCCTTATTCTTGGGCGGTGTGTTTTCGGGGCGCAGCACAAAGTCATTCGGATGCCAGCCCGAGGCCATGGCAAGCCCCGCCCCACCATTGGTCAGGTTGTCGATCACCGACCACTCCTCGGCAATCCGCGCGGGATGGTGCAGCGGGGCCACACAACTGCCCGCGCGCACCTGAATGTTCTGGGTAATGGCCGCCACCGCCGCCCCGGTCACCGCCGGGTTGGGGTATGGGCCACCAAAGGCATGGAAATGCCGCTCGGGCGTCCAAAGCGCGTCAAAGCCATTGGCATCGGCAAACTTCGCGCCCTCCAGCAGCAATTCATACTTGCCGCGCCCGGCCTCGCAATCATTGCTCCAGTAATAGAGGCTGAAATCCGCCCTCCGGCCCGACCCGCTGATCGCACCATTCGACACCGCCGCGCGGCCCTCGTCACTGACCAGAACCAGTTTGAAACCACGCGCCAACGTATAGAACAGTTCCAACACCGAGATATCGAAGGCAAGGCTTGTCACCGCCATCCAGACACCACCGTTTTCATGGTCAACGGCGGCATCCATGCCGGTAAAGAAATTGGCGACATTGCCGTGTTCCACCATCACGCCCTTGGGCGTCCCGGTGGAACCGGAGGTATAAATCACATAGGCCAGATCACCGGCCCCCGCGCCACCATCCACATTATCGGCCAGTCCTTCGGCCACCTCCGGATGCGCCTCGAAGGTCACAACCTTGGCGCCCGTGTCCGGCAACGCGCCGCGCAGCCCCTCCTGCGTCAGCACCACAGAGGCCTGACTGTCGGTCACGTAATGCGCCAAGCGATCCGCCGGATAGGCCGGATCAAGCGGCACATAGGCCCCACCCGCCTTCAGGATCGCCAGCGCACCAATCAACAATTCCGGCCCGCGATGCACGCAAAGGCCCACATGGCTGCCGGGGGCGACGCCCGCATCGCGCAACACCTGCGCCATGGCATTGGCCTGCCCGTTCAAAGCGGCATAGCTCAGTTCTTGATCCTCGAAGGCCAGCGCCACAGCCTCGGGCGTTTTTGCAACCTGCGCCTCGAACCCGGCGTGAATGGTCATCGGCCCATCCAGATCGACAGCCGTATCGTTCCAGCCATCGGTCACCTGCCGCGCCTCGCCTTCCGGCAAAGGGGCCAAGTCGGCAAAACTGTCCGCCTCACCCGCCCCGGCACAGCCCTCAAGCGCCAGCTTCAGCCGCACGGCCAAAAGGTCCACCGCTTCGGGCGACAGACGCGCAGCATCGTAATGCAGGCGCATCTCGCCGCCCGCCACGGCCAGCGTCACAACGCTTTCTGCAACCGGCGCATCCTGCCCCATGTGCAGGGCCATCTGCGGCACGCGCAGCCCATCCAACTCGGTCAGGCGCAGCGCGAGATCGGCGGCAAACCCGCCCTTGCCCGCCGCGCGGGCAATCTGGCTGCCCAAGGCCACGCGCATCGCGCTAAGGCTTGCCGCTTCACCCTCATCGGCCCCCAAAGGCACCCAATGTGCCAAGAACCCCGGCGCGGCCTGCGCCGCCTCGTCCAATCCTGCATCCGTATAGGCCAGCATCGCCGCCCGGTCGCCGCAACTCAGCCGGCACCACGCCAGTGCCGCCGCCGCGATCCCGGCCTCATCCAAACCAGCCACGGCAGGCATCTCAACACTCTGCCAATCCGCGCCATCATCCGAGCCTTGCGCCAAAGGCAGGTCCGCCGCCTGCATTGCGGTCAGCGCGGTGATCCACCCCGCCTCGGCCTCCGCCGCGCGCTTGGCCGCCGCGTCAAAGCCCGCCGTATCCGGCATCTGCAAAACGTCGCCCGCATTCACCAATCGGGCCGGGTCAATCGCCTGTCCCTTGGTCGTTCGCAAGTCGCGCAAGACCACGACCCCCGCACCCGTCGCCACGCGCAACCGGTCCGACATGACCTCCAAAACCGTGCCCGGCTCGGCGGTGCTGACGGTGCTTTCCGCCTCCGCCGCACCCACGCTCAGCAATTTCTGGGCCAGCGTCACCTTGGGCGTCGCCACCGGGTTGCGATAGCCGCCGAAATCCAAGGCCCGCACCATGCGCGCAAGGTCCGCCGCTGACCTGCTGAAATCCAGATGCGCCCCCGCTGCGGGCCGGGCGTTCAGGGCATAATAACTCCGCTGCGACAGGTCTTGCGCCTGCCGCTGCAAATCGCCGCTTTCCAACTGCGCCACCAGCGCCGGGAAACTGTCCATCGCCGCTGCATAACACTTGGAGTTCAGGCTAAAGGCCGTGTCATCCTCGGCAACCGGCACCATGCGCTGCTCAAGAATATCGCCCTCGTCGATCCCGCCTTCGATCATGTGCCACGTGATGCCATGCTCGGGTTCCCCGATCAGGATCGCCCAAACCGGCGTATTCAACCCCGCATAGCGCGGCAAAGGCCCGTCGTGAAAGTTCACAGCGCCCTTTGCGGGCAGGTCCAAAACCGCCTGCGGAATGACCCGAAGGTTGGCAATGCTCAAAAGCCAATCCACCGATCCCGGGGCCACCGCGCCAGTCACATCGTCCATGGCCTCGATCACGGCAATGCCCTTGCCCTCGGCCCAGTCCCGAACACCTGCATCGCGCGTCACAACCGCCGTAATGCCATGGCCCTTTTCAAGCAGGTGATCCCCACATCCCACCAAAAGGGATTCGTCACCGATCAAAAGCGTGGAAAATGAGGTCATTTGCTGTCCTCCGTCATGGGCCGGGCCAAGGAAACATCGCGCCGGGATGGGCCGCGCGAAACCATTGCGGCCAGGAAATGGGAAAGAAGATCACGGGCAAACCCGGGCGGATCGCGCTGCGGCTTGCCGGTCAGCATCCGCCGCAATCCATAGATGCCACAGCCCGCCAGTCGCGCCAGCGTGGCCCAGATGGCATAGGCGCGCCCATGCACCTTGGTGAAATAGTAAAACCGCGACTCGAACCAATAGCGCGGCGTGCGCGCCCAGTCCTTCATCGCGGTCGAGGCCGACCCGACATGCGCCACCTCGCTGGCCGGCACGTAAAACGTCTGCCAGCCGGCGCGCGCCGCCCGGCGGCACAGCTCGGTTTCCTCGTAGTACAGGAAAAACGTCTCATCAAAGAGGCCGATTTCATCCAGCATCTCGCGCCGCATCAGAACCGAGGCCCCGGCGACCCAATCCACTTGGGTGGTCTGCATGGGGATCTCCATCGGCACCACCGAGGATTTGAACAGCTTGGTAATCAACCCGGTGCGCGCCGCGCCTTCGAACTCGCCACTGGCCGACGGGAAGCGGAAGACCGTGCAATGCGGCGCGTCATCGGTGCCCTTGATATAGCTGCCCACCAAACCGGCGCGCGGCTCGTCCTTCATCACATCCAGCAGTCTGTCCACCGCGCCCGGATCGGGCCACGCGTCAGAGTTCAGGATATAGAAAAAATCCGGCACCGCGCCCGAGGACATCCCCAACCGCATGCCAATATTATTGCCCGCCCCGAAACCGCCGTTTTCCGGGCTCTGCACCACGCGCAAAAACCCATCCTGCGTCCAGCCTTCGGACTCGGCCTTGTTCCGGATCACATCGAAAGACCCATCGCCCGAGGCATTGTCGACGATGACGACCTCACCCCCCAATCCGCGCATCTCGCGCACCGCAGCCTCGGCCGCCCGCACCGTCAGGTCAGGTGTGCGATAATTCAGGATCACGGTGAGGATGCTTGGCTTGGTCACTTTTTACTCCGCTGCGGTCACATTGCCCCATTCCGACACCGTTGCGCCTTGCGCCCCGTCATCGGTGACCCGGGAAATTTCGGCGGTCAGGTATCTGGCCAAGGCCGCAACATTAGGGTCAAGCACCATGCTGTCGTGATCGCCTGACACTTCGATCACCCGCACCTTGGGCGCCCATTCAGTCCACTGGTTGTCGTGGAACACATATTCGCGCGCCGCACTGACATAATTGCCGTTTGAGACCTTCCAATGCGTGTCCAACGGCGGACGGAACAACAAAAGCGGCCCATCCCACGGCTTGAGGTCATATTGCGCCACCGCCTCGCGGAAGGCTGCCTCGATCTTGTGGTTGTTAAAGCCCTGCGCATCATCGCCCTTAGCCTGACGTTTGCGAACTTCCCACTCCAGCCGGTTCAAGGCCCATTCCTTGAAATACCCCGGCCCCTTGCGCTTGATCTCGGCCAGCTTGATCAGCGCCTTGTCACGGCGCGACAGGCTGGGCCGCACGGGCAAGGGCGTGTCCAACATGGTCAGCAAGGCCACCTCGCCGCCCTCGGCCTTGACCTGCTGCGCCATCTCATAGGCGGTGATCCCCCCGCCCGAGAACCCGCCAAACAGATATGGGCCGTCGGGCTGCACCTGACGGATCTCCGCCAGATAATCGGCGGCGGCCTCTTCAACCCGGGTATGTGGCGCGTCATCGCCCACAAGGCCCTTGGCCTGCACGCCGTAAACGGGCTGATCCTCGCCCAATTGCTGCGCCAGATGCCGCAGGTTCAACACATTGCCGAACATGCCCGCCACGATGAACAAAGGCGGTTTGCGCGTCGCATCCCCTTTGTTGAGCGCGACAAGATGCGTGAAGCTCTGCGCCTGCACCGGCGCGGCTTTGGCCTCCCCCTCCTCGGGTGTCGCCACCGGCCCGGTCTGGGCCTCGATTCGCGCGGCAATCGTCGCAATGGTCGGCGCCTCGAACAGAACCGAGATCGGGAACTCCACCCCAAACTCTTTCTTGATCGACGCAAACAACCGCACCGCAATCAGGGAATGCCCGCCTAGGTCAAAGAAACTGTCCTCGACCCCAACCGGGCTGACACCCAACAGTTTCTCCCACTGCTTGGCCAAAGCCTCCTCAATGGCATTGCGCGGAGCAAGAAAATCACCATCCAGATCGGGCCGCTCAAAGCTCTGGCTTTCGCCGCTTTCGGCAACCTCGCTCACCTCGGCCTGTGCGAGCATTGCCTCAAGGTCCAGCGAACTGACCACAACCTGCGACAGGCCCGATGCCATCGCACGGCGCAGGGCCTCCGCCCCCTCATCGGGGCGAATGCCTTGGGCGATGTTGTGCAACAACCGCTCTTCATCCGCCGACAGCGGCACCGCCGTACCACCGCCCGCAAATTCCACTTCCGCAGGCGCAATCGGCGCGGGCTTGCCAAAGCCTTCGGCACTGGCCAGACGGGTCATCCGGAAATTCTCGATCTCCACACAAACCTTGCCGCGCGCATCACACAGCGAAATGTCAAAGCTGGCGCTCTCGCCTTGGGCCTCACCCAAGCGCACCCAGCTGACAACCTCACCCGGCAACGGGCGCAACACCCGCACCGCGCCATAAGACAAAGGCACCCAAAGGTGATTGCCCTGATATCCAGGGATCAGTTCCATCGCCCAGCCGGTCGCAGGGTCCAACAAACCGGGATGCAGGATATACCCCGCCTCCAGATCGCCCTTGCACCCCTCAGGCAGGCTCAACCGCGCCAAGCCTTCCGCTTGGCCCAAAACCATCTCGCGCAGCACATGCCAACGCTCCCCAAACTGCAAATGCCGCTCTTGCGGGGCCTGCAAACGGCCCCCCGCCTCGGCCCGGCGCGGCGCGGCACAGCGTTTTTCGACCGCCGAAATATCAATCCATTTCGACACCGTCCCCGACAGCGGCCTCACATTGGCCAGCGCATTCAAAACCGTGCCCTCACGGCCCTCAACCGTCACAGCCCCGCGCAATTCCACGTCCGGCCCATCCATACGCACCTCAAGCGCACGGGCCTGCCCCTCGGCCACGTCAAAGGCCCGCAGGAAGTGCAGATCGCTGATCTCAAACGGCGCACTCTGGCCGCGCGCGGCCATGGCCTCGGCCACCAATTCGATAAACCCGGTGCCGGGCAACAGGGCATCGCCTGCCTTCGTCCGGTGCCCGTCGATCACCCAATGGCGCTCAGTACTAAACGTGGTGCGGAAGCGCGCGCCACCCTCGGCCTCATCCAACAAGGGCTGATCCACATCGCGCCACGCCTCTTGGGTCTCACCGGTCCGCGCCGCCATGGCATCGGCGGCCATGCCCACCTCGGCCCAAACGCCCCAGTTGACGGCGATCACCTTGGTCGCATCGCCCTTGCGCGCCTTGGCATAAGCGTTAAGAAACTCATTGGCGGCGGCATAATCCACCTGCCCCGCCGGCCGCGTCACCGTACTGGACGAGGCAAACAGCACCAACACCTCAAGGCTACCGTCGGGGAACAAGCCCTCCAACACCCGCGTCCCGGTGATCTTGGGCGCGAAGACCGCGTCCATCTCCGCCTCGCGCTTGGCCAGAAGCGGGCCATCATTGATGACACCGGCGGCGTGAATAACACCCGTCACCGGGCCAAAGCGCCCCTCGACCTCGGCCTTCACCCGCGCCATGTCCTGCGCATTGGCAATATCGCCCGCAACGGCAATCACCTTGCCGCCCAAACCTTCCAGCTCTTGCAGCGCGCGGATGCGCTTGGCCGTGGCGTCATGGCTGGCATGCGCCATCAGGTAAGCCTCCCACTCGTCGCGCGCAGGCACCCCGCCACGCGACAAAAGCGCCACGTTGGCATAATGGTTTTGCAGCAGATCACGCGCCACGGTCTGACCGATTCCGCCAAACCCGCCGGTGATCAGGTATGTCCCGCCCTCGCGCCAAACCGGGGCCTCGCCCACCTCGGCCAAATCAACCGGCGCATAGCTTTTCTCAAACCGCTTCGCCCCGCGCAGCACCGCCTGCCAGTTGCCCGGCGTCGCGGTGATCTCTTCCATCACTTGGTCCACCAAACTCTCAGGCAGCTCAAACACCGCCTCGGGCTTGCGGAACAACCCGCCCTTCACCTCGCGCGGCGCAGGCAGGGCAATATCCATGACCCCCACGCTTAGCCCCGGCACCTCGCGCGGGATCACCCCCGCCGAAGCCGCAACGATGGCTTTTTCCGGATACGGCAATGCCTCATCGGAAAGCTGTTCGGCCCCGTTTGTGAAGACACTAATATGCACCGGGCTGTCCAAATCCCGCTCGCCCAGAACCTGCGCCAGATGTGTCAGGCTAAAGACCCCATGCTCCATGTTACGATCAAAGAAACTGCTGCCGGGGCGGAATGACTCACCCTGTGTCACCAGCCAGAAATGCCCGATGCGTTCCGGCATCTCCCCGGCCTCGTCCAGCATGGCAAAGAGGCTGTCATAGCCCGCGCGCCCCATTTCCGGCGCAAGGCTATAGCGCCCCGGCCCAAGCGCCTGCGTGGTATCGCCCGACAGCACGCGCACCACCGTGTGGCCCACATCTTCCAACCGCGCGGCACTGGCCTCGGCAAGCCCTGCGTCATCCATGAACATCAGCCAGCGTTGCACCGGCAAATCGGCCAAATCGGCCTCCGCCACCAGGTCCGACGCGGCAAAGCGCGGCAACCACTTGGCCCGCCAGCCCCAGTCGGCCATATCCTCCTGCCGCATCAAGGCGCGGGGCGCGGCCTCGGCCACCGCCGCTGTTCCCGGCTCAATGAAATACCGCTTCCGCTGGAAGGCATAGCCCGGCAACGGCAGTCGCCGCCGCTTGGCCTCCCCCCAAATCTGGCCCCAATCGGCCTCAACACCACAGGCCCAAAGCCGCCCGATCACCGATAGGAAATAAGCGTCATCGGCCATGTCCTGATCCGGGTGCCGCAGGCTGCTTAGCACCTGCGCCGGGGCCACATCCGGGCACATCTGCGCCAAGGAACTCAGGGCCTTCCCCGGACCAACCTCCAAATAAACGCGCCCCGGCACTTGCGCCAATTCACTTACACAGGCGGCAAATTCCACCCGGTTGCGCAACTGCGCGGTCCAATAATCGGGGCTTACCGCCTCGTCCGCCGTCAACACCGCGCCCGTGCGGTTCGACATCACCGGAATTTTCGGCGCGCTCAACTCAAGCCCCGCCAAAAACCCACGGAACTTTTCCAAAATCGGGTCCAGCATCCGCGAATGCGCGGCAATATCAATCGCCACGCGGCTGTATTCCGCCCCCATCGCCTCCAGCTTTTCAGCCAAGGCATCCAGCGCCCCATCCGGCCCCGAGACCGCGCTCAATTCCGGCGCGTTCACACTGGCGATATCCAGATCATCGCCCACCAACGCCTCGATCTCGGCCACCGGCAACGAAATGCTCAACATCCCACCCTTGGGCACCGTATCAAACAGCCGCCCGCGCAGCAGGACCAGATCAATACAATCCTCGAAACGCATCACACCGGCCAAACAGGCCGCCGTGTTTTCCCCCATGGAATGGCCCACCAATGCCGTGGGCTTCACCCCCCACGACATCCACAATTGCGCCAACGCATATTCCACGATCATGATCAGCGGAAGCTGCACAGAGGGCTGCTTCAAACGCTCAACCGCCGCGTCAACCTCACCTGCCTCGGGCATCCAAAGCGCGCGAATGTCATAGTCCAACTGCGCCTGAAGGTGGTCCAACCCCCGGTCCATCCATTCGGCAAAGACCGGCTCTGTCTCATAGAGATCGCGCGCCATATCGACATATTGCGCACCACCACCGGGGAACATGAAAACCACTTCGGGCGCGGCGCCCAAGGCATCATGCGTGAACACCCGTCGGGTGTCGCCCGCCTCCAACAATTCCGCCGCTTCAATCGCGGTTTCGGCCACCAGAACCCGCCGCTTGTCAAAGGCACGCCGCCCCTCTTTCAGGGTCCAGGCCACATCGGCCAAATCCAACTCCGGATTGGCCCGCAAATGCGCGGCCAAAGCCTTGGAATTGCCCTCCAACGCCACCTTGCTCCGCCCCGACAAGCACAGCACATGGAAGGGCCAGTCGGACTCCTCCGAGGCCCCCCGCTCCGGCGCTTCTTCCAGAATGGCATGCGCGTTCGTGCCACCAACGCCCAGCGAATTCACCCCGGCGCGGCGCGGGCTGCCCCGCCCGTCCCAATCGCGCAAGGTATCATTCACCTTGAAAGGGCTGGTCTCAAAATCAATCGCCGGGTTCGGCGCTTCATAGCCAAGGCTTGGCGGCATCTGCTTGTGATGCAAAGCCAGCGACGCTTTAGTCAGGCTGGCAACCCCCGCCGCCGTGTCCAAATGGCCGATGTTTGTCTTGACCGACCCGATCCGGCAATAACCCGTCGAATCCGTGCCACGCCCAAAGGCTTCGGTCAAAGCCGACACCTCAATCGGATCGCCCAGATAGGTGCCCGTCCCGTGACATTCCACGTAATCCACGGTCTCCGGCGACACGCCCGCATTCGCCAAGGCCTTCGTCACCGCTGCCGCCTGCCCATCCACCGAAGGCGCCAGATAGCTGGCCTTGTCCGCCCCGTCGTTATTGACGGCAGAGCCCCGGATCACCGCCCAGATATGATCGCCATCCGCCACCGCATCGCTCAACCGGCGCAGCGCGACACAGCCCGCGCCGCTGCCGAAAACCGTGCCCTTGGCGCGATGATCGAAGGCATGGCAATGCCCATCGGGCGACAGGATCTCATTTTCCTTGAACACATATCCCCGGCCATGCGGCAACTCGATGGTCACGCCACCCGCAAGGGCCATATCGCAATCCCCCTGCCGCAGCGCATTACAGGCATAATGCACCGCCACCAACGAGGTCGAACAGGCCGTCTGAATGTTGATACTCGGCCCCTTGAGGTCGAGGATATGACTGATCCGCGTGGCCAGAAAATCCTTGTCATTACCGGTATGGCGCAACAGGAACATGCCCACATCATCCAAAAGGCCCGGATTGGAACAGATGTTGAAGTAGAAATAGCTGCCCATGCCACAGCCGGCATAAACGCCAATATCACCCTTGAACCTCTCCGGCATGTGCCCCGCGTTTTCCAAAGCGCCCCAAGTCACTTCCATGAACTTTCGGTGCTGCGGGTCTAGAATTGCCGCTTCCTTGGCGGAAAAGCCAAAGAACTCCGCATCGAACTCATCAAAAGCGGCCATGCGCGCCGCCGCAGCCACGTAATCCTTGTGGTAGATACGCTCGGGCGACTCGCCCGCGGCAAGCAACGCCTCTTCATCCAACGGCTCGATCGACTCGACCCCGTTGCGAAGGTTCTCCCAGAAATGGTTCGCCGTGGGCGCCCCAGGCAGATCGACCGCCATCCCGACAATCGCAATGGGGTCGTCATCCCCCGACTGCATTTGCTCGGCTTTCACCCACTCGTTACACGCATTCGACATGTCATTAGACCTGCAAATGCCCCCACGCCACTATATATAACGCGATGCCATTCCCATAGCGGCGAGGCGAATTTACACGCAAGCCCTTCCCTTATCTTATTGATTTTTCGATATTTTTATTTTTCTACCTTGAGTTGCACCTCAAGTTGAGCGCGACAACTTCGCTTCAATATAGGGAATTGTTCCACGATAGTGAACAATCTGCCACAATTGAAAACCCGGCCCGGTCCAAATCCATAGAATCGCTGCTACAGTAGGGTGCGCTGCCTAGCCTCACGACGCGGCCTGCCAATCACTGGCCCATCGCCAAACAAGGGGCGCGGGGCCTTTTCCGGTCCGAACCGCAGGGTCTCGGCATAGCCAAGCACGGCCCCAGCCACCAACCACATAATCGGCACCAGCGTATCGTTCAGCAGCATATCCACCATCGTCGCCCCCAGAATAAGGGCCATCGGTGTGGCAAAGGGCGACAGGCTCCGCCCTGCCTTGCCGATCTGCAAGAACAGCAGCAGCATCGGAAAGGCCAGCAACCCCATTTCGCACAGATACCCAACCCAGCCGAAGGTGCCAAAGGTCAAAATCCACCGTCCATCCGGGATCGACAGAATCTCACCGGTCTCGCCATGCCGCACAAGGTTGCGCCCCCATCCGCCCCAGCCGAACAGGTCTTTTTCATGCGCGCGCTGCAAGAGCGCGTTTTCATTGTCGAAGCGATAGCCTAGCGAATGCGCCCGGTCCGGGCTGATCGCCTCGGCCTGCGCAAGGATTGCCTCCAGCGGGATAAGCCCCAGATTGCGCAGCATCGGCCAGGAAATCGCGATCATCGCCAAGACCACTGCCAAAAGCGCCTGCCAGCGATGCGGCGCCAGAAAAACCACCGGCACAAGGCCCAGCGCATAAAGCTGCGAGGCAAGACTTTTGCACAGGTAGAGCACGATCAACAGGTACACCACCGCCACCATCCACCGCCGCTGCTCCTGTCCTTCGGTATTGCGAGCCAAGGCCACCGCCGACACCAGCGCCGTGACCATGAATAGCGCCAGCCACAGGGCATGCGGGAAGAAAACGATGGGCCGAAAGCCCCCATCGCGCATCATCTGCGCGAAACTGTGTTGGAAAAATCCGTAAATCCAAGTGTTCAATTGCGGGCTGAACCGGATCTCGAACAGCGCGGGTATGGAATAGGCCAACCCGCCAATCGCAATCGCCAGAGTCAGTTCCCGCAACCCCTTGTCCGTGCCCAAGTAATGCCGGCCCAACAGGAACGGCAGCAAGACAATCACCTGATTTGACAGCACCGAGGCCATATCGATCAATCGCAACCCCGGCAGGCTCCATGTCTCGAACCGTATGGGGTCGGCCCCGGCCAAAACCTCGAACACGATAGGCTCACGGTTGGTCAGAACCGTCGGAATCGCAACCAATAGATAGCCCAGCGCCAGAAGGATCGCGATCATGGACCTTGGCAACAATCGCACCCTGTCCTTCAGGATGAACAGCGCACATGCAAAGGCGCAAATGCTCGCAATCGAGAATTTGTCCATATCCGGCACCAAGGGCAGGTCGAACTCCGCAATCGGCGGCAAGACCAGATACGCCCCTAGAATGGTCCAGATCACCGCGCGCTCCGGCGGCAACCGCCTGAACAGCACCACACTGACCAGCGGCCAAAGCATCAAGGCAAAATAGGCGATTGGATTGGGCATATCGGTGTTTCAGCGTCCTGCGCGGGCCTCTTGGGGCGGCACAATACCACCCCGCCGCGCCCCCGTCGCCCCTCTCGTTGCGGGATAGACCGTTTCGCTTTCGGCAATGGCCTGCCTGCAACGCCCTCTGGCCTTGGCGCGGGTTTGCCCCTAAAACCTGACCTTGGGGGCCACGTGGTATCGGAGTAAACCCAGTGCAATTCGCCTTCCGCGATCAGGTCATTTCTGTCAACCGGCCCAGCCGTGCCGGGCTAATGTCCGACATCCGCCAAAAACTCGAGGCCCGCGAAGGCTTCGCGCTGGCCACCATCAACCTAGACCATATCGTCAAGATGAACGCCTCTCCGGCCTTCACCACCGCCTACGCGGCGCAGGATATGGTCGTCGCCGATGGCTGGCCCATCGTCACGCTGTCGCGCATCGCCCGCCAACCCGTGGAACTCATGCCCGGCTCCGAACTCATCGTCCCGCTTTGCAAACTGGCCGCCGAAACCGGCCGCCCCGTGGGGTTCGTCGGCAGCACCCAAGACACGCTGACCAAAGCCGCGCAAACCCTCATGGCGCAAATCCCCGGCCTCACCGTGGCCTATACCCACGCGCCGCCCATGGGCTTTGACCCGGCAGGCGAGGCCGCTGCGAAAATATGCGCCGATCTGCAATCCCAAGGCGTCGCCCTTTGCTTCCTCGCCCTCGGCGCCCCGAAGCAGGAAACCCTTGCCGCCCGTGCGCGAGACCTCGCGCCAAACACCGGCTTTGCCTCCATCGGAGCAGGCCTCGATTTCATCGCAGGCGACCAACGCCGCGCCCCCCGCTGGGTGCGCAAATTGAAACTGGAATGGTTCTGGCGCGCGCTTTCCAGCCCCCTGCGCCTTGGCCCGCGCTACCTCAAATGCCTGGCCATACTCCCCGGCCGGATGCTTGAGGCCCGGCGGAACCGCGCCTGATCACTTGTATTCCACAAGCCCCGGCTTGCGGCCCCGCAAACGCGACAGGTAATAGCCCAGCGCGCCCTGCGCCTCGGCAAACTTGCCCAGCACGGTAAACACCGCCCGCGCCCAATCCCCATCGCGCAGGCCCAGCCGCACAACCTGCACCGGATAGGCCAGCGCCAACAAAAGCACCAACCAAGGCGACACCAAAAGCGCGCCCAAAATCACCAAGGGCAAGACCGCCCCCCACAAGAGCGCCCGCCGCGTCTCGCGCACCCAATGCCGCTCCGGCGGCGCCCCATGCAAGGCCGCGCCCTCGGCAAAGGCATGACCCGCCCGCTTGGTCCGCGTCCACCACTGGCCAAAGCGCGTCATCGCGGCGTCATGCCATGTCATCTCCGCATCCAG
>NZ_CAJXNN010000007.1 GCF_913057115.1 uncultured Roseovarius sp.
ATCGCCATGGAAGACGGTCTGCGCTTCGCCATCCGCGAAGGCGGCCGCACCGTCGGCGCCGGCGTCGTGTCGAAGATCATCGAGTAAGGGTGGCTTCGCGGCGCCCGCGCCGCGAAACGCTCTGGCAAGATGACAAGAAAGCCAAGTCCCGGGCCACTGGTCCGGGATTTGCCCGGATAGCCCGGGACCCGTTCGAAGAGGGGGGCTGGATGGTCCGGCCGTCCTCCTATCAACTTTAACGCCGCGAAAGGCTACTAACATGCAAAGCCAAAATATTCGCATCCGGCTTAAGGCATTTGACTACCGCGTTCTGGACGCCAGCACGCAGGAAATCGTCAATACCGCCAAACGCACCGGTGCAGACGTGCGCGGGCCCATCCCGCTGCCCAACAAGATCGAAAAGTTCACCGTTCTGCGCGGCCCGCACGTGAACAAGAAATCCCGCGATCAGTTCGAGATCCGGACGCACAAGCGCCTTCTCGACATCGTTGATCCGACGCCGCAGACCGTGGACGCGCTGATGAAGCTCGACCTCGCCGCCGGTGTCGACGTGCAGATTTCGGTTTAAGGAGGGCAAGAGATGTTGCGCTCTGGTATTATCGCGAAAAAAGTCGGCATGACCCGGCTTTTCATGGAAGATGGTCGGCAGGTCCCTGTCACCGTTCTTCAACTGGACAAACTTCAGGTGGTCGCACAGCGCACGCCTGAAAATCACGGCTACTCGGCGGTTCAGCTGGGTGCAGGCTCGGCCAAGGCCAAGCGTGTCAGCAAAGCCATGCGCGGTCACTTCGCAACCGCCAAGGTCGAGCCCAAGCGCAAGGTTGCCGAATTCCGCGTTGACCCGGAAAACCTGATCAACGTGGGTGAAGAGATCACCGCCAACCATTACTTCGAAGGTCAGTTCGTGGATGTCTGCGGCACCTCGATCGGTAAAGGCTTTGCCGGTGGTATGAAGCGCCACAACTTCAGCGGTCTGGAAATGACCCACGGTGTTTCGATCTCGCACCGCTCGCACGGCTCGACCGGTCAGTGTCAGGACCCGGGCAAGGTCTTCAAAGGCAAGAAAATGGCCGGCCACATGGGTGCGGCCCGCGTGACCACACAGAACCTTCAGGTCGTCAAAACCGACGCCGACCGTGGCCTGATCATGGTCAAGGGTGCGGTTCCGGGTGCCAAGGGTGGCTGGGTCACCGTGAAAGACGCGGTCAAGAAACCGTTCCCCGAGAATGCGATCCTGCCCGCCGCTTTGAAATCCGCTGCTGAGGAAGCTGCAAAAGCAGCTGAGGAAGCCGCCGCCCAAGCCGCAGCCGAAGAAGCCGCTGCCGCCGAAGCCGCCGCTGCCGAGCAAGCCGCACAGGAAGCCGCTGCCGAAGCAGAGGCAGAAGCCGATATTCAGGCTGACAAGAAGGAAGGCGAAGAATGAAACTCGACGTGATCAAACTGGACGGCGGCAAGGCCGGCTCGGTCGATCTGGGCGAAGACATCTTCGGCCTGGAACCGCGTGCCGACATCCTGCACCGCGTGGTCCGCTGGCAGCGCAACAAGGCGCAGGCTGGCACCCACAAGGTCAAGACCCGCTCGGAAACCAGCTACTCGACCAAGAAGATCTACCGCCAGAAGGGCACCGGTGGCGCACGCCACGGCGACCGTAACGCGCCGATCTTCCGCAAGGGTGGTATCTACAAGGGCCCGACGCCCCGTAGCCACGCCCACGATCTGCCCAAGAAGGTCCGCCAGCTTGGCCTCAAGCACGCGCTGAGCGCCAAGGCGAAAGCCGGTGAACTGGTGGTGATCGACACCGCCGAGACCGATGGCAAGACCAAGACCCTTGCCAAGCAGGTCAAGGATCTGGGCTGGAAGCGCGCGCTGATCATCGATGGGGCTGAGGTGAACGAGGGCTTTGCCCGCGCCGCCGCCAACATCGACGGTCTGGACGTGCTGCCCAGCGTCGGCGCAAATGTCTATGACATCCTCAAGCGTGACACTCTGGTGATCACCAAAGCGGGTGTCGAAGCACTGGAGGCTCGTCTGAAATGAGCGCACAAGCCAAACACTACGATGTGATCCGCAAGCCGGTGATCACCGAGAAGGCCACCATGGCGTCGGAACATAACGCCGTTGTCTTCGAAGTGCACATGGACGCCAACAAACCCCAGATCAAGGAAGCCATCGAGGCGCTCTTTGGTGTGAAGGTCAAGGCGGTCAACACCACGATCACCAAGGGCAAGCAAAAGCGTTTCCGCGGTCAGCTTGGCCGCCGCAACGACGTGAAAAAGGCCTATGTCACCCTCGAAGAGGGCAACACCATCGACGTGACGACCGGCCTGTAATTCGCCTTCGCGGATGATGAATGTAAGCCCCGGCTGCGAAAGTGGCCGGGGTTTTTCTTTTGTGGCACGCACTCAGGGCGCGTCTCTTCGCGGCGACCTGCCCACTCAAACCGGCACGTCGTCATACCCACGTTTGGTGCCTGACTTCGCCTGTTTGAGGGCGTCCTCGCCGGAACCGGTCATGATTTGATACATCCGCTGCGCCTCCTCGCTGTAGTCCTGCATGGCCTTGCGGAAAAACTCGGATTGCACCTGCATGACTTCGGCAGGGGTCTTGCAGGCCATCATCACCTTTTGTGTCTCAAAGTCGTGTTGCAGGCGCTCGGACACAAAGCGCGCGCTTTCGGTCATGACCTCGGTCCAAGCCTTGGCGAGCGCCGGATTGCCCACCATCATGGCCGCGGTCATTGCAGGCAGGCCGCCAGTTGCGGCCTCGTATGTCTTTTTGGATTTCGCCATAGGTCCTCTCCCATTTGTTTGGCGCGGGCCTGTGCCCATCAGCGCCATCGAATCGAATCTACCACGCGTGCTGGGGCGCTGCTTTGATCTCGATTGAATAGCCCGGATAAAGGCGCCATGCCGCCGCCTTCGGTGTTCCGGGGCGCCGCAACGAAGGGAAATGCCTTTGTCAGCCGCGACGAGGGCAAGACAAGAAGGGCCGTGCACGACGCTGGGAGGGCTTGGCGCCAGATATTCGTGGAGTGAGGCTGCCTTAGTCAAACCGGAGGTTCGGCGCATGACGTCACCCATGCGCCCGCCCGGGGGAGGGGCCATTCTCGGCGTTTGCTTGCAAACGCCTGTCACGCGACGGGGCGCGGCCCGCGGCAAGCCCGGGCGAAACGGTGAACATACGTGGCATTGCGCGCGTCGTCCCTCGTGCGGTGTCTCGCCTTGCGACATGCCGCGCAAACCCATTGTTTTCTGGGCCAAACCCCTTGACCCGCACCGCCCGCTCCCCTATCAGACCCCATCGCCGTGCCCCGGATTCGTCCGGGGCTCTGCTTTTGTTCGTAAGAACAGCAAGAACCGGGGACCTACGGGGCCTCATACATCGGCCACCTTCGGGGGGCTATTACATAGGCGGGGCAGGGCCCTGCCGTTAGCAAACGGAAGACAGAAAGCATGGCACTCAAGTCGTATAAGCCGACGACGCCGGGCCAGCGCGGGCTGGTGCTGATCGACCGTTCGGAGCTGTACAAAGGGCGTCCGGTCAAATCCCTCACCGAGGGTCTGACCAAATCGGGCGGTCGCAACAACACCGGACGTATCACATCTCGCCGTCGTGGCGGGGGGGTTAAACGCCTCTACCGGATCGTTGATTTCAAACGCAACAAATTCGATGTGGCGGCCACCGTCGAGCGGATCGAGTACGATCCGAACCGGACCGCCTTCATCGCGCTGATCAAGTACGAGGACGGCGAACAGGCCTATATCCTCGCGCCTCAGCGTCTGGCCGTGGGCGACAAGGTGCTCGCCTCCAACAAGGCCGACATCAAGCCCGGCAACTGCATGCCCTTCTCGGGTATGCCCATCGGGACAATCGTTCACAACATCGAGCTGAAGCCCGGCAAGGGTGGCCAGATCGCACGCGCCGCGGGCACCTACGCCCAATTCGTCGGTCGTGACGGTGGCTATGCCCAGATCCGCCTCAGCTCGGGTGAGTTGCGCATGGTCCGTCAGGAATGCAAGGCCACCGTCGGTGCCGTGTCGAACCCTGACAACAGCAACCAGAACTACGGTAAAGCCGGTCGTATGCGCCACAAGGGCATCCGCCCGTCGGTCCGTGGTGTCGTGATGAACCCGATCGACCACCCGCATGGTGGTGGTGAGGGCCGGACCTCGGGTGGTCGTCACCCGGTCACGCCCTGGGGTAAGCCCACGAAGGGTGCGCGCACCCGCAACAAGAACAAGGCGTCGCAGAAGCTTATCATCCGCTCGCGTCACGCCAAGAAGAAGGGCCGCTAACACATGGCACGTTCTGTATGGAAAGGCCCCTTCGTTGATGCCTACGTCCTGAAAAAGGCCGAGGCAACACGCGAAAGCGGGCGCAAGGAAGTCATCAAGATCTGGTCGCGTCGCTCGACGATCCTGCCCCAATTCGTGGGCCTGACGTTTGGCGTCTACAACGGGCACAAGCACGTCCCCGTCAACGTGACCGAAGACATGATCGGTCAGAAATTCGGTGAATACTCGCCGACGCGGACCTACTACGGTCACGCGGCCGACAAAAAAGCCAAAAGGAAGTAAGCCATGGGTAAGGATAAAAATCCCCGCCGCGTGGCGGAAAACGAAGCGATGGCCAAGCTGCGCATGCTGCGCACCAGCCCTCAGAAACTCAACCTTGTGGCGGCGATGATCCGTGGCAAGAAGGTTGACAAGGCATTGAATGACCTGACCTTCAGCCAAAAGCGGATCGCCGAGGATGTGCGCAAGTGCCTCCAGTCGGCCATCGCCAACGCTGAGAACAACCACAACCTGGATGTCGACGAACTGATCGTCGCCGAGGCCTATGTCGGCAAGAACCTTGTCATGAAGCGCGGTCGTCCGCGTGCCCGTGGCCGGTTCGGCGCGCTGCGCAAACCGTTCTCGGAACTCACCATCAAGGTGCGTCAAATTGAGGAGCAAGCCTAATGGGTAACAAAGTCAATCCGATTGGCATGCGCCTGCAGGTGAACCGCACCTGGGACAGCCGCTGGTACGCCGATACGAAGGATTACGGTGATCTTCTGCTCGAAGACGTCGCGATCCGGGAATTCATCCACAAAGAGTGCAAGCAGGCCGGCGTCAGCCGTGTGATCATCGAACGTCCGCACAAGAAGTGCCGCGTCACGATCCACACCGCGCGCCCGGGTGTGATCATCGGCAAAAAAGGCGCCGATATCGAAACCCTGCGCAAGAAGCTGGCGAAAATGACCGACAGCGAATTGCACCTCAACATCGTCGAGGTTCGCAAGCCCGAACTGGACGCCGCTCTGGTCGGTGACAGCATCGCGCAACAGTTGGAGCGCCGTGTGTCGTTCCGCCGCGCGATGAAGCGTGCCGTGCAGAACGCGATGCGCATGGGGGCCTTGGGCATCCGTGTGAACGTCGCGGGCCGTCTTGGCGGTGCCGAGATCGCGCGGACCGAGTACTACCACGAGGGCAGTGTGCCCCTGCACACGCTGCGCGCCGATATCGACTATGCCAATGTCGAGGCGCAAACGCCCTACGGTATCATCGGCATCAAGGTGTGGATCTTCAAAGGCGAGATCATGGAGCACGACCCGTCGGCCCGTGATCGCAAAGCCCAGGAGCTCCAGGATGGTCCCGCGCCCCGTGGCGCCGGCGGCCGTCGCTAAGGAGGACTGAACAATGCTTCAACCAAAGCGTACAAAGTTCCGCAAGCAGCATAAGGGCCGCATCAAGGGCCTCGCCAAAGGTGGGTCGGATCTGAACTTCGGGTCCTACGGTCTCAAGGCCACCCAACCCGAGCGCGTGACCGCCCGTCAGATCGAAGCCGCCCGTCGTGCCATGACGCGTCACATGAAACGTCAGGGCCGCGTCTGGATCCGGATCTTCCCGGATGTCCCCGTGACCGCCAAGCCGATCGAGGTTCGGATGGGTAAAGGTAAAGGCTCGGTCGACCGTTGGGTTTGCAAAGTGAAGCCCGGTCGCGTGATGTTCGAGATCGACGGCGTGTCCGACAGCGTCGCCATGGAGGCCCTGCGCCTTGCCGCGATGAAACTGCCGGTCAAAACCCGCGTTGTCGTTCGGGAAGATTGGTAACGGCGTTCGCTCGCGAACGCCGGGTGCGGGTAAGCGATTGACGCAGTCAATTGCGGCCGCACCCCGGTGAAGAAAAGGAAACCCCCGTCAGGAAACTGGCGGGGGTTTTGCTTTGGGCGAAGGGTTGTCCAAGGTCATTATCTGCGAGGAGACCATCACAAACGCCTTTGAGTGCAAATCCTGTGGCATAATCCCACGGCGCGGAATCAAGGCGCGCCGCGCCGCCGCGCCGTGGTCATGCTGGAAGCATGCCTTTGGCATGACGCCACCCCGTCGCCCCAAAAGGGGCGCCGACTATATACGGCACGCCTTTCGCGTGACGGCCCGGCGATTGGGTGCCCCTTGGCGCCCGAGTGTCGAGATTGCGCGCCAGTTGCAGACATAAATCAAGAGGCTCGACAGGTCGGATCGCCGCGCCGCGGCCTGTCGACAGCGCGGCTACGGACGTCATTTAAACCGCCCGCTCCCTCCCGCAAAGCGCGCCATACTTCCGGCTCCCGCTTTCGGTTCACCCCTCCAAAATCGCCCGCACCTCGCGCGCAAAAACGGCATAGTCCATCGTCGCCTTGTTGCCCGCGTAGCCCTCGTAGTAACTCCGCCCCGAGGGCAGGGGCAGGCCGGCCCAGATCTTGGCAAGGTTCAGCATGAAGGCCTCTGCCGTAATCTCCCCGGCCTGCGCCTTCTCAAACCCCGCATCACCCAGCAGCAAATTCGCCAACTGGTCCTGCACCTGCGGGCTGAACCGGGTTTCCGGCGGCAGGTCCAATCGCTTCGCCGAATGGCGCAGGGTGGCCGGGATGAACTGATACCGACCGATGGCATGGGGCTGCCCCGGCGTGGCCCTGATCCACGCGTAAATCTCGCCCAATGTCATGCGTGTCGGGCGTTTCGGCGGTTTCACCCGCGCGCCATGTTGCACCGCGTCATAGCCCATCGGCCCCGCCTCAGCCCGGGCAATCAAATCATGCAGCCGCGCCGCCTTGCCGCCGCCCCGGCGCATTGGCGCGTCCAGCCGACCGGGCAGGGCGGCGAACATCCCGCCGTCCGCCTGACCCACAAATAGGCTGGCCAAACGCACCTCGCCTTCAGGCTCTTGGGGCTTTTCAAAAAGCGGTTGCCGTGCGGCAAAAAGGCTATTGGTGGCGGGCTCTGCCATGCCCGAATTCGCCACCATAACGCAAACCAAACATGCCCAAATATATCGCATCGCCCATGCCCCTTTCTGGTGCGTTCTCACCGGGGTATGGCGCAAAGACCTAAAGATTCCCTTGCCTTTGGCCCCACGCGCGGTATCACGCGGCCATGGCACAGATAGATTCCCTTTTCGTCACCCGTCTTTACCGCGCAGCGCTTTCCGAACATGGCCCCGCCATCGACGCGGAGGAGCTTGAGGCCTCCTGCTATTCCATCGCCGAGGATGACGAGGCGGGGCAGGAATGGTGCGAAACCGAAGGCTACCCCGGCTACACCTCCTATGCCTCGCTCACCGATCTGCCCTGGCGCTTCCCGATCTTCGCCGATCTGGTCGAGGCGCTGGACAAACACGTCGCGGCCTTTGCCGAAGACCTGGAATTCGATCTCGACGGGCGCGAGTTGAAACTCGAAGATATCTGGATCAACATCCTGCCCGAAGGCGGCACCCATTCCTCGCACCTGCACCCCCATTCGGTGATTTCGGGCACCACCTATGTGTCGATGCCCGATGGGGCCAGCGCGCTGAAACTCGAAGACCCGCGCTCCGCCCGGATGATGGCCGCCCCCGCGCGCAAAAAGGGCGCGCGGCGGGAGTTGCAAACCTTCACCTATGAAAAACCGAAAGTCGGCGATGTGCTGCTCTGGGAAAGCTGGCTGCGCCACGAAGTGCCGATGAACATGTCAGAAGACGACCGGATTTCGGTTAGCTTCAACTACAAGTGGGAGTGATCCCAACGGTTCGGCACCCCGCCAAACACATATGAAAAAATTAATGTGTTTGGGGTTCAAAACAGCGCCACCCTGCATAGGTCCTTGGTGAGTTAACAAAGGAGCTATTTCAATGTCGAACGAAACCACTTTGAAAAACCTCAATACCGCGCTGCAAATGGAACTGACCGCCGCGCACCAGTATCAATTGCACGGTCACCTTCTGGATGACTGGGGGCTTGATAAACTGGCTGGCCAAATGCGCGGCGAATTCGAAGAAGAAAACGGCCACGCCGACCGTTTTCTTGAGCGTATCTTCGCCTTGGGCGGATCGCCCGAGATGGCCTTCGCCGCCACGCCCAAGGTTTCCAAATCCCTGCGCGACATGTTCGAAAGCGATCTGGCTGACGAAAAGGAGGCGATCACCTTTTACACCCGCGCCGCCAAGGCCGCCTATGAGGCGGACGATCTGGCCTCCAAAGCCCTGTTCGAAGCCATCGCCATCGAAGAAGAAGGGCACCGCGAATGGCTAGAGCTACAGCTCAGCCTGCTGGATCGCTTGGGCGAAGAGCGGTATGCGTCCAAATACGTCTCGGCAGGTGAGGCCGAAGGCGAATAACGACAGTTCTCAGGGCAAGGCGGGGTTTACCTCAAACTCCCCCTTGCCCTAGCCCTGCACCTCGCTTATAGAGCGCCAATCCATGTCTCCCCCGCGCGTCGGGGGATTCGTGTTGTGTTGCAATTCATCCACCAGGTCTCAGGTCACCCTGTACCAACCGACAGGGGCCCACTGGTGTTTTGAGAAAGGAAAAGGCGATGAACGCCCAAGAGCTGAGAGACAAGACGCCCGATCAGCTGCGCGAGCAGCTGACCGAGCTGAAGAAAGAGCAGTTCAACCTGCGCTTTCAGGCTGCCACGGGGCAGCTGGAAAACCCCGCCCGGATGAAAACCGTGCGCCGCAACGCGGCCCGCGTTCTCACCATCCTCAACGAAAAAGCCGCCTCCGCGGCTGACGCAGAATAAGGGAGGCCTTGAGTTATGCCCAAACGTATCCTTCAAGGCACCGTGACCAGCGACGCCAACGCCCAAACCGTAACCGTTTCGGTCGAACGCCGCTTCACGCACCCGGTTCTGAAGAAAACCATCCGTAAGTCCAAAAAGTACCGGGCTCACGATGAGAAGAACGCCTACAAAGTGGGTGATCGCGTGCGCATCATCGAATGCGCTCCGAAATCGAAGACCAAACGCTGGGAGGTGCTGGAAGCCTGATCGGGCGCTCATCAAGCCTGATGGCTTTCTTCGCGAAGAAGGCCGCAAGGACTGATGAGCGGGCGTGACGATAACCACACTCAACAGCTTAATCGAAACCCTGGGGTCCATGGCCTGACTGCAAGGCGGCCCCAAAGGTCGGGAGAAACCAAATGATCCAGATGCAGACCAATCTGGATGTTGCTGACAACTCCGGCGCACGCCGAGTTCAGTGCATCAAGGTCCTGGGTGGCTCCAAGCGTAAATACGCCTCCGTCGGCGACATCATTGTCGTCTCGGTGAAAGAAGCCATCCCGCGCGGCCGCGTGAAAAAAGGCGACGTCCGCAAGGCCGTCGTCGTGCGCACCGCCAAAGAAGTGCGTCGTGAAGACGGCACCGCGATCCGTTTTGATCGCAACGCCGCCGTGATCCTCAACAACAACAACGAGCCGGTCGGCACCCGTATCTTCGGGCCGGTGGTTCGCGAGTTGCGCGGCAAGAACTTCATGAAAATCATCTCGCTCGCCCCGGAGGTGCTGTAAGATGGCTGCTAAACTGAAAAAAGGCGACAAGGTCGTCGTTCTGGCCGGTAAGGACAAAGGCAAGGAAGGCACCATCGCCTCCGTTGACCCCAAAGCCGGCAAAGCCGTGGTCGAAGGCATCAACATGGCCATCCGCCACACCCGTCAAAGCCAGAACAGCCAAGGCGGCCGCCTGCCCAAGGCCCTGCCGATTGACCTCAGCAACCTGGCGTTCGTTGACAAAAACGGCAAACCCACCCGCGTTGGCTTCAAGATCGAAGGCGACAAGAAAGTGCGTTTCGCCAAGACCACGGGGGACGTGATCGATGCTTGATACTGCAAATTACACCCCGCGTCTGCGTCAGCAGTTCCGCGACACCATCAAAGCGGCGCTGAAAGAAGAGTTCGGCTATACCAACGACATGCAGATCCCGCGCCTGGACAAGATCGTCCTGAACATCGGTTGCGGGGCCGAAGCGGTCAAAGACTCCAAGAAAGCCAAATCGGCTCAGGAAGACCTGACCATGATCGCCGGTCAACAGGCCGTCGTGACCAAGGCAAAGAACTCGATCGCCGGTTTCCGCGTTCGTGAAGACATGCCGCTCGGTGCCAAGGTGACCCTGCGCGGTGACCGCATGTACGAATTCCTCGATCGTCTGATCACGATTGCAATGCCCCGTATCCGCGACTTCCGCGGCGTGTCGGGCAAATCCTTCGATGGCCGCGGCAACTATGCCATGGGCATCAAGGAACACATCGTGTTCCCCGAGATCAACTTCGACAAGGTCGACGAGGTCTGGGGCATGGACATCATTATCGCCACCACGGCGCAAACCGACGCTGAAGCCAAGGCGCTGTTGAAGCACTTCAACATGCCCTTCAACAGCTGATCGCGGGAGGAATTTGATATGGCTAAGAAAGCAATGATCGAACGCGAGAAGAAGCGTCAGCGCCTGGTTGCGAAATACGCCGCCAAGCGGGCCGCTCTCAAAGAGATCATCAATGACGAAAGCAAGCCGATGGAAGAGCGTTTCCGCGCCTCCCTGAAGCTGGCGGAACTGCCGCGCAACAGCTCGGCCACCCGGTTGCACAACCGCTGCCAGCTGACGGGTCGTCCGCATGCTTACTACCGTAAACTCAAAGTGTCGCGGATCGCCCTGCGCGAACTTGGCTCGAATGGCCAAGCTCCCGGCATGGTGAAATCGAGCTGGTAAGGAGGACGATTAGATGAACGATCCTATCGGCGATATGCTCACCCGGATCCGCAACGCAGCCATGCGTGGCAAGTCCACCGTTTCATGCCCGGCCTCCAAGCTGCGCGCATGGGTTCTGGACGTGCTGGCGGACGAAGGTTACATCCGCGGCTATGAAAAAGTGACCGGCGAAAACGGTCACCCGGCCCTGGAAATCAGCCTGAAGTACTTCGAAGGCGCCCCCGCCATTCGCGAAATGAAACGGGTCTCCAAGCCCGGTCGTCGCGTCTATGCGAGCGTCAATGACATCCCGTCGGTCCGTCAGGGCCTGGGCGTGTCGATTGTCTCCACCCCCAAGGGTGTGATGTCGGACGCATCCGCACGCGCTGCCAACGTCGGTGGCGAAGTGCTTTGCACCGTATTCTAAGGAGGCCTGACCATGTCTCGTATCGGTAAACAACCAGTGGCCCTGCCCGATGGCGTAACCGCCTCGCTCAGCGGCCAGACCATCGAAGTGAAGGGGCCCAAGGCCACCAAAACCTTCACCGCGACCGATGACGTCACCATCACCATCGACGATGGCCAGGTGACGGTTGAGCCGCGCGGCAAATCAAAGCGCGCGCGCCAGCAGTGGGGGATGACCCGCACCATCATCGCGAACCTCGTTCACGGCTCCAGTGAGCCCTTCAAGAAAGAGCTCGAAATCCAGGGCGTGGGTTACCGCGCCCAGATTCAGGGTAACATCGTGAAGCTCAACCTCGGCCTCAGCCACGACGTGGATTTCGAGGTTCCGGAAGGTGTGACTGTCACAGCCCCCAAGCCCACCGAACTGGTGATTGAAGGCTATGACAAGCAACTCGTCGGTCAAGTCGCGGCAAACATCCGCGACTGGCGCCGCCCCGAGCCCTACAAAGGCAAAGGGATCCGTTACAAGGGCGAGTACATCTTCCAGAAGGAAGGCAAGAAGAAGTAAGGGACGCGACAGATGGCAAACAGCAAAAGAAAACTGTTCCAAAAACGCCGCCTGCGCGTTCGGAACAAACTCCGCAAGGTCAACGCAGGGCGTCCGCGCCTCAGCGTGCACCGCTCTTCGAAGAACCTCAGCGTTCAGATCATCGACGATGTCAACGGCGTCACTCTGGCCTCGGCCTCGACGCTGGAAAAAGATCTGGGGCTGCAAGGCAAGAACAACCTCGAAGCCGCCGCGAAAATCGGCAGCACGATCGCCGAGCGCGCCAAGAAGGCCGGCATCACCGAGGCACAGTTCGACCGTGGTGGTTTCCTCTTTCATGGCCGCATCAAGGCCGTGGCCGAGGCAGCCCGCGAAGGCGGTCTGAAAATCTAAGGTGCAGGGGGCCGGCTCAGTTGGCCCCCTCGATGATCAGGGTCGCGGCGGCCAGCCGCGACACCAGTGATTGAGACAAACGGAATGGTGCCGCAGGGTGCCGCATGGAAAGGATGCCAAATGGCAAGAGATGACAACCGCCGTGGAGGTCGCGATCGCGACGAAGCGCCGGAATTCGCAGATCGCCTCGTCGCGATCAACCGTGTGTCGAAAACCGTGAAAGGTGGTAAGCGCTTCGGCTTCGCCGCTCTCGTGGTTGTCGGCGATCAAAAAGGCCGCGTCGGCTTCGGCAAAGGCAAAGCCAAAGAGGTGCCCGAGGCGATCCGCAAAGCCACCGAACAGGCCAAGCGCAAGATGATCCGTGTGCCCCTGAAAGAGGGCCGCACCCTGCACCACGATGGCTTCGGCCGTCACGGCGCCGGCAAAATCGTCATGCGGACCGCCCCGCAGGGTACCGGTATCATCGCCGGTGGTCCGATGCGTGCCGTTTTCGAGATGCTGGGCGTGCAAGACGTCGTGGCGAAATCGACCGGGTCGCAGAACCCCTACGCGATGATCCACGCCACCCTCGACGCGCTGCAATTCCAGTCCAGCCCGCGCCTCGTGGCACAGCGCCGCGGCAAGAAGGTCGCCGACATCCTCAAAAAGGATGACGCACCGGCCAAAGAATCCGCGCAAGCGTAAGGAGAGCGACCCATGGCCAAGACTATCGTCGTCAAACAAATCGGCTCGCCGATCCGCCGCCCCGAGAAACAGCGCCAGACGCTGATCGGGCTGGGCCTCAACAAGATGCACAAGACCCGCGAGCTGGAAGACACCCCAGCCGTGCGCGGCATGATCGCCAAGATCCCGCATATGGTCGAGATCATCGAAGAAAAGGGCTAAGCCGTTTTCTTGAAAAGAAAACGGTCCGGAAACTTTGAAAGTTTCCGCCGCCAAGACTACAGCGCCCCGGTCAGAATTGGCCGGGGCGTTTTCTTTGTAACGGTGTTGAAACCTAGACCGGCGCGGAATCAAGGCGTGCAGCGCCGCCGCGCCAAAGCCGACGCGCCCCCACGCGGCGGCTTTTTTGCCACTGCAGTGCACTGCGCAAGGTCATTCGGACTTGGCAACCATAAAGCACCAACTACCACACGTCCCAAACGCCGCCGCGCGCGTCGCCTTTGGTGCGGCTCTACGTCATCCAAACACCCGCCCCGGGGCCTCACCTCACCCTGCGCCCCGCACACCCCGCTCAGGCCCACGCCCCACCACCGTACAGCCCAAGGTCACCTCCAGCGCTTCGGCCAGTTCCTCCACCGTCTGGGTGTCCACGTATAAGCCACCTGTCCGGTCCGACAGGCACTTGGCCACGGTCTTGCCGTCATAACCCTCCGCCTCGGGGCTGTTCCATGAAAAGGGGTCATAGGTCACGCGGAAGCCAATCACATGCACAGTGATCCCCGGCCGCTCCGCCGCCAAACCCGCGCCCAAGGCACAAGGCCTCCCGCCACAGGTCTCATTGCCATCGGTCACCAGCACCACGATCCCCTCATGGCCCAAGACCTCCACCGCCGCTGCCACCGACTCGGCCAAGGGCGTCAGCCCCCCGGGCCGCAGCCCCTCAACCGCACCCACCACGGCCTCGCCCGCATCCGCACGCGGGGCAAATTGCAATGCAATCCCGCCACAGCTATCCGCGCCCCCCGGCCCATAGGTCAAAAGCCCCACCCGCCGCACCGGCGCGATCCGGGGCATGGCCTGGCGCAGGGCGGCGCGCGCCTCGTCAATCCGGGTGGGGGCGTTAGGGTCATACCCCACTTCGGCCATCGAGGCCGACCCATCGAACACCAACATCGCATCCCGCGCACACCCCAGCGCCGAAACCGGGTTGGCCAGCGCGCAGGACAACATAAGGGATAAGGCGGTCCGCATAGCCCCATCACACCCCGCCAAACCGGCAAAAGCAAGCGCCGCCTCTTGCACCACCCCCAAGAGCGGGGCAGCATGCCAAAACCAAACCGCCGGAGCCCCGCGCATGACCCGCCCCGCCGCCTTACAGAGCTTCCTTGATGCCGCCCTCACGAGTTTCGCACAGCGCGCCGATGACCCCCGCGCGCAAGCCTCCATCGCCCGCTGCGCCAAGGCCCTTGCCACCCCCGGCGAAATGTCAAAGGCCCAAGGCGCCCGCCTGCCGGTTTGCACTCATTTGCAAACCGCAGCCGATCCCGCCCGCATGAAAGCGCCGGACCTCGCAGAGGTGCTCAAGGCCTTCAACGCCCTTGAACCCAACCTCACATGGCGCCGCCGCGCGGGCGACATGACGGCGGCAAGCGACAATATCGCAGAGGGCCACGCCAATACCCTGATCACCGGCCCCGGCGGGCTGGAACGGCGTGGCGATGTCTGGCTTGGGGCCTCCCTTCTGGCCCCGCATGTGCGCTACCCCGAGCATACCCACCCGCCCGAGGAAACCTACCTTGTGCTGACCGAAGGCGAGTTTCAGCACGGTGATAGCGACTGGTTCACACCAGGGCAGGGGGGCAGCTTCTACAACACGCCGGGCATTCGCCACGCCATGCGCAGCGGCGATGCGCCGCTTTTCGCCTTCTGGCTGCTCTGGGCGGACAGCCTCGGCGCATAGACCCTCTTGAACGGGGCGGCCAACCCGTCTATACGCCCGCGGGTGGCACCCCGTGCCACGACTCGACATACCAAGAAACGCCGTGGTTGGCCCCATCACGCTTCGGGGGTCACATCCGGCTTTAGGAGAAGCGACATGAAACTGAACGAACTGCACGACAATCCCGGCGCAACCAAACGCCGCAAACGCATTGGCCGTGGCCCGGGCTCGGGCATGGGCAAAACCGGTGGCCGTGGTCTCAAAGGTCAAAAATCCCGCTCAGGCGTGGCCATCAAGGGTTTTGAAGGCGGCCAGATGCCGATCTATCAGCGCCTTCCCAAGCGCGGCTTTACCAAACCCAACCGCAAGAAATTCGCCGTGGTGAACCTTGGCCTGATCCAGAAATTCGTCGATGCGGGCAAGCTGGACGCAAAATCGGCGATCACCGAAGACGCGCTGCTTGACGCGGGCCTCGTGCGCCGCAAACTCGACGGTGTGCGCGTTCTGGCAAAGGGCGACGTGACGGCCAAACTCAACATCGAAGTGACCGGCGCATCGAAATCCGCTGTCGAAGCTGTCGAAAAGGCGGGTGGCTCACTGAAAGTCACAACCGCGCAGGCGGCTGAATAACAGGTTGTGAGCGGCGCTCGCGCCGCTTACATAACCTTAAGTTTTCCCAAACGCCGCCTGGGCCGGAAAACGGCTTGAGGCGGCGTTTCCGTTCAAGGAAGAGACCCGCGCATGGTATCTGCAGCAGAACAAATGGCCGCCAACACCAGTTGGTCCGCGCTTGGCAAGGCCACCGATCTTCGCAACCGCATCCTCTTTACGCTTGGTCTGCTGATCGTCTACCGGCTTGGCACCTATATCCCGGTGCCCGGTATCGACGGCGCCGAATTGCGTGAATTCATGGAAGGCGCGCAATCCTCGATCGGCGGGATGCTGTCGATGTTCACCGGTGGCGCGCTTGGCCGCATGGGCATCTTCGCCCTTGGCATCATGCCCTATATCTCGGCCTCGATCATCGTGCAGCTGATGACGGCCATGGTTCCCGCGCTTGAGCAACTCAAGAAAGAAGGCGAGCAGGGCCGCAAGAAGATCAACCAGTATACCCGCTACGGCACGGTGTTTCTTGCCACGCTGCAATCCTACGGGCTGGCGGCGTCCCTGCAATCGGGCGACCTGGTCACCAATCCGGGCTTCTTCTTCATCGCAAGCTGCATGATCACCCTCGTGGGCGGCACCATGTTCCTGATGTGGCTGGGCGAACAGATCACCGCACGCGGCGTCGGCAACGGCATCTCGCTGATCATCTTCGTCGGCATCATCGCCGAGGTCCCCGCGGCCCTTGCACAGTTCTTCAGCCAAGGCCGCTCGGGCGCCATCTCGCCCGCCGTGATCATCGGCGTGATCGTCATGGTCATCGCCGTGATCGCTTTCGTGGTCTTCATGGAACGGTCCCTGCGCAAGATCCATATCCAATACCCCCGCCGCCAGGTGGGCATGAAGGTCTATGACGGCGGCACCTCGCACCTGCCGGTCAAGGTGAACCCCGCAGGCGTCATCCCGGCAATCTTCGCCTCCTCGCTGCTCTTGCTCCCCGCCACAATCAGCACCTTCTCGGGCAATGAAACCAGCCCGCTGATGTCGACCATCATGGCCTACTTCGGCCCCGGACAGCCGCTTTACCTGCTGTTCTTCGCGGTCATGATCATCTTTTTCGCCTACTTCTACACCTACAACGTCGCCTTCAAACCCGACGATGTGGCCGACAACCTGAAAAAGCAGAACGGCTTTGTGCCCGGTGTCCGCCCCGGCAAGAAAACCGCCGAATACCTCGACTACGTGGTGGCGCGGGTTCTGGTGCTCGGCTCGGGTTACCTTGCGGCAGTTTGTCTCCTGCCCGAAGTTCTGCGTAGCCAATTCGCCATTCCTTTCTATTTTGGCGGCACCTCGGTCCTCATCGTGGTCTCGGTGACCATGGACACCATCCAGCAGGTTCAATCACACCTGCTTGCCCACCAATACGAGGGCCTGATCGAGAAATCGCAGCTGGGCGGCAAAGGTAAGGGCAAAAAGCGCGCTCGCAGAAAAGGGACAGGACGCAAATGAATATTATTCTTCTCGGACCGCCGGGCGCGGGTAAGGGCACCCAGGCCCAGAAACTGGTCGATTCACGCAACATGATCCAGCTTTCCACCGGCGACATGCTGCGCGAGGCCAAGGACAGCGGCACCGAGATGGGTAATATCGTGGCCGATGTCATGGCGCGCGGTGACCTTGTCACCGACGAGATCGTGATCGGCCTCATTCGCGAGAAACTGCAAGGCGACAAACAGGGTGGGTTCATCTTTGATGGCTTCCCCCGCACACTGGCTCAGGCCGACGCGCTGGCCGATCTTCTGGCCGAACAGGGCGAGACCCTCGACGCGGTGATCGAAATGCGCGTCGATGACGATACGCTCGTCAAGCGCATCGTTGGCCGCGCCGAAGAGGCCCGCGCCGCAGGCAAGCCGGTGCGCGCCGATGACAACGAGGAAAGCGTCAAACACCGCTTGATGGAATACTACAAGAAAACCGCTCCGCTCATTGGCTATTACCATGCCAAGGGACAGCTCCAAAGCGTTGACGGTTTGGGCGCGATCGATGAGGTTTCGGGCGCCATCGCGGAGGCTTTGGGTTCGTAAATTGTCCGAGACAAGACTTGACTCATTAATGTCTTATGACATCGTCCGTCAAAACTAGTACTAATTGGGGAGAGGGACGTGAAGCAGTTGATATTCGTATGGGCAGCCTTGTTGTTAGCGGGATGCGCCTCAAGTTCTGTTACACCAGTCTCGAAGAATGAGTTTATCCTCAACACTAGCGCTGCGCCGGTGTGTGGCCAATCCGGTGCAGCGAAGGTGGCAGCCAAGATGGCTGCGGTTGAAACGATACGTGCTGGGTACGATGGGTTTGTTATTAAGGGTGCTCAGTCCAGTGACAACGTAAGAGTTGTTCAGACAGCGCCAACAGGAGCCTACACTACTTCAACATACAATGGTGTTGGAAATACGGTTTACGGCAGTTCAAATACTACGTTCACAGGTGGTGGTCCACTGGTGCTGGGAGATCATAGCCGAGATCTTGCAGTGCGCATGTTCAGAGCAAACGAACGAGGCTTTGCGAACGCCGTAAATGCGCGAGACTTTTTAGGGCCGGAGTGGATTGAACTAGTCAAATCCGGGGTGTCAACTTGTTCTTAAGGTTAAAGGTGAGGTTCTAAATGAATGGGGTTGACGCTCCCGCCTTTTGCGCCTAACCACCCCTATCTCGATTGAGTAAATGATTCCCTATCGGCCCGTCCGAAAGTGAATCGATCACCTGAAATTCAGCTGCGGCCCGACGCTTACGCCTCGGGCCTACGTTGTGAAAAAAGGTTCTGGAGTTACGGAACCGCAACGAAAGGATATGACACGTGGCACGTATCGCCGGCGTAAATCTTCCCACTGCCAAACGGGTCCCGATTGCCCTCACCTATATCACCGGAATTGGCCATTCTTCGGCCAAGGCCATCTGCGAAGCAACGGGCATCGACCCCACCCGCCGGGTCAATGAGCTTAGCGACACCGAAGCCGTGGCCCTGCGTGAGCACATCGACAGCAACTACACCGTTGAAGGTGACCTGCGTCGTGAAGTTCAAATGAACATCAAGCGCCTGATGGACCTTGGCTCCTACCGTGGCCTGCGCCACCGCCGTAACCTGCCGGTTCGCGGTCAGCGTACCCATACCAATGCCCGCACCCGCAAGGGCCCGGCGAAACCCATCGCCGGCAAGAAGAAATAAGGAGGGCATTGAACAATGGCACGTGATACCCGTCGCACCAAACGCAAGGTCTCCAAGAACATCGCCACTGGCGTTGCTCATGTGAACTCGTCGTTCAACAACACCAAGATCCTGATCTCGGACGTGCAAGGCAACGCCATCTCGTGGTCGTCGGCTGGCACCATGGGCTTCAAGGGCTCGCGCAAGTCGACTCCCTACGCCGCCCAGATGGCCGCCGAAGACGCGGGCCGCAAGGCTCAGGAACATGGCATGAAGACCCTTGAGGTCGAAGTCCAAGGGCCCGGTTCGGGCCGTGAGTCGGCGCTCCGCGCGCTGGCGGCTGTCGGCTTCAACATCACTTCGATCCGTGACGTCACGCCGATGGCGCACAATGGCTGCCGCCCGCCGAAACGCCGCCGGGTCTAAGCACTATTTTTCAGGTTGGGGCCGCATCTTTTTCGCGGCCCCAATCCGTCGTTTTAAACCTCGGGCGTTCCGGACCTTCGGACATGGGGCCGGGACAGGAATGGAGGGACCACATGATCCACAAGAATTGGGCCGAATTGATCAAGCCGACCCAGCTTGAGGTGAAGCCGGGCAATGACCCGCTCCGCCAAGCCACAGTCGTGGCAGAACCCCTTGAGCGCGGCTTTGGCCTGACGCTCGGCAACGCTTTGCGTCGCGTGCTGCTCAGCTCGCTGCAAGGTGCCGCCATCACCAGCGTGCAAATCGACAACGTCCTGCACGAGTTTTCCAGCGTCGCGGGTGTCCGCGAAGATGTCACCGACATCGTGCTGAACCTCAAGGGTGTTGCCCTGCGCATGGACGTCGAAGGGCCCAAGCGCCTGTCGATCAATGCCAAGGGTCCGGGCGAAGTGACCGCCGGCGACATCGCCGACAGCGCGGGGATCGAGATCCTGAACAAGGATCACGTGATCTGCCACCTCGACGAAGGCGCCGACCTTTACATGGAACTGACCGTTGGCACCGGCAAAGGCTATGTTGCCGCCGACAAGAACAAGCCCGAGGATGCGCCCATTGGCCTGATCCCCGTGGATGCGATCTATTCGCCGGTCAACAAGGTCAGCTACGATGTCCAGCCCACCCGTGAGGGCCAGGTTCTGGATTATGACAAGCTGACCATGAAGGTTGAAACCGATGGCTCGATCTCGCCGGATGATGCCGTGGCCTTCGCCGCCCGCATCCTGCAAGATCAACTGTCGATCTTCGTCAACTTTGACGAGCCGGAATCGGCTGGTCGTCAGGACGAAGACGAAGGCCTCGAGTTCAACCCGCTGCTTCTCAAGAAAGTGGACGAGCTGGAGCTTTCGGTCCGGTCGGCAAACTGCCTGAAGAACGACAACATCGTTTACATCGGCGACCTGATCCAGAAAACCGAAGCCGAGATGCTCCGCACTCCGAACTTCGGCCGCAAGTCGCTCAACGAGATCAAAGAGGTTCTCTCGGGCATGGGTCTGCACCTCGGCATGGATGTCGAAGACTGGCCGCCCGACAATATCGAAGATCTGGCCAAGAAATACGAAGACCAGTTCTAAGCATTTCGTGGGCCGTTTCGTACGACTCGTACGATCCGGCCCGCGGCACCCCCGAGTTTCGTACGAAACTCACGTACAAAACGTACGACTCGTACAAAACTCACCCCGGGCACCTGCCCCAAGGAGAGTCGGTGACACGCATCATCGGCCAGACAAAGCAAAACACTGTAAAGGACTAGAAAAATGCGTCACGCAAAAGGCTATCGCCGCCTCAACCGTACCCACGAACACCGCAAGGCCCTCTGGGCCAACATGGCCGGTTCGCTCATCGAACACGAACAAATCAAGACGACCCTGCCCAAGGCAAAAGAGCTTCGCCGGGTCATCGAAAAGCTGGTAACCCTCGGAAAACGCGGCGATATTCACGCCCGTCGTCAGGCTGCGGCCCAGCTCAAGCAGGACAAGCACGTCGCAAAACTCTTCGACGTCATCGGCCCGCGCTACGCCGAACGCCAAGGCGGCTATGTCCGCGTCCTGAAGGCCGGCTTCCGCTACGGCGACATGGCCCCGATGGCCATCATCGAATTCGTCGACCGTGACGTTGACGCCAAGGGTGCCGCTGACCGCGCCCGCGTCGAAGCCGAAGAAGCGGCGGCCGACGAAGAATAAAGTATTGAAACCAAAAGGTTTCTTCTACCGGCCCCTGCCAATCTGGCGGGGGCCTTTTCTTTACGGTTGCACTTTTCCTTCGGCCTTCGCATATCTTTGAGACGTGGAATTGAAGGGGGTTTCATGCTCCGCGCCTTGCTCATCGTCGCAATCGGTCTCATCACCCCGGCATGGGCCGAAACCCGTGTGCCCGCATCTCAGTCTGAGATTTCCATGGGCTTTACGCCCGTGGTCAAACGCGCCGCCCCCGCCGTGGTCAACATCTACGCCCGCCGGATCGTTAATGTCCGCTCCAGTCCATTTGCAGGCGATCCGTTTTTTCAAAACCTTTTCAATAACTTCGGTGTTCCGCAGCAGCGCGTGCAAAACTCGCTCGGCTCCGGCGTGATCCTTAGCGAAGACGGTATCGTGGTGTCGAACTACCATGTGGTGGGCGAGGCCACGGATATTCGCGTGGTCCTCAAGGACCGGCGGGAATTTGAAGCCAAGGTCCTGTTATCAGACGAAGAATCCGATCTCGCCATCCTCCGGATGAAAGATGCCCCGCGCCTTCCGGCCCTCGATCTACGCAACAGCGATACGGTTGAGGTGGGTGAACTGGTTCTCGCGATCGGCAACCCCTTCGGTGTGGGGCAAACCGTCAGTTCCGGCATCGTTTCCGGCCTCGCCCGTTCGGGCACAGCCACCGGCAACGCGCGAGGTTATTTCATCCAGACGGATGCCCCCATCAACCCCGGCAATTCGGGTGGCGCCTTGGTGGATGTGAATGGTCAACTCATTGGAATCAATACATCAATCCTCAGTCGCTCGGGCGGCTCCAACGGCATTGGTTTTGCCATTCCATCGGCCTTGGTGGCCCAATTCGTGGCACAGGCCAAGGCCGGACATACGGAATTCAAGCGCCCTTGGGCGGGTCTTAGCGGTCAATCCGTCATGGCCGATATGGTCGAGGGCCTTGGTCTTGATCGCCCCGGCGGCATCGTCATCTCGCAAGTCCATCCGGCAAGTGCCTTCGCGGAGGCCGGTATCGGGGCTGGCGATGTGATTACCACCGTGGACGGTTTGCCGGTCAACACGCCGGCTGAAATGATTTTTCGTATGTCTGTCAAAGGGATAGGAAAAGACGTCACCTTGAATATCTGGCGTGACGGTGAGTCCGAGGAAATCTCGCTCCCGCTGATCGCCGCACCTGACGACCCGCCCCGCGATACACTGCAAACCTCCAGCCGATCGGCCATTCCCGGCCTCACCCTTTCAACCGTCAACCCGGCTGTGATCGATGACTATGACCTGTCGTTCAACGCGAAGGGTGTCGTAGTGGACAACCCGGGGCAAGTGGGCCTGCGCGCAGGGTTGCGAGCGGGTGATATTATTCTGTCTATCAATGACTTATCCCCCAAGAATAGCGCCGATGCCGCGCAACTTCTTGAAGAGACCAGAGGCCGCCTTGCCTTGGAAGTCCAACGTGGAACACGGCGCATGGTCATGCGCTTCCGGTTGTAACGGATGAGCGACCTCTTCGATCAGGCCCCGGACGCCATACCTGAAAGCGCCCCACGCCCCTTGGCTGACCGCCTGCGCCCGAAAACCCTGTCGGAGGTGATCGGGCAGGAGCAAGTGCTGGGGCAGCAAGCTCCGCTTGGCGTCATGCTGTCATCGGGCAGCCTGTCATCGCTTGTTTTCTGGGGCCCGCCCGGTGTGGGCAAAACCACCATCGCCCGCCTTCTGGCCGATGAAACCGACATGCATTTCGTGCAGATCAGCGCGATCTTCACCGGAGTGCCCGACCTCAAGAAAGTTTTTGAACAGGCCAAGCACCGCCGTGCGAACGGGCAGGGGACGCTTCTTTTTGTCGACGAAATCCACCGTTTCAACAAGGCACAGCAAGACGGGTTCCTGCCGCACATGGAGGATGGCACCATCCTTCTGGTGGGCGCGACCACGGAAAATCCCAGTTTCGAGTTGAACGCCGCGCTTTTGAGCCGCTCGCAAGTTCTTGTTCTGGAAAGGCTTTCCTTGGCTGACCTTGAGCGCATGGCGCAACGCGCCGAGGCCGAGCTTGACCGCAGCCTGCCGCTGGACGGCCCGGCGCGTGAGGCACTTCTGGAAATGGCCGATGGCGATGGCCGCGCGCTCTTGAACCTGATCGAACAGGTCGCGGCGTGGCAGGTGGATGGCAAACTTGATACCGAGGCCCTGACCACCCGCCTCATGCGGCGGGCGGCGAAATATGACAAGGGTGGGGATGAGCATTACAACCTGATTTCCGCGCTGCATAAATCGGTGCGCGGGTCCGATCCGGATGCAGCGCTCTACTGGTATGCGCGTATGCTGACCGGCGGCGAAGACCCGCGCTATCTTGCCCGCCGGATCACCCGCATGGCGGTTGAGGATATCGGCCTAGCCGACCCGCAGGCGCAAACCGTCTGCTTGCACGCATGGGAAACCTATGAGCGCCTTGGCAGCCCCGAAGGTGAATTGGCCTTGGCCCAAGCGGTAACGTATCTGGCCCTCGCGCCCAAGTCCAACGCCGGCTACGTGGCCTACAAGGCGGCCATGCGCGAAGCTAAGAAAACCGGAAGTGAACCGCCCCCCAAACACATCCTGAATGCACCCACCTCCCTGATGAAAGAGCAGGGCTATGGCGCGGGATACGATTATGATCATGACGCCGAAGATGGGTTTTCCGGCCAAAATTATTTTCCCGAAGGCATGTCGCGCCCGGTACTTTACCAACCCGTCGAACGGGGCTTCGAACGAGAGTTGAAGAAGCGACTCGACTATTTCGCCAAGTTGCGCGCCAAGCGCCAATAATCCGGCGAGCGCTTGACCGACGTACAGCCCCAGGTGGTATGGCTGTCGTTTTGCGACAACGCCATAATCGCTCTGAATGCCCACCGCAGGCTGTTTTCGCAGGGTTCACCAGCACCTTTCCTGTATCTGCCGGGGATTGTTAAAAAAAAATTGAATAGCCAAACTAGAGGGTAGAAGGCGGGCGGATTTCGTGTTTTGTTACTTGTATGTCGCATTTGGGCCGCCGGCCCACCTAAAGGAAAGGGAAGCTTTTCCAAAGAGTCACGCGCTGACGGCTCCAAGCAGCGAACAAAACCAAATCAACAGGGATACAACATGACAAAGGTCAAAGATCAGATTCTCATCGACCGGCTGGCGGATGCCGCCCGCAATGGCAAGATCTCGCGCCGGTCGTTTATGCACTACTCGATGGCGGCGGGCATGACCGCTTCGGCCGCCACTGGGCTCTGGACCACTCAGGCTCATGCGCAGCCACAGCGCGGTGGCACTTTCAAAGTGGGCATGCATGACGGAAACTCGTCCGATACCCACGACCCGGGCCAGTATGTCTCGCGCCAGCAGATCTATCTTGCCCACCAATACCGCAGCTATCTGACGTTGATCGAACCTGACGGCTCGCTCGGGCCTGATCTTGCAAGCGACTGGTCGGCCAACGAGGATGCCTCGGTCTGGACCTTCGAGATCAACCCGAACGCCTCGTTCCACAGCGGCAACCCTGTAATGGCCAAAGACGTTGTCGCCTCGCTCAATCACCACCGTGGTGAGGAGTCGACCTCGGCGGCCAAGGCTCTGCTGTCTTCGGTGACCGATGTGGCTGCTGATGGTGATCACACGGTTGTCGTGACGCTGGAAAGCGGCATTGCCGACCTTCCTTGGCTGTTGACCGACTACCACCTTGCCATTTGTCCGGCGAATGACGACGGCAGCATGAACTGGCAATCTGGTGACGGCTCGGGTCCCTACAAGATCGACCAAGGGGAGTGGGGCGTTGGCTGGAAACTTAGCCGCCATGACGGCTGGCACCTCGAAGGAGCCTACTTCGACAAGGTCGAGATGCTGGTGCTCAACGACCCGAACGCGCGCCAGACTGCATTGGTCACCGGCGATGTTGACGCAGTGTCGCTGATCGACATCAAGACCTCGGCGCTGTTGCAGCGCGACCCCAACATTGCCGTGGAGAACGTACCCTCGGCGGCCGCGATCACCATGCCGATGTTCTGTGACACCGCACCGTTCGACGATGTCAACGTGCGCAACGCGCTCAAGCTGTCCATCGACCGCAACGAGATCATCGAGAAGATCGCCTTCGGCGCGGCCACCATCGGCAACGACTTCCACCATTCGCCGGCCCAGCCATATTGGCCCGAGGACATACCGCAGCGCGAATATGACCCCGATCAGGCCAAATCGCTTCTGAAGAAGGCGGGGATGGAAGATCTCACAGTCAGCATCTCGACAGCCGACAGCCTGTTCTCGGGTGCCGTTGACATGTGCGTACTTTACGCCGAGCAGGCCAAGCAGGCCGGCATCACCGTCAATGTCGTACGCGAGCCCAACGACGGCTACTATTCCGACGTCTGGCTGAAAAAGCCGTTCTGCGCGGTTTCTTGGGGCGCGCGCCCTACGCCGGACGTTATGTATACGCTTGCTTACAAGTCCGACGCGGACTGGAACGAAAGCCGCTGGCAAAACGAGAAGTTCAACGAGCTGCTGCTACAGGCCAAGTCGGAACTCGACGACAGCTTGCGCGCCGAGATGTACCGCGAAATGGCGATGCTTGCCCGCGACGATGGCGGCACGATCATCCCGATGTTCAACAACTTCGTCTATGCGCGCCGTAGCAATGTGATGCGCGGCGAAAGCCTCGCGGCAAGCTGGGAACTGGACGGTGCCCGCGCGCCAAGCCGCTGGTGGTTCTCGTCCTGATCCGTTGTCTGAAAATCATCCATCCCGGCGCTGATGCCGCCGGGGTGGAGCAGCCGACGTTTCAGGGCCGCATTCGGACATTTGCTTGGCAGTTTCGCAGCTTCGCTCGGGTTTGTTGTCAATCGCCACCGATGCGCCCGCTAGATCAAAATTCGCTTTGAACGCAGCAAGTAAAGGGTAGAAGTGCTTCGGATTTCGTGTTTTGATAATCCAGTGTCGGTTTCAGAACACTCACATTGTGCGTAGATAGAAAATCTTGATCTGGCGCACGCAAAAAAAATGATCACCATGATCGCAAAAATCTTCCAGGGAGACAATATGACCAACAAAGACAACCAAATTCTGATCGACCGGCTGGCGGACGCTGCCCGCGACGGCAAGATTTCGCGCCGGTCGTTTATGAACTATTCGATGGCGGCGGGCATGACCGCCTCGGCGGCCACCGGCCTCTGGGGCACCTCGGCCAAGGCCGCACCCAGCCGTGGCGGCACGTTCCGGCTTGGTTCGCACGACGGTAACACAGGTGACACGCACGATCCCGGCACCTATGTGACCTTCTCGATGATCCAGGTCGCGCATACTTTCCGCGCTTACCTCACCCTGATCGAACCGGACGGGTCGCTTGGCCCGGATGTTGCGCAGGAATGGAGCGCCTCGCCCGACGCGAAGGAATGGACCTTCGTGATCAACCCCAAGGCCACCTTCCACAGCGGCAAGAAGGTTACGGCGGATGATGTCATCGCCTCGATCAACCACCACCGCGGCGAGGATACAACCTCGGCGGCGGCGGCGCTTGTCTCGGATGTCGAGGAACTGGTGAAGGTCGATGACATGACCGTCACCTTCAAGCTGGCCGCCGGTAACGCGGACCTGCCGTGGCTGATGACCGACTATCACCTCGCGATCTGCCCGGCCAATGACGACGGCACGATCGACTGGCAATCCGGCGACGGCTGTGGCCCCTACAAACTGGTCGAAACCGAATTCGGCGTAAACTATCGCTTCGTGCGCCATGACGATTGGCACCTCGAAGGCGCCTATTTCGACGAATGTGTCGTGACGGTTCTCAACGACCCGAACGCCCGTCAGACCGCGCTGGTCACTGGCGACGTGGACGCGGTGACCCAGATCGAATTGAAAACCCTGTCGCTGCTGCAACGCGACCCCAACATCGAGATCGACAATGTGCCCTCGGCGGCGGCGATCACCATGCCGATGTTCTGCGACACCGCACCCTTCGACAACGTCGATGTGCGCAACGCGCTCAAGCACTCGATGAACCGTCAGGAGATCATGGACAAGATCACCTTCGGTACATCGACAATTGGCAATGACTTCCACCATTCGCCTGCGATGCCTTATTGGCCCGAAGGACTTGAGCAGAACGATTACGACCCCGACAAGGCCAAATCGCTTCTCAAGAAAGCGGGTGCTGAAGGTCTGAGCACGGAAATCAGTGTTGCGGATTCGGTCTTCTCGGGTGCGGTTGACATGTGTGTTCTTTTCTCGGAGCAGGCCAAGGCTTCGGGCATCGACATCTCGGTCAAACGTGAGCCGAACGATGGCTACTACTCAGATGTCTGGCTCAAGAAGCCGTGGTGCGTTGTGCAGTGGGGCGCACGTCCGACCCCGGACGTGATGTACTCCTTGGCCTACAAGTCTGACGCCGCATGGAACGAAAGCCGCTGGCAAAATGAGCGCTTCAATGAGCTGCTTCTGAAAGCCAAGGCCGAGTTGGATAACGACCTGCGTGCTGAAATGTACCGCGAAATGGCCATTCTGGCGAAAGACGACGGTGGTACGATCATCCCGTTCTTCCCGAATTTCGTCTATGCGCGTCGTAGCAACGTGAAGCATGGTCCGGAACTTGCCGCAAGCTGGCAGATGGACGGCGCACGCGCCGCAAGCCGTTGGTGGTTCGAAGGTTAAGCCAATACACTTGGCCCGGCGCAAACCCTGCGCCGGGCCTTTTCACTGCTTTGACGCGCTGAAGGCCGCCAACAGGGCCGCGACAAAGCCACCAGTCCTAGGCCACTTGAAAAAACACGCAAGGGCTAAGCGGACACAAGAAACTGTTACGACGCTCAAAGCCGCCCGTGTTGTCAGGGCTGCACCAAGGGCGCAACAGCAGGAGGGAACAGATGGGAGACATTCTAGGGCTGATAGGTAAACGGCTCGGTCTCGGCGTATTCATTCTATTCGTCATTTCGATCATTATCTTCTTCATGGTCGAATTGCTGCCGGGCGACATCGCTCAGGCAGTGCTGGGACAAGGCGCTACCGAAGAAAACCTGGCCGCATTGCGCAAGCAGATGGGCCTCGATCAACCGGCACTGGTTCGTTACGGCGAATGGCTTGCCGGTGCCGTAACACTGGATTTCGGAAGTTCGATCGTAACAGGCGAACGTGTCACCACCGTGATCGGCGAACGCTTCATGAACACGCTCTTCCTTGCGGCCTATGCCGCCGTGATCGCCGTGCCGGTGGCCATTATCCTTGGTGTTATCGTTGCACTCCTGCGCAACTCGATCTTCGACCGGGTCGCCAACGTCGTCACGCTGAGCTTCATCTCGTCGCCCGAGTTCTTCCTGGGCTACATCCTGATCCTGTTCTTCGCGGTGAAATGGCAAATGTTCCCCGCGATTTCGAGCCTTAGCGAAGGCATGAGCCTTGGCGAGTTGCTGATCCGGACCTTCTTGCCGGCGCTGACGCTGGTTCTGGTGGTCATGGCGCACATGATGCGGATGACCCGCGCGGCAATCATCAACCTGCTGGCCTCTCCCTATATCGAGATGGCGAAACTGAAGGGCGCGCCACCCTGGAAAGTGATCGTGAAACACGCCCTGCCGAACGCGTGGGCGCCGATCATCAACGTTGTGGCCCTGAACCTTGCCTATCTGATCACCGGTGTTGTGCTTGTGGAAGTGGTCTTTGTGTACCCCGGTATCGGCCAAGCCTTGGTTGACGCGGTGTCGAAACGTGACTTCCCGATCGTACAGGCCTGTTGTCTGATCTTCGCGGCCACCTTCATCCTGCTGAACCTTGCAGCTGATGTTGGCGCCATTCTCACAAACCCGCGTCTGCGGCATCCGAAGTAAGGGGAGTAGAGACAAATGAGTGTATTTGTAATCGGATACTACACCTTGCTTTTGGCGGTGTCGTGCCTCGCGGCGTTTTACAACAAGCGCCAGATCTTCATGGTGGCATTCGGACTGACGCTGGTGTCCTTTATTCTGGGCATCGTCGGCGGCACGGCAGCCTTGCAAGCGGTTGCAATCTGCGCTGGCCTGCTTGGGCTTGCGGCCATGGTGTCCTTCGCCTTCCGAGAGTTCCTTATCCAGATCTCCTCGGCAGAGATGGGCAAGGAATTGCGGACCGCGCCGATGACAGCGGCCTTCGGGATGTTCGTGATTTTCGTCTATATCATCATGGGCATATTTGCACCGTGGATCGCGCCACATGGCGAGGCCGAAGTCATCGCCTCGGCCTTCGCACCGGCAGACGAGAACATGCTTCTCGGCGCGGACCAACTGGGCCGCGATATGTTCAGCCGGATCATCTACGGCGCGCGGAACTCTGTGGGGCTGGCGCTTGCCGCCACGATCGCCGCGTTCGTACTGGGGGCCTTGGCTGGCCTCTTGGCCGCGACGAAAGGCGGCTGGTTCGATCAGTTCATGGGCCGGGTGGCCGACGTGATCATGTCGATCCCGTCACTGATTTTCGCCCTGCTGATGCTGTCGATCTTTGGTCCGCACATCCATGTGATCATCATCGCCGTTGCGGTGATTTACGCACCGCGCGTTTTCCGCCTGACACGGGCGGTGGCGGGCAACGTCGTTGTCATGGACTATATCGAAGCGGCCCAGCTTCGCGGCGAAGGGACATGGTACCTTATCCGGCGCGAGATCCTGCCCAACTCCACCGCGCCTCTGGTGGCGGAATTCGGGTTGGAGTTCTGCTTCGTGTTCCTGCTGGTCGCGGGCCTGTCGTTCCTTGGCCTCGGTATTCAGCCGCCCACGGCGGACTGGGGTTCCATGGTGCGCGAAAACGCAACCCTGATCTCATTCGGTGACATCACACCCCTGATCCCGGCGGCGGCGATTGCCCTGCTGACGGTTGGGGTCAACTTCGTGGTCGACTGGATGCTGCATCGTTCCTCGGGACTGAAGGAGTAATCGAAGATGACCAAGAGAAAAGAAGTCCTGTTGGAAATCAAAGACCTGGAGATTCAGGGCTATTCCGACGAAACATGGGTCGACATCATCAAGGGTGTCGACCTGACCCTCCACCGCGGTGAGGTGCTTGGCCTTATCGGGGAATCCGGGGCCGGGAAATCCACCATCGGCGCGGCCGCCATGGGCTATGCCCGCGACGGCACGCGTATTTCGAATGGGTCGATTGAATTCGACGGAATGGAACTGACCACGGCCAGCGAAAGCGAGAAACGCGCCCTGCGCGGGCATCGCATCGCCTATGTGGCACAATCCGCCGCCGCCTCTTTCAACCCCTCGCACAAGCTGATTGATCAATACAGCGAGGCCCCGCTTCAGTACCGCCTGAAAAAGCGGATCGAAGCCCAGGAAGACGCGATGGAGCTTTACGAAAAGCTGCGCCTGCCCAACCCGCAGGAAATCGGCTTTCGTTATCCGCACCAGGTGTCGGGCGGGCAGTTGCAGCGTGCGATGACGGCGATGGCCATGTCGTGCAAGCCCGATCTCATCATCTTCGATGAACCGACAACGGCGCTTGACGTGACCACCCAGATCGAGGTGCTGGCGGCGATCCGCGACATCGTCGATGAGTACAACACCGCTGCCATCTACATCACCCATGACCTTGCGGTCGTGGCGCAGATGGCCGATACGATCAAGGTGTTGTTAAAAGGCGAGGAGGTCGAAGAAGCCACAACCAAGGAGATGCTGGACAACCCGAAGGAGGACTATACCAAGTCTCTCTGGGCCGTCCGCAGCTTCAAACGCGATCAAAAGGAGCGCCCCAAGAACGCCACTCCGCTGATCTCGGTTCAAGGCGTGGATGCATCCTATACCGGCGGTGCAAAGGTGCTCGATAACGTCAGCTTTGATGTTTACGAGGGCATGACCGTGGCAGTGGTGGGCGAATCCGGCTCGGGCAAGTCCACGACGGCGCGGGTCATTACCGGCCTCTTGCCGCCCTCAAAGGGCGAGGTTCTGTTCAAAGGCGAACCGTTCCCGCCCGATTACCGGAACCGCACCAAGGATCAGTTGCGACAATGCCAGATGATTTATCAGATGGCCGATACCGCGCTGAACCCCAAGGTGAAGATCCGGGAAATCATCGGTCGACCGGCACAGTTCTATTCGGGACTGAGTGGCGCGGCCCTCAAGAACCGGGTCGACGAATTGCTTGACTTGATCGAGCTTGAGCCATCCCAGTACTACAATCGCTATCCGTCAGAACTTTCCGGTGGGCAAAAACAGCGGATCGGTATTGCCCGGGCTCTGGCGGCGGAGCCGACCTTCATCGTCTGCGACGAGGTCACCTCGGCGCTTGACCAACTGGTGGCCGAGGGCATCCTGAGACTTCTGGATCGGCTCCAGAAAGAGCTCAACCTTGCCTATATGTTCATCACCCACGATCTGGCGACGGTGCGTTCCATCGCCGACGAGGTGGTGGTCATGCAGCACGGCAAAGTGGTGGAGCAGGGGCCAAAGACGGAGATGTTCACCCCGCCGCACCACCCCTATACCGATCTGCTGCTCAGTTCCGTTCCCGAAATGGACCCTGAGTGGCTGACGACTCTGCTGGAAGAACGTGGCGTGGATAACGTCGGCGATGCGGCCACGGCACAGATCGATCCGAACGATCCCAAGATCGCCGGCTGAGTTTGCGGCTTTGAAAAACGAAAGCGGCGGATGGTGTTTTCACCATCCGCCGTTTCTATGTCATGTAATGTGCAACCGAGGATGGGGGAGAGAGGACCCCGGTTTTAGAGTGCCCTGGATCAGGTGATGGACATCGCGCTGAACACCATCGTTGCAACGATGATGCCGTACACGATGAGGACCGCCGGCCAGGAAGCACTATGCATACGCAATTCGCGGTTCAGTTGATCGCGGGTCATATTGTCGGCCTCCTGAGTTTGTGAGGTTGCGGTTGTCCGGGCGTCACTGCGTCCGTATCTCGCACATAATGGTTTTTTCCCCCCGCGCAATCATTTTTCTATTAAAAATCCATGCGCTTTTTGCAATGCTGAATGCGCCGGATGTCATAGCTGACCCCCGGCGCCTGAATTCGGCAGACTGATGTCTGAAACCGACCTTGCGGCGGCTCTACTTGCCGGGGCCTTGAAGTGGCATCACCTGAAGTTCCCCTTCCAACCGGGCCTTGATGGCTTGCGCGGCGGCGTGGGCACCCGCGGCGGTGGTGAAATAGGGGATCTTGTCATAAAGCGCAACCGAGCGAATCTCGCGGCTGTCTTCCACCGCCTGCGCCCCCTCGGTGGTGTTCATGACCAGCGTGATCTGCCCGTCTTTCATCATATCCACGATGTTCGGGCGGCCCTCGTAGACCTTGTTGACCACCTCGCAATCAATCCCGTGCTCGCTCAGGAAGCTGGAGGTGCCACGCGTCGCCACGATGGCAAAGCCCATTTCAACCAATAAGCGCGCGGTGTCGACCAATTGCCCGGTCTTGTCCGCATCCTTGATCGAAAAGAACACCTTGCCATTCTCGGGCAGGTCCGTGCCGGCCCCCATCTGCGCCTTCAGAAAAGCGCGCGGGAAAGACACATCCCACCCCATCACCTCGCCGGTTGAGCGCATCTCGGGCCCAAGGATGGTATCCACGCCGGGGAAACGGGCGAAAGGCAGCACAGCCTCCTTGACCGAAAACCACGGCATGTCCGGATCGGCCAAAGTCATCTGGTCGGCCATCGGCAGGCTGCCGGGGGTCGCGCCCTCGGGGTAAGCGCCGCGATGCGGGAAGGCCTCCATTTTTTCTCCGGCCATCAGCCGCGCAGCGATCGAGGCGATGGCACTGTCCGTGGCCTTGGCCACGAAGGGCACCGTGCGGCTGGCCCGCGGGTTCACTTCGATCAGGTAAATATCGTCGTCTTTCACGGCGAACTGCACGTTCATCAGACCCCGCACATTCAACGCCAGTGCAAGCGCCTCGGTCTGGCGTTTGATTTCGGCAATCGTGTCTGCGCCGAGCGAATAGGGCGGCAGCGAACAGGCACTATCGCCCGAATGCACGCCCGCCTCTTCGATATGCTGCATGATGCCCGTCACATGCACGGTTTCCCCATCGCACAGGGCATCCACATCACATTCAATCGCCCCCGCCAGATAACCATCCAGCAGCACAGGGCTATCACCCGAAACCACCACGGCCTCGGCGATGTAGCGTTCCAGATGCGCCATATCGCGGACGATCTCCATCGCCCGACCGCCCAGAACATAAGACGGGCGAATGACCAGCGGGAAGCCGATTCCCTCTGCAATCTCAAGGGCTTCCGCATCGGAATGGGCAATACCGTTCGATGGCTGCTTGAGCTTGAGTTGATTGACAAGCGCCTGGAAGCGTTCCCGATCCTCGGCAAGGTCAATCGCATCCGGCGTCGTGCCAAGGATCGGAATGCCCTCCGCTTCAAGCCCCCGCGCCAGCTTCAGCGGAGTCTGCCCGCCGAACTGCACGATGACCCCGTGCAAGGTGCCGTTCTCCTGCTCTACCCGCAGGATTTCCATCACATGCTCAAAGGTCAGCGGCTCGAAATACAACCGGTCAGAGGTGTCATAATCGGTCGAAACCGTTTCCGGGTTGCAGTTGACCATGATGGTCTCATAGCCCGCTTCGGTCAGCGCGAAACAGGCATGACAGCAGCAATAGTCAAACTCGATCCCTTGGCCGATCCGGTTTGGCCCGCCGCCCAGAATAACCACCTTTTTACGGTCGCTCGGGCGCGCTTCACATTCCACGTCGCCCATCATCGGGGTCTCGTAGGTAGAGTACATATAGGGCGTTTGTGCCTCGAATTCGGCGGCACAGGTGTCGATCCGTTTGAAAACCGCCGTCACCCCCTTGGCATGCCGCGCGCGGCGCACATCGGCCTCGGTAAAGCCGGTCAGCTTGGCCAGCCGTGCATCGCTAAAGCCCATCATCTTCAGCTTGCGAAGGCCCGCTTCATCACTCGGTAGGCCCTCGGTTTTGACAGTCTCTTCGGCTTCCATGATCTCGCGGATACGCGACAGGAACCACGGGTCAAAAGCGGTCGCGGCCTGAATCTCATCGTCGGTCAGCCCTTCGCGCATGGCCTGCGCGATGGTGCGCATCCGGTCTGGAGTCTGTTCGCTGATCGCCTTGATCACGGCGGCCTTGTCGGGCGCGCCGGGAATGTCCACCTCGTCAAATCCGGTCAGGCCCGATTCCATCGACGCCAAGGCCTTTTGCAGCGACTCATGGATCGTCCGGCCAATCGCCATGGCCTCGCCCACCGATTTCATCGCCGTGGTCAGATAGGGCTCCGATCCGGGGAATTTCTCAAAGGCGAATTTCGGGATCTTGGTCACGACATAGTCGATGGTCGGCTCAAAGCTGGCAGGCGTCACCTTGGTGATGTCGTTGTCCAACTCGTCCAGCGTGTAGCCCACCGCCAGTTTCGCGGCGATCTTTGCAATCGGGAAGCCCGTTGCCTTTGACGCCAAGGCAGACGAGCGGCTCACCCGTGGGTTCATCTCGATCACCACCATGCGCCCGTCTTCGGGGTTGATGGCCCATTGCACGTTCGACCCGCCGGTTTCCACGCCGATCTCGCGCAGCACGGCAATACTGCCGTTGCGCATGATCTGATATTCCTTGTCGGTCAGCGTCAGGGCAGGGGCTACGGTGATCGAATCGCCGGTATGCACACCCATCGGATCGACGTTTTCGATGGAACAGACGATGATGGCGTTATCCGCCTTGTCGCGGACAACCTCCATCTCGTATTCCTTCCAGCCCAGAAGCGACTCGTCGATCAGGATTTGGCTCACGGGCGAGGCATCCAGGCCCGATTTGCAGTAATGCTCGTAATCATCGCGGTTATAGGCCACGCCGCCGCCGGTGCCGCCAAGGGTATAGGCGGGGCGGATGATTGCCGGAAGGCCCACATGCTCAAGCGCGGCCATGCATTCGTCCATGTTCTCGGCGATGGTGGCCTTCGGGTTCTCGATTCCCAAACGGTCCATCGCCTCACGGAACAGCTTGCGGTCCTCGGCCATCTCGATGGCCTCGCGGTTGGCGCCAATCAGCTCCACCCCGAATTTCTCCAAAACGCCCATGTCGGCCACGGCCAGCGCGGTGTTCAACCCGGTTTGCCCACCCATGGTGGGCAGCAGGGCGTCGGGGCGTTCCTTTTCGATGATGCGGGCGACAACCTCGGGGGTGATCGGCTCGATATAGGTGGCGTCGGCCAGTCCCGGGTCGGTCATGATCGTCGCGGGGTTGGAGTTTACAAGGATCACGCGGTATCCTTCTTCGCGCAGCGCCTTGCAGGCCTGCGCGCCGGAATAGTCAAACTCGCAGGCTTGGCCGATAATGATCGGGCCCGCCCCGATGATCATGATGGACGAGATGTCTGTTCTTTTCGGCATGGTGATCCTCGGGCAGCTGATCGGCCGCACCGCCACAATGGGGCGCGCGCAAATTGTTGGCGGTTATATCCATCACGCGCCCGCTTGCAAGGGGGATCGCAAAACTTGGATCAATCGCCGCTTTTGTGGGTGTCATTCCAACGTCGCGGGATTACATACCGTCAGATTGCAACGGGAAAGACGGCATTTGAAGATTCGCTTCGATAATGGCCCCAAGGCCGCCGCCTGCCGTTTCGCGCATCCGCGCGAGATGATCGTCGCGCATGAGATATCCGATGTCCCCGCCGCCCTCGATGCATTGGATGCCGCGCAAGGTGCGGGCGCATGGCTGGCCGGGTTTGCCTCTTACGAATTGGGCTTCGCGCTGGAACCCCGGCTTGCGGCCCTCATGCCCAAGGCCCGCGGCCTGCCGCTATTGCAGTTCGGGGTCTATGACGCCCCCGAAGCGGCGCCCGATCTCACGCCCGGTCCGGCCACCCTGCAACGCTTTCAACCGGGCTGGCGCAAGGCGCGATACACCCAAGCCTTTCAGAAGGTGCATGACTATATCTGCGCCGGTGACATCTATCAGGCCAACCTGACCTTCCCGCTGTCCTTGCGCGCCACCGGAGGGGCCGAGGCGCTCTATCACGCGCTCACGCAGGTGCAGCCCGTCCGCTACGGCGCGATGGTCGAGGCCGAGGGCCTGCCAGCGATCCTCTCGCGCTCGCCCGAGCTTTTCTTCCGCACCAAATCCGATGGCCGGATCGAAACCCGCCCCATGAAGGGCACCCAACCGCGCAGCTCTGACACGGGCGAAGACGCCCGCCGCAAGGCCTTCCTGCAAACGGATGAGAAGAACCGCGCCGAAAATCTGATGATCGTCGATCTTCTGCGCAACGACATCAGCCGCATTTGCGAGGCCGGAAGCGTCAAGGTGCCGGAACTGTTCTGTGTCGAAAGCTATGAAACCGTCCACCAGATGGTCTCGCTCATCACCGGGCAGATGCAGGCGGGCACGGGCCTTGGCGATATCTTCCGCGCGCTTTTCCCCTGCGGGTCGATCACCGGCGCGCCGAAACTGCGCGCCATGGAGATTCTGGCCGAACTGGAAGGGGCCGCGCGCGACATCTATTGCGGCACCATCGGCTGGGCCGCGCCCGATGGCACCTCGGAATTCAACGTGGCGATTCGCACGCTCATGCTTGACGGCGATCAGGTCCGCCTCAACGTCGGCGGCGGCGTGGTCTACGACAGCACCGCCGCCGCCGAATACGAAGAAGCACTTTGGAAAGCCCGCTTCGCCCGCGCCCTCACGCCTGCCATCGCTTAATCATTCGGCGGCGTGCCGCATATCCTCCACCGGGGCAGGATAAAGGTAATCGCGCGTCAAAGGCACCGCGTCCTGCTTGGGCGATAGCTGGAACTGGAACACCACTTGCCGATTGAACCGAAAGGTCAATTCGCTGGCAACCAAGTAATACCGCCACATCCGGCAAAACCGCTCGTCATAAAGCGCGCGGACATTGTCGATGTTGTCCATGAACCTGTCATGCCAATGCTTGAGGGTCTCGGCATAATGCAGCCGCCAGATCTCAACATCGGTGGTGAACAAATCCTGCCCCTCGATGGCATGCGTCGCCTCTGACAAGGCAGGCACATAACCACCGGGAAAGATATACTTGGCAATCCAAGGGCTGGTCACACCGGGCCGCTCACATCGCCCGATGGTATGGATCAGGGCCACTCCGTCTTCATGTAACCGCTCGCGGACATTACGGAAATATTCCCCATAATGCGGCACGCCCACATGCTCGAACATGCCGACCGAAACCACCCGGTCGAATTTGCCCTCCACATGCCGGTAGTCCATCAGGCGGAAATCCACCTTGTCGGACAATCCCGCAGCCTCGGCGCGCTGTCGCGCCATGGCGTGTTGCTCTTCCGACAGGGTCACGCCCACCACCTCCGCGCCATAGTCCCGCGCCAGCGTCAGGCCCATACCGCCCCAACCACAGCCGATATCCAAAACCCGCATGCCCGGCTCCAGAAGCAGTTTGCCCGCGATGTGATGCTTCTTGGCCTCCTGCGCCTCCTCCAATGTCATTTCCGGATCGCGGAAATAGGCGCAGGAATACTGCCGGTCCTTGTCGAGAAAGAGGTCATACAACTCCCCCGACAGGTCATAGTGATGCGCCACGTTTGACCGCGCCCGCCCCACAGGGTTGAACTGCCCAAGATACCGCAGCAAATGCCGCCCCATCTCCAACGGGCGGCGAAACCATGGCTGACCCTGAGCCGCGATATTGCGAATGGCCAACCCCAGAAATCCGTAAAGGTCATCGCCCTCGATGGTCAGACGCCCATCCATATAGGCCTCCCCCACCGCCATATCGGGCGACAGGACAATCCGGCGCGGCAGCGTCGGATCATGCAGGCACAGCGCGACACGCTCGCCCTTGCCATCGCCATAGCGGCGCGTCGTGCCTTCAGGATAGGTAACCGTCAACTCACCATGACGAAACAGATGCCGCAGCATCGCGTCCAAAGCGCTCGTCCACATGTTTCACCCCCAGTTTCCCACGCCCACCCGGCGCATTGATTTGGTGATGCGAAACCTGCCGATCGTCCCGCCGGATGCCCCGGCGACTGCTCACAAAGGGCATTTTTGCCGAAAAACCCTGTTTCTGTAAATGTTTTTGGTCAATGGCGCTGACTTGCGCGGCCTCCCGCCCTTGACTTTACCGCCCCGCCAAGGTGTATCGGCGCGGACCATGAGACATGCCCGTAACGGGCCCTGAGAGGACACCATGCACGCATTCCGCAGCCACACCTGCGCCGATCTGACGAAATCCAACGTGGGCGACACCGTCCGCCTGTCCGGCTGGGTCCACCGGATCCGCGACCACGGCGGCGTTCTGTTCATCGACCTGCGCGATACCTATGGCATGACCCAAGTGCTCTGCGACCCCGACAGCCCGGTTTTCGCCGAGGTCGAAGGCGTCCGCTCTGAATGGTGTATCCGCATCGACGGTGAGGTGAAGGCCCGCGACGACAGCCTCATCAACCCGAAAATACCCACCGGCGAGATCGAGGTTTTCATCCGCGACATGGAAGTTCTGGGCAGCTCCGAGGAACTACCCCTCATCGTCTTCGGCGATCAGGAATACCCCGAGGAAACCCGCCTCAAATACCGCTACCTCGACCTGCGCCGCGAGGTGATGCAAAACAACATGGCCCTGCGTTCGGACGTGGTGGCCTCCATGCGTCGCCGCATGTGGGATAAGGGCTTCCGCGAATACCAAACCCCGATCATCACGGCCTCCAGCCCCGAAGGTGCGCGCGACTTCCTCGTGCCCTCCCGCCTGCATCCGGGCAAATTCTACGCCCTGCCGCAAGCCCCGCAGCTGTTCAAACAGCTGATCATGGTCTCGGGTTTCGACAAGTATTTCCAAATCGCGCCCTGCTTCCGCGATGAAGACCCGCGCGCCGACCGTTCGCCCACCGATTTCTACCAGCTCGACATGGAAATGAGCTTTGTCGAGCAACAAGATGTGTTTGACACCATTTCCCCCGTCATCGCGGGCGTGTTCGAGGAATTCGGCGGTGGCCGCAAAGTGGACGCACCGCAAGACTGGCCGCAAATCCCCTATAAAGAGGCCGCGCTGAAATATGGCACCGACAAGCCCGACCTGCGCAACCCGATTGAGATGCAGGACGTGTCCGAGCATTTCCGCGGCTCCGGCTTTGCCATCTTCGCCAAGCTGCTGGAACAGGACGGCACCGAGATTCGCGCCATTCCTGCGCCCACCGGCGGCAGCCGCAAATTCTGCGACCGGATGAACAAATTTGCCCAACAAGAAGGCCTGCCCGGCATGGGCTATATCTTCTGGCGGGAAGGCGAAAACGGTTCTGAGGCCGCAGGCCCCCTTGCCAAGAACATCGGCCCCGAACGCACCGAGGCGATCCGCCAACAACTGGGCCTTGGCGTGGGTGATGCCGCTTTCTTCCTCGGTGGCAAACCGCAGGCTTTTGAGCGTGTCGCCGGCAAGGCCCGCGATGTCATCGGTGAGGAACTGAACCTCACCGACAAAGACCGCTTTGCCTTCGCATGGATCGTCGATTTCCCGATCTTCGAGAAAGACGACGAAACCGGAAAGATCGACTTTGAACACAACCCCTTCTCCATGCCGCAAGGCGGGATGGAGGCGCTCAACGCCGATCCTTTGGCCGTCAAAGGCTTCCAATATGACCTGTCCTGCAACGGTTATGAACTGGTCTCTGGTGCCATCCGGAACCACAAGCCCGACCTGATGCTCAAAGCCTTTGAGATTGCAGGCTACGGTGAGGACGAGGTGAAAAACCGCTTTGGCGCGCTCTTCCAAGCCTTCCACTACGGCGCACCGCCCCACGGCGGCTGTGCGGCGGGCATTGACCGGATCGTGATGCTGCTGGCGGATGAGCAAAACATCCGCGAGGTCATCATGTTCCCGATGAACCAACAGGCCTCCGACCTGATGATGAACGCGCCCTCCGACCCCACCAGCGACCAGTTGATGGAACTGGGCCTGCGCGTCATCCCGCAGGACGACTAAGGCCCATGGACCAAAGCCGCCCCGTCGGCCCCCCGGTGCCCGATTGGACACCACCGCCCCTGCCAAGGGGCGAGGGGCTCTCGGGGCGTTATGCGCGGCTTGAGGCACTGGATGCCGACCGGCACGCGGCCCTGCTCTTCAAGGCCTTCGACGGGCATGACGCGGTCTGGACCTATATGCCCGATGGTCCCTTCGCCTCCGCCGCGCAGTTTCACCGCTGGATGCGCGAGGCCACGTCGCGCGACGACATCCTGTTCTATGCCATCCGCGACCTGACAACCGGGGAGTATGGCGGCTTTGCCTCTTACCTGCGGATGAAACCCGCCTCCGGGTCGATCGAAGTGGGCTATATCGCCATGTCGCCACAGCTACAGCGCACCCGCGCCGCGACCGAAGCGATCTATCTGATGATGAAATGGGCGTTCGAGGCAGGCTATCGCCGGTTCGAGTGGAAATGCGACGCGCTCAACGCCGCCTCGCGCCGGGCCGCGCAACGCTTGGGCCTCAGTTACGAGGGTATCTTCCGGCAAGCCACCGTGGTGAAGGGCCGCAACCGCGATACCGCGTGGTTCGCCGCCATTGATAGTGAATGGCCCGCCCTCGCCGAGGCGTTTCAGTTCTGGCTGTCCCCGGCCAATTTCGATGCGAGGGGCCAGCAACGCGAACGCCTGAGCGATCTCACCAGCCTCGTGCGGGTCGCAGGCGATCCCGAACAGGCCCCGCAGCACCGCCCCTGACGGGGGGCTACACGACCTAGCTGAACTGCGCCGTGGGTTGGTGCAGCCGCGCCTGTACAAGCCCGGCAATCCGGGCCGCGGCCTCACGCGTGCCGTCCCCGGCCTCGCGCCGCTGTGCCAGATCGCATGCGGCCTGCGCCAATGGCTCATCCTCTGCGGATCGGGCCACACCGCCCAGAAACTGCGCCACATAGTCCATCATTGGTCCATCGCCGCATTCCTCCAAAAGAGTTGCAGCATGAGCCATATCATCCATATAGGCCACAGGGTCCGGCTGGATCACCTCATCGTTCAGGGGGCGTGGCCCGCTGGGTTGCCGGTCGCTTGGCATATGTTCCAAAATCGCCTGCTGAAAAGCGCCCAGGTTTGGAATGGGCTTATCGAGAAACCCGTTGGCCCCCGCCGCCTTGGCCGCGCTGGCCCCGGTGCCATCGCCGCTCATGCCCATCAGGATACCAACCCGCGGTGCCGCCTCGTGCAACTCGGCAATCAACTCAAGGCCCGACCCATCCGGCAGCCCATGATCCACGATCACCGCCGAGGGCCGGTACACCTGCAAATGCCGCCGCGCCGAGGCAAGGCAATCCGCCCGCCGGATGCGCGCGCCGCTATGCAGGCACATCAGGCGCAGCGCCTCGCAGGCATAGCGGCTGTCTTCGACGACCAGAATGGTCATTCCCAAAAGCGGTCGCCGCGCCGAAGGCGCACGCCGTGGGCCCCAGCTCTCGTCAATCTCTTCCATCGGTGCATTCCTTTTTCCAAGATCCATGTCGGAAGGCTAGTCAGAGAATGGCTAACGGGTGGTTAATTGAGGGGATGCGGCCCCCTGTCGCTTGTCAGGCTGGGCCATCATCCCCATAACATGGCCAAGCAACACGAAAGGATCCGCCATGATCGGACGTCTGAATCACGTCGCCATCGCCGTGCCCGACCTCGAGGCCGCCGCCGCCCAATACCGCACCGCGCTGGGCGCCAATGTGGGCGAGCCGCAGGACGAACCCGACCACGGCGTCACCGTGATCTTCATAGACCTGCCCAACACCAAGATCGAACTGCTTTACCCCTTGGGCGACGACAGCCCGATCAACGGATTTCTTGAGAAGAACCCCGCGGGCGGCATTCACCACGTCTGCTACGAGGTCGAAGACATCCTCGCCGCCCGCGACCAACTGAAGGAAAGCGGGGCGCGGGTGCTGGGGACGGGCGAGCCGAAAATCGGCGCCCATGGCAAGCCGGTGCTTTTCCTGCATCCCAAGGATTTCCAAGGCACCCTCGTGGAACTGGAGCAAACCTGATGAGCATCGCTTCCGGAATTGTGCTGTTTCTGGTGATCTGGTTCATGACCTTCCTGATCGCCCTGCCGATCCGCATCCAGACTCAGGGTGAGGCAGGAACCACAGTGGAAGGCACCCACGCCGGATCGCCGGAACAGCACCACCTGCGCAAGAAGGTGATCATCACGACGTTGATCAGCATCGTGCTTTGGATCATCATCGGCGGCACGATCCTGTCAGGGGCCATCTCGGTGCGCGACATTGACATGTTCGGCCGGATGGGACCCCCCTCAAGCCTTGCAGATTGACCTCATTGAGCGCGCGACGCGCGCGCTTTATATCTCGTCAAGCGCCTTTGGCGCTTGCCTCGGGGTGCCTCCGGCGGGAGTATTTCGGGAAAGATGAAGCCGCCCCCGTGCTTCATCTTTCTTCAAATACTCCGGGGTGAATTGGCCGTAGGCCAAGAGGGGCAGCGCCCCTTATTCGAACAAAGCCTGTGCGGCGCAGCCGCGCCTTTGGATGCGTCGGGTCAATGTGCCCCGCCGCAAAATCCGTGATCGGCCAGCGAGGCCAGAACATAGCAATCGCTTGATGGCCCTGCGCCATCGCACCCGCCGGTGATCCGTTCCAATTCTCTTTCCAGTTTGCGCAGCTGGGCGATCTTGTCGCGCACCGCTTCCAACTGCGCCTCGGCGATGGCATTGGCCGCGCCGCAGGTCCGGTCGGGATGGTCCTGCAACTCGATCAGCGCGCGGATCGCCGCAATGGAAAACCCAAGATCGCGGGCATGCTTGATAAAGCCCAGCTGCTGCAATTCCCCCTCGCCATAACGGCGCTGGTTGCCCTCGGTCCGCTCCGAGGCTGCAAGCAGCCCCATTTGCTCATAGTAGCGGATGGTCGGAACCTTGACCCCGGTTCGTTTCGACAATTGCCCAATCGAAAACATCGCAAAACCCCCTTGAACCTCTAGTCACTAGAGAGATTACATTGCCACCGATGTGAATGAAAGGGGTGCCAAATGGCAGGATGTTGCGGGCATGACGCAAAGTTCGAGGGGCTGTCGCCGGACTACAAGCGCAGGCTATGGATGGTCATCGCCATTAACGCGGTCATGTTCGCCGTGGAAATGGGCGCGGGTCAAATGGCCGGGTCCCAGGCCCTCAAGGCCGACGCACTGGATTTCCTGGGCGATGCGTTGACCTATGGCATTTCGCTGGCCGTCATCGGGGCATCGGTCCGGGTCCGTACCGCCGCCGCACTGGCAAAGGGCCTCAGCCTTTTCGCCATGGGCGCATGGGTTTTCGGCTCCACCCTTTACCGCGTTTTCTACATCGGCGTGCCCGAGGCCGAGATCATGGGCGTGATCGGATTCATGGCGCTGGCGGCCAATCTCGCCAGTGTGGTGCTTTTGCTGCCCTACAAGGATGGCGATGCCAATGTGCGCTCGGTCTGGCTGTGCTCGCGCAACGACGCCATCGGCAATGTCGCGGTGATGATTGCCGCGCTTGGGGTCTGGGGAACTGCCACGGGCTGGCCCGACCTGATCGTTGCGGGGATCATGGCGGGGTTGTTCCTGTCGTCCTCGGTGCAGATCGTCCGGCAAGCCCTGGAGGAGCGCCGCAGCGACGCCGCCCGGGAAACCTGTGCCTAGAGCGTTTCCAGTTTACCTTGAATCAAACTGCATCACCAATGTCCCGAGAAGGCCGTAGGCCTGGCAGGGTATTGGTGATGCAATAATAATAGGAAACGCTTTAGCCGTGCTTCGCCTTCAGCCGGTGATAAAGGTGGGTGAAGGTGGCCGCGCCTATGATCGGCACGACCAAGTTCAGGATCGGCACGACCAGCGGCAGCGCCATCATAACCCCTGCGGCCCAGATCGCCGCGCCGTGCTTTTGCCGCATCGCCTTGGCCCCGGCGCGGCCTTCGCGCCGCATGGCGGCCACGGTGAAGTATTCGCGGCCCAACAAGAACCCGTTGACCGCGAAGAAAACCGGCAGGCCCGCTATGGGCAAGACCATGGTCAGCAATAGCGCCACGATATTGGCCACGATCAACACCCCGAAGGCCGCCAGCCCATCGCGAATCTCATCGCTCAGCGGTGGGCCTTTGACCTTGGGCAGGGTCGGGTAATGCCGATCCTCCACCGCATCGGCCACCTCGTCCAGAAACATCGACACGAAGGCCGAAGCCACAGGCACCATCAGGAAGACCGAAAGCCCGATCATCAACGCGACAAAGGCCCAGCTCAGCACATTGTCGACCCATTGCACCTCGCCCAGAAGGGGCAGAGTCACGGCATCCCCCACCATCCAGCCGATGCCCCAGACCAACACGGCGGTAATCGCGGCCAGCAGCCCGAGGGTCAGGGCGATGCCCCGCCACAGAACCTTGCGGAACCGAGGGTCGCCGATTTGCCCCAAGGCTTTGAAGAAACTCGTGAAAATCATTCCGATACCCATGACGTGATGGCCGCGATGTCAGGCCGCGGCCGCTCGGGCGGCTGGCTTGTTTCGGTGCCGATATGAATGAACCCCGCGACACGCTCATGGTTGTCCAGCCCTAGCCCGGCCTCCAGAAACCCGCGGTCATGGCTTGGCCACCCGCTCAGCCAATTGGCTCCCCAGCCGCTGGCCAATGCCGCATTGAGAAGCGCCAAACAGACCGCCCCGGCGGAATAGGTCTGTTCAATCGTGGGGATCTTGTCCGAGGGTTTCATCACTTCGACCACAGCCACCGCCAAGTGCGCCGAGTCGAATTGAACCCGCGCCTTGGACACATCCGCCTCGTCGCGGCCCAAGGATTTGCCTCGTGCCTCCACGACCTCGGCCAGACGCTTGAGCGCGGCGCGTTCCAGCACGATAAAGCGCCACGGCTCCAGCTTGCCGTGGTCGGGGCTGCGTGCGGCGGCGGTCAGGATGGGCATCAGCTCTGCGCGGCTTGGCACCGGTGTGGTCAGTGTCTTGGCCGGCCGCGACCGGCGCGACAGCAGAAATTCCATGGCAGACGGGTTCGGTGCAGGCATATGACCCCCTTGGTGTTGCATGCGATATGTCGGGGCAGGGGGCCGCGGGGTCAACCCCCAACCTCTGGAACACGGGGCATTGCCGGGGTATGAGACCCCATGGCCGATACCCCGCTTGCCCACCTTGCCCAACCCGGCACGCAGATCACCGTGCGCGTGACACCCCGCGCCGCGCGCAACCGCATCACGCAAGAGGGCGGGCAAATCCGCGTCTATGTCACCACGGTTCCGGAAGACGGCAAAGCCAATGCCGCCGTGCAAACGGCTTTGGCCAAGGCGCTGGGCCTTGCCAAATCGCGCCTCACGCTGATCCGCGGACAGACCGCCCGCGACAAGACCTTCGTGATCGACTGAGGTTATTTGGCCTTGGGCGGCAGGGTATAGACCCCCTCCGGCAGGTTCAGGGCCGCGGCCAGATCCCGCAGTTGCGCCATCGACAGGGTGACCTTCTGCATCGTGTCGGTGCGCGCATCGTATTGTTCGACGGTGACGCACTCCTCGAAGGCGTTCACCACCACATCCTCTTGCAAGGGCGCCGCGCCGTCATCGACCAGCGTCACCACCGTCGCATCAAATTCATGCTCGATTGAAAACATGGGAGCAGCCTAACCCCTCGGCGAGCCTTTGCAAGCCTTTGCTGCTTCGCGAGCGGGGGCTGGTACGCCGCGCAAAGCCTGCTAAATATAATTGGAACCCAAAGCAGAGGATCAACCATGCGCTGGATTGCCCTTATTGGCCTTGCCGCCCTTGCTGGCTGTGTCTCAACCGTGGAGCCACAGCAACCCGCCGAACAACCCCGGCAGGTGCAGACGCAGAAAAAGCCCGAGCCGCCCACCCGCGCCGAGGTGCAGCGATTCTCCACTGTTGTGAAAACCGTCGAACCCGTGGCCGAGCGCGAGTGCCGCGCCCGCACCGGCGCGGGAACCAACTGTGATTTCCGCATCGTCGTGGATGATCGCCCCAACCAGCCGGTCAATGCCTACCAGACGCTCGACAAATCCGGTCGCCCGATCCTTGCCTTCACCCTCGCGATGATCTCCGAGGTGCGCAACGCCGATGAACTGGCCTTCGTCATGAGCCACGAGGCCGCCCACCACATCGAAGGCCACATTCCCCGACAGCAGCAAAACGCCATGGCCGGCGCGGTGCTTCTGGGGGGGCTGGCCGCCCTCACGGGCGCCGGCAGCGATGGCGTGCGGGTGGCGACCGACCTTGGCGCCTCCGTCGGCGCGCGCAGCTATTCCAAGGACTTCGAGCTTGAAGCCGACGCGCTTGGCACGGTGATCACCCGCAAGGCAGGCTACAACCCGGTGCGCGGCGCTGAATTCTTCAACGAAATTCCTGATCCCGGCGACCGCTTCCTCGGTACACACCCGCCCAATGCACAGCGTATCGAAACCGTCCGCCGCGTCGACGCAAGCCTGTAACCCATGCGCCAACTGACCGGTGTCATCAGCGACCGGGGCTCGAAATACGCGGTCTCGGGTGGCCCCGCGCGGGACCGCGCGGGGGTGGATGCTTTCCTGAAAGACCTCAAGAAGGACAAGAAATTCGCCAAGGCCACCCATAACACATGGGCCATGCTGATGGCTGATGGCACGCCCTTGAAGGGCGACGATGGCGAATCCGGGGCCGGTATGGTGATCGTCCGGATGCTGGAACGCGCCGGGCTCACCGACCACGTGATCGTTGTAACCCGTTGGTACGGCGGCAAACATCTGGGCGGCGACCGCTTCCGGCATGTGCAGGATTGCGTCACCGCATATCTCGACGATCTCAAGGCTTGATGCACATCAAGGTTGCTTGGAGACAGATTCGTTAGCCTTTCCGCATGCCCGATCCATGGGCCACAGCAGGAAGGCTTTGCCATGACCAGCACAACGACCCTCAAGAAACACGCCGCCTTGGTGGACCGGATGGCCACCACCCTCGGCATCGACCTCGAAGAAAAGGCGATGCAAGGCCAGATCGACTTTGATCAGATCAGCGACGCCGTGATGGCCTGTTCGGGCTGTTCGAACCCCGAAGACTGTACGCATTGGCTTGATGCGCAGCAGGGGCAAACCGACGCGCCGCCTGACATCTGCCGTAACGCCGATCTCTTTGCGCGCCTGAAGGCGGGAAAACATGCCTGAGCCTATCGCTCCGCTCGGCCACCCGCGCCGCCATTACTGGTTGGTCCAGGGCATGGCCCGCGCCACAGGCCTTGATCTGGCCGAGGCCGTGCGCGACGGGCGCCTTGGTCTGCATGACTGGGCCGATATCGTCCATAACTGCCGCTCTTGCGGCTGGGCAAATGGATGCGAGCGCTGGCTGGCCAACGATCCCTGTGTCGCAGCCCCGCCGAGCACCTGCCGCAACCACGCGGCGCTTGCCGCCTTGAAAATCGAACAGGAGCTTGCACAGGCATGACCGCTCAACTTTCCCACCTCGGTGACCCGAACCTGCATTTTTGGCTCACACGCTCGGTGGCGCGTGCCGTGCGGGTCAATCTCTCGGATGCTCTGGCCTCCGGTCAACTTACGCCGACGGGCTATGCCGACATGGTCACCAAATGCCGCCGATGCCCGCACGCCGAGGCTTGCGCGGCATGGCTGGCTGAAAATGCCGCCGGCGCGCCGGAAGTTCCGGCCCATTGCGCCAATGCCGCCATTCTCAATGACCTGATCGCCGAACTGGGGGCGACCAGCCTGCACTGAACGGCCCGCCTCACGCAAAACGCCGCCCCTCCAGCCTGTGCCGGAACGGCGGCGCACCGTCATCTTGTGGGGGCGCGTTACTGCGCGGTGATCACTTCCATCACAAGGTCACCATCCACGCGGATCGGGCCATCCTCCTTGGCGCCCAAGGTGTATTCGAAAACGCCGGTGGACTTGCCACCATCTTCGGCATGCACCATCAGCATCAGCATATCACCGGCGGCCACATCTTCGGTCAGGATCGCGGCCACATCATTGGTCTCGCCCTTGCGAATGGGCGCATGCCCCACAACCGGACCGGGGGCCATGTCGGCATCCGTGCGGTGCACAACCAGCCAGCCATTCTTTTCGGCAACGATTTTGTCGGCGCTCACAACGCCGGTTTCAACGGATTGATCCGAGGCCATGACCATCGGCGCGGCGTGGTCGTCGGCAAAGGCCGTGGTGGCGGCCAGCGCGAAAAGTGCCGTCATGCATGTACGTGTCATATCGTATCCCTTTCTATGTTGCTCACACCCCTAGACACGATGGAGCGGGCAGAAAGTTTCAAAGGATGCGAAGCTTTTTGGATTCTTCTGAAAATGGGGCCGGGGATCAGGCCGCGCCGCGTGCCTCGCGCCGCTTGTGCCAAGCATAAAGCGCCGGGGCGAGGGCATAGTCATAAACCACACCCGCCACCTGCCGCACCCCCGGCAGGCCCACAACACGCGCCACCCAGCGATAGCGGGGCATCTCCCGCCACAGAACCAGAAACGCCGGTATGCCTGCGTAAATCTCGCCATCCTGCATCACGTGCAACCGTTTGGCCGCCTCATCGCGGCTCACACCCCAACGCCCCAGATCACAATCGCTCAGGTCGTCATAGGCCAAGGGCAGGGCGCGCGCCTCGCTGTAACGTGCATAGTGGTTGATCTCGGTGCTGCACACCGGGCAGTCGCCATTGTATAAAACTCGGGTTTCGTCCTTGGGCACAACAACCTCCGTGGCTTTGCTTGGTGACATAAGCCCGCGCCGCACAGGGAAAAGCGTCATTTGGTCCCGGCCCCGATCCCACCCGTTTTATGGCGGCAGACCCGTCAAACTAAAGCGTTTCACCTTTAGCTGATGTCTCGGGTCAAAGGCGAAACGCTTTATTTGCGCGATCGGGTTTCCTGACGGCAAAGCTAAATCGCCCGGTGGCGAAGAAATGCTCGCCTCGTGCGTCCAAGGCGGCTTGCTCTTCGCCCCAAGCCCGCAGGTCGTCCTCATCAACGCTCCCTTGGCCCTGAACATAAGCCGTGATGAAGGGCACGATCATTTCTGAATAGCAGCCCTCGTACCTGTCCACGTTCACGATCGGAAAGTAGCTGACGTCCTCAACCACCAGTCCGGCCTGTCGAAGCCGCTTGTTCAGCGTTCGCGGAAGTTCACTATCTGCACAGTGCGGCGCGAAGGCGGCCAGCACCTTTTTCATCCGATCCGGGTTCTCACTATGCCAGCAGACGCCACCCCAATCCGTGGCAAGGATCAAACCACGCCCTCCCGGTTTCAATACGCGATGAAATTCCGATAAGAACGAAACGATGTCCGGCACGTATTCGGCGACCTGCGTGCTGACGGCCACGTCAAAATGGCTGTCCTCCAAGGGCAGCGCCGTGGCGTCGGCACAGCGATATCTAAGCCAGTCACATTCACGTCTTTGGTTGGCGCGGTCCACCATCTGCTGTGAAACATCTACGCCGATCACCTCGCCATCCGGGCCGGTTTGCTCGGCAATAGCGGCCGCCAGAAAACCCGGGCCGCTGCCAATGTCCAGAACATGCTCACCCCGCATAACCGCGATCCTGCGCAGGGTGTCCTCGCGTTGGGCAACCACGTCAGGCCCAAGATAAACGGCCTCAAGACGGTCCGCGGCGGCATCGTCATATTCCATGGCCATGGTCTGGCACCTCGAGGTTTCAATTCTTTACAATACCATTGATCGTCGAAAATTCCCAAAAGCTCATCACCCCCCCCGTGAAAAGAGCCTGTGACCCGCCCGTAGGGTGCGCATTCACTGCGCACCGCGCACGCGGCCGAACCGTACAAAACCCGCGTACGAAACGTACGAAACGCACCGCGCGCTTTGTTAATTTCCGGGGCCACAGACAAAAATACCGACGCGATACCGACGTGAAACCGACGCGTTACAGGCAGCGGTTTTGCCTGTTAACCAAGGGGGTCAGGGCGATTCGGCGAGAAAGTTAATCGCCGCCCGTCTCCTCGCGCAGCCAAGCCTCCGCATCCGCCGTGCTGGTGACCTCCTCCCAAGTGATCACCGGCAGGTCATAGGGGTGGCGCTCTTGCAGCATCTCGACCACGGTTTGCACGTGGTCCGCCCGCGTCTTGAGGGTCAGGGAAACCTCTTCCTCCACCTCCACACGCCCTTGCCAATGAAAAACGCTCTTAACCCCCGGCACGATAGTCCCACAGGCTGCCAAACGCGCTTGCACAACGGCGCTTGCCAAGTCCTGCGCGATCTCCATATCGGGGCATGTGGTGGTGACATGGATCATCTTTGGCCTCCCGGTCTGATTAGACAACAGTCCATCATGCAGAAGGGCTTCAGGCAAGCCATATGCTGGGCCGTATCTGAACGACCTGCTGTAACTCTTTGACAGTATTAAGATTGTTTCTCTACGGGCTAACCCGACAAACGCCCCCAAAGGTCATACTCACCCGCCTCGTCGACCTCGACGCTGACGATATTGCCCACGCTCAGGCCCTCGGTGCCTTCGTCGATAAACAGGCACCCGTCAATCTCGGGCGCATCGGCCTTGGTGCGGCAGGTGGCGATGCCGTCTTCGTCGATATCGTCGACGATCACCTCTTGCACTGTTCCAACCTTGGCGGCCAGTTTATCCTCGGAAATCGCCTGCGCCTTTTCCATAAAGCGCTCCCAGCGGTCTTGCTTGACCTCTTCGGGCACATGATCGGGCAGGGCGTTCGACCGCGCCCCATCGACGTTTTCATACTTGAAACAGCCCACCCGATCCAAGCGCGCCTCGTCCAGCCAATCCAGCAATGTCTGAAATTCTTCTTCAGTTTCACCGGGGTAGCCCACGATGAAGGTCGACCGCAGGGCAATATCCGGGCAATCACGCCGCCACGCGGCAATCTCATCCAGCGTCTTCGCCGCCGCCGCAGGCCGCGCCATGCGTTTGAGCGTATCGGGGTGCGCATGCTGGAACGGAATATCCAAATAGGGCAGGATCAACCCTTCTGCCATCAGCGGAATAAGCTGCCGCACATGCGGATAGGGGTAGACGTAATGCAACCGCACCCAAGCCCCCAAGCTGCCCAAATCCCGTGCCAAATCAGTGATATGCGCGCGATGCCCGCGCTCCTCGGCATGTTTGATATCGACGCCATAGGCGCTTGTATCCTGGCTGATCACCAGCAATTCGCGGACGCCGTTTTCCACCAGTTTCTCGGCCTCGCGCACAACCGCATGGGCCGGACGGCTGGCCAGACGACCGCGCATATCGGGGATAATGCAGAACTTGCACTTATGGTTGCAACCCTCTGAAATCTTCAGATAGCTGAAATGCCGCGGGGTCAGCTTCACACCGCTGGCTGGCAGCAAATCCACAAAGGGATCGGGCGCAGGCGGCACCGCGCCATGCACCGCGTCCAAAACCTGTTCATACTGGTGCGGGCCGGTCACCGCCAGAACCTTGGGATGCGCCCCGGTGATATACTCGGGCTCGGCGCCCAAACACCCGGTGACGATCACCTTGCCGTTGGCATCAATCGCCTCGCCAATCGCTTCCAGCGACTCGGCCTTCGCGCTGTCCAGAAACCCGCAGGTATTCACGATCACAGCATCGGCCCCGGAATAATCCGGGCTGATGCCATAGCCCTCGGCGCGCAGCCGGGTCAAAATCCGCTCACTATCGACAAGCGCCTTGGGACAGCCAAGGCTCACCATGCCAATGGTGGGCTGGCCCCTGCGCGGGGCCTCGGAAACGCGGGCGCGGGCCAGATCGGGCCGCAAATCGGGGGGATTGGTGCTCATGCTGGCGCATATAGACCCTCGTGAGGTCTGCGGGAAGGGAAAACCGGTTGTTGCGCACAGCCGCTCCCCTTACATCTTGGAACAGGTAAAAATGGGGGTCGTCATGCGGTGGCTTTTGCGTCTCGTGGGTTTGGTCGTTGTTCTGGCCCTTGTTGCTGTGGTCTCGATCATGATGTTGCCGGGCGACCGGATCGCACGCATCGCGTCCGACCAGATATCGTCACTCACGGGCCGCGAGGTCACGATGCAAGGCGACACCACCGTTAGCTTCTATCCCGTCCTCGGCATCTCCACCGGCCAAGTCACGGTCGCCAATGCGCCGTGGTCCGATGCCGGGCCGATGTTCTCCGCCCAAAGCCTCAAGATCGGGGTAGAGCCTCAGGCGCTCTTTGGCGGCGATATCCGTATCACGGGGCTTGAGGCCGTGGGCCCAAAAATCCTGCTGGAACGCGCCGCGAATGGCGCGGTCAACTGGGAAATCGGGGTTGAGGGCGTGGCCCCTTCAGGCCAAAGCGAAGGAGAAACGGCACCGGCCATATCCAATCCTCTGGCCCTGACACTGGACCGCGCCCTGATCACCGATGCGGACCTGACCTATGTCGATCACGGCACCGGCGAACGGATCGCCATGCCGGGGATGGATTTTGATCTTCGCTGGCCTGAATACGAAGGTACCGCCACGTTTGATGCCACCCTGCGCCCTGCTGGTCAGCCCGTGCAGGTTTCCGGGCACTTGGACAAGGTGGGCAACTTCATTGCTGGCGGGGTCTCGGCACTTGAGACCACGATAACCGCTCCGGGCGGCAATGTGACATTCACAGGCCGCGCAGGCGTGCAGCCACAGGTCGCAGGCCAGGTGACAGCAGATTTGAACGACACCGCGCGGTTTATGTCCTCCATGGGCCTTGCCGCGCCGGATATTCCCAAGGGGCTGGGCCGCGCCATGGGGGCACAGGCCGATGTGACCTTTACTCAAGATATGCGCCTTGCCCTGCGCGATACCACGCTCAACCTTGATAACAACCGGCTGACCGGGGCGGCAGATGTCATGCTCGGCGGTGACAAGCCCCGCTTTAATGCGCAACTGAACGCCGGCGCGCTTGATCTGCGCGGCCTTTCGGCCGATGACGGCGCAGCGGGGTCCGCGGGTGGATCAACCAGTGGTGAGGCGGCCTCTTCCGGTTGGCCGAAAACCCCTATCGACGCAGGCGCGCTGGCGCTGGCCGATGGCGAAATCGCTCTTGTCGCCGATAGCGTCGATCTGGGCGATTTCAAAGTCGGCAAAACCCGCACTTTGATGACGCTGACCCGCTCGCGCATGGTTTTCGAGTTGCGCGAATTGCAGGCTTACGATGGCACCATCACCGGGCAATTCGTAATGAACAACCGCTCAGGACTGTCGGTCGGCGGCGATATGGCGGCGCGCGGGATCAATCTTGAAACCTTCCTGACCGACGCCATTGACGTGTCACGCTTCGCCGCCAAGGCCGACGGCGATTTGAAATTCCTGGGTGTCGGCAACTCCCTGCACGCCATCATGAACAGCCTCTCGGGCGATGGCGCGATCAAAACCGGGCGCGGCGTGATCTCGGGCATCGACCTTGACCGCCTGATGCGCTCGGGCGATGGCACCGGGGGCACCACCGTTTTCGACAGCCTCGGGGCCAGTTTCACCATGGAAAACGGCAACCTGCGCAACGATGACCTGTTGATGACCCTTCCCTTGGCCAAGGCCGAGGGCGAAGGCCGCATCGGGCTTGGGGCGCAGGACATCGATTATCTTATCACACCCGTGCTTCTGGAAGGCGAAAACCGCCGTGGCCTTGCCATCCCGGTCCGCATTCGCGGCCCTTGGGCCAATCCGCGCATCACGCCGGATCTGGAAAAAGCGATCGACCTCAACCTCAAGGAAGAAAAAGAAAAGCTGGAACAGCGCGTGCGCGAGGAACGCAAAGAACTGGAGGCCAAGGCCGAAGAGGAAGTGAACCGCGCGCTTGAAAAGGAACTTGGCGTGACGCGCGAAGACGGGCAATCGGTCGAGGATGCGATCAAGGACCGCGCCGAGGATGCACTCAAGGAAGAGCTTTTCAAGCTCTTCGACTAAAGCGTTCCGCCTTTAACCTGAGGCATCAGCGGAAGGCGGAACGCGTGCAACGATTGAGCGTTGCGCTGCATTTCGCGAAAATCTGCGATTCAGGTTTTTCGCGAAACGCTTTAATCCAATGAAATAGGGGCCACGAAGGCCCCTTTATCAAAACGATCGGACCGTCGGAATTACCGCTTGCGATCGCGGCGACTGCTCATCGGCTGGAAGGCCACGCCGACATGCGCCTCGCAATAGGGTTTGCCCGATTGTACTGGCAAGCCGCAGAACCAGAAATCCTCGGTCGCCGGGTCACCGACAGGCCACTTGCAGGTCCGCTCGGTCAGTTCCATCAGGCTCAGCTTCTTGGCCTTCTTCTCGATCTCGCTCACCTTCTTCAAGGCTTCGGGATCAATCTCGTTGGCCGAGGGCTGCGGCGGCAGCGGTTGGCCTGCCGGAATGATCTGCTTGGCACGACTAACCGGAGCCGCGGGCGCTGCGGGCGCGGCCTCCTCGGCGGGTTTCGCGGGCTCGGGTTTGGGCGCAGGCTTGGCCGCCGCCTTCGGCTTGGCCTTGGCCGCCGGTTTCGCCGCAGGCTTGGCCTTGGCGCTATCACTTGCCGCGCCCGAGCCGCTGCGGTTCGACAGGCCCAGCCGGTGCACCTTGCCAATCACCGCGTTACGGGTGACCCCGCCCAACTCCTTGGCGATCTGACTGGCAGACTGGCCTTCGCCCCACATTTTTTTCAGCAGTTCAACGCGTTCATCGCTCCAGGACATGGCCCGCTTCCTTATCTCAAAAGGCGGCCCCATTGGCGCCGCCCTGCAAAATTCATCTGACGCCCTATTCTAATCACTCATGGGTAAGTTACAAGGCATCGAATCGGATGCGAAAGGACAGAGCATGGGCGAAATGACCGATATGGGCACACGCCGCTTCGGGCGAGTGAACTGGCTGGGCCTCTACACTTTGGCCAGCCGCGAGGTGCAGCGCTTTCTTGCCGTCTGGACCCAGACACTCATGGCCCCCCTCGTGACCGCCGGGCTCTTCATGCTGATCTTTTCAATCGCCATCGGCCCGCGCCGGGGAGATGTCATGGGCGTCAGTTTCACCACCTTCATAGCACCCGGCATCCTGATGATGACGGTGATCCAGAACTCTTTCGCCAATACCTCTTCGTCCATCGTTATCTCAAAGGTCCAGGGCAATATCGTCGACACCCTCATGCCGCCGCTAAGCGCTGCTGAAATGGTGCTGGGCTATCTTGCAGGTGGCATTGGGCGCGGGCTCTTCGTGGCCCTCGCCATTGCGCTGGCGCTTTGGGTTGTACTGGGCATCACGCCGGCACATCCCGTCTTGGCGCTGGCCTTCATCACACTCGGCGCGGCCTTCCTTGGCGGTTTGGGGATCGTGGCGGGCATTTTCGCCAACAAGTTCGACCAGATGGCCGCGATCACCAACTTCATCGTCACCCCGTTGGCCTTTCTCTCGGGTACATTCTATTCGGTCGAGGCGCTGCCTCCTGTGCTCAACGAAATCACCCACTTCAATCCGATATTCTATCTGATCGACGGTGCGCGCTATGGATTGATCGGGGTGTCGGACAGCCCACCCATGCTGGGCCTTGCTGTCGGTGTTTTCTCGACCTTGATAATTTCGGCCGTGGCATGGGCAATGCTTGCCCGCGGCTATCGCCTCAAGGCCTGACCAAGAAGCGCGCGCTGACGCGCGCACAGGTTAACGCGCCCCAAAGAGGGGCTCGCCGCAAAAGGCGCATGTGACGCGTTGCTGCGATTGTCAGCACCAGGCGCAAGGCTTGGATGCCTCCGGCGGAGATATTCGAAAAAGGCGCGAGCTGCCCTTCTTCTGTTCAAAAATATCCCGGGGTGAATTGGCCAAAGGCCAAGAGGGGCAGCGCCCCTCAATTTAATCAAACCTGTGTGGCGTAGCCACTCGATTTCGTCGCGGCATCAGCGACAAAGCTGCCGGGCACGCTCGCCGTAGTTGCTATAGGCTTTCCAGAAGCGCTCATTGCTGCCCCGGTCCGATTGGCGGATTTCCTGGGCCGAATGCGGGTCGCGGTAGAATTTCACCGCGCGGCGCTGTTGTGCGCCGGTCAGCGTTTGGTCCGCTGCCGCTTGAATACAGCCGCACAATTGTCGGGACCTTGCCTTGCGATCCGATGCCATGCAGGCCTTGGAGATCGGTCCATAAGCCATCGGCGCACCGCGTGAGATAGTGTCACTCCGGAAGCGGTCACCGCCGCCACAGCCTGCCAGAATCGTAATCAGTCCCAGAAAAATTGCCTGCCGCATGGGTTGCGCCCCCGTTTTGCCTCATCCTGCGGTGGCCCGGTTTATCCGGTATTCCTGCCGCATTTCACTGCCTTTGTCATATTTGCCGCAACTGGGTGGATTTTTCAATTCACAAGATCGCTGCTGACTGCGACACTCGGGCCAATCGTATCGGAGCTTGCCTGTGGACTTCAGCTTTTCCAACCTGATCTTCATCGTTCTTGCAGTCATGCTGTTGCAGCCGCTTCTCTCGGGCCGCATATTCGCAATCCGGCGCGAACAGGCCATTCGAAGCATCGAGAAAAAGCGCCGCAGCCGTGTCATCACCATGATCCACCGACAGGAAAAGCGCAGTTTTTTCGGTATGAATGTCTCGCGTCAGATTGATCTCGAAGATGCCCAATCCATTATCTCGGCCATCAAGTCCACGCCGGATGACACGCCGATCGACCTTGTTCTGCACACGCCTGGTGGGCTTGTGATCGCCGCGATGCAGATTGCCCGTGCGGTCGAGGCGCATCCCGCCAAGGTGACTGTTTTCGTTCCGATCTACGCGATGTCGGGCGGCACCCTGATTGCCTTGGCCGCCGATGAGATCGTGATGGGGGAGTTTTCCATGCTTGGCCCGATTGATCCGCAGATCATGGGCATCTCGGCGGCCTCCATCATCGCCGCGCGCGAGGCAAAACCGGTAGAACATGTCTCGGATGTGGCGCTTGTTTTGGCTGACGTCAGCGAAAAGGCCATCAACCAGGTGAAGGCGGGCGCCGTCGAGATCATGACCCCCCGGATGGAGCGAGCCAAGGCCGAGAAACTGGCCGAAACGCTGACCTCGGGGACATGGACCCATGACTACGCGCTGACGCCTGCCGAGGCTTCGGAACTTGGTGTTCCCGTGACCGTGGGTCTGCCGCGTGAACTCCTTGATTTGATGAAGCTGTACCCGGCCCCGGTCCAACAGTCAGCGGTTGAATTCCTGCCTTTCGATCCCCCCGGCAAGCGGATGAACTGACGGCAGGCGTTCACGAAAGCTTGAAAATTTTTCCGGAACAGGACGAGCGCTCCTGAGTTTTGTTTGAGAAGGAGGTGCTCTAATGGATAGATTGAGCCTTGTTCTCATACTCGCAACTGGTCCCGTCATCGCGGGTGGCTTCATCATCATACTGATGAGCTTTGGCCTCTATGGTTGGGTTTATCTGCTACCAGCCGGTGTCGTCGGGTGGCTTTTGGGCTGGCCTGCCGGGTACGTCATTTCACGCCGCATCAAGCGCCAAGACCCCAATTTCGACCATACGAAAGGGTCAGATGACGGACTTCTGCCTGACCCATCTGCGCCCGAAGCCTGACGTCGCTGCCGCCTGACTGGCAGACTCCTGTGTCGATTTCTGCTATCCTCCCAAGGATAAGTTATTAACCTTGGGGGGGAGACAATGGATTTTGAGATACGCAACTCAATCTCGATGGCCAGACTCGACCATTATTACGGCATCATGCGAACCTGCATTCTCGGCTTTGCGGCCATCGCGGCGATCATCGTTTTTTCGGACGGTGCTTACTCGGCACCGCTGGCAATGCTGGTCATCGCCAACACGGCCTTTGGCATTCTGGCGGGTAACACGGCCATTACCGATGTGGCGAACCTGATCAAGGATCTTGATGACGAGTCAGCGAAAACGCATTTCGGTGCGGGTATCGCGGAGCGCAACATGACGGTGTTGCGCCTTGCCTCGGCTGGGCTCGTTGGTTTGACAGGTCTGGCGGCTTTGGCGACAATTCTGGTTTGAGCCGTCAACTGGCGCCGCGTGCGGCCTCGGGATAGGTTTCCAGGAAGTGATGCAAAACCGCGTAAAGCTCGCGGGCATGGCGTAGATCATCGCGGTGAAGGGCATCGCGGATATCCTCACAGATCATCTGCTGCACCTTTTGCGGCCCCTTGTGCAGACGCATGATATAATCACCCATGAGCGATGCATCCAGCTCGGGCAGGTGCTCATGCTCGGCCACCGCCGCAATCTCCTCGCGGGTCAGGCACGTCATGTCTTCGATATCGTCCAGCGTGATCATCAGACGAAGATACCATTATCAAGTCCTTCTTGTCTGACATGGATCAATGCCCTGTGGCGGGATCTTGCCTATCGGGGGCCAAATATCCGTGAAAGGGCCTTTCATGAACTGGCTTTTGTTCATTTTGCACCTCTTTATCGGCGCGACGCTCGCCGGTGTGGGAATCGTCATTGTACTTGTCGCGGGCCTTTCCGGTGCGGCATGGCTGTGGGGCGCGGTCCTTGGTGGGCTTGTCCTTGCCTTTCCGGTGGCTTGGTTGGTGGCCCGCGCGATGCAGGCAGACTGATGCAGATCAAGGCGTGATATTCCGAATCTGGTATGTATCTTTACGAACGCGCGCCTGATTGCATGAGGTCTGAAATGCTTCGCTTGGGTTTGATACTTTATCTCTTCATCGGCACCACCATGGCTGGCTCGGCGATGATTGCCGCGCTTGCGGCGGGCTATGACACGACCGTGCCGGTCGTCGTCTCGGCTGCGGCGGGGTTCATCGCCGCAATTCCCGTGGCATGGGCCGTGGCGCGGGCGCTTTATTCCGAGTGAGTCTTGGGTGCGTGCGTTTCGTACGAAACCAACCCATGCTGTCTAGGTTTCCGTACGAAAACGGGGGGCTTGGCGTACGACCCGTACGATTGTCAGGAGAGCCAAGTGCGCACCGCCGCTTGGAACTCCCGGGGTTTCTCGGCGTGTAGCCAATGGCCGGCCCCGGGGATTTTAGCAAACTGTGCCTGTGGGAATAACGCCTTGATATCGCTGCGATAGTCGCGCTTCACATAGTCCGAGTTGGCCCCGGACAGGAACAATGTCGGTTTGTCGAATTCCCCGCTCACCTCAGGGAAGGACAGAATGCTCGGCATGTCCTTCGCCAGAACATCCAAGTTAAGGCGCCATTTTTTCTCTTTTACATCAAGCGATTGAGTGAAAAAGGTGATCAGCGTGGCGTCGTCCACCACCTGTTCAAGCTGCTCTGCCGCGTCCGACCTGCGTTCTATCTTTTCCAAGTCTACCGCCTTCATCGCGTCGATGAAGTGACCTTGGGAATGGGAATAGGTCACGGGCGCAATGTCCGCGACGATCAAGCGGTTTACCAACTCCGGCCGCGTCAGCGCCAGAACCATGGCCGCCTTGCCTCCCATGGAATGGCCCAACACATCGAAGGGGCCGTCCAAGCCTTCCAGCACCCGCGCCAGATCTCCTGCCATGTCAGGGTAGGAATGCGTGTCGTACCAAGGGCTTAACCCATGGTTTCGCATGTCCACTGCCAACACCTGCCGATCTTCTGACAGCCGCTTGGCAATCACCCCCCAATTGCGTGCGGAGCCATACAGCCCATGCACGATCAACAGCCCGGGCCGGTCTGTCCGCACCCCATGTTCTATGGTGTTCAACATGGGGCCAGACATAACCGCCCGCGCGCCGCATCGCCACCCCTATTGAGGCTCTACGCCACGCACGTTACCGTGCACTCTGGGGGTAGACAAATGATTGATCCGAAACCGTTTCAGGACAAAACCGCTGAGCTTTCACAGCTTTTGCAGGAACGTCTGGGCATCCGCGGCAAGACTTTGTCTGTCAAACTCCGGCGCGCCGGGCGCCTTTTGCCGCGCTTTGCGCGCAGGGCAGGGGGCGAGGTGGCGCAGGCCGAGGCGATGATGGCACATCCGCGCCTAGCCGCTCTTGTCGATGCGGACCGGTTTACCCGTGCGGCGACCATTCTTGGTGATCACCTGAAAGATATCGACCCCAAAGAGCGGCGCAAGACCCGCGCCTTGCATCTTGTAGCCTCGATCGTCTTCAATCTCGCGCTATTGGGGGCCGCGGTCTACGCCGTTCTCTGGACCGTAGGGCGTATATGAGCGGCGCAGCTTTTGGAAAGTCGCAAACCTTCCAACCGCGCGACATGAAAAACCCCGCGCAGTCGAACTGCGCGGGGCCTTAACTGGAAGCGTACACGCTTACAGGTTGGGGTACATCGGGAAGCGTTTGCAGAGCGCCTCAACCTCAGCTTTCACCTTGGCTTCAACCTCGCCATTGCCCTCTTCGCCATTGGCGGCCAGACCATCGACAACCTCGACGATCCAATCGGCGATCTGGCGGAACTCAGCCTCACCAAAGCCCCGGGTCGTGCCCGCAGGCGACCCCAAGCGGATACCGCTGGTCACGGTGGGCTTTTCCGGATCGAACGGTACACCGTTCTTGTTGCAGGTGATATGCGCCCGGCCAAGGGCCTTCTCGGTCGCATTGCCCTTCACGCCTTTAGGGCGCAGGTCCACCAGCAGAACATGGGTATCGGTGCCGTGTGTCACGGTATCCAGCCCACCCTTGATCAATTGGTCGCTCATCGCTTGTGCGTTGGTGACAACCTGTTGAATGTACTGCTTGAATTCGGGGCGCAGGGCCTCGCCAAAGGCCACGGCCTTGGCCGCGATCACATGCATCAGGGGGCCGCCCTGAATACCGGGGAAGATGGCCGAGTTGAACTTTTTGGCCAGGGCCTCGTCGTCGGTCAGGATCATGCCGCCGCGCGGGCCGCGCAGGGTTTTATGCGTGGTCGTGGTGGCCACGTGGGCATGCGGGAAGGGCGAAGGGTGTTCGCCTGCCGCCACCAAACCGGCGAAGTGTGCCATGTCGACGTGCAGATAGGCCCCAACCATATCGGCGATCTCGCGCATGCGGGCAAAGTCGATCTGACGCGGAATGGCGCTGCCGCCCGCGATGATCAACTTGGGCTGATGCTCTTTGGCCAGCGATTCGATCTGATCGTAATCAATCAGGTTGTCTTCCTTGCGCACGCCATACTGCACGGCGTTGAACCACTTGCCCGACTGGTTGGGGGCCGCCCCGTGGGTCAGGTGCCCACCGGCATCAAGGCTCATGCCAAGGATGGTGTCACCGGGCTTCAGCAGCGCGGTGAAGACACCCTGGTTTGCTTGGCTGCCCGAGTTCGGCTGCACGTTGGCAAAGCCGCAGCCGAATAGCTCGCAGGCACGCTCAATGGCAAGATTTTCCGCGATATCAACAAATTGGCACCCGCCATAATAGCGGCGACCGGGGTAGCCCTCGGCATATTTGTTGGTCATCACGCTGCCCTGCGCTTCCATCACGGCGGCGCTGACGATGTTTTCGCTGGCAATCAATTCAATCTCTTCGCGCTGGCGGCCCAGTTCTTGGCCAATCGCCTTGGCGATCTCGGGGTCGCGGGATGCGAGGGATTCGGTGAAAAACCCTTCACTGACAAAGGGTTGGTTTCCGTCATGGGGCATTGGGCCACCTCCATCAAATCTGAACTTCGCGGGATTTCCTATAGGAAACCTAGTCTTTTTGAAAGGTTGTAAAGCGACAAAAGGCCCGGCAGGACCGGCATGACTGGTACATGCGGTGGATTTATGTTTCGATCCGCCCCAGAATGCGCCCTTTGGAAACGGAACTCATCCGCAATGCCCTTGAAGATTGCCTTTGTCGCCAGTGATGCCCCGTCCTCCCAAACGGCGCGCGGCGCGCTCGTGACGCGTTACGGGAACGTGTCCGAGGACGAGGCCGATGTCATCGTCGCCTTGGGGGGCGATGGGTTCATGCTGCAAACCCTGCATGGCACGCAACATTTGCCTGCACCGGTCTATGGGATGAACCGTGGCACCGTCGGTTTCCTGATGAACGAATACAGTGAAACCGATCTGTTCGACCGCCTCGCCGCCGCCGAAGAGGCCGTGATCAACCCCTTGAAAATGAAGGCGCAAACCATTGACGGCAAGATGCACGACGCGCTTGCCATCAACGAGGTCTCGCTGCTGCGTGCCGGACCACAAGCGGCCAAACTGCGCATTACCATCGACGGACATTTGCGGCTTGAGGAACTTGTCTGCGACGGGGCGCTTGTCTCAACGCCTGCCGGCTCGACCGCCTATAACTACTCGGCTCACGGCCCGATCCTGCCTATCGGCTCGGATGTGCTGGCCCTTACCGCCGTGGCCGCATTCCGCCCCCGTCGCTGGCGTGGGGCGCTCTTGCCCAAATCTGCGCATGTGCGCTTCGATGTGATCAACCCTGGCAAGCGTCCCGTCATGGCCGATGCCGATAGCATCTGGGTGGAAAACGTCCTTTGGGTGGAAATTCAGTCTGAGCCCAGCATCGAGCACCGCCTTTTGTTCGATCCGGGCCACGGCCTCGAAGAGCGCCTTTTGCGCGAGCAGTTCGTGTAACATCAGAAAAATGTGCTGCCCGGGGTTTCGGCCTTGCCGGGGTCTTCTTACGTCATGGGGAGTAGAAAGGCCCTGCACGGTCCGCGTGGTCAGAGCCCAGTTCCCCTACAATCGTAGGGGCGCATAAAACAGAAAGGAGAGTCTTTTATGGCACGCCTTCTTATGATCCTGACATCGAACGATAAAATGGGCGCAGATGGTGCCCCCACCGGATTTTATTGGGAGGAAATGGCCGTCCCCTATTGGGCCTTCCGCGAGGCGGGCTATACCGTCGATCTGGCAAGCCCAAAAGGCGGCCGCCCGCCCGCTGATCCAGCTTCGGATGACGATACCATGGCCCGTCCCCGCGCGGTGAAACGCTTCATGGAGGATGAAAAAGCCATGAACGCGCTGGAAAATACCCTGCGCCTGACCGACGTGGATACCAACCATTATGACGGCGTCTTCCTGCCCGGCGGGCACGGTACCATGTGGGATTTCCACCAAACCCCGCAAGTCGCGGCCACCGTGTCTAAAGTTCACGAACAGGGGGGCGTCGTCGGCGCGGTCTGCCACGGGCCTGCGGGCCTTCTGGGCACCAAGCGCAGTGACGGCACCCCGCTTCTCAAGGGCCGCAAGGTGAACGGTTTCACCAATTCCGAAGAAACCGCTGCAGGCCTCAGCAACGTGGTCCCGTTCTTGCTGGAAGATGAGTTGAAAGCCGAAGGCGCGATTTTCGAACGCAGCACTGAGGATTTCAGCGGCTTTGCCGTCCGCGATGCCCGTATCGTGACCGGACAGAACCCCGATTCATCGGCGCAAGTGGCTGAACACATGCTGGCCGCGCTCAACGATGCGCAACGCGCAGCGGCCTAAAGCGAACCGCGCGCCGGGGAGACCCCGGCGCGCTTTCATTACTTTGCGTAGCCAATCGTCTGCAACGCATCCTTGATTTCATCAAGGATCGCCGGATCGTCGATGGTGGCGGGCATCTTGTACTCGGCCCCATCGGCGATTTTCACCATGATCGCCCGCAGGATTTTGCCCGAGCGGGTCTTGGGCAGGCGATCCACCACAACGGCCAGTTTGAACGCCGCCACCGGGCCGATCTGATCGCGCACCAGCTTCACACATTCCTGCACGATTTCCGCATGGTCGCGATTCACGCCCTTGGTCAGGCACAGAAAACCAACCGGCAACTGGCCCTTCAACTGATCCGACACCCCGATCACGGCACATTCAGCCACATCCGGATGCGCGGCCAGCACCTCTTCCATGCCGCCGGTCGACAGGCGGTGACCAGCCACGTTGATCACGTCATCGGTTCGCGCCATGATCCAAAGATAACCGTCCTCATCCTTCATCCCCGCATCGCCGGTCTCATAATAGCCCGGGAAGGTGTTGAGGTAGGATTTGCGGAACCGATCCTCGGCATTCCACAGCGTCGGCAGTGTTCCGGGGGGCAGGGGCAGTTTGACCGCAATCGCGCCCAATTCCCCCGCCGGCATCTCATTGCCGCCTTCATCCAGAATTTGCACGTCATAGCCCGGCATCGCCACGGTAGGGGACCCGATCTTGACGGGCAGAGCTTCGATCCCTGCCGGGTTGCCCGCGATGGTCCAGCCGGTTTCAGTCTGCCACCAGTGGTCATAAACCGGCTTGCCGGTCATCTCTTTGGTCCACTCAATGGTATCGGGGTCGGCGCGTTCACCGGCAAGGTAAATCGCGCGCAGGTTCGAAAGGTCATATTTTTTCAGGTACTCGCCCTTGGGGTCCTCGCGCTTGACCGCGCGGAACGCCGTGGGCGCGGTAAAGAACGACCGTACCTTATGCTCTTCGATCACCCGCCAGAAGGTCCCGGCGTCGGGCGTGCCGACGGGCTTACCCTCAAAAACAATCGTGGTGTTGCCGTGAATAAGCGGCCCATAGCAGATATAGCTATGTCCAACGACCCAACCCACGTCTGACGCGGCCCAAAACACATCGCCCGGATCGACGTTATAGATATTCTTCATGGTCCAGTTCAGCGCCACCAAGTGACCGGCGGTATGGCGCACAACGCCCTTGGGCGCGCCCGTCGTGCCCGAGGTGTAGAGGATATAGGCCGGGTGGTTGCCCTCAACCGGCACACAGTCCGCAGGTTCAACACCCGCCTGAAAGCCGTACCAATCAAAATCATACCCCTCTTTCAGGGCGGCTACCTCTTGTTCGCGCTGGAAGATCACGCAGAAGTCGGGCTTGTGCTCAGATTGTTCAATCGCGCCTTCGACCAGCGGCTTGTAATGCACAACGCGGCCCGGCTCCAACCCGCAGGAGGCGGCGATAATCGCCTTGGGTTTCGCGTCATCAATCCGCACCGCCAACTCGTGCGCCGCAAAGCCACCGAAAACCACCGAATGGATCGCGCCCAAGCGCGCACAGGCCAGCATCGCTTCAAGCGCCTCGGGTACCATCGGCATATAGATTATCACCCGGTCGCCTTTTTCCACGCCCTTGGCACGTAGCGCCCCGGCAAGGCTGGCCACCCGGTCGCGCAACTCGGAATAGGTGATTTCGTGTTTGCTATGGGTGATCGGGCTGTCATGGATGATCGCCACCTGATCGCCGCGCCCGTTTTCCACATGGCGGTCCACGGCGTTCCAGCAGGTGTTCACCATCCCATCGCTGTACCACTCATAAAGGTTGTCACCCAGATCGAACAGCGCCTTGCTGGGGGCCTCATCCCAGTCGATAGCCTTGGCCGCTTCCATCCAAAACCCTTCCGGGTCCTGCTTCCAGCTTTCATAGACGTCACTGTATGCCATGGTATTCTCCTCCGATCCTTTAAGGATGTGTTACGGAGGAGCGGACGTTGCGGCAAGCGGCTTGGCGCATTGCGTGGCAGATTATCGCATAATCTTTGCAGATATTTGCCCTCAGGGGCTGCAAATTTTTGCAAACCCCCCGCCGGGCATAGATCAGACGTCAAATTTCCCGCGTTTTGCAAATCTGCGAACTCTTGCGGTGCAAAGTGGCGGCGGCAGGCTGGGGGGATTCGCGGGGTCTAGCCGTAGTGCGCCACCGGTGTTCCGGCAATCGCGGCCATGTTCAACAGGCCCCGGGCCGTGATCCCGGGCGTGACCACGTGGGCGCGGTTGCCCATCCCCATCAGGATCGGCCCGACCTCAAGCCCGCCGGCTTTCATCTTCAGGATATTGCGCACACCGCTCGCCGCATCCGCATGGGCGAAAATCAGGATATTGGCCGAGCCTTCCATCCGGTTGTCGGGCAACAACCTCGCTCGCAAGTCCGGATCAAGGGCTGCATCCACGTTCATTTCCCCTTCATAGGCGAAATCCCGAGGCTCGGAATCCAGTATCTCAATCGCCGCGCGCAGGCGTTTGCCGGAGCCTTCGGCCTGATTGCCGAATTGCGATTGCGAGCAAAGCGCCACATTGGGTGTCAGGCCAAAGCGCCGGACATGCCGCGCCGCGCCCATGGCGGATTCGGCCAGTTGCTCGGGTGTGGGCAGGCTATGCACATGCGTATCGGCAATGAAAAGCGGCCCATCCTCCAGAATCATCATCGACAACGACCCATGAGGGCGGTGCTCGGTCGTGCCAAGAACCTGTGTGACGTAATTCAAATGCCAGCGGTACTCGCCGAATGTGCCGCAGATCAGGCTATCGGCCTCCTCGCGGTGGACCATCACCGCCCCAATGGCCGTGGAGTTGGTGCGCATGATCGCCTTGGCCAAGTCGGGCGTCACGCCGCGGCGCTTCATGATCTCATGGTAGCTGCCCCAGTAATCGCGATAGCGCGGGTCGTCCTCGGGGTTGACGATGTTGAAATCCCGCCCGGGCCGAATTTCCAACCCCATCCGCTCACACCGCCGATCAATGACCGAAGGACGCCCGATCAGGATCGGCGTTTCCGTGGTCTCCTCCAGGATCGCCTGTGCCGCGCGCAACACGCGCTCGTCCTCGCCTTCGGCAAAGACAATCCGCCGCTCCGCCGTGGCCGCCGCATCGAAGACCGGGCGCATCAACAGGGCGGATTTGAACACGCTGGCGTCCAGATCTTCCTTGTAGGCCTGCAAATCCTCAACCGGGCGCGTGGCAACGCCGGTTTCCATCGCCGCTTTGGCCACGGCGGTCGACACGACGCCCGAAAGTCTTGGATCAAATGGTTTGGGAATCAGGTAATCCGCCCCGAAGGTCAGTTGCTCTCCCTTGTAGGCCGCCGCGGCCTCGGCGCTCGTCGTGGCGCGGGCCAGTTCGGCAATCCCCTCGACACAGGCAATCTGCATCTCGTCATTGATATCGGTCGCGCCCACGTCCAAGGCCCCCCGGAAAATGAAGGGAAAACAAAGCACGTTATTGACCTGATTGGGAAAATCGCTGCGGCCCGTGGCGATGATTGCCTCGGGTGCTACGCTGCGCGCCTCGTCGGGCATGATCTCGGGCGTGGGATTGGCAAGGGCAAAAACCACGGGTCGCTCGGTCATCTTCGCCACATGCTCGGGTTTCAAGACATTCGGCCCCGACAGCCCAAGAAACAAGTCTGCCCCTTCGATCACCTCGTCGAGTGTCCGCAAGTCACTGTCTTGCGCAAAGGCGGCCTTTTGCGGGTTCATATCCTCTTCGCGGCCTTTGTAGACCAATCCGTGAATATCGCACAGCCAGACATTCTCGCGCTTCACCCCCAGCTTGAGCAGCAGGTTGAGGCAGGCAATCCCCGCCGCGCCGCCCCCCGTACTGACGATCTTGATGTCCTCGAACCGCTTGCCCGCCACATGCAGTGCATTGGTGGCCGCCGCGCCCACGACGATCGCCGTGCCGTGTTGGTCGTCATGAAAGACGGGGATGTTCATCCGCTCCCGGCACAGCTTTTCAACGATAAAGCAATCCGGTGCCTTGATGTCCTCAAGGTTAATCGCGCCAAAGGTCGGCCCAAGCGCGCAAACGATATCGGCCAGTTTTTCGGGGTCTTTTTCATCCACCTCGATATCGAAACAGTCGATATTGGCGAATTTCTTGAACAAAACCGCCTTGCCCTCCATCACCGGCTTGCTGGCAAGCGCGCCGATATTGCCAAGGCCCAAAACCGCGCTGCCGTTGGTGACGACGGCCACAAGGTTGCCGCGCGCCGTGTATCTGCTGGCGTTACGCTCATCTTCCTTGATTTCAAGGCAGGCCTCGGCCACCCCGGGGCTATAGGCCCGGCTAAGGTCTCTGCCATTGGCCAAGGGCTTGGTGGCGCGGATTTCCAGCTTCCCGGGCTTGGGATGCTCGTGATAAGCCAAAGCTGCCTGACGCAGGGCTTCGTTGTGGCTGTCACTCATGGCATCCTCCCGTCTCGCTGATAGTTTAATATTAAACTAATTGCCGAATGGCGCAACCGGCGCTGAATGGTAGCTTGCATAGCCAAGCGCCAAGGCGCAATCTGAAACTGTATCGTGTTTTGAATTGGAGTTTCTGCATGGAGTTACTCAACGCTGCTCGAGCCGTTCGTGACAATGCCCATGCCCCATATTCGGGCTTCAAGGTGGGCGCGGCGCTAAGAGCCGGATCGGGGCGCGTCTACACCGGCTGCAACGTCGAAAACGCCTCCTATCCGGAAGGCACCTGCGCGGAAACCGGGGCCTTGGCGGCACTCGTCGCGGCTGGCGAGACGGAAATCACCGAAGTCGCGATCATCGCCGACAGCCCCGAACCGATCACACCATGTGGCGGCTGCCGTCAAAGGCTGGCCGAGTTTGGGTCAGGGCAGGTCCCCATCACCATGGCCACCCTCTCTGGCGACGTGAAGGCCGATACTCTGGGCGCGCTTCTACCAGGGGCCTTTTCGTCGCAGAACCTCAGCAAAGGGTAATCCAATGGACGCCCGACAGATCATCGCAAAGGCCCGAGACGGTCAGCCCCTTGGCCGCGAGGCGCTGACTTGGATGGCCCAAGGCCTTGCCGACCACCGGGTCAGCGACGCCCAAGCTGCCGCCTTTGCAATGGCCGTGCTGCTCAAGGGGCTTGGCTCCGAGGACCGCACCGCCCTGACGCTTGCCATGCGCGACAGCGGCAAGGTTTTGTCATGGCCCGCAGATCGCCCGGTGATCGACAAACACTCCACTGGCGGCCTTGGCGATTGTGTCAGCCTTGTTCTGGCCCCGGCGCTTGCCGCCTGCGGTGCGCTTGTCCCCATGGTCTCTGGCCGGGGGCTGGGCCACACCGGCGGCACGCTCGACAAACTCGAAGCGATCCCCGGCCTGGCAACCACGCTCTCCGAGGCGCAACTGCGCCGTACCCTCGATCACGCGGGCTGCGCCATTGTCTCGGCCACGGTCGATATCGCCCCCGCCGACCGGCGGCTTTACGCCATCCGCGATGTCACCGCCACGGTCGAAAGCCTTGACCTCATCACCGCTTCAATCCTGTCCAAGAAGTTGGCGGCGGGGCTCGAAGGGCTGGTGCTCGATGTCAAACTCGGCTCCGGTGCTTTCATGAAAACGCCAGACGCCGCCCATGCCCTTGCCACCGCCCTTGTTGATACCGCCAATGCCGCAGGCTGCCGGACAAGCGCGCTGATTTCGGACATGAACCAACCCCTCGCCCCCGCCTTGGGCAATGCGCTTGAGGTGGCCGAGGCGATGCGCGTTCTTACCGGCGAGATCAAAGGGCGGCTTTATGAACTCACTTGCGCGCTGGGCGGTGTCGCCCTGTCCAACGCTGACCTCGCCGCTGACCCCAACACAGGGGCCGCGCAAATCGCTGATGTAATCGAAAATGGCCGCGCCGCCGAACACTTTGGCCGCATGATCGCCGCCATGGGCGGGCCGGTGCATTTCACCAATCAATGGCAACGCTTCCTGCCCGAAGCCACCGTCATCATGGAAATCGAGGCCCCGCGCGCGGGCTATATCTCGGCCATGGAAGGCGAGGCGATGGGCCTCGCCGCCATCACCCTTGGCGCGGGCCGACAGGTGGAAAGCGATACGGTCGATCCTGCTGTGGGCATCGACAAGGTGCTGCCGCTTGGCACGAAGGTCTCCAAGGGCCAACCCCTCTGCCGCCTCCACGCCGCCCGCACCGATCAGGCCGACCGTGCTGCCGAAATGCTGTTGAACGCCATCACCATCAGCGACGCTGCCCCCGAGGTGCCGCCGCTCATTCACGACAGGTTGGGCTAACCCATGCCGCGCGCTTTCCTCGTCGTCATGGATTCCGTCGGTATCGGCGGCGCGCCGGATGCGGCGCAGTTCTTCAACGGGGACACACCCGATACCGGGGCCAATACCATCGCCCATATCGCCAAGGCGCATCCCGGCGGGCTGCACCTCCCCACCCTGGATGCGCTGGGCCTTGGCGCGGCTTTGCACCTTGCCTCAGGGGCCACGGCACCGGGGCTTGATGCCAAACCCACCGGCCTCTGGGGCTGCGCGACGGAAGTTTCGCCGGGCAAGGATACCCCCACCGGCCATTGGGAATTGGCAGGCGTGCCCGTGCCGTGGGAATGGCACACCTTCCCGGATGAAACCCCGGCCTTCCCGCCCAAGGTGGTCGAGGCCGTCAAGGCTGCCGCAGGCACCAAAGGTATCCTTGGCAATTGCCACGCGCCCGGCCTCAAAATCATGCGCGAGCTGGGGGCCGAGCACCTCCGCACCGGCTGGCCCATCTGCTACACCTCCGCCGATAGCGTCTTTCAAATCGCCGCCCATGAGGAAGCCTTTGGCCTTGACTGCCTGCTTGACCTTTGCCGCGCCGTGGCCCCGATGCTGCACGATATGCGCGTCGGCCGCGTCATCGCGCGGCCCTTCGTCGGCGACGAAGACACGGGCTTCCGCCGCACCCCCAACCGCCGCGATTTCGCGATTCCACCGCCCGCGCCCACGCTTTGCGATTGGGTGCAAGGGGCCGGGGGCAAGGTCCACGCCATCGGCAAGATTGGTGACATTTTCTCGATGCAGGGGATTGATGACGTGGCCAAAGGCACCGATGCGCAACTCATGTCGCACCTCTTCGATGCCGTCGATCACGCCGAGGACCAAAGCCTCACCTTCGCCAATTTCGTCGAATTCGACAGCCTCTATGGCCACCCTCGCGACCCGCTCGGTTATGCCCAAGCCCTTGAATGGTTCGACAGCCGCCTCAAAGCCCTCCTGCCGCGCCTGCGTGACGGCGACATGCTGCTGCTCACCGCCGATCATGGAAATGACCCAACCTGGGCGGGCAGCGACCACACCCGCGAACGTGTCCCGGTCCTGATCGCCGGACTGGGCACGGGGGAGTTGGGCCAAATGGCCTTCACCGATGTCGCCGCCAGTGTCGCCGCCCACCTTGGCGTGCCCGCCCAAGGGCCGGGCCAGAACCGCCTGCCACACCACCAACCCACCTCGCAATAACCCGGAGGCCCCATGCCCGATCACCTGACAGTCGTCGATCACCCCCTCGTGCAACACAAGCTGTCCATCATGCGCGAGGTGGCGACCCCAACCGCCACGTTCCGGCAACTCCTGCGCGAAATCAGTCAGTTACTGACGTTCGAGGTGACCCGAGATCTGGCGCTTACCACACGCGACATCGAAACACCGCTTTGCCAGATGCAGGCCCCAACCCTCGCAGGGCGCGACCCGGCGCTGATCTCGATACTGCGGGCGGGCAACGGGTTTCTGGATGGTATGCTTGAACTCATCCCCTCGGCCCGCGTGGGCTTTGTCGGCCTGCAACGAGACGAAGAAACGCTTCAGCCCATGCAATATTACTTCAAGGTTCCTGAGCATCTCGATGAGCGCGCCGTGATCGTTGTCGACCCCATGCTCGCCACCGGTAATTCTTCCGCCGCCGCCATCGACCTTCTCAAACAAAAGGGCGCCCGGAATATCCGCCTCATGTGCCTTGTCGCGGCCCCCGAAGGCGTGGCCCATCTGGGCCAAAAACACCCCGATGTTCCGATCACAACCGCCGCTCTCGACGACCGCCTGAACGATCAAGGCTACATCGTCCCCGGGCTAGGGGATGCGGGTGATCGCATGTTTGGCACAAAATAGGCTATATCCTGTTTACTCAGCGGAACAAATAGGGCAAGATTCCCCAATCTGTCTTGGGGGACAACATGCTGGTGAAACGTATCTTGGCGAGCGCCGTTATCGCCGCTTCAATGGGTATAGGATTTGTGCAGGCGCAGGACATGGCCGATGTTCAGGTTCCGGCCGAATTCCCGCCCGCCTCCTACGAGGGCCGCCAATATGTCGATAGCCGTGGCTGCGTCTACGTGCGTGCCGGGATCGACGGCAACGTGAACTGGGTGCCGCGCGTGTCGCGTGATCGCACGCCGATCTGCGGGTTCAAACCCAGTTTGGCAGGACAACCGGCCAAGCCCACGCAAACCGCTGCCGCGCCCGCGGCCGAACCCGAACAAATCAAGATCAAACAAGCCTCCGAGCCCCAAGCGGAACCCGCCCCTCAACCCAAGGCACAGGAAAAGATCGTCAAGCGTCCGGCGCAACCAAGGGTTGCGGCGCGCGTTCAAAAGTCAGAATCCGCCGCCGCGCCGCCCAAGACCGTGACGAAGGTGGTCAAACGCAAAGCCCAAGCCCCGCAAACCGCGCCCAAGCCACAGCCCAAACGCATGGCGAAAACCGTGCCTGCCCGCACGGGCGAACCGGCCTGCCAAGGTGCCAGTGCCATTTCCCGCCAGTATTACCGCACCGCGCCCGGTATGAGCGTTCGCTGCGGGCCGCAAGCCACACCGCATGTTTCGGTTGTTCAAAGTCGCACGGCACGCGCCAATGCGATGCGTGCACCACGTGCGCCGCAGGTGGCATCCTACACCACTGCGCAAACCGCACCACAACCGATAATACGGCAACCCGCGTCGGGGACCTACAGGACAACCGCGAACCAGCACATTCGCGTCGCGCCCAAGCACGTCTATCAGAACCAGCAAAACAGCACGGTCGGCATCTCGGTGCCAGAGGGCTACAAACCCGTCTGGGATGATGATCGCCTGAACACCAAGCGCGCGCATCAGACTTTCGCTGGTATGGCACAGATGGAGGTGGCATGGTCCAACACCGTGCCCCGCTACCTGATTGACCGAAACACCGGACGCGACATCAGCTACATGTATCCGGGCCTGCAATACCCCTATACCAGCTTCGAGGCGCAACGCGCCGCTGGCGTGACCGTGGCGACCCGAGGGCGTGTCGTGCTGCCGCCACAACGGGTTGCGAATACCTCTCGCCGCGCCACTGTCTCGACACGGCAGGCGGCCCCGCGCAAGTCAAACGTGTCGACACGCTCCGTGGCCCCCGAAACGACGCCGCAAAAGACAATGGTTCGCAAGGCAAGCCATTCCTATGTGCAGGTCGGCGCGTTCCGAGATGCGACCCAAGCACAGCGCGCGGCGCAACGGTTGGCCAACTCCGGCCTTCCGACGCGCATGGGCCGTGTGACCCGCGGTGGTGAATCCTTCTCAATGGTCAAGGTCGGCCCCTTCCGCACTCAGCCACAGCTTGACCGCGCCCTGCGCAAGGTGCGCGGCAAGGGGTATGGTCAGGCGCGTCCGGGCAGCTGATCGCTTCACATGATTGATACGAAAAAGCGCCCCCTTGGGCGCTTTTTTGGCCGTTTATCCGCCTCAGCTACCGCAAATGCCCTGCAAACGAAGCCAATTTGCATCGCTCAACACAGGCTCGGGCGAGGCTGCGGCATAGGGGTCCGCCTCGATCAGGGCCAAGGTCGTTTCCCCCGAGATATCGCGCGCATAGGCGTAAGGGGTCGACCGGACTTGCCATGTCTCGAACCCCTTGAGCAGAACCTCCTCGTCCAGTTCCGGGCGCTCATCGGTCAGAAGATGCTCGGCGTAGGCGGTCAAGGTCTCCTCGCCCAGATCCCCGGTGGTCAACAGGGTGATGGTCGCCCATAGCCCGGCATGCTCCAGCAAATCATTCAGCGGGTCATGCAGCTGCGTGCGCAATCGTTCAGCAATGATATAGCCAGCCACCACATCCGGGTCTTCGAAATCCTCGACCAAGCTACGGTTGATCAGGATTGTGCCGCCGGGCAGGGCAACCGCATCTTTCACGCCGCCGCGCATGACGGCCAAATGGCCCGCGCCGCCTGTACCGGGCAACCGGCGCGCCAGTCTGGCAAGCGCCTCGCGCCCCCCCGCATCCCGACAGGCCGGGCCGGTGACGCGTTGAATATGCCCGAAAAGCCCCTCGCCGATCTCTGTTCGCTTCACCTCTGGCACGACGGACACCGCATGGTTTTTCGCCGCATCCGGAAGCCAGAATACGGCCAATCCCGCCACGGCGAGAACCGAAGCCAGAAACATCACAAGCCGCAGGCGGCCGGGGTGGGGGCGCCGCCGCTCGATCGCGGCCCGCAGCTTTTCGATGGCCTCAACCATCTGCTCTTCGTTTTCGGCCAGTTCCAGGGTCTCGCCGGGGTCGCCATCCGGGTGGTAAATCGCCGGGGTCTCGCCCGGGTTGGCCCGATCCACCGCCGCCAAAGACCAATGCGCCAATGCGCGGTCCTGCATGTCCGAGATCACCAGCGTCGCATCGCCGATCGAAACGATAACCTCGCTCCGCTGGTCCTCGGGCGATGCACGCCACAGACCCGAAGCCTCAAGCCTGTGATATTCACTCAATGCGGTCATGTCGGATGGGCCTGCTCTGCCTCTTTCGCAGCAGGTTAGCACGGTGTGGTACAGGGCGTCTATCGCCTATGGTGCTGACTCATCGGCGCGGAGACACGTACGAAACCCACGTACGTTTCGTACGTTTTGCATCGTACGCAGTGTTAATCCGCGGGGATCCGGCCAAAAATACCGACGTGATACCGACGTGAAACCGACGCAATGCCGCAAGGGTTTTTTCTTGTTAACCAAAGGCTTGGCGGTGATTCTCCCGGTTACATGCCGCGTGCCACCTGCCGCAGTTCGAATTTCTGAATCTTGCCGGTCGATGTTTTCGGCAATTCCTGAAACACCACCGCCTTGGGTGTCTTGAACCCCGCCAGCCGCTCGCGGGCAAAGGCAATGAGTTCGGCCTCGTTCGTGTCGGCCCCGTCCTTCACCTCCACGAAGGCACAAGGCACTTCACCCCATTTCTCGTCAGGCTTGGCGACCACAGCGCAAAGCAGAACCGCGGGGTGCATCATCAAAACGCCCTCAACCTCGACCGAGCTGATGTTTTCCCCTCCCGAGATGATGATATCCTTGGCGCGGTCGGCAATCTGCAAATAGCCATCCGGATGCTGAATGGCGAGGTCGCCGGAATGGAAGTAACCCCCTGAAAAACTTTCCAAAGTTGCCTTGGGGTTCTTCAGGTATCCCTTCATCACCGTATTCGCGCGGATCATGATCTCGCCCTGCGTGGTGCTGTCCATGGGTGTCTGTTCCATGGTCTCGGGGTCCATCGCCGTAATGTCCTCGGCCATGGGCATGGTGACGCCGGTACGCGCCTTGATGGCGTAACGGTCTTCGTCCTTCAGGTCGTCCCACCTTTCCTGCCAGATGCATTCGGTCACATGGCCATAGGTCTCCGTCAGTCCGTAGACCTGCGTGACATGGAAGCCCAACGGCTCGATCGCGCGAAGCGTTGCCGCGGGCGGCGGCGCACCGGCGGTGAAAACCTCGACCACATGGTCAAAAGGCCGCCGCTCCTCGTCCTTGGCATTGACGATGGTATTCAGAACAATCGGCGCCGCCCCGAAATGCGTCACCCCTTCATCCGCAATCGCATCGTAAATGGCCTTGGCCGTGATGTCGCGACAGCACACGACGGTGCCGCCCACCATCGGCATCATCCAGGTGTGATTCCAGTTGTTGCAGTGGAAAAGCGGTACGATTGTCAGGTACTTGGCGTATCGCGGCATCGGCCATGTCACCGCCGTTCCCATCGTCATCAGATAGGCGCCACGGTGATGATAAACCACGCCTTTCGGCCGCCCTGTGGTGCCCGAGGTATAGTTCAACGCAAGACTTTCCCACTCGTCCTCTGGCATGATCCACTCGAAATTAGGATCGCCCGAGGCCAACAGCTCCTCATATTCGGTGTAATGCCCATGGGCATGCACGCCCGCCTCGTCATCGGCCACCTCGATCACGATGGGCGCGGGGCCTTCCATCTGTTCCATGGCATCGGCCAGAACCGGCAGGAACTGCGGGTCGACAAGTACGGCCTTGGCCTCCCCATGATCGAGGATGTACGAGATCGTGTCGGCTTCCAACCGGGTGTTGACCGCGTTCAAAACCGCCCCGCAGGCCGGGACGCCGAAATGCGCTTCGGCATGGGCGGGCAGGTTGGGAAGGATCGTGGCAACCACGTCACCCGGCGCAATACCCAGTTTCGCCAGTCCCGACGCCAGCCGTGTACAGCGTTCGTAATAGTCCGAATATGTCCGGCGGATGGACTTATAAACCACCGCTTCTTGGTCTGGATACAGGCGGCGGGCGCGTTTCAGGTGTGACAGCGGCGTCAATGGCACGAAGTTCGCCGCATTCCTTTCAAGCCCGGTTTCGTCCCGCATCCAGCCCATGGCCTCTCCTCCCTGATTCCCCTGCGTTAAGGTGCAGGAAACCTTATTGAGTTTGCTGCTGTAAGCAAATGTTAATGGTCCTCTGGATAGGGTGGCCAAGCACTTGTCCCCGGGCGGCCTTGGTCCTAGCGTGCGTCACATGATTATCTCGCCCGGTCGCAACTTCATTTTCGTCCATATTCCCAAGACTGGAGGCACCTCCATGATGCTTGCACTGGAAGAACGGGCGAAAAAGGATGACATCCTGATCGGTGACACGCCCAAGGCCAAGCGCCGCCGAAAGCGCCTTAAGGGAATTCAAACAGCCGGGCGGTTATGGAAACACTCGACACTGGCCGATATTGACGGTCTGGTTTCGACCACCGAGATCGAAAGCGCCTTTGTCTTTACCTTGGTCCGCAACCCGTGGGACAGAATGGTCAGTTACTATCACTGGCTACGAACGCAAGCCTTCGACCATCCGGCTGTGACTCTGGCAAAACAGGTTGAGTTCACGACGTTTCTGAACGACCCCAGTACTCAATCCGCGATGCGCGCCGCGCCCTACGGGTATTACGTGACAGATGCCCAAGGGCGCGAGGTTTGCGATAGTTTCATCCGGTTGGAGCAATTCGAGGAAGACAGTGCACCCCTGTGGGACCACCTTGGGTTCCGTCTCGATCTGCCTGTTAACAACCAGTCAACCCGTGATCGTGATTATCGCAACTATTATACCCAAAGCGATTCGGCTCTGGTCCAATCCCTGTTTACGCAAGATATCGAGCGGTTTGGGTATATTTATTAAGTATTGGTTAATGCTAAACCGACGATTAGTTTCAAATTCTAATGCTCATTGATGCCGAAACGTGAACAGTGCCGCATTTCGGCCCTGTTTCTGACCAAGGAGCGGCACGAGAATCGCTCTTTATCGTCTCATCAGACCGGCGGCTGGTAGCCACGGGTCGAGAAAGCGAGGATTGGCGAAATGCTTGGTTGGATGTCTGCACCATCTATGGGGACCAAACGTACAGTGGAAGTAACAGGCGCGATTGATGGCGCGGCCACGGGTGTGATGACAGGGTTGATGACCGGTACACGGGTGGCAACCGCCATGGGCTGGCGCGGGATCGAGACGATTTCGGAAGGTGATCAAGTGCTGACCTTCGACAACAACCTTCAGTCCGTCACCAAGGTCACGCGTGTTCGCCTGTGGGACGGCGAAGGGGATTGCCCCCGCCGCTTTTGGCCGCTTTGCGTGCCTACGGGTGTCTTGGGCAATCGCACCAATATGAAAATCCTTCCGGGCCAACCTGTCATGTTGGAAAGCGACACTGCCGAAGCCCTTTATGATGATCCCTTCGCACTTGTTCGGGCCCGTGTTCTTGAAGGCATCCGCGGCATTGACCGTTCGCCCCCGGCACCGAATGCCGAGGTGATCCTGCTGCATTTTGCGGATGAACAAGTGGTATTCAGCGACAGTGGTGCACTATTCTTTTGCCCCTCGTCGCGCGACTTGATCGAGCGGTCATTGGCCGGTGATGAGTCATTGTATTCCATCTTGCCGGTGCACGAGGCCCTGCGCCTTGTCGATCATATCGAGGCTGTTGGCACCTGCTCAGGCCCGGCGTCCCCGCGTTATCTAGACAACGCCGCCGCCGCTTGAAATCGGGCACGTGCTGTCAACGGTAGTGTCGGCTTCATTCCGTGCGCCTTGATGTTTCAAGACCGCGCGAATGAGACAATCGCGGACGCCAGGCAATCCAGGCTGTCAGTCCATGTTGTAGGGCTTGGTAAGTGGCTGGTCAACAAAGACAATTCCGTGCAAGCGACAAGCAGGTGATCGGCGCCTTGATCCAGCAAAACCTGCGCAAGCCGGGAAAGCTCGGGGCCGGTTTCCGCGGCGGGCTTGCCCGCCTTTACTGCACGGATCACTTGCAAAAGCTCATCATCGTTTGGCAGCGTCAGCTGTCTCAGCCCGCGTTCAGAAAAGGGCGCGTCGAAAACCCCTGTCAAACGGGTTGCCGGAGAGGCCAGCATACCAATCTTTCGGGCTCCGGACTGCGCCAAATGGTTGGCGGTCAAGTCCAGCATGTTCAAAAGGGGCTGGCTGCTCGCCGCCTCGATAATCGGTGCATAGTGATGCGCTGTGTTGCAGGGCATTGCCAGTGCGGAAACACCTGCTTTTTCAAGGTCTTGCGCCATATGCGCGAGCACCGGCGCCGGGTCCTCGCCGGTGCCTTCGATCAAGGCCTTGATCCGGCTGGGGACCTGCGGGTTCTGGTGAACGATCATCGGTATGTGATCGGCGTCGTCGCGGGCATCGGGCACCGCGTCGAATACCTTTTGCATCAGCAAGATCGTGGCCTCCGGCCCCATCCCACCAAGGATGCCGATAGTTTTCATATCCGTTTTCCTTTGTTCGCGCAGCGGCGTCTAGGACTACCCGGCACTCAGTTTGCCGGTATCGGCCAGACGATCAAGCCGAATATCGGCGCTACGGGCGTGGCCCTCCATCCGTTCCTCGCGGCTGATGCGAGCGCTGACGCGGGCCAGATCGGGCAGGGCCCGCTCATCGACTTTCTGCCAAGTCACTGTTTTCAGGAACTTATGCACCGATAGCCCACCGGTATACCGCGCCGCGCCCGAGGTGGGCAGAACATGGTTTGGCCCCGCAGCCTTGTCGCCAAAGCTGACGGTGGTGTTCTCGCCCAGGAACAATGAGCCATAGGCGCGCAAACGCTCGCGCCAGAAGGTTAAATCGCGGGCCTGAACATGCAGGTGTTCGGGGGCTTTTTGGTCGGCATATTGCGCCATGTCCTCGGCTGTGTCGCACAGGACAATTTCGGCCATATCGCGCCATGCCACCTCGGCGGCGCTGCGGTTCGGCTCTGGCAGGTCGGCAATCAGGCGCGGCACCTCGTCCATCACCGCCTCGGCCAGTGGCCGGTGCGTTGTGGCCAGCCACACAGGGCTGTTGGCGCCATGCTCGGCCTGACTGACCAGATCGACGGCCACCGTCAGCGGATCGGCGGTTTCATCGGCCAAAACCAGACTGTCGGTGGGCCCGGCAAACATGTCGATCCCGATGGGGCCGAACAATTGTCGTTTCGCTTCAGCGACATAGGCATTGCCGGGGCCAACCAGAATATCAGCGGGCGGCGCGCCGAACATGCCAAAGGCCATGGACGCCACGCCCTGTACACCACCGATACACAGGATCCGGCTCGCCCCGGCAAGTTGCATGGCATAGAGCATGGGGGCGGGGATGCCCTCGGCCCCATTGGGTGGCGAACAGGCGGTGATATCGGCCACGCCCGCTTCGCGTGCCGTGGCAATCGACATCAACGCCGAGGCGATATGCGTATAGCGCCCGCCGGGAACATAGCAGCCCGCCGCCGCCAGCGGGATTTGCTTTTGCCCGGCAATGAGACCGGGGCGCAGTTCCACTTCCATATCCTGTGCCGTGGCGCGCTGAGCGGCGGCAAAGCGGCTGATGTTGTCATGCGCCCATTGTATATCGTCTTTGAGGTCTTGCGGCACCTTGGCCACGGCCTCGGCGATCGCCTCGCTAGAGACAGTGACCTGCCCCTGCCAGTTGTCGAGCGTGCGGGCATATTCAAGCGCCACTTGCCCGCCGCCCTGCCGCAAACGGGCCAGCATGATTTGCACCGTGTCGATGATATCGGCGGCGGTTTGCGGGGCCTCTCCGGGGGCTGTCTTGAACGGCGTGATGGGCATGGCGGATATCTCCTTGTTGCCTCTTGAATGGGGCCGCACAGGGCCACAGGGCAAGGGGCAGCATGGATCGCGCCGGGTCTTTTTTCAGGCCGCGAAAGTCATGTTCGGAAAAGCCGAAAGCGGGCAGTCGGCCCTCACAGACTGGCGCGCAGGCCTTTTGCGGCCTCTTCAACAATGTCCAGCACAGCATCGAAATCCCGCGTGTAGTACGGGTCAGGAACGTGATCCAAACCGCAACCCGGCGCATAATCCGTGAAGCGTTTTACGGGTGTCGCGTTGCCCGCCGGACGCAGGCGTTCGATGTCTTCGATATTGGCGTCGTCCATCCCGATGATCAGGTCAAAAGCGCTGAAATCTCCGGTATGAAACTGCCGCGCGCGCAGGTCTGAAAGGTCATGCCCGCGTGCCTGCGCCGCCGCCTGCATCGGGCCATAGGGCGGTTCTCCAACGTGCCAGCTTCCGGTGCCTGCGCTATCGGTTTCAACCTCCGGGGCCAAACTGCGAAACACCCCTTCGGCGGCGGGCGAGCGGCAGATATTGCCAAGGCAAACGAAAAGGATTTTGGTGGTCATCGCAGTCTCCTTTGGGCACAAAGGCATAAGCCAAGGAGGGGGAATGGAAAAGATCGTCATTTTGACCGGCGCGGGCATTTCCGCCGAAAGCGGTTTGGGCACCTTTCGCGATGAAGATGGGCTTTGGGCGCAGCACCGGATTGAGGATGTGGCCACGCCCGAAGGTTTCGCACGCAATCCACAGCTGGTGCATGACTTCTACAATGCCCGGCGGGCGCAGGCCGCCGAGGCCAAACCCAACCCCGCCCATGACGCCCTTGCGCGGTTGCAACGCGAGGCCAAGGGAGAGGTTGTGATCGTCACGCAGAACGTGGATGGTTTGCACGAGGCTGCGGGAGCGACAGGGGTAATGCACATGCATGGGGCACTGAACGGCGCCCTTTGCGCCGCCTGTGAGCATCGCTGGGATGCGCCTCTGGTTATGGCTCCAGACGATCATTGCCCGGCCTGTCAGGCCACGGCGACGCGGCCCGATGTCGTTTGGTTCGGTGAGATGCCTTATGACATGGAAGAAATCTGGCGACATCTTGAAGGCGCGGATGTATTCGCTGCGATTGGGACTTCGGGGCAGGTCTATCCGGCGGCGGCCTTCGGGCAACATGCGGGGCGTGCCGGGGCGCATACGGTAGAGTTGAACCTTGAGCCTTCCGTCAACTCCCGCGACTTTGCCGAGACAAGGCACGGGCCTGCCTCAGAAGTTGTGCCGCTTTGGGTGGACGAGGAACTCACCCGCCAAAACTGATAGGCTATGCCGGGCCTGTGTCGGCCCGGCAAGGTATTGAAATCAATTGGACATTTGCCCGTGATTGTGACCGCCCATAGGTTGGCGCTCCAGATCGACAGGCACTTCGATTTCCATCTCACCCGCCTTTTCAAAGGTCAAGGTGAGGGGGATCATATCACCCTGTTCAAATGGTTCAGTAAGGCCCATGAACATGACGTGATGGCCGCCGCGCTGCATTTTGATCATCCCATCCGCAGGCAGGGCGAAACCTTCCTCCACATGCATCATTTTCATGACGCCATTGGCATCTTCCTTGTGGGTGTGCAGTTGCACGAGTTTGGAAACGGGGGAGGCCGCGCCGATCAAGCGGTCTTCGGCGTCGCCGTGGTTGTGGATCATCATGAAGGCCGCGCCGGTTTTGGCGGACATGGCCGAGGACCGGGCATAGGCATCTTCGACCATGATATCGGCGGCCATGGCCGGCAGGGCGGTGGCAAGGCTGGCGAGGGTCGCGAAGGCGATGGATTTGAAGGACATTGGTCTCTCCTGAAGTATTGAATATTGTCTGAGGTTTGTGGGTCAGACCGCTTCAGGAGGCGCGCGTGCGGCAAAGGCTTGTGGTGCGGATGGTTGGATTTCGTCTCTAAATTCAATGGCTTGAACTGAGGTGACCTGCGGAACCGTGGCTGCCTTCGCAAGCGGAGCAGGCACGCCATCAAGGAAGTTCAGGGCGCAGTCAGGGCAGATGTGAACTTGCCCCGTGGGTTGCCCTTCAGCATCGACAAGAATCGTGACCGGGCCTGTCCCTGTGCAAAGCACCGCCTGCCCAACAGGCGTGGGGGCGCCACGGGCAGTCGCCATGGTCTGACTTGTAAGGGTCAGAAGCAGGGCGAGGCAAAGGGCAAGGTATGGCCGCAAGCTGCGCATCATGCCCGAGATATAGGCATTCCGCGGCACCAAAGAAAAGCGACAAAACGCAACAGCCCCGACCAAAAGGACGGGGCTGTCAAAACAATTCTAAAAAACGCGTTGCTTAGGCGCTCGGGGCCTGTGCTTTGGCGATTTCTTTCTTCACTTTCAGAGCGTTGGCCGACAGTTCGGTGTCTTTTGCCTTGGCAAGGTAGCCGTCCAGACCACCGCGGTGGTCGACGCTGCGCAGGGCAGAAGCAGTGATTCGCAGCTTGATCGCGCGGCCCAGGGTTTCGGACTGCAACGACACGTCCTGCAGGTTGGGCAGGTAGCGGCGCTTGGTTTTGTTGTTGGCGTGGCTGGAGTTGTTGCCAACCATCGGGCCTTTTCCGGTCAGTTCGCAGCGGCGCGACATGGGCTTTTCCTCGTGTTTGCTGGGGCTTAACGAAGCCCTGCTCAATACAAACGGGCACCGCCATAGGCAGCGCCCCGAATTCATCACCGGGTCTTTAGGGGGAAACGGGGAGGGCGTCAAGGGATTCGGCGCGGCCTTTGTCAAGGGCGCGCCAGGTTTCGTACGACTCGTACGCCCGAGGGGGGAGTTTCGTACGAAAATCCGCAGGCTGCAAAAAACTTTCGTACGAGTCGTACGGTTTGGCGCTATTTTCGGGCGGTGAGGCAATGACAAGGGAGGTGCAACAATGAAGATCATGCGAGCCGGAGAGCGGCCTTGCAGACTGGCCAATCCGGAGTGGTTCACCGGACGGGTTTGGCAAGAGCCGGTGGTCGAGGCCGAGGCCCCGGCGCGGCTGCGCGCCCTGAAGGTGACCTTTGACCCCGAAGCGCGCACCGCGTGGCACACCCATCCCTTGGGGCAGACCTTGCATGTCTTGTCGGGTGTCGGGCTGGTGGGCCTGCGCGGCGAGCCGCCGAAGGTGATCCGCCCGGGTGATACGGTCTGGATTCCGCCGGGGGTGGAGCACTGGCACGGCGCCGCGCCAGACAGCCAGATGTGTCACCTCGCCATGCAGGAGGCCGACGATGCGGGCCGGGTGGCCGATTGGCTGGATCAGGTGAGTGATGCGGAGTATCGCCGGACCACGCGATAGCGCGGTCGGTTTACCGTTTGGCAAGCCTTCTGTGGCGCAATGCGATGGATAGCCTGCCTTGGGGGCGCTGCCCCTGCCGCCCTTTGGGCGACTCCCCCTAGGGTATTTGGGCCAAGAAAAAACCGGCCTGCTTTTTCTTGGCAAAAATACCCATAGAGCCACGCCTGACCCTTGCGGCAGGGTTGTTATTTCAAGGGCCGCGCCCGTGGTCCGACATCAGGTCAAGCTGTGGGCCAATGGGCACGATGCGGTGCGGGTTGATGGTGTCGTGGCTATAGTAGTAGTGCCGGGTGATGTGGTCGAAGTTCACCGTCTCGGCCACGCCGGGCCATTGGTAAAGCTCGCGCAGGTAGCCCCAGAGGTTGGGGTAGTCGACGATGCGGGCGCGGTTGCATTTGAAGTGGCCGTGATAGACGGCGTCAAAACGGATGAGGGTGGTGAAAAGCCGCCAGTCGGCCTCGGTCAGCCTGTCGCCCATGATATAGCGGTTTTCGCCAAGCCGTTCCTCTAGCCAATCGAGGCTATCGAAGAGAGGATGGACCGCTTCTTCATAGGCCTCTTGGGTGGTGGCGAAGCCGGATTTGTAGACGCCGTTGTTGACGGTGTCGTAGATGCGGGCGTTCACAGGCTCGATCGCCTCGCGCAGGTCTTTGGGCCAGTAGTCATCGGTGTTGCCGGTGATCTCGTCGAAGGCCGAATTGAACATGCGGATGATCTCGGCCGATTCGTTGGAGACGATGGTTTCGCGGGTTTTGTCCCAGAGGATTGGCACGGTGACGCGGCCCGAGGCGTCGGGCTTGGCTTTGGTGTAAAGCTCGCGGGCATAATCAAACCCATAGAGGTCATCGCCAGTGGCCCCGGGGTAGTCGGTGCGGAATTCCCACCCGTCCGAGAGCATATCGGGGTGAACAGCGGACATGCCGATATGCGGCTCAAGACCCTTGAGCGTGCGGAAGATCAATGTGCGATGGGCCCAAGGACAGGCGAGAGAGACATAAAGATGGTAACGCCCTGATTCTGCGGCAAAACCGCCCTCGCCACTGGGGCCGGGTGCGCCATCTGCGGTGATCCAGTTGCGGAATTTCGAGGTGTCGCGTTGGAATTTGCCACCGGTGCTGTCGGTGTCATACCAGCGGTCGTGCCATTCGCCGTCGATGAGTAGTCCCATGATGCGCCTCCTTTCGGTGAAAACTAGGTGAGCGCGCCGGGGGCAAACAGCCCTGTGGCCGCGCAGGGTTCGTGCGGGCCTGCACATGTCGCGGGCCGTGCGTGGTGTGGCGTTTCTCGGTTTGCGCGTGGGGCTTGGGGGGCGTATACGGAGGGGGACGATGCCCCGAGGGGCCGGAAAGGTGTGCAGGGAGGACCGACCCAAGCCGGGGGTCTTGGCCTGAGATCGTCAGGCGGTTTTCGGGCCGCGACCCTCCTTTCCGGGGCCTCAAGGGGCGAGGTGGTAAAAGGGGGAAATCCCATGAAACACGCAATTCTTTTGGTAGCGCTTTTGGCGGCCAGTGGTGCGCAGGCGCATCCCGGGCATTTGGCCGAAGTGGCGGGGCACGGTCATTGGCTGGGTGCCGCAGCACTTGGTGCGGCGATTGCCATCGGGCTTTGGGCCGGGCTGAAGGGCCGCAAGGATGAGGCCACGGAAGAGGCCGAGGGCGATGAGGCCGCCGACGAAGAATTGCAGGAGGCCTGAGCGTATGGTCAAGACTGGTGTGATGATCTGTGGGCATGGCTCTCGTAGTCAGTCGGCGGTGGATGAATTTGCGACTTTGGCCGAGAAGCTGCCGCCCTATCTGCCCAAAGATTGGGAGATGGAGTACGGCTATCTCGAATTTGCCAATCCGGTCATTCGTGACGGTCTGGACAAGCTGCGCGAGGCGGGGTGCGAGCGTATCTTGGCGGTGCCGGGGATGCTTTTCGCCGCGATGCATTCCAAGAACGATATTCCCACGGTTTTGAACACCTATGCCACCAAGCACGGCATCAATGTGCAGTATGGCCGGGAATTGGGGGTGGACCCCAAGATGATCGCCGCCGCCGGTGGCCGCATTCAGGAGGCTGTTGAGCGCGCCAATGCCGAGGCCGGCGACGTGTCGTTGCATGACACTTGCCTGGTGGTCATTGGGCGGGGCGCGTCGGACCCCGATGCCAATGGCAATGTCGCCAAGATCGCCCGGATGTTGCAGGAGGGCATGGGCTTTGGCTGGTGCGAGGTGGGGTATTCGGGTGTGACCTTCCCACTGGTGGAGCCGTGCCTGCAGCATGTGGCGAAGCTGGGTTACAAGCGGGTGATCGTTTTCCCGTATTTCCTGTTTTCGGGCATTCTGATTGACCGGATTTATGGCTTTACCGATCAGGTGGCGGCCGAGCATCCGGAAACCCAGTTTTTCAAGGCGGGCTATCTGGGGGATCATCCCAAGGTTCTGGAAACCTTTGCCGAGCGGGTGATGGAACAGACCAGTGCGACGCCGCCGCCCAACTGTGGCACCTGCCAGTACCGCACGCAGGTTTTGGCCATCGAGGGCGAGGGCGCGCGGGAAATCACGCCCGAGCAACGCCGCGCCTTGGCCGAAGCCAAGGGCGCGGGCCATGTGGCCTTTAGCGATGTGCCGCCGCCCACTTGCGTGTTGTGCAAGTATCGCACCACCATTCTGGGGTTCGAGGCCGAGGTGGGGGCTGTGCAGGAAAGCCACCACCACCATGTGGAAGGGCAAGGGGCCAGTGCGCCGGGCTCGAACGTGGCGGATTGCACCCTCTGCGATACCTTCTGCACGGGGCTTTGCCGCTTGGAAGGGCAGGGGCATCACCACCACCATCATCACCACGATCATGGGCATGATCACGGTCACGATCATCACCACCACCATCACGATCATGATCACGACCATCACCACCATCATCACCATGCCGAGTATCCGCATGCCGACCACCCGCATGGGCCGGAGAGCGCGCGGAAAACCCGGGCCTGAGCCTTTCTTCTTTTTTGAAATATCCCCGCCGGAGGCTGTCCTGCGGGGGCCACATAGCGAAGGGCTAAGGCCGTGCGTCCCTACGAAAAGAACCCCAAAGCCATCTATGCCGAGAGCTTTGCCACCGTCCGCCGTGAGGCCCGGTTGGAGCGTTTCGGGCCGGGGATGGAGGCGCTTGCCATCAGGTTGATCCATGCCTGCGGTATGGTGGAAGTCGCTGACCGGTTGGCCTTTTCACCCGGGGCCTATGAGGCGGGTCGTGCGGCTTTGCAGGCGGGTGCGCCGGTGCTGTGTGATTGCGAGATGGTTGGTGCGGGGATTATCCGGCGGTATTTGCCCGCTGGCAACGAAGTGATCGTCACGCTGAACGACCCGAAGGTGCCGGGCATTGCGGCGGGGATTGGGAACACGCGTTCGGCGGCGGCGGTGGAGTTGTGGGCCGAGCATCTGGAAGGCGCGGTGGTGGCCATTGGCAATGCGCCCACGGCGCTGTTCCATTTGTTGGAATTGCTGGACGAGGGCGCGCCGAAACCGGCGGTGATCCTTGGCTTTCCGGTGGGGTTCGTGGGGGCAGCCGAAAGCAAGGCGGAACTGGCCGACAATCCGCGCGGCTGTGACTTTGTCGCCCTGCGCGGGCGGCGCGGTGGGTCGGCCATAGCCTCGGCGGCGGTGAATGCCTTGGCCGCCGGATTGCCGGAGATTGCGAAATGAGTGTGAGCGACATGAAAGAGCCGTGGCTGCATATCGTGGGGATCGGCGAGGATGGTATGGAGGGCCTGCTGCCCGCCACCCGCGCCGTTGTGGAGGCCGCCGAGGTGATTGTCGGCGGGGACCGGCATCACAAGCTGTCGGACAATGTCACGGCTGAGCGCGTGGCCTGGCCCAGCCCCTTCAATGCGTTGATCGAGATGCTGGAAGGCTTCAAGGGCCGCCGGGTCGTGGTACTGGCGACGGGGGACCCTTTGTGGTTTTCGGTCGGTGCGCGGATCGGGCGTGAGATTGACCCGGGTGAGATCACCTATCACCCGCAACTCTCGGCTTTTCAGTTGGCGGCGGCGCGCATGGGGTGGTCTTTGCCGGATGTGGAAACGCTGACGGTGCATGGCCGGCCCGTGGAGCAGATGATCGCCTTTATCCAGCCCGATGCGCGGCTGTTGATCCTGACCACAGGGGCGGAGACCCCGGCGCAGATTGCCGGGTTCCTGACCGAGCGGGGCTTTGGCCGATCCAAGCTGACTGTCTTGGCCAATATGGGCGGGGCCGAAGAAGCGCGGTTCGACGGGGTTGCCGAAGACTGGGACCATGAGGTGCCGGCCTTCAATACCATGGCGGTGGAATGCATCGCCGCCCCCGATGCCGCGCTTTTGCCGCGCGTGCCGGGGCTGGCCGATGAGCTGTTCCAGCATGATGGGACGATGACCAAGCAGGAAGTGCGCGCGGCCACGCTGGCCAAGCTGATGCCGATGCGGGGGGCTTTGTTGTGGGATATCGGCACCGGCTGTGGCTCGGTCGCGGTGGAGTGGATGCGCGGGGCGCGCTATGCGCGGGCGATTGGTATTGAGCCACGAGCGGATCGGCGGGCCATGGCGGCGGCGAATGCGCTGGCGCTGGGTGTGCCGAAGCTGGAATTGGTCGAGGGCCGGGTGCCGGAGGCTTTGGACGGGTTGGCCGCGCCCGATGCGGTGTTCATCGGTGGCGGTTTGAGCCGTGAGACATTTGAGGCGGCATGGGGCGCGCTGCGGCCGCTGGGGCGGATGGTGTGCAATGCGGTGACGCTTGAGAGCGAGGCGCTGCTTTTGGAGTTGCACAAGGAGCGCGGTGGACAGCTTGTGAAGCTGATGGTCAACCGGGCCGAGCCTGTGGGCGGCCTGACCGGGTGGCGGCCCTTGATGCCAGTCACCCAGTGGAGCCTTGTGAAGCGATGATCGGGCGGTTGCGCATTTGGCGGGGGTTGGATGCCTCCGGCGGGAGTATTTTGGGAAAGATGAAGCCGGGGGCTGCGCTATGAGTGGCGTTTTGTATGGCGTTGGGCTTGGCCCCGGAGACCCGGAACTGATGACGCTGCGGGCGCATCGGTTGATTTCAGGGGCCGAGGTGGTGGCCTATCCCAGCCTTGCGGGGGGTGAGAGCTTCGCGCGGTCGATTGCGGCGGGGGTGATCCCGGCAAGTGCGCGCGAGATCGTCATGGATGTGCCGATGACCACCGAGCGCGCCCCGGCGCAGGCGGCTTATGACAAGGGTGCGGCCGAGATTGCCGAGGAACTGGCGGCGGGCCGTGATGTGGTGTGCCTGTGTGAGGGAGACCCGTTTTTCTATGGCTCTTTCATGTATCTTTTCGCGCGGTTGTCGGAACGGTTTGAGGTGCAGGTGGTGCCGGGTGTGACCTCGATCACCACCTGTGCGGCGCGGGCGGGCATGCCCTTGGCCGCGCGCAATGAGCGGTTGACGGTTTTGCCGGGGCCCTTGCCCGAGGCGGAGTTGCGCGCCCGGATCGACGGGGCCGAGAGTGTCGCCATCATGAAAGTGGGGCGGCATCTGGAGAAAATTCGCGGGGTCATAGGCGAATTGGGCCTGACCGACCGTGCGGTTTACATTGAGCGCGCGAGCCTGCCCGAAGAGGTGGTTTGCCCGCTTGCCGAGGCGCCGGGGAAGGCGCCCTATTTTTCGATGATCTTGCTGACGAAAGGGGCCGATCCATGGCTGTGAAACCTGTTGTTCTGGCGCTGAGCCGGTCGGGTGAAGATGTGGCGCACCGCGTGGCGGCCCTTTTGGGGGCGCAGGTGCATGGCCGCGAGGGGCGGGTTGAAAAGGCGGATGCCTTTTTCCCCAATGCTTTGGACCATGCGCGGGATTTGTTTGCCGCCGGGGTGCCGGTGGTTGGCGTTTGCGCGAGTGGAATTTTGATCCGGGCGGTGGCGCCTTTGTTGGCCGATAAGACCGCTGAGCCGCCGGTTGTGTCCGTGTCGGACGATGGCGGTGTCGTGGTGCCTTTGTTGGGCGGGCATCGCGGGGCCAATCGTTTGGCATCTGAGATTGCTGCAGGGCTAGAGGCGGTTTCAGCCGTCACCACGGCGGGAGATGTGGCCATGGGCGTGGCTTTGGATGCGCCGCCCTTGGGGTATCGCTTGGCCAATCCGGAGGATGCCAAGGGCGCGATGGCGGCGATGCTGTCGGGGGCAGGTGTTTCGGTGTCGGGTGAGAATATCTTTGGCATCGAGGACAGGGGCGGCGCGGTTGAGCTTTTTGTAAGCGAGGCGCCGGTTGAGGGCAGTGAGGCGCGGCTTGTCTACCATCCGCAGCGTTATGCGCTGGGCTTGGGTTGTGCGCGCAATGCTGACCCGGAGGAGCTTTGGGCGCTTGTGCAGGAGGTTCTGGCCGAGGCGAATGTTGCGCCGGGGGCGGTGGCATGCGTGGCCTCAATCGACCTGAAGGCGGATGAGCCTGCGATGAACGTGGTGGCGGCGCGGTTGGGGGTGCCCCTGCGCCTGTTCACGGCGGCAGAGTTGGAGGCGCAACCGGTACCGAACCCTTCGGAGGTGGTTTTTGCTGAGGTGGGCTGTCATGGGGTGAGCGAGGGGGCTGCCTTGGCCTGTGGCGGGGATTTGGTGGCCGAAAAGCGCAAGACCGCGAATGCCACCTGTGCGCTGAGCCGGGCCGCCGCGCCGATCACCGAGATGCCGGGCCGGTCGCGCGGGCGTTTGAGCGTTGTCGGCATCGGGCCGGGACAGGCCAGTTGGCGCACGCCGGAGGTGAGCCGCCTTGTGGCAGAGGCGGAGGAATTGGTGGGCTATGGGTTGTACATTGACCTTTTGGGGCCGCTGGCGGCGGGCAAGCAGCGCAGCGATTTTCCGTTGGGCGGGGAAGAGGCGCGGTGCCGCTATGCCTTGGAGCGGGCGGCGGAGGGGCGCAACGTGGCCTTGGTCTGTTCGGGCGATGCCGGGATTTATGCGATGGGGGCGCTGGTGTTCGAGCTGTTGGATCGTGCGCCCGAGAACGAAGGTGTGAGCGATGCGGCGCACCGGGTGGATGTGGTCTGTTCGCCGGGGGTTTCTGCGCTTCAGGGTGCGGCGGCGCGGGCCGGGGCACCCTTGGGGCATGACTTCTGCACCATTTCGTTGTCGGATTTGTTGACCCCGCGCGAGGATATTTTGCGGCGGCTGCGGGCGGCGGCGGAGGGGGATTTCGTGATTGCCTTCTACAACCCGGTGAGCAAGACGCGCCGGACGCTTCTGGCCGAGGCGCGGGATATCCTGTTGCAGCATCGCCCGGCGGATACGCCGGTGATGCTGGCCAGCAATCTGGGCCGTCCGGAGGAGCATGTGCGCTATCGCCGGTTGGAGGATTTGCAGGTGGATGAGGTGGATATGCTGACCGTGGTCTTGATCGGGTCGAGCAACTCACGGCTTGCGCATTTGGGCGAGGGGCCGCGGATGTTCACGCCGCGCGGTTATGCGCGCAAGATTGATGGGGATTTGGCCCAAGGCCGGGGATGACGCGCGGCGCTGTTTGCCCTTGCAGGGCAAAGGCGCCCCGCCCGCCATCCCGTGAAGGAGAGATGACATGACGGTTTATTTTATTGGCGCGGGTCCGGGCGACCCGGAGCTTTTGACCAAGAAGGCCGAGCGGGTGATCGGGGAATGCCCGGTGTGCCTTTATGCCGGTAGTCTGGTGCCGGCTGAGGTGGTGGGCTGTGCGCCAGAAGGGGCGCTTGTGATGGATACCGCGCCGATGACGCTGGATGACACGCATGGCGTGATCAAGGAGGCGCACGCCAAGGGGCAGGATGTGGCGCGGGTGCATTCGGGCGATCCGTCGCTTTACGGGGCGATTGCCGAGCAGATCCGCCGCCTTCGCGCCGATGGAATTGATTACCAGATCATTCCCGGTGTGCCTGCCTATGCCGCCGCTGCCGCTGCTTTGGGTCAGGAATTGACCGTGCCGGAGATTGGGCAATCCATCGTGCTGACCCGGGTGAGCATGAAATCCACCTCGATGCCCGAAGGCGAAACGCTTGAGAATTTTGCGCGGACGGGCACGACGCTGGCCATCCATCTGGGGGTGCGCGCCCTGCGGGAGATCGAGCGGGTTCTGACGCCTTACTATGGCGCAGACTGCCCGGTGGTGGTGGCCTATCGGGTGGGTTGGCCGGACCAGATGTTCATCCGGGGCACGCTGAGCGATATTCGCCTGAAGGTGCGGGATGAGAAGATCACGCGGACGGCGCTTATTCTGGTTGGGCCGGTTCTGGGGCAGATCAGCGAGTTCACCGAAAGCGCGCTTTACGATCCCGCGATGCCGCATGTCTTGCGACCGAAAGCCACGGAACGCGTTTAATCCGTGCGGCGGTGACAATCGTCATTGGCCGGTCATAGTTAATGCCTATGGTGGTTGTCCGAACAAAGGGAATGGATGCCATGATTACGGTATTGCCGGATGACATACAGGCGGGGTTGGATCAGGCGCGCAAGCGCGCTCTCAAGCGATCCAGCCGTTTGGCGCTTGAGGCCGGGAACCAGCGATTGAAGGTCTTGCGTCTGTCAGACAATGGTTTTGCCGTTGACGCGGCACAGGCCCCGCATTTGCGGGGTTTGGTGGATTTGTATGACGGGACGCGGCACCTTTCGCGCTGCCTGATCGTGGCCTCGGAAGAAGAAGGCGGCGAGATTCGCTATGAGGTGAAGCAGATGACGGCTGCTGCGGATGAACAACCCTTGGATTATGAGCGTGCCGAGAATGCGCCGGTGGGATTGATCGAAAACTACGGCTGAGGTTAGTTGGCTGCCCCCATGGCGTCTTGATTAATGCGGTTGTGGATAGCGATCACGCGGCGGGGCCACGTGGATTTGATATAGGCCAGCACCTCGAGAATCTCCTGATCTGACAGGATGCCGCCGAACCCCATCATGTTGCTTTTGTAGCCATTGCCGACGATGGCCTCGGTACCGTGCTTGGTGATCATGAAAAGCTGTGTGTCGGGATGGTGCCATGTGTGGCCGGTTTCATCATGGGGTGGCGCGGGCAGGTAGCCATTTTCGTCACGGTCGCGCCAGTTGTCTTCGCCTTCTAGGCCTGCGCCGTGACAGGCGGCGCATTGGGCTTGATAAATGGCTTGTCCGTTTTCGATGGCGGCTGCATCGGTGTAGGGCAGGAGGCCAGCCGGGGCCTCGGCCCAGAGGGGCGAGGCGAGAAGGCAAAGAGCGAGGGCGAAGCGTTTCATGCGGATTCCGGCGTGGTTGATGCTTGGATGGCAGCATCGCGCGCTGGCGGGCCAATGCAAATCACCCTTGCGTGAGGGCATCGCCACTGGACGCCGGGCGATAGGGGATTTACCTGTGGGACAACAGGAGGCCGCACTTATGACCACCAAACCGTCTTTGACACTTTACCTGGCCGCGCCGCGCGGGTTTTGCGCCGGTGTGGACCGGGCGATCAAGATCGTTGAGATGGCCCTGCAGAAGTGGGGCGCGCCGGTTTATGTGCGCCATGAGATCGTGCACAACAAATACGTGGTGGATGATCTGCGCGACAAGGGCGCGGTGTTTGTCGAGGAGTTGGAAGACTGCCCCGATGACCGGCCGGTAATTTTTTCCGCCCATGGCGTGCCCAAGGCGGTGCCTGCCGAGGCGGCGCGGCGCGAGATGCTTTTCGTCGATGCGACCTGCCCCTTGGTGTCAAAAGTGCATATTGAGGCCGAGCGGCACCATGAGAATGGCCTTCAGATCGTGATGATCGGCCATGCGGGCCACCCTGAAACCATTGGGACCATGGGGCAGTTGCCCGAGGGCGAGGTTTTGTTGGTGGAGACCGTGGCGGATGTAGCGGGCTTGAATGTGCGCGACCCTGACAAGCTGGCCTTTGTGACGCAAACCACCCTGTCGGTGGATGATACGGCGGATATCGTGGCCGCCTTGCAAGAGCGGTTCCCGGCGATCAAGGGGCCGCATAAGGAAGACATTTGTTATGCCACCACCAACCGGCAGGAGGCGGTGAAGGCCATGGCCCCTAAGGCCGATGCGATGCTGGTGGTGGGCGCGCCAAACTCGTCGAACTCCAAGCGGCTGGTCGAGGTGGGGGCCAAGGCGGGCTGCAATTATTCGCAATTGGTGCAGCGCGCGGGCGATATTGATTGGCGGGCTTTGGAGGGGATTTCGAGTATCGGGATCACCGCCGGGGCCTCGGCCCCCGAGGTGTTGGTGAACGAGGTGATCGACGCCTTCCGCGAAAGGTATAATGTGACCACGGAAGTGGTTGAAACGGCGCAGGAGAACGTGGAGTTCAAGGTGCCCCGTGTAATGAGAGAGGCATCATGAGCTTGCAATTTTTGTTGACCGCCCTTGTGGTGGTCGTGGCCCCCGGCACTGGGGTGATTTACACTTTGGCCGTTGGATTGGGTCAGGGGCGGCGTGCGGCGATCATGGCCGCCGTTGGCTGTACCTTTGGGATCGTGCCGGCGCTTTTGGCCGCCGTGCTGGGGCTGGCGGCGATCATGCATACCTCGGCCTTGTTGTTTCAGATCGTCAAATTCGCCGGTGTGGCCTATCTGTTGTATCTGGCGTGGCAGATGTTGCGCGATGAAGGCGGTGTTGCTGTGCGCGCCGAGACGCAGGCCGGGGCGGATTGGGCGATTGTCCGGCGCGGGGCTTTGATCAATATCCTCAATCCCAAGCTGTCGATTTTCTTTCTGGCGCTGTTGCCGCCGTTTTTGTCGGGCAACCCAGGGACCGCGACCGCCGAGATGCTGGCAATGGGCGCGGTGTTCATGGTGCTGACCTTTGTGGTTTTCGTGGGATACGGCGTCTTTGCCGCTGCTGCGCGGGACAAAGTGCTGTCCTCGCCGCGCGTGGTGCGCTGGATCAACCGCGGCTTCGCCGCCGTGTTCGCCGGGCTGGCGGCGCGGCTTGCCATGGAGAAGGCCACATGACGGCGGTGCCGCGCGCGCCTTTGATCCTGGGGCTGGCGGGGTTGACCCCGTTTGTCTGGGGGGCTTTGACCGTGCTTTTGCCGGGGCTGGCCGACTGGACGCTCGCCAATATCGGGGCGCGGTTTGTCGGGCCTTATGTGATGCTGTTTTACGGCGCGATCATTTTATCGTTCATGTCGGGTGTGTTGTGGGGCTTTGCCGCGCAGCTTGAAGGTGCGCAGGCGGCCACGGGCTATGCCCTGTCGGTGATCCCGGCGCTTTGGGCGTTTTTCATGACCGGCGGGGGGCCGACCAGTTCGGGGATTTCCCTGATGGTTGGGTTCATCGGTATTCTGGGGCTGGACTGGATGTTTTGGCACCATGGTGCGGCGCCTGCGTGGTGGATGCAGTTGCGGGTGCTGTTGACGGTGATCGTGGTGACCTGCCTTGCCATCGGGGTTTTCCTGTGAGCCAAGACGATGAAACGCTGGCCTATTATGGACGGGCGGCGGATGATTATGCCGAGCGCACGGCGCATTTGGATAAAGAGCCGGCGCTGGAGGCCTTCATCGCCGCTTTGCCCGAGGGCGCGCGGGTGTTGGACCTTGGCTGTGGCCCCGGGGTGATGGCCGGGCGCATGGCAGCGGAGGGGTTTTCGGTGCTGGCCACGGATGCGGTGCCGGAGATGGTGGAAATGGCCGCCGCGCGCCCGGGAGTGGAAGCACGGGTTGCGCGGTTCGATGAGATCGAGGGCGTGGCGGAGTTTGATGGCGTCTGGGCCAATTTCTCGCTTTTGCATGCGCCGCGCGGGGATTTGCCGGGGCATATGGCGCGCATCCACCGGGCGTTGCGCTCTGGGGGGCTGTTTCATATCGGGATGAAGGTGGGCGAAGGCGAAAAGCGCGATGAATTGGGGCGGCTTTATAGCTTTTTCACCGAAGCCGAATTGCGCGGGTTGCTGACGGATGCCGGGTTTTCCGTAATGGATGCAAGGCGCGGGCGCGAGGCCGGGATGACCGGCGTGCCTGAGGATTGGATAACGATTTTTGCGGAAGCGATTTAGGCATATGACAGATTTGACCCTCTATTCGATGCCCTCATCGGGCAATAGTTACAAGGTGCGGCTTTTGCTGGCGCTATTGGGGCAGGACTATCGCCATGTGCCGTGTGAAACCCAATCGGCGGAGTTGGAGCAGGCCAAGGCGGAGGGGCATTTGCCCTTGGGCAAACTGCCGGCACTGCATTTGGAGGATGGCACGGTTTTGTCGGAGTCGAACGCTATCCTGTGGTATCTGGCGGCGGGCAGCGAATGGGTGCCCGGTGATCCACTGACCCAAGCGCAAATGCTGGGCTGGATGTTCTTTGAGCAGAACCGGCATGAGCCGGTGGTGGCGGTGCGCGCCTCGCTCAATTCATACCCGCATCTCAAGGATCAGGCGGTGCCGCAGGTGATGGCGGAGCTTTTGGAAAACGGCCATGCCCTTCTGCAATTGATGGAGGATCATTTGCAGGGGCGGGATTGGTTCGCGGGGCAGGCCCCGAGCCTTGCCGATATCGCGCTTTATGCCTACACCCACACCGCCGGGACGCGGGGTGGTTTCGAGATGGACCGTTTCCCGGCCCTCAATGCGTGGTGCGCGCGGATGGCGGCATTGCCGGGATATGTGGGACTGTTCGATCATGCCTGAGCTTTTTGCTTATACCGATGGGGCCTGTTCGGGGAATCCGGGGCCGGGGGGCTGGGGTGTACTGTTGCAGGCCAAGGAAGGCGACAGCCTTGTCAAGGAGCGCGAGTTGCAGGGCGGTGAGGCGGAGACCACCAACAACCGGATGGAGCTTTTGGCGGCGATCAACGCGCTGGAAACCCTGAGCCGGGCCTCAAAAGTGACCGTGGTGACCGATAGCGCCTATGTGAAAAACGGTGTCACGGGCTGGATTCATGGCTGGAAGCGCAATGGCTGGAAAACCTCGGCCAAGAAGCCTGTGAAAAACGCGGAGCTATGGCAGAGGTTGGATGCCGCCCAAGCCCGCCATGATGTGACATGGGAGTGGGTCAAGGGTCATGCGGGCCACCCGGAAAACGAGCGCGCGGATGAATTGGCGCGCGCAGGGATGGCCCCTTTCAAGCCAAGCGCGCGGGCCGAATGAGCGCGCTGTCGCTTCTTGATTATGCCTCGGTGCTGATTTTCGCGCTGACCGGGGCCTTGGCGGCCTCGCGCAAGCAGTTGGATGTGGTGGGCTTTGCTTTTCTGGCCTGTCTCACGGCGGTGGGCGGGGGCACGTTGCGGGATGTCTTGCTGGATCGGAACCCCGTCTTCTGGATTGGCAACCCCGGTTATATCGGTATTGCCTGTGCGGCGGCGGCGGTGATTTTCGTCACCGCGCATTTGGCCGAAAGCCGGTATCGGTGGCTTTTGTGGTTGGATAGTTTTGCCTTGGCCGTGGCGGTGGCGGCGGGGGTGGCGGCGGCGCTGACCATGTTGCAGCCGTGGCCTGTCGTGGTGATCATGGGCATTTTGACCGGCTGCGCCGGTGGCTTGATGCGCGATGTGGTCTGTAACGAGGTGCCGCTGGTTTTGAAGCAAGGCGAGCTTTATGTTTCAGCCGCCTTTGCCGGGTCGCTTTTGGCGGCGGGATTGGCGGCAGCGAACAGTGAGATGACCTTGATCTTGGGCGGTTGCGCGGTACTGACTTGGGGATTGCGGGCCGGGTCGCTGGCTTTTGGCTGGCGCTTGCCGGTCTATCGAGCGCGTCCGCCGAAGGGCTGACGCCCTATTTCTTCTTCGCGGTCACGGTTTGGTAAATCCAGATCAGCAGGATCGCACCAAGCACTGCGCCGATGATCCCGCCCAGCACTCCGGCGATTGTCAGAACCACTTGAAGGATGAATCCGCCGATCAAGGCCCCGGCGATGCCGATGGCGATGGTTTTCAGCGGATCTGCCTTGATGTGCATGATGCGGGTGGCAAGGTAGCCCGCCACGGCCCCGATCACGATGAGGTAAAGCAGGTTCATCGTCTAGCGGCCCCGACGCCAATGGAAAGGCACGATGACAAGCGCCCCGATGGAGGAAATGATGGCATCCACACCGGGCGTGCCGAAGTTGAAGCCGAACATGATGCGGATGAAGTAAAACAGGAACGCCCCGCCGACGCAGATGATGATGGATTGCAGGTATCCATTGCGGGTGAAGCCCGATTTTTCGCTGATGTAGCCGACGATGCCGGCAATCACCACGGTGCCGAAGAGCCTTAGAAACAAGCGTCGTGCCTCCTGTTCAGGTCAGTTTGCTGCCTGCGGGCAGGGCCATGCCGCGCAGGAATGTTTCTGCATCCTGTGCGCCCTTGCCCGCCCGTTGCAAGCGCAAAAGGCGAATAGCCCCGTCACCGCAGGCTACGGTCAGAGTATCGTCAAGGATGTCGCCGGGGCTGCCTTGGCCCTCCGCAAGGGTGGAGGCGAGCAGTCTGATCCGCTGGCCGTCGGCCTCGGTCCAGGCGCCGGGGAAGGGGGAGAGGCCGCGGATATGGGCATCGACCTCGGCCGCAGGGTGGGTCCAGTCCACGCGGGCCTCGGATTTGTCGATTTTCTCGGCGTAGGTGACGCCGTCCTTGGGTTGGGGGTCGGGCGTGAGGCTGTCGAGGTCGGCAAGCGCATCGGTGATTGCCTCGGCCCCCATGGTGGACAGGCGGTCATGCAATTCGCCGGTGGTTTCCGTGGCTCCGATGGGAGTGGCGCGGCGAAGAAGCACGGGGCCGGTATCAAGGCCTGCTTCCATTTGCATGATGCAGATGCCGGTTTCCGCATCGCGCGCCATGATCGCGCGGTGAATGGGCGCGGCCCCGCGCCAACGGGGCAGAAGCGAGGCGTGGATGTTGAGGCAGCCGTGGGTGGGCGCATCCAGTACCGCTTGCGGCAGGATCAGGCCATAGGCCACGACGACGGCGACATCGGCATTGAGGGCAGCGAAGGCGGCTTGTTCCTCGGTGCCTTTGAGGCTGACCGGGTGGCGGACCTCAAGGCCCAGGTCAAGGGCGCGGGCGTGCACCGGGGTGGGGCGGTCTTTCTTACCGCGTCCGGCGGGGCGGGGCGGCTGGCAGTAGACGGCCAACACGTCATGGCCCGCGTCGATCAAAGCGTCGAGGACGGGAACCGAGAAATCGGGGGTGCCCATGAAGATCACGCGCATCGGTCAGCCCGCCTTTTTCGCTTTGCGCAGCAGCATGTCGCGCTTCACCTTGGAGAGGTGGTGAAAGTAGAGTTTGCCGTTCAGGTGGTCGATCTGGTGCTGCACGGAGGTGGCCCAGAGGCCGACCAGATCCCGCTCTTCCATCTCGCCTTGGTCATTGAGGAAGCGCACCGTCACCGCACGCGGGCGCTTGATGGTGGCCGAGACACCGGGAAGGTTGGGGCTGGCCTCCTCATGCGGGCGCAATTCGATGCTGGAATGCAGGATTTCGGGGTTGGCCATGCGGATGGCTTGGCCGCGCTCGGAACTGGCATCGACCACGGCGAGGCGCAAAGGCACGCCGATTTGCGGGGCGGCGAGGCCGACGCCGGGCATGGCCTCCATCGTGTCGATCATATCGGTCCAGATGGCGCGGATGTCGTCGGTGATGGCCTCAACCGGTTCCGCCACGGAACGCAGGCGTTTGTCGGGCCATGGCAGGCAGGGGCGAACGGCCATGATCAGGCCCTCGCCTTGGCCTGTTCGCGTTTCAGCTTTTGCATTTTGCGGGTGATCATCTGCCGTTTCATCGGGCCGAGGTAGTCGATGAACAGTTTGCCGTTGAGATGGTCGATCTCGTGCTGGACGCAGGTGGCCCAGAGGTCATCGAAGGTCTCGGATTGCTCGTTGCCGTCGCGGTCGATCCAGCGGACGTCGACGACCTTGGGGCGCTTCACTTCGGCGTATTGTTCGGGGATCGAGAGGCAGCCTTCTTCGTAGACGTTGGTTTCGTCCGATGAGGCCACGATTTCGGGGTTGAACATGACCAGCGGGCGGGGCGCTTCGCCCTCATCCTTGACGCAGTCGAGCACGATCACCCGGTCCATCACGCCGATCTGTGGCGCGGCAAGGCCGATGCCGGGCGCGTCATACATGGTTTCGAGCATGTCGTCGGCCAGTTTGCGCAGCTCATCCGAGATATCGGGCACAGGCGCGCAGAGTTTTTTCAGGCGCGGATCGGGGTGAATGAGGATCGGGCGTTTCATGGGGTGTCATTTAGGCGATTGATTCGTGATCCGCAACGGGCTTGCGCCTGCGATCTATTCCGATAGCTTGCCGGGAGCTTGAGGGAGGCAGACATGGATTTCGACCGCATCATCGACCGCCACAACACCCATTCGATGAAATGGGACATGATGGAAAAGATTTACGGCGTTCCCGCCAAGGACGGGATTTCGATGTGGGTGGCGGACATGGATTTTCAGCCGCCCAAATGCGTGTCGGACGCGGTGCAGGGCATGGTGGATCATGGGATCTATGGCTACTACGGCGATGACCGCAGTTATCTTGAGGCGATCGGCTGGTGGATGCAGGAGCGGCATGGCTGGGGCATTCACCCCGAGTGGGTTTTCACGACGCATGGGTTGGTCAACGGCACGGCGATGTGCGTGGACAGCTACACGCAGCCCGGTGATGGCGTGGTGTTGTTCACGCCTGTGTACCACGCCTTTGCCAAGGTCATTAACGCCTCGGGGCGACGGGTGGTGGAATGCCCCTTGGTCAATAACGCGGGCCGGTACGAGATGGATTTCGCCGCCTACGACGCGATGATGGATGGCAGCGAAAAGATGGTCATCCTGTGTTCGCCGCATAACCCCGGCGGGCGGGTTTGGAGCCGCGAAGAACTGCAAGGCGTGGCGGATTTCGCCAAGCGGCATGATCTGGTGCTGGTCTCGGATGAGATTCACCATGATCTGGTCATGCCGGGGCAGACACATCTGCCGATGAGTTTGGTGGATGACAGTATCATGGACCGGTTGGTGATGATGACCGCGACCACCAAGACCTTCAACATCGCAGGCAGCCATTCGGGGAATGTGATCATCCCTGACGAGGCATTGCGCGCCAAGTTCGGCGCGCGGATGGCCGCGCTTGGGTTGTCGCCCAATTCCTTTGGTTTGGTGATGGCTGAAGCCGCCTATAGCCCCGAGGGGGCGGAATGGGTTGATGCGCTTGTCACCTATCTGGATGGCAACCGGAAGGTGTTTGATCAGGGGGTGAATGGCATCCCCGGTCTGGCCTCTATGTCGCTTGAGGCGACCTATCTGGCGTGGGTTGATTTTTCCGGAACGGGGATGGAGATGATCGAGTTTACCCGGCGCGTGCAGGAGGGCGCACGGATTGCCGTGAACCATGGGCCGACCTTTGGGGCGGGTGGTGAAAACTTCCTGCGGTTCAATATCGCCACACCTCGCGCGCGGGTTGAGGAAGCTGTTGAACGTTTGCAGAAGGCCTTTGCAGACCTGCAATAAGGCGCAACGAAAAACCGGGGCGCGTGGCCCCGGTTTTTGCCTTAGTCTTGCCGTTCGTAGTTGCTTTCGCGGTCCGCTGGCATTTCGCGGGGCGGACGGCCGATCACATCCTTGAGGT
>NZ_CAJXNN010000008.1 GCF_913057115.1 uncultured Roseovarius sp.
ATTGACCTCCGCGCCATACGCTCTTGGTTGCGGATTAAGCGAATGGTCTTTGCGGCGCCGCGCGCATCCATCGACGAGCCTTGGGTAGGGATAATCACCAGGTCGGCCATGCCGATGGCATTCGCGACCATGAGACTTGCTGTGCCTTCGAGATCAACGATGACAAATTGCGAGGATTGTGCGGCCTCGTCGATTTGTTCAACGATCGAGTCCTCGGTCACGTCGCTATGAACGGTGATCGTTTCGGGTTTGTCGGGCAGGCTTGCCCATTGAGAAATCCATTTTTCTGGATCGGCATCGAGCAAGGTCACGGAGGCACCCTTCTCTGCAAGCTCTGTCGCGAGCAGAAGTGCGCTTGTGGTCTTCCCTGCCCCGCCTTTGGGGTTTGCGAATGCAATAACTGGCATGGCGGTTCTTTCGGGTTCGGGTTCAACAAATCGACGCAATGATACCAGATAGCTACCAGTTAGCCAAATGTTATCTAGTAGCTAACCGATACTAAACAGGTATTAATATAGTAGCTAGTAGCTATCCAATACCAATGGGCTATCTATTAGCTACCACTCAGCGACTTTCGTTCGCCGCTCCGGTCCATCATCGCGATCGCGATCCCTACGACGGGCACGTTCCCGCGCTTCCCGAGCCTTCTGGCGACGGATAGCCTTTTCAAGCTCAAGGGCTTTCCGGCGCTCCTCTGCATCCGGTCCCTTATAGTCAGGCTCAAGGTGGCGCGGACCGCGCGCACGATCCGCCTGCTTCTCGGCGCGGCGCTTTCGGTTGCCTTCGGAAAACAGCCCGGTCTTGCCATCCTTGTCTGGCTGCGTGCGAAGCCTCTGTCTTCTCTGCTTTGGCTCCGGCTCGGACTTGTCAGGGGCGAGCGCTTTCTCAGCCGCGGCGCGACGATCTTTTCGGCCCGCATTGGCCAGGAAGTCAGGCATCTCGGTTGGATCGTCCGCGCGCGACGGTTGGCTGCGCGGCGGGGCAGGGGGCGTGCCCGCATCGCCTCCACGGCCGTCGCCGGTGTCATCACGGCTCTTGCCTGTCTCGCCCTGGCCGCCCACCTCGGCCTCGTGAGGCGACGGCGGCGGTGCGTGCCTATCCCAAATCCCTGAGAGCCCCTCACGCGGCTCTGTGATGGCATCTGAGCGCTGCTCCTGCTCGGGCTCGGCGGGAAGGGCAGGGGGCTCCTGAGAGGGCAGGGGAGGGGTCTCTTTCTCCTCCGACTGCCGCTGATCGGCGGCTTCGCGAGCGAGCAGGATATCCTCCGCTCGCTGAGCGCGCGCCTGTGCCGCGCGCAAGAGAGACTGCTCGCGCTCGAAACGCTGCTCTTGGGGTCCTTTCCGGCTGAGTGCAGGATCGTACGTTAGGCGGCCAGGACGCGTCTTCCGTTGTCTCGGAGCTCTCCGTTAGGGCCGACATATCGGTAAATAGTGACAGGCTTGACGCCGAGCTCCTTTGCGAGCTGCGCGACGGAGGTATCGCGGTTTGACATGGCCGCCTGCGCAAGGCGCACTTGAGCTTTGGTCAGCGCGAATTTGCGACCGCCTTTTCGCCCTCGCGCCCGGGCCGCCTTGAGACCTGCGACAGTGCGCTCGCGGATCAGTTCCCGTTCAAATTCCGCCAGAGCTGCAAAGATGCCGAATATCAACCGCCCTGCAGCGGTGGTGGTGTCGATCTGCGCCCCTTGGCCGGTCAGGACGCGGAGGCCGATCTCGCGATCGGTCAGTTCCTGCACGATTGTAACGAGGTGTTTGAGATCACGGCCGAGGCGGTCGAGCTTCCAGACGACCAGGACATCGCCTTTGCGCAGAGCCTTGAGGCACGCATCGAGGCCTGGCCTGGTGTCGCGCTTACCTGAAGCCTGATCTTCGTAGATGCCGTTGGCTGCCACGCCCGCTTCGATGAGCGCGTCTCGCTGTAGGTCGAGGGATTGGCTGCCGTCGGCTTGTCTTATGACTTGAGCAGGCTTCCGTGGTATTGGAAGCCACTGCACGCCACGCCATTTATGGCGTGCAGTGGCGGCGGTTGGATCGTAAGCGGCTGGGTCTATTGAAGGACCGTTCTCGAGTTTGATCGACCGCCGTCTTCCCCTTGGGCCTGAACGGATACGCGTGTTTCAGTCACGCATGACAAGCATAGGACGTGGAGAAGATGACAGAGCATACCATCGGCGTGGATATTTCCAAATCCCATTTGGATGTTTTTGACGCGGAACGCCGCGAAGCGAAGCGTTTTGAGAATTCCATCAGCGGATTTCGGGCTTTTGAAAAATGGCTAGGCAAGGCGCACATCGCCCGTGTGGTGTACGAACCCACCGGCCCGTATCATCGCAATTTCGAAGAACGATTTTGTGACAAACTTCCCTTGGTGAAGGTGAACCCACTGCAGGCGCGCCGGTTCGCCGAGGCCTGTGGAACGCGCGCCAAGACCGACGCATTGGATGCGCGAGGACTGGCGCGCATGGGGGTCGCCCTGGAGCTGGAACCTGACATCCCGGTTGCGAAGGCAGCGCGTATTCTCAAAGACTTACAGGTTGCGCGAGCGGCCCTGATCAAAGAGCGGACACGTTTGAACAACCGCGGGTATGTGCAAACGAATACCGTCCTTAAGCGCCAGACGAAAGCGCGTCTGGCCTTAGTGGAAAAGCAGCTCAGCGAACTTGACCGGGAAATTGATGCCCTGATCAAAGCGGACAAGACCTCTGCGCGGCGCCGTGAAATTGTCCAGTCGATCCCCGGCCTGGGCAGCGTCGCCAGCGCCGCAATTCTCACCTATCTGCCAGAGATCGGAACACTGGACCGGCGCCAGGTTGGCAGCCTCGCTGGCGTGGTACCTTACAACCGCGACTCAGGGCAGTGGAAGGGTAAGTCATTCATCAGCGGAGGACGCAAACCACTGCGGGACGCGCTCTACATGCCAGCGCTTGTGGCGATGCGCTACAACCCAGATCTAAAGACAAAATACGAGGCCCTGCGAGCCGCAGGCAAACCCGCAAAAGTCGCCATCGTCGCGATCATGCGCAAGCTCATCGAAACCGCAAACGCCTTGGTCAAAGCAGACCGCTTATGGGTGCCAAAAAGCTCTTGATCAAGATGCTGTAATGGGGCTTGGCGCTCAACATCACTGTTGTGAATTGCCATCGGGGATTTGTTGAGGTGTCGTTGCCCTTGGCACGTCGGAAGCGTGTCAACGGGGTCGTGCGGTTAGGCGGGCCCCAGAATTTCTTTGCGAAGAAAGGGCAACATCATGGAACTGTATATCGGTTTGGACGTCTCTCTGGCAAGCACGGCGATTTGCGTGGTGTCGTCCCATGGTAAGGTGATCAAAGAAACGACAGCGGCCAGCGAACCCGAAGAGCTGGAACGAGCATTGCAGTCGCTGCCGGGCACCGTGGTCGGTGTCGGTCTGGAGGCCGGGCCGTTGTCACAATGGCTCCATCGGCATCTCACCGAGGCTGGGTTCGATACGGTTCTGATGGAAACACGACAAGTGAAGGGCGCGCTCAAGGCGATGCCGATCAAGACCGACAGGCGGGATGCCGAAGGCATCGCGCGGCTTTTGCAGATGGGCTGGTTTCGGCAGGTCCACTGCAAGTCGATATCGGCGCAGGAATTGCGCGCGCTGTTGTCTGCGCGCAAGGCGATCCAGCAAGCCATCATCAACCTTGAGCTGTCGATCCGTGGCGTGCTGCGAAATTTCGGGCTGAAGATGGGACGCGTGGCCAAGGGGCGGTTCGAGGACCGGGTGCGGGAGCTGGCCGATGGCAATGTCATGCTGCAAGCCGCCGCAAATCCGATCCTGACAGCGCGCAAGGTGCTGCGTACAGAGTTGGCGGGCTTGGAGAAGCTCTCGCGCGACCATGCCAAATCCGACCCCGTGTGCCGCCAGTTCATGAGTATGCCTGGCGTGGGGGCGATCGTGGCGCTGACGGTCAAGTCGGCCATCGATGATCCGGATCGCTTTCGATCCTCGAAGGACGTCGGCCCGTGGGTAGGCTTGACCCCAAGGCGCGAGCAATCCGGGGAACGCGACATCTTGGGTGCCATCTCCCGAGCCGGCGATGTAGGGCTACGCACCGCGCTCTACCAGGCTGCCTTGGTAATGCTGAACCTGGGTCGCCCCAGCTGGCTGACGGCATGGGCGTGGAATGTCGCCAAGCGGCGCGGCAAGAGGCGTGCGACTGTTGCGCTGGCGCGTCGCATCGGGGTGATCCTGCATCGCATGTGGCAAGACGGCACTGAATTCCGCTTCAAGCGTATCGAGACAGCGGCTGCGTGAGCGTCAAAAGCCACCGATAACACGGAACCTGCAAGAAGGAGGTATCGGGCCGCGCCGATACGCGGCGGCTCACCGAGGTCCCGACCGGGACGCGGTCCCCGATGATGCCGTTATCCGTCTCGCAGCCAGACACGCATAGTCTGAGCGCGTGAATAAGATAGGCACTCGGGATCCGCATTTGGACCAGGCATGATGTGGCAGCCATCGCGCTGACTACGGACGGAAGCATCATCCCGGTATGGGAAGCCTTTGGAGCAATCGCAAACGTGCAGCCCAGAGCGGCAACACCGAAAAAACGGTTGGCTTGGCAGAGATCCGGTGCGTCCGGCCCTCCGATATATCAGGTCTCCGCGCCGAACGCACCTTGCGTCGTCACCACGCCAAACCGTAGGTGACTGTTTTATCGACTGGAAAACCGCTTGACAGAAAACGCCCCATTACGGAAGACGGATACTCGAGGTGTTTCTAGGGAGCACGCTCCTGATGACGCTGCCGCGCGGTCGTGCCTTCCGGGATGGCAGCCATGGCCATGTGGTCAACTATCACCACGTCATCCATTCGCTGCGCAAAAAGCCTATGGCTCTGATGGGGTTGGTCTACCGTGATCAGCTCTTTCCGCGGCAGGCCTTCCGCGACATGTTCGAAGTTCTCTTGGAGAGAGCCGGCGAGAAGGCCGCGTGCCGCGTAACGGTCGATCTTCTGGCGCTGGCCCACGATCGGGGGTGTGAAGCCGAACTGGCCGCGCACCTCGAAGAAGATCTCTCACAGCACCGCACACCAGACATTCCAACGCTGCGGGCGCTGTTTGGCCCATCAGAAGATACGCTTCCGACCGTCAAGGTGCAGTTGGCCGATCTCAAGTCCTATAACCGGCTGGCCAGCACCCCGGCATCCGATCTGGAGGTAACAGCATGACATCGACCCAGACAGATGCCGCCCGCCTCAACCTTGCCCTCACCGAGTTGCGCTTGCCGGCCATCAAAGCCCTCTGGCCACGCTTCGCGGAGCAGGCCGATAAAGAAGGGTGGCCCGCCGCACGCCTGCTCAGCACCTTGGTGGAACATGAACTGGCGGAACGTGATCGCCGCCGGATCGCGCGACATCTGGCACAAGCCAGACTGCTGCCAGCAAAGACGCTGGAGACCTTCGACTTCTCAGCCGTCCCCATGGTGTCCAAAGCGCATGTCAGCGCCATCACCGCGGGCGACAGCTGGATCTCAAAGGGCAGCAACATACTGCTGTTCGGCCCGCCCGGTGTGGGCAAGTCGCATCTCGGATCGGCCATCGGCCTGTCCCTTGTCGAGAAAGGCTACCGCGTGCTCTTCACCAGAACCACCGACCTGGTTCAGAAGCTGCAGCAAGCCCGGCGCGATCTCGCCCTCGAAAGCACCATCGCGAAGCTGGATAAATTCCACCTTCTGATCCTCGACGACATCACCTACGTCACCAAGGATCAGGCCGAAACCAGCGTCCTCTTCGAACTCATCAGCGCACGATACGAGCGCCGCTCAATGCTGATCACGGCCAACCAACCTTTTGGGGAGTGGAACGCAATCTTCCCTGATCCGGCCATGACCTTGGCCGCCGTCGACAGACTCGTTCATCACGCAACCATCTTCGAGATGAACGTGGAAAGCTATCGGCGCCGCGCTGCCGAGCAGGCAAAAGGTCCTGGACGACCAGCACAAAGAGCGACACCAGCCAACACCAAACCTGATTGACGCCCCGCGACAATCAAAACCCAGAAAAAACTTGATGGTGGCGGCAAAGCCCGCCATCATCACAAACGTTGCGACCAAGGACTCTCATCCTGATTGACGCGCAACTCTCACCCAGATTGTCGCGCTACAGTCTTTGATCTCGGCTTTTTTGAAGCCTTCGGCAATCAAGTTTTCGTAAGGGTTCAGCACCTCACAACCAAGCCAACTTGGATGAACTTTACCGGTCATTGCGGTCAGAATTGTTGGGTTACAGGCACTAATATCAACCTCGACAATTGCTTCCCCGTTCAAGGTATACTTGGCTCGCTCTGTTGGTGGCTCATTCGTGTAGGCGCACTGGTATCGCCCACCCACGTCAAGGTCATAAGCGTTGAACAAACGTGTCCCATAACCAAGTTTAGCGCCTTCAGGGGTAACCAAAGGCATAGCTGTATGCCAATCGCGTAATTTGATAAAATCTTGGTAGACTTGGGAACTTTCACTGATCGAAATAGTTTGCGTGTCTTTGCTCTTGTCGCGTCGAACCGTGGCCGTCACCGGGTTGAGGTAGCTGCAATTCGTGAATGATAACTCTGTTGACGCAACCTTGCTCCAGAGGCTGTGAGAGATTTCAAAAAGCTCAGCCTTGCTATCAAACCCGTAACCGTCAGTGTCATTGTAGTGACCCCGCACCTTGATGATCACACCACTTTTGATTAGCGCCTTTCGAAACGCCTCGATGACTTTCGTCCCGATCTTTGTTCTATTATGCCAGTGATTTCTGTTGCCTCTGAAGATGAAATTCCTCCTGCCCTTCTTCTGCATCCGTCGAACAGCACTCAGGAAGTTTGCAGCCAAGCACGCCCGCTTCCTGTTGAGAGTTGCCGCCTTATCTTTCCCAAGAGGGAGACCGCCATCACGATGCAGTATTTCTAGCAGTTCCCAGACTAAATCATTGGTGGCTACATGGTCAGGATTGGCGTCCTGAGAGATGAAAAAGAACTCTGGATTGTCCATGAACATCGCCTCACAAAAAAGTGCTTAATAGAGCCTGATGAATTCCGCTAAAGTGAGAGACTTGGTAAGAGTATTATATTCATAATTATAGATATACCTTACAGTGGGTAGCTTGAGTCCGTCCCTATTGGTCGTACTATAAGCTTGATGCAGCCGGGTTATGTCTGAATACATTCAATCAAGAACGCTACAGAGCTGAATTCCCGCAATAATATCAGCAACTTAAGGGGTTTGTTTTGCTGTTAGATCATGGGGTTAAGCCCTCTTTGTTGCAGTGGCGCTTTGCCCTCGCCATAGGTGACGAAGTGTAATGATGCCAAGGGGTTACCAATGGTTCGCTCTCTATTTTTTGGGGCTTTATTTCTATCTCGGGGATGGCTTTCCACCGCTGGGCAGTTCAACAGGGCCTTGGCTCAAAGGTCGATTTGATAGACGTAAAGTTGTTTCAGGCAGGGTCACCCCTCTGAGCAGCTTTAACCCGACTAAAGCGCACGATTGTCACATCCAAGTGTAGTCTAGTGACGCTACTGTGACTGTTACCAAAAAGCGGTAACATTAGACTTAAATTTGCTTTCTGTTGTTACCGAATCACTGTAGTCTAGTGTCAGATGTTACCAATGGAGAATGTCATGGCTACTATCGGATACCGTCGCGTCAGTTCAGAAGGCCAGAACCTAGATCGCCAAGACTTGGGTGAACTGGATAAAGTGTTTGAGGAAAAGCTCTCAGGTAAGTCCGCCAAGGATCGCCCAGCGCTGCAAGCCATGATCGACTATGCCCGTGAAGGTGATAGCGTGGTTGTCTACTCCATCGATCGACTTGCCCGTGACCTCAGAGACCTTCAGGACATTATTAGCACCCTAAACGACAAAGGCGTTGATATTAGCTTCTTGTCTGAGAGTCTGACCTTCAGCGCCGACGCTGATGATGCATTCGCCAAGCTACAATTGCAGATGATGGGTGCCTTTGCTGAGTTTGAACGCAACATCATCCGTAAACGCCAAGCTGAAGGGATTGCCAAAGCCAAGGCCGCTGGGAAGTTCAAGGGCGGCAAGAAACGGATCGACCGCGATCAAGTCCACAAGCTACGCTCTGACGGCCTCAGCACCTACAAGATTGCAGAACAGATGGGCATCTCTCGAATGTCAGTTCATCGCATTCTAAACGAGTAAATATTACTGACATAATATGTGAGGGGTTCTGCTTAGGCGCGTAGGGAACCCTTAGTTTCACACAGCTAGGGATTGCGTTGGTCTAGTAACGCCCCCAATTTTTAAGAGAAAGTTTTTACTTTTGCGCTTAGACCCAAACAGAGTGTCACTGGCGCTGTGCCCAAGACTCAAACTCAGCAATTGAATCGAAGGTAATACGACGCACAACCAACTTTCCGCCATCTTGCCGCAGCTTGATACCATTGACCTCCGCGACGACGGATTCGTTATCATCGCCAGAGTCCAAGCGCGTAGTACTCCGATTTTCGGGAGTAGGCGTTAGCACTTTGCGGTTTTTTTTCACCTCCACCACAACTGCATCAAAGGCGAGGAGTTGTATACCAGGGACTAACAGCCCCAATGTGGGTACAAAATATAGCCATCCCTCAGAAAAAGAGATGATCAACCCAACCACAGAAAGAGCAATTGCCACATACCCAACCATTCGCAGTGTCAACATAGGTAATCCACGCTATCTATTTTTAGCCTCAAGCATAGCCTCAACCAATTTACCAACTACACCTGCCACGGAATTGTTCCGCTCCTTTGACTTATTTTTTTTGCCACAAATGAGAAACATCATGCCACAGAACCCACCCCCTGAATTCCGCGCCGAAGCAGTGCGTGTCGCGTTGACGAGCGGGCTGCCACGCAAGCAGGTAGCAGCAGATTTTGGCGCCGGCTTCTCAACGTTGAGCCGCTGGATAAAGCAGGACCGGCGTAATCCTGAGAAACCAGTCGCCCAATCTGATCTCAAGCGCGAGGTCGCAATCTTCGAATACATCAACGGCTTCTACAATCCACGTCGAAGGCACTCAGCATTGGGATGGAAAAGGCCATTGGCTTTCGAAAGAAAGGTCGCTTAAGTGAGCAACCGGAGCGGCACGAAAGCGTGACGGGTCCGTGAAGCCCTCTTTTCCCACGAAAAGTCTCTGACGGCAGCGCATATGGGACAGATTTAAGGTTTTTTAACGGAGGATTTCTGGTTCATCATAAAAAAATCAGCACAACTCAATGGGTAGGCAAAGATAAAGACTCTTCCAGCTCCATAAGCTTGGCTCGCAACAATCTAGCACTTTCCGCGATGCCCCCCACGTCAGAAGTAAGCGCGGTGGCTTCAACGTCGCTTGCCCAGTTTTCCACTTCCCGAAAACCAACTGTCCTCGCCGAGCCCTTTAACGTATGCACCTGTAAAGCGACTTCAGCGTAGTCACCGTCGGTCTCCGCTTCTATGATACTGCCAAGGCGCCGGTTAGCGTCCTTCAAGAACTTGCGCGCAAGGTCTAATAGCCCCTGTGTGCCAAAATCAGGTAAAAGCTTTTTATGGACCTCCGGTGCTATCACCTGTTGCAGCGTTTCCAACGCCGTAGCTGAGTTGTTCGAAAGTGGTAGGTCCGCTGCGTTACTCTCCATGCGTCGTACCGCCGGCCTCGGCTCAAGATTCAGCGCGTCTTCCAATTCTCGTTTGAGCGTTTCATATTCAACAGGCTTGGCAAGGATACGCTCGACACCCAGAAGCACTGCTTGTTTCTCAATGAAGTCTGCTGTGTGTGCGGTAAGTGCCAGAATGGGTGGCAGTTTTTCCTTACCATATTTTGACTGGATGAAGGATATGGCCTCGAAGCCATCCATCTCAGGCATTGAGACATCCATCAGAACGAGGTCATATTTGCCTGGTTCAAATTGCTCAGTGGCGCTGCGGCCGGTTTCTGCAAGGTCGGTTTTTAGGCCCATGCGCCGCGCAAAGGTCAGGAACAACTTTTGGTTAATGATATTGTCTTCTGCCACGAGGATGCGTCGCCCCTCTAGTTCCAAGACGGGCGGCTCATCTGTTTCAAAAGCATCCACATCTGACCCCTCTTTAGAGGTGACATCCAGCTCGAACCAGAACGTTGTTCCCTCGCCCAACCGGCTCTCGACACCGATATCGCCATCTAATCCTTCGATGATACGCTTACAAATTGCCAAGCCTAGCCCTGTTCCTTTGGCCGCAGCACTCAAAGGGTTGTCAATCTGTGAGAAATCCCTGAACAGGTTCGTCTTGTCCTTCTCGGAGATCCCCACCCCGAAATCTTCTACTTCAACCCGCAAGCGCCATTTCGCACCCTTTTGATCCGCATTTGCGCGGATAATAATTGGTCCGTCCTGCGAATAGCGAATTGCGTTGCTGACGAAATTGGAAATCAATTGTCGAAGACGGTTCGCGTCGCCGATGAAATAGTTTGGTACGCTGTTACTAATTTTGGTGACAATCGAGCGGTCCTGTCCACTATCTGAAGACCCGAAGATCACCTTGGCGGTATCAAGGACATCGCGAATACTGACAGGCTCCTGCTCGAACACCAGAACGCCCGCTTCCATCTTGGAAAAGTCGAGTACGTCATCGACAATCCTGTTCAGGCTTTTGCCCGCCAATTTGGCGTATTGTAGGAGTTCCTTTTTTTCGGGGTCAGTTTCGTCAAGCGCCATCAGATCAATAATACCTAACATCCCGCCAAGGGGGGTGCGTATTTCGTGGTTCATCGTTGAGATAAACCGACTGCGTGCGAGTGATGCCGCTTCTGCTCTTTCAAGCGCCTTTTGCATAGCGGCCGTTGCCATCTTGCGATCTTGGATGTCGCGCCCAATCCCCAACATGCCTTGTAAGTCTTGCGCGGCATCAAACAGAGGTGCGGCATTCGTATCATGCCATCGCCATGTGCCATCCGCATGACGCACGCGGTATTCCAATCCCGCTTCAGCTTGTTGATTGGTGACTATTCGTTCGAAAAAATTCTGACAATGAGGCAGATCGTCAGGATGGATGACGTTCGCGAAGTGCTGTCCTACCAGCTCGTCCTGCTGGTAGCCGAGTACATCGAGGATACGGGGCGACAGAAACTTGAACGTCCCATCTAGCGATAAAATATAAACGACGTCATTGGCTGTATCGAGGAATGACCGAAACTTTTGCTCACTCTCGTGCAGTTTTTCACGTGTCTCCGCTAGCGCTTTGAGTGTTTGTTCTAGTTGTTTTTGCGTATCCAATTGAAAGCCCACTTTTCTTCACGCACCGCCGGAATTTTGCCGCACCTTGGCTGTTCGCGCTTCCCTTGGCCAACTAGCCTGGTAACGTCAAGATTTATTGCATCAAAGATTCAAATTCTGTATTCAAGGCATCGCCTTTCCAGAGCCACCCACGAAAGTAATAACGAACGATACTCGCACTGTGCTTTTGCAGTCACTACGGCGCAATTTTGGCATTGATGATTCATTCATCCGCAATCAACTCTGCGTTCGCAGCGGCAAATTCATCGTCGGATAAAGCACCAGAAGCATGCAGTTTTTGTAGCTTCCCGTTTTCCTCACTCAAGCTGGCTTTTGGGGGAGCCTGAGGCTTATGTGTTTCTTTCGTTTTAGCTTCGATGAAACTCTTTATTTCTGCTGCTAGCTTATTCTTGGCATCATTGCCGCCTTCAAGCGCACCTCCGAAGGTAACTGTGTTTTCATCGCTATATGCGCTTGTTAGCCCTCCCCGAAGTTCATTACCTCCCCCGAGAGTGAATTGAATGTAACCGACAGCAACCCCAGCTTCCTTAACCTCGATGCCTGTGATTGAGCGAAAAGGAATCTCTTTTTTCAAGTCGTTCCTTTGCTGAGGAAGCCCATGACGCCTTTAGGGGCAATTACACCTTCGTATCGTAGACCTCTAGGTTCATTCCGGTTGCTTCGAGCAGAAAAGTCGGTTCCGTAAGCCACCTTGCTGAAATCAGTCTGACAGCCGAGCACATCAATCGTAGACTGACATGGAACCATAGAGTAATGCCCACTCAGTTCGAGCTGTAGCCCAAGGTGATTGTTGGTGATGCTGGCAAGTCTAGTCACTGGCTACAACCGTCCATTTGCTTTGAGGGTCTGAGTAAGCCTTATCAGTCCTTACTGACTTTAAGGTTGAATGTCCTATGTGTGCCCTGCGGGTCGATAAACGCAGCACAAGATTTAAAGGAGAACTACCTTGGACGGACAAGCAATTTACGATCGCAAACAGGCTGAAGCGTTGCGTCAAGAGCAAGTTTTTGAGCGTGCTTTGGCCGAACTTGAGATTGAGAAGCGCCGGAAGCTCGCAGGTGGGTACGCTGTCATGGCTGCCGCCTACACATTTGAACCGGCTGTCACAAAAAATGGATGGCTTGCAAAATCCGTTAGACTTTCAAAACTTTTGCTAGTTACGATTGTTGGTGTTGTTCCAAACTACTACGTGGCGATGCAGCTTTTGAACTGACGCTTGGGCTTATGCTTACGTTTTTATCTGAGTTGATTTTCGTCAATGCCCAGACCATCGACCCGTGTTGTCAGTCTTTTGGGTCTCGCTCGTTGGTTTGCTCATTCCTGACGAAATAGACCTAACAGGTGAGCGGGTCGATGGCATTACTGTCCCTTGCTATTTTGCGAATAAATTATCCCCAAGCAATTTATCGTGGCCCGCTCACTATCGATTCAAAGTAGAATTGGGTACTAAATCAAACAGCATGGTGGGCACTAAGCAAAAATAATTATCATTATTTTTCAGTTATTTAGGAGATAAAGGGCGAGTCCGGTACTCGCCTCCAATTACTTCCAAATCATGGGATTATCGGCTGGATAGCCGGGTCTGACACAAAATGGGCGCGCGGCCTGTTAACCACGGTCATCGGCTCTTGTGACACCGACGCGATACCGACAGAATACCGACGTGATGCCGATAGGGATTTATTCTGTATTTCAGGCAGTTAACTCTGATTCAATGCGCTGCGGCGCAGTCACCGCCTTGCGCACCATGTGCCAGTATATCTCTTCAACCTCAGGCAGGCTCAGACGTCCACCTTCGCGGAACCATGTGTTGACCCCGGTCAGCATGGCGATCACCGCCATTGTGGCGATCTTCGGCTCGGCCACATCGAAGGCGCCGCTGGCCACGCCGCGCCGCAGGATGTCTTCCAGCTGATCCTCGTAATTCCGTCTAAGCCCTTCAATTACCTCGAAGTTTTCCGGCGTCAAATTGCGCAACTCCATGTAGGAGATGAAAACAGCCTCGGGCCTTTCATGGTGAAACCGGATATGAAACCGGGTGAATTGCTCCAAGGCACGCGCCGGGCACCCCGGCACCGGTGTTTCGGCACGGGCTTCCAACAACTCTTCCATGTGACCTTTGAGCAGATCGAACAACAGCGTCTGCTTGTCAGGTGTGTAGTTATACAGCGCCCCCGCCTGCACTCCGACCTCTGCCGCAATTTGTCTCATGGAAACAGCGGCATAGCCATCTTTCGCGAAAAGGCACAACGCCGCTTCGCGCACCTTCGGGCCGGTGATTCCAGAGTGGGAGCCTTGCGTCCTTGCCATGACGATACATTATCTGAACAGATGTTCAGCTCAAAGCCCCGCTTGCCCATCCCGCCCAAAGAATGGCAATAGGGTTACACCCGCCCCGAAAGGCCCCGTGTTTCATGCGATACCTTGCCCTCTCTTGCCTCGTCGCCACCATCACCCTCGCGGCCTGCAGCCAGTTTCCCGAACTGGAGGAGGATGCAGCACTTGGCGCACGCGATGCCCGCTACCCCGAGCTGGTGCCGGCGGAATCCCTTCGCGCGCAGGCTCCCGGCGCGCGGATCACCGACGAAAGCCAATCCGCCTTGGATGCCCGGATCGCCCGCCTGCGCAGCCGCGCCGCGCGTCTCAAAGGCACCGTGGTGGACGGTGGTACCCGGGCAAGGATGTCACAAGGCGTTCGCCAACCCTGAGCCCGCGAAAACCCGCGTTGCAAGGCTCGAAGGAACCCGTTACATCGCCCTTCCAGACCCATAAATCAACGACCGATCGGAGAAGCCCCATGACTGACCCCCTGCGCCTTGGTATCGCCGGACTGGGCACCGTGGGCACCGGCGTTGTCAAAATCGTCCGCCAAAAGGCCGCCCTTTTGGAAGATCGCGCCGGTCGCGCCGTGACGATCACGGCCGTTTCGGCCCGCACCCGTGACAAGGATCGCGGTGTGAACCTGTCGGACTATGCGTGGGAAGATGATCCTGTCGCACTCGCCACCCGCGACGACGTCGATGTTTTCGTGGAACTCATGGGCGGTTCGGACGGCCCCGCGAAGGCGGCGACCGAAGCTGCGCTCAAGGCTGGCAAACATGTGGTCACCGCCAACAAGGCGATGTTGGCCCATCATGGCCAAACCCTTGCAGAACTTGCTGAAAAACGAGGCCGCTCCATCCGCTATGAGGCCGCCGTTGCGGGCGGCATCCCGGTCATCAAATCCCTGATGGAGGGTCTGGCCGGGAACGAGATAACCCGCGTCATGGGCGTGATGAACGGCACCTGCAACTATATCCTCACCCGGATGCAAGCCACCGGCCAAGGCTATAACGCGCTGTTCGAAGAGGCCGACAAACTGGGCTATCTCGAAGCCGATCCCAATTTGGACGTCGGCGGCATCGACGCCGGTCACAAGCTGGCGATCCTGTCCTCCATCGCCTTTGGCACGCAGGTCGACTTCGACGCTGTCGAACTGGAAGGCATCCAGTCGATCACACTGGAAGACATCAACCACGCCGCCGACATGGGCTATCGCATCAAGCTTCTGGGCGTGGCGCAATTGACGGGCCGCGGGCTGGAACAACGCATGTCGCCCTGCCTCGTCCCCGCCTCCAGCCCCTTGGGCCAGCTTGAAGGCGGCACCAATATGTGCGTACTCGAAGGCGATATGGTCGAACAGATCGTGTTGCGCGGCCCCGGCGCGGGTGAAGGCCCCACCGCCAGCGCGGTGATGGGCGACGTGATGGATATCGCCCGTGGCGTGCGCCTGCCCACTTTCGGCAAACCCACTGAAAAGCTGATCAAGGCCAAGGCCGCCCGCGCGGTGACACCCGCCCCCTATTACCTGCGCATGGCGCTTGACGACAAACCCGGCGCTCTGGCCAAGGTGGCAACCGTTCTGGGCGAGGCGGGCATTTCCATCGACCGGATGCGCCAGTACCGCCACGACGACAGCACCGCCCCGGTTCTGGTCGTGACCCACAAAACGACCCGTAGCGCCTTGGACACAGCACTTGAGGCCATGTCGAAACTCGACGTCATGGCCACCTCGCCCGTCGCCCTGCGGATCGAAACCGTTTGACCGCGCCCTTGTGCGCAAGACCCCGGGCCGCTAATGCTGACGCGGCTTGAAAACAACAAGGATTTGCCATGACCGCCCCCGTGGATTTCAATGACCGAATGCTTTCACTGGGCTTGGCCCGTGTCTCCGAGGCCGCCGCACTGGCCTGTGCCGACCTGATCGGGCGCGGTGACGAAAAGGCCGCCGACCAAGCAGCGGTAAACGCGATGCGCGAACAGCTGAACCTGCTTTCGATCAAGGGTGTCGTGGTCATCGGCGAAGGCGAACGCGACGAAGCGCCGATGCTTTACATCGGTGAAGAGGTGGGCACAGGTGATGGCCCCGGCGTGGATATCGCGCTTGACCCGCTCGAAGGCACCACACTCACCGCCAAGGCCATGCCCAATGCCCTCACTGTCATCGCCATGGCACCGCGCGGCACGCTCCTGCACGCGCCCGATGTCTATATGGACAAGCTCGCCATCGGTCCCGGCTATGACAAGGATGTTGTCTCGCTTGAGATGAGCCCCAAGGAACGGGTCGAGGCATTGGCCAAGGCCAAAGGCTGCGCGCCGCACGAAATCACCGTGTGCATCCTCGAACGCCCCCGCCACCAAGAGATGATCGACAGCGTCCGCTCCACCGGGGCAGCGATTCACATGATTACCGATGGCGACGTTGCCGGCGTGATGCACTGTGCAGAACCCGCCCTGACTGGCATTGATATGTATATGGGGGCCGGGGGTGCACCCGAAGGCGTGCTGGCTGCCAGTGCCCTGAAGTGCATGGGGGGGCAAATGTGGGGCCGCCTCCTGTTCCGCAATGACGATGAAAAGGGCCGCGCCGCCAAGGCGGGCATCACCGACCTCGACCGCGTCTATTCACGCGATGAAATGGTCACCAGCGAGGTGATCATCGCCGCGACCGGGGTCACCGACGGCTCGGTTGTAAAGGGCATCAAGCGCCGCCCGGAATACGTGGAAACCGAAACGGTCCTGATGCGGTCGAAAACCGGCTCACTGCGCCGGATGACCTACCGCAACCCTCTGCGCTGACGCGTGGCCGAGGGCTTTCTTGGCATCACACACTCCCTGACGGGGCGGCATTGGATCGGCCCGTCTTTGGAGGTTGAGCGGCAGGCCGAAGCCATGGCACAGGCCACCGCCCTGCCCCGCCCGCTTTGCCAAACGCTCACCCGGCTTGGCGTCGCAACCGAAGAAGGCGAGGCTTATCTCGCACCACAACTGCGCGACCTGCTGCCCGACCCGCGCAGCCTCAAGGACATGGAACTCGCCGCCGCCCGCTTTCTGCAATCCGTAGACCGGCGCGAAAAAATCGCGATTTTCGCTGATTACGACGTTGATGGCGGCAGCTCCGCCGCGCTGCTGATCGACTGGCTACGCCAGATGGGCCTTCCCGCTACGCTCTATATTCCCGACCGGATCGACGAGGGCTATGGCCCCAATGAACCGGCCATGGCCGATCTGGCCGCCAAGCATGACCTGATCATCTGCGTCGATTGCGGCACGCTGAGCCATGAGGCCATCGCCGCCGCCAAGGGGGCGGATGTGCTTGTGCTCGATCACCACTTGGGCGGTGAATCCCTGCCGCCTGCCTTGGCCGTGGTGAACCCCAACCGACAGGACGAGCCCGGCGATCTGGCGCATCTCTGCGCCGCTGCCGTGGTCTTCCTGATGCTGGTCGAAGCAGGCCGCCAATTGCGCGAGGCGGGCAAACTCGGGCCGGACCTTATGGCGATGCTCGACCTTGTGGCACTGGCCACCGTGGCCGATGTGGCCCCGCTCAAGGGCGTCAACCGCGCCTTCGTGCGCCAAGGTCTGCGCGTCATGGCCCGGCGTGACCGCCCGGGCCTTGTGGCGCTGTCGGATATCTCACGCCTCGATACCGCCCCCGCCGCCTATCACCTTGGCTTCGTCCTCGGCCCGCGCGTCAATGCCGGGGGCCGCGTCGGCCGCGCCGATCTGGGCGCGCGGCTTCTGGCCTGCGATAACTTGGCCGAGGCGAAATCCATGGCCGAACGGCTGGATCAACTCAACACCGAACGGCGTGAGATCGAAGCACTGGTGCGCGCCGCTGCCCTTGATCAAGCGGAAGAACGCGGGCTGGACGCGCCGCTTGTCTGGGCCGCGGGCGAAGGCTGGCACCCCGGTGTCGTCGGCATCGTCGCCTCGCGCCTGAAAGAGACCACCAACCGCCCCGCCATCGTCATCGGCTTTGACGGCGACGAGGGCAAAGGCTCGGGCCGCTCTGTCTCGGGTGTCGATCTGGGGGCCTCGATCCAGAAACTCGCCGCCGAAGGCCTTTTAATCAAAGGCGGCGGGCACAAGATGGCCGCAGGCCTCACCGTGGCGCGCGACAAACTCGACGACGCCATGGCCCGCCTGTCCGAGCTTTTGGCCAAACAAGGCGCAGGCACCGCAGGCCCCGCCGATCTGCGCCTTGACGGTGTGCTGATGCCCGGCGCAGCCACCGTTGACCTAGTCGAACAGATCGAAGCCGCAGGCCCCTTCGGTGCGGGCGCCCCCGGCCCGCGCTATGCCTTCCCCGACATGGCCATCCAATTCGCCAAACGGGTAGGCGAATCGCACCTCAAACTGCGCTTTGGCGACGGTATGGGCGCCAGCATGGAGGCGATTGCCTTCGGAGCTTATGACGGACCGCTCGGACAGCGGCTTGAGCAGCATGGAGGTGCGCGCTTCCACCTTGCCGGGCGGTTGGATATTAACACTTGGGGCGGGCGGCAAAGCGTGCAACTGCGCCTTGAAGACGCCGCGGAGGCGGGTTGAGAGCGAGTATGAAGGGCGGCGCCAAAAGAATGGTTTTCCAAGACGTTTTTTTGCAAAAACCCTCTTGCGCGTGTCGCCGCTTTTGCCTAGTAACCGCCTCACGCCACGGTATGGCCCGTTCGTCTATCGGTTAGGACGCCAGGTTTTCAACCTGGAAAGAGGGGTTCGATTCCCCTACGGGCTACCACCTTTTGCCTTATATCACCGATATTTACACCCCGGCGCTTAGGAAAAGATCTGCGCCGCGTGATCCTTTAGGTAAATCCGCAACCACGGGGTAAAAACCTCAGCCTGCGTCTGGGTGTCTTGTGCAAGGCTGTCGATCTCGACCCATGCCACATCCATCACTTCCTCGGGGTTGGGGGCGGTCGGGATACGGTGATCAACCCGGGCCACGAAAATATCGACCAATTCATGCTCGATCAGCCCCCCGCCGACATCGGCGCGATACTCAACCTGTTGCCGGTACGCGAGGGCTAAGCCCTTGATTCCCAACTCTTCTTTCAGACGACGATGGGCGCAGGCCTCGGGCGCTTCATCCCAATGCGGGTGGGTGCAACAGGTGTTCGCCCACAGGCCCGGCGTATGATACTTCCCCAAGGCGCGGCGCTGTATAAGCACTTGATTTTCATAAAGAACAAAGACCGACACCGCCTTGTGCCGCAGCCCCTCAAGATGCGCGCGCAGCTTTTCGACCGGCGTCAGGGTGCCATCGACCCAAGCGGGGATAAGAGTGTGATCTTGGGCGGTCATCTGATCCTGAAAAGGTTAACGTGGGACATGGTTTGGCTGCCGGTTTTAACGCGCAGCCCAACCGATGACCAGCGTACGACTCGTACGAATGTATCCCGATTTTCGTACGAAAATCCTGTGGTTTCTGAACCAAGTCGTACGAGTCGTACGAAACGCCGCTCAGGCGTTCACGCGATAGGTCAAGTCGGCCTCGTCCTCCCCCTCGGCCAACATCGCGACAACGCGGTGATGATCGGGGGATTTCACGCAGACCGGATCAGTCGCGCCGGCGTCACCGGCCAGCGCCAAGGCCTGACAACGGCAACCGCCGAAATCGACCTCTTTGCGATCGCAGCTTTGGCAGGGTTCGGGCAGCCAATCGGTGCCGCGATAGGCGTTGAAGGCGGCGCTGTCATACCAGATGGATTTGAGCGCGGTGTCGCGGACATTATCGAACTGCAAATGCGGAATGGTCTGCGCCGCGTGGCAGGGCAGAACGCTGCCATCCGGGGCCACGTTCAACCCCGCCGAGCCCCAACCGCCCATGCAGGATTTGGGATAATCGGCGTAGTAATCGGGCGGTACGAAATCGAAGGCCAGCACCCCGCGCAGGCGCTTGGATGCCTCGGCCACTTTGTCCTTGGCCGCCTCGGTCTGCTCGCGCGTGGGCAGAAGGGCCGCGATGTTCTTGGTGGCCCAGCCGTGGAACTGCACGCAGGCCACTTCCAAACGCCGCGCGCCCAGTTCCACCGCCATGTCAATCGTGCGGTCCAGATCATCAAGGTTTTGCCGGTGCATGACCGCGTTGAGTGTCAGGGGAATGCCGCGCTTGGCGATCTCTTCCGCCGCCTGCATCTTGCGATCAAAGCCACCGCGATAGCCGCCGATTTTATCGGCCAGCTGCGCATTGGTCCCTTGCAAGGACAGTTGGATATGATCCAGCCCCGCGGCCTCCAGCGCGTCCAAGCGGCGCGGGGTCAGGCCAATGGCCGAGGTGATGAGGTTGGTATAAAGCCCCGCCGCATGGGCGGCGCGGGTCAATTCCTCAAGATCGCGGCGCGAGGCGGGTTCGCCCCCCGAGAGGTGCAATTGCAGAACGCCCATTTCGGCGGCTTGGCGGAAAACATCGGCCCATGTTTCGGTATCGAGCTCCGCCTCCTTCGCCGCCATCTCCAACGGGTTAGAGCAATAGGGGCAGCTGAGCGGACAGCGGTGGGTCAGTTCCGCCAGCATGGCGATGGGGGGCGGCACGCTCATCAGTGCACCATCAGGTAAAGCCGGGCGCGCAACCCGACAAGGAAGCGTTGCACATCCTGTTCGATTTGCTGGGCCGGGGCGTTGTAGGTTTGGGCGAGGTCTTGGATGATCTGGGCGAAGGTATCCTCACCATTCACCCGACTCAGGATGGCGACGCCGATCTGATCCAGTTCCACGGCTTTTTCCGGGGCCAAAAGCACGGTGCTGCCGCGCACCCGATCGTCATGCAGGCGCACACCGCGCGGCAGGTAGGGGCGGTCGTCGGGGGATAGCGCAAGGCTCATGCCAGCCCCTCGCCCGGTTGCCACGCGCCGGGCGGGATGCGGCCCGGACCGACATAGGCACTATGCAGCGCGTCCAGTTGCGCCCAAAGCACGTTGGTTTTGAAAATCAGCGCCTCGGCGGCCATGTCTTCCTTTTCGGGCGTGTCGGCGTGGGTCAGCACCCATTCAAGGCCAAAGGCCACATCCTTGGGTGCTTCGGTCAGGCGTTTGCGGAAATAGCTGAGACTGTCGGGATTGGCGAAATCGTAATGCTCCAACAGGCCTTCGATGCGTTTTTCGTGGATCTTTGGCGCGAAGAGTTCCGTCAGCGAGGAGGCCACGGCCTGTAGCAGAGGCATATCGCGCACATAGCGGATATAGGCATCCACGGCGAATTGCGTGGCGGGCAGCACCCCGCGCCCCGAGGCGACATAATCAGGGTCCAGCCCCACCGCCTCGGCCAGTTTGAGCCAACGGCGGATGCCGCCGCCCTCTGCAACCCCGCCATCGTGATCTTCGATCCGCGAGCGCCATTCACGGCGCATGGCCGGATCGGTGCAGCGCGACATGAAGGCGGCATCCTTCATCGGGATCGCCGCCTGATAGGCCCAGCGGTTGATGACCCATGCGCGCACCTGATCGGCGGTGCAGCCCCCCGAATGCAGCAGGTGATGGAAGGGGTGTTTATCGTGATAGCGTTCCGCCCCGATTTGGCGCAGGCGGGCCTCAAGACCTTCGCGGCTCATGGCGTGATCTCCTGCCCGTCTTGGGCGATGGTCCAACCGGCGGCCAGCGCTGTGGCGCGTTCGGGGCTATCCGGTTGCAGGATGGGGTTGGTGTTGTTGATGTGAATGAAGGTTTTGGCAGTCTTGAGATCGGCCAGTTTGGCGATGGAGCCATCCGGGCCACTGACCGGGATATGGCCCATGCGGCGGCCGGTTTTGACGCCGGTACCGGTGCGGATCATTTCCTCGTCATCCCAAAGGGTGCCGTCGAAGAAAAGCTGATCGGCGTCTTGGAGTTGCGCCAAAAGGTCGGGCGTCACCTCGGCGCAGCCGGGGATGTAGTAGGCCACCTTGCCGCCGCCTTCGAGGCGGACGCCAACGGTTTGCTCGCCCATCAGATCGGTCTGAACGCTCTCGCCTTCCATGAATAGCGGCACCTTGCCCGGTACCGCGAACAGCCGCGCGGTGAGGTTTGGCAGAAGGGGAATGTCGGTGTTGAGGGCGACACGCTCGCGCGTCACCTTCTCGCGGTTCACCGCGTCGAAAATCCGATTCTGCGCCAGCACATCGAGGATGTCGCCGGTGGCGTAGAGGGTGAAGGGGGTTTGTTCACGTAAGCTGAGCAGCCCGGCGATATGGTCGATATCGCCGTTGGTCAGCAGGACCGACGCGATGGGCGTATGGCGCAGGTTGCGCGGGTGCATCGCCGGGTTATCCAGCATCTGCTGACGGATGTCGGGCGAAGCATTCAGCACCGCCCAATCCCGCCCATCCAGTGACACCGCCAAAGACGATTGCCCGGATGCAGGGATTTTCCCCGCCCGGGCATCGTTACAATTCTTGCAGCCACAGTTCCACTGCGGCAGGCCGCCACCGGCAGAGGCCCCCAAGACAAGAAAACGCATCCCGGGCCCTCCGCCTCAAGCGATCAAAACAGATCGTGCTCGTAATCGCGGCCTTCGTCCTCGGCCGGAGAATACATGTTGATCTCCATGCCGCAGTTGACTTCTTTCAGTTTCGGGGCAGTCCAGGACATGCGTTTTCCTCCCATAGCTGTCTGGTTCACCTCATAGGCTATCGGTTGACCGGTCGGCGCGAAATGCTCCTTTGGTCGTAGCCATCGCTATGGGCAGGGTTTCGCGTAAGACCTTTGTCGAATGTCACAGGCGCGGGCACGCGCATACCCTGCGGATCATGGGAGGACGGTTTTTCAAATGCGCGCTACTGGTGCTTGGGCTGCTTTGCGCGCTACCGGCTTGGGCCGAACTGCTGACGCGCGAGGCCTTGGGCAACTATGTGCGCGCGCCTTATTCGGTGGGCGCGCCGCTGAATGACAAGGGGGTTTACAGCCTGCTCAATTCCGGTGGGGCCGAGGCCGGTTACGTGTTTGAAACCGAACCCCTGGCCCCCCTGCCCGGCTTTTCCGGCGCGCCGATCAACATGCTTGTAGTGCTGGACCTTGAGGGGCGGTTTATCGACGTGCAACTGATCGAGCATAACGAGCCGATCTTTGTCTCGGGGCTGGGCCAAGCGCCCTTTCATGCCTTTTTCGAACAATACGGCGGGCTGTCGATTTCCGATTCCATCGTCGTCGGCACCCCCTATGGTGACAGCGGCGGCGGCTCCTCGCTCAAGTACCTCGATGGGGTGACCAAGGCCACCGCCAGCGTCCGCATCGCACATGAATCTGTCATGGGCGCGGCCCTCGCCGTGGCGCGCGAAAAGATGCAAGGGCTGGCCAGCGGGCCACCGGCCTTCCCCGACCTCGCGCATGACGAGGCTCTGACATGGGCCGACCTGGTCGACCAAGGTATCGCCACGCATCATGTCGTGACCAACGCAGAGGTTAACGCGCTGTTTGACGGCACCCTGTGGGAGGATGACGACCCAGAGGCACAAGACGCCCCCGAAGAGGCCTATCTTGACCTTTGGGTGGTGGACATTGGCCCCCCCGCCATCGCCCGCGCCGCCCTCTCGCCGGACACCTTTCAAGAGCTGCAAAACTTCACCGAGATTTCCCCCGATGATGAACCGATCCTGCTGATTGAAACCGCCCGCCACGGGCTGGTCAGCGAGGATTTCGTGCGCAACACCGCGCCCGATTGGATCTCGGCCGAACAAGACGGGCTGCCCGTGGCCCTGCGCGATGCCGATCTTTTCGTGGAACTGGCCGAGGGCGCGCCCGATGAGGGCACCGCCATGATCCTGCGCACCGACCGCCGGCTTGGGTTCGACCCCTCGCGCGAGTGGGTGCTCAAGGTGCTGGCCACCCGCGAGCACGGCATGTTCCAGCCGCAAACAGGCTCTGTCACCCTTGATGTCCCGCACAGCACCCCCGAGCGGTTTTTTACCCGGCCCCAACACATCAAACCCGTGCCGCCATGGCGCGAGGCGCTGCGCAACCGGCAGGGTGATTTGATCGTGCTGGGCGTTTTCCTGACCGGGCTTGTGGCCCTGTTGGCCTTCGGCATGACCCGCTTTGCCGGGGCGCGGAACTTTACCCCCCTGCGCCTTGGTATCCTCGCCGTGGTCACCGGCTTTATCGGCTGGTGGGGTCAAGGGCAGCTTTCCATCGTTACCGTGCTGGGCGTGATCCGCACCGCCTGGGAGGGGGGCAGCTATGCCTTCCTGCTCTATGATCCCTTTTCCCTGCTGATCTGGGGTGTAACCATCGCGGGATTCATCGCTTGGGGTCGCGGGCTCTTTTGTGGCTGGCTTTGCCCCTTCGGCGCGCTTCAGGAATTCGCCCACCACGCGGGCCGCGCCCTGCGCCTGCCGCGGGTTGAACCCTCGCCCAAATGGGACAACCGATTGAAATACCTCAAATATGTGCTTTTGGCGGGGCTGGTGGCCGTGGTGTTCATCGCCCCGCAACAGGTCGACAAAGCCGCCGAGGTGGAACCCTTCAAAACCGCCATCACCACCTTTTTCATCCGCGAATGGTACTACGTGGCCTATGCGGCCTTCTGGCTGCTGCTCTCGATGGTCCTTTTCAAGGGCTTCTGCCGCTACCTCTGCCCGCTTGGGGCTTTCATGGCCATTGGCGGGCTGTTGCGTGGGCGCGACTGGATCGCACGGCGCACCGAATGCGGCTCGCCTTGCCAACTTTGCCGGGTAAAATGCAACTATGGCGCTATCAAGGACACAGGAGAAATCGACTATTCCGAATGTTTTCAATGCCTTGACTGCGTCGCCATCCATGACGACGCAAGCCGCTGTGTGCCCCTGGTTCTGAAGGCGCGCGGGCGCGGAACCGTCAAACCGGAGGTCGCCGCCGAATGATCTCCCGCCGTCGTTTCCTCGCCATTTCCGCCGCAGCACTTGCCCTACCCGCGCGGGCCGAGCCCGTGCGTTGGCAGGGCTATGCCATGGGGGCGGAGGTTTCCCTGACGCTGGAGGCCCCTGAGGCACAGGCGCGGGCCGCCTTGCGAGAGGTGCAGCACATCCTGCGCGAGATCGAGGCGCTCTTCAGTCTCTACGAGCCTTCTTCGCGCCTCTCACAGCTTAACGCCACCGGGCGGCTGGAGCGGCCCGCGGCGCGCTTCACCGAGCTTCTAGACCTCTGCGATCAGGCCCACCGCCTGACAAACGGACGCTTTGACCCCACGGTGCAACCGCTCTGGCAGGCCCTCGCACAAGGCAAAGACCCAGACCCGGCCCGCCGCTTGATCGGCTGGGACAGGGTGAGCATAGGCCTGCAGGCGATAACCCTCGCCCCCGGTCAAGCGCTGACCCTCAACGGCATCGCCCAAGGCTATGCCACCGATCTGGTCAGCGCGGCCTTGAAGCGCGCAGGGTTGCCCCGCGTCCTGGTCAATATCGGAGAATTCACGGGCTGGGGCCGCGATTGGCAGGTCGGCGTGGCCGACCCCACCCACGGGCTGGTCGCCCGCCAAAGCCTGAACACCCGCGCGCTGGCCACCTCAAGCCCGGGTGCGATGCCGCTGGGCCAGAACCAAAGCCACATCCTCGACCCCTTGGGCCAAGCCCCGCAATGGTCCACCGTCAGCGTCGAGGCCGACACGGCCTCAATCGCCGATGCGCTCTCCACCGCCTTCTGCCATGCAGGCCGCGATGAGATCAAAGCGACCCTGCGCGCCACCCCGGGCCACCCCAAGGCCCTCTGCGTCGCGCCAAGCGGAACACTCCACCGCTTTAGCGCCTGACCCTTCATCTTTCCCAAAATACTCCCGCCGGAGGCCTCCAACAGAGGCCACCAAACGCAGCCTCTGATCAACGCGTCACACCCGCCAAACGCGCGAGGGCCCGGGGTTTCCCCCGGGCCCGAGATATCAAGCGCGCGGCCCCGCCGGGGCCGCGTTCCTTTTGGTCACACCAATTTACGCCGCCTCAACGGCGCGCTTGGTCATTACCTTGACGATATGCGCGCGATAGTCGCCCGAGCCGTGCAGGTCACTGATCATGCCATCACCCGACAGGCTCAGGCCCTCAAGCGCCCCGGCGGAGAAATCCGACGTGAGCGCCGCTTCGGCCTCGGACCAGCGGAACACGCCCTCTTCCGAGGCTCCCGTCACCGCGACGCGCACGCCATCGGCGAACTTGGCCACGAAGACGCCCACAAGCGCAAAGCGCGAGGCGGGTTGCTCGAACTTCATGTAGGCGGCTTTTTCCGGCACCGGGAATTTCACCTCGGTGACGATCTCGCCTTCCTCAAGGGCCGTGGTGAACATGCCTTGGAAATAGTCATCCGCGGCAATCTCGCGCCGGTCGGTCGTGACCGTGGCACCCGAGGCCAGCACGGCGGCCGGGTAACAGGCCGCCGGGTCGTTATTGGCCACGCTGCCACCAATGGTGCCGCGATTGCGCACCGCCGGGTCGCCGATCTGCCCGGCCAGCGCGGCCAGCGCGGGGTATTTCCCCGCGCCTGCCGCCACCTCGGCATGGGTGGTGCTACCACCAATGCAAAGCCGGCCATCATCGTCCTCGCAAATGCCGCGCATCTCGTCGATACCCTTGAGGCTGACCAGCGCCGAAGGCATGGCAAGGCGTTGCTTCATGGTGGGGATCAGGGTTTGCCCCCCGCCCAGCGGCTGCGCATCCTCTTGTTTGAGGGCTGCGACCGCGTCTTTCACCGTCGAGGGTGTTTCGATATCGAAGTTATACATCGTTTCAGTCTCCCTTTCCGGATCAGCTGTTCATCGCGGCCCAGACACGCGCGGGCGTGACAGGCATGTCGATGTGTTCCACGTTGGTATAGCCGCCCCGGTGCAGGGCGTCGATCACCGCGTTGACCACCGCGGGAGGGGAGCCGATGGCCCCCGCCTCGCCACAGCCTTTCACACCCAAGGGGTTGTGCGTGCAGGGCGTCTGGCAGGAATGGTCGACGTCGAACATCGGCATGTCATCGGCGCGCGGCATGGTGTAATCCATGTAAGACGCGCTGATAAGCTGGCCGTTCTCGTCATAGGCGCAGTTTTCCATCAGGGCCTGCCCGATGCCTTGCGCCACGCCACCGTGGACCTGACCTTCGACGATCATCGGGTTGACCACGTTGCCGAAATCATCGGCAGCGGTGAAGCCCAGCACCTCGACCTTCCCGGTCTCAGGGTCCACTTCCACTTCGCAGACGTAAGCGCCCGACGGATAGGTGAAGTTCGACGGGTCATAGAAGGCGGTTTCCTCCAGCCCCGGTTCGATCTCTTCCAGCGGGTAGTTATGCGGCACATAAGCGGCCAGGGTCACATCGCCCCAAGCCACCGACTTATCGGTGCCCGCGACGCTGAATTGCCCGTCCTTCAACTCGATGTCGGACTCGGAGGCTTCCATCAGGTGGGCCGCGATCTTCTTGGCCTTGTTGATGATCTTCTCGGTCGCCCGCACCATGGCCGAGCCACCCACCGCGATGGAGCGCGAGCCATAGGTGCCCATGCCCATCGGCGTGTTGGCGGTGTCGCCATGTTCGATTTCGATCATGCCTTCATCAATGCCGATCATATCGGCCACCACCTGAGCAAAGGAGGTTTCATGCCCTTGCCCGTGGCTGTGCGATCCGGTCATCACGGTGATGCCGCCGGTGGCATTGACCCGCACGGTGGCGGATTCGTAAAGCCCAGCACGCGCGCCCAACTGCCCCACAAGGTTCGACGGCGCGATGCCGCAAGCCTCGATAAAGTGGGCAAGGCCATAACCGCGCAGCTTGCCGCGCGCCTTGGACTCTTCCGCGCGCTTCTCAAAGCCCGCGTAGTCGGTCATCTCCAGCGCTTTATCCAGCGTGGCGTGATAGTTGCCGGTGTCATAGGTCACGGCAACCGGCGTGTCATAGGGGAACTCCTCGGGTTTGATGAAGTTCTTGCGGCGCAGTTCTGCCGGGTCCACGCCCAGTTCCCGCGCGGCCTTGTCGATCACGCGTTCAAGTTGATAGGTCGCCTCGGGGCGGCCTGCGCCGCGATAGGCATCGACCGGCGTGGTGTTGGTAAAGACCGCCTTCACGTTCACGTAAATCACCGGCGTCTTGTAGTTGCCCGCCATCAGCGTGCCGTGCAGCCAAGTTGGGATCGAGGGTGCAAAGGTCGACAGATACGCGCCCATATTGGCGTAGGTGTCGGTGCGCACGGCGGTGAACATGTGGTTTTCATCGAGCGCCAGTTCGATCTTGGTCTTGTGGTCGCGGCCATGGGCGTCCGAGATGAAGGCCTCGGAGCGGGTCGAGGTCCATTTGACCGGACGGTTCACCACCTTCGAGGCGTGGGTCACGAAAGCCTCTTCGGCGTAGTGGTAGATTTTCGAGCCAAAACCGCCGCCCACATCGGGGGCCACAACCCGCAGCTTGTGCTCGGGGATCGACAGCACGAAGGCCCCCATCAAAAGCCGGATCACATGCGGGTTCTGCGAGGTGGTGTAAAGCGTGTATTCATCGCGCGCCCGGCTGTAATCGGCCACGGCAACGCGCGGCTCCATCGGGTTGGCGACAAGGCGGTTGTTGGTCAGCTCAAGGGTGACAACATGGGCGGCGTTCTTGATCGCCTCGTCCACGGCCTCCTTGTTTTCTTCCACGAAACCCCAGTCGTAGCAGAGGTTCGAGGTCAGTTCGTCATGCACCTTGGGCGCGTCCTCGGCGAGCGCCGCTTTCATGTCCAAGACCGGCTCAAGCTCTTCAATGTCGATCTCGACCGCTTCGGCGGCGTCGCGGGCTTGTTCCAGCGTTTCGGCCACGACACAGGCAATGGGGTCGCCCACGTGGCGCACCTTGCCTTCGGCCAGAATGGGGTGCTTGGGTTCCTGCATGGGTTGCCCGTGCCGGTCGGTCACTTGCCAGCCGCAGGGGATGCCGCCCGCACTTTCGAAATCGGCGGCGGTAAAGACCTTCAGCACGCCGTCCATCGCCTGCGCCGCGGATGTGTCGATGCTGTTGATCTTGCCATGGGCCACGTCCGAGCGGATGAACCACGCGTAGGTCTGGCCATTGACGTTGATGTCGTCGGTGTAATTGCCGGCCCCGGTCAGGAACCGGACGTCTTCGCGCCGCTTGCTGCTGGCGCCGATGCCTCCATCTTTGGGCATGTCTTTCCTCCTCAAAATCCATGATCGCGCCTTTGGGGCACCATAGCCCGCCGCGCGAAGAACGCCCCCGCAAGGGGCGCGTGATGAGCGTTACTCGGCGGCGACCGCAGGCACCTCTTGGCCGCTGGCGGCCAGGATCGCGCGGACGATGTTGTGATAGCCGGTGCAGCGACAGATATTCCCCTCAAGATACTCGCGCACCTCGGCCTCGGTCGGTGTGGGGTTATCGCGCAACAGGGCGGCGGCGGTCATCACCATGCCCGGGGTGCAGAACCCGCACTGAAGGCCGTGGTAATCCTGAAACGCCTGCTGGATCTTGTTCAGCGTGCCGTCAGGCGCGGACTGGCCTTCGATGGTGGCCACCTCGGCCCCTTCGCATTCGGCGGCGAACATGGTGCAGGCCTTCACGTCCTTGCCATCCACATGCACCACGCAGGCACCGCATTGGCTGGTGTCGCAGCCGACATGGGTGCCAGTGAGGCCCAGGTTCTCGCGCAGGAAACTGGACAGAAGCGTCCGGCCTTCCACCTCGCCGGTCCGGGTTTGCCCGTTGACCGTCATTGTTACTTTCATGGATTCTCCTCCCTTTTGATCCAATCAGCTGCTGAAGGCGCGCTTCAGCCAGCCCTTCTTTTTGCCTTCGCCCTCGGCATCCTCCGCTTCGGCGGTGTCGGCCTCGGCGCTGTCCTCGTCGCCCGGCCCTTCGACCGCGGTCTGGAAACGCTCGAAAAACTGGTCAGCCATCTTCTTGGCGAACCCGTCGATGATGCGGCTGCCCAATTGGGCCAGCTTGCCGCCCACCTTGGCCTCCACATCGTAACTCAGCTTGGTGCCCTCGGGCACCTCTTCGAGGCTAACATCGGCCCCGCCCTTGGCAAAGCCCGCAGCCCCGCCCTTGCCTTCGCCGGACAGGTGAAGGCGCTCGGGCTCGACCATCTCGGACAGGGTCACCTGACCTTTGAAGGTGGCTTTGACCGGGCCGACCTTTTGCACGACGACGGCCTCGAACCCCTCTTCGGGGCTGCCGGTCATTTCCTGACAGCCGGGCACACATTCCTTGAGTACATCCGCCGAAAGCAATGCGGCCCAGACCTCATCGCGAGGGGCGGCAATCACGCGGGAATCGGACAGTTTCATTGTCTTGTCTCCAATCTTTTCATGTCACGCTATGCGCTAACCCGCCTTCTGCCTAGTAAGACCTTGGTGTCGTCACCGGTATTTCGGCACCACGTGGGTCAGACCATAGCGGGTGAATATCTCTTCCATGCGACCATCCTGCATGGCCGAATAAATCGCGTCGTCCACGGCATAGCCCAGCGCACGATAGGCCATATGGACCGCGACGCCGCTGACCCATTTGCCGACGGCAAAGCCGGGCAAGGGCGGTGTGTGAATGTCCAACTCGTCGGTCAGGCCAAACTCAAGCTGCGCGCGCGGGCCCATGGCGGCCTTGACCTCGGCATTGGCGAGGGCCTGCATCGCGTCCTGTGTTGTGGGGAAGCGGCGGATATTGGCCCGCAACTGCCCGCCCGCCAATGCCGAGAGGTAGAAATCGGCAATCGAGTCGTTTTCCACCGCGACGGTATCGAAGCGGAAATAGGCCGGCACCGGAGGATCATCGGGGTAGGCATCCCGGCGAAAGGCAATCGCCACCTCTTCCTCGTGGTAGCGCCCGGTAAAGACCACCTGCTCCACCCGGCAGGCAAACTCGCTGTCATAGGGGATGTGCAGCATCACGTTGGCCACGCGTCCGCCCACGATGGGGCCTTTCCAGACCCAGTTGCGCAGATCGGCCTGCAGGTTTTCGCCTGCCGCCACCAGCCGGAAACGTGGCTCAACGCCCAGATCCTCGGCAATGAGGCGGCCAATCTCGATGTCCACGCCCTTGATCTTGCCGCCCTCTTCATAGGACCACGGCGCGAAATCCTCGTAGGCGGCAAACTCGATATAGCCCCGCTCGACAATGGTATCGAGGTCCGCCCCCACGATATCGCGGCTGGCGTTCTGGGGTTTGGGTTGGGGCACATAATCGGCGCAACGTGCCAGCGCGGCGCCGGCAAAGGCCACCGCCATGATCAGGGAGAGTAGGATCGCGCGCAGTGTCATGTGCCCCAGCCTGCCGCGTTATTGCGCGGCAGACAAGCCGATGGTCAGTTGCTCGGCGGCCTGGGTCACTTGCGGGTCATCCCCTTGCAACAGGATCGCCGCCCGCATCGCCACACTGTCGGCCACCGGCGCGCCCGAGGCGGTTTCGACCGCTTGCGCGATCTCGTCCAGCTCGGCGCGCAGTGCCTCGACGTCGCCGCCATCGCCCATGGCGTCAAGCTCATCGCGAATCTCTTTCAGACGGTCTGCGTGATCGTCCAGCGCGCCATCGTCGGGGCGGGTTTCGATATAGGTGCGGATTGCCCAGGCGGCCTTTTGGCCCAGAAGCTCACCAAAACCGGGCATCTTGGTGATGCCGTTTTGCGTATAGCCGTGGCGGAACCGCTCAATATACCATTCGTCACCGTATTCTTCCGCCTCAAGATAGCGCACGTCGGGGGCCAAACCGCCTGATACCGCGCCCAAACCATGACAGCGCGCGCAGTTCTGGTTGTAGCCCGAATCGCCAATTTCGATCGCCTTGGCCCAAACCTCTTCGCCCACCTTGTCGGCGCGATAGGGGTTTTCGATCAGCCATTCCTCACCCACGTCTGGCAGCGCGCTGGCGTCCACCGGTTGCGGGGCCGCGTCGCCATGGGCAAGGGCCATACCGCCCATCACGATCAATGCACTTGTGGTGCTCCAAGTCTTCAAGGGCATGGGGTTCCTCCTCCGTCATGCGTTTGGCCCGGTTGTAGCGCAGCGCATCCGCGCCCCGATATGCGACCTTGGTTGAAGGTGGCGGCAATCGGCCCGCAAAGGCACCAAGACCTTGGTCTAATACACCTTGGCGACCCCCCGCGCTTAACTGGCATGAACGGGAGGAGACACGCATGTTACGAAAGCTGCTAACGCTGGCCGCCGCGGCCTTTGCCTTGCCTGCATGGGCCGAGGTGGCGCTGCCGGTGACCTACCTGAAGCTGGAGGTGCCGCGCCCGCCGGTTTTGTCGAATCTTGATCCTGTGCCGGATGATTTGGGCGAAGCGGGCGCGCAGCTTGGCCTTGCCGACAATCAGACCACCGGCAAATTCCTTGGCCATGACTATAGCCTGACGGTGACCCGCGTGCCCGAAGGCGGTGATTGGCTGGCCGCCGCGCGCGCGGCGCTGGCCGAGTCGCCCTTCCTGATTCTCGATGCCCCCGCGCAGGCGCAACTGGAACTGGCCGATCTGCCCGAGGCGGAGGGTGCGGTGCTGTTCAATGCCACCGCCGCCGATGCCGCCCTGCGCGATGAGAGCTGCCGCGCCAACCTGCTGCATAGCCTGCCATCCGAGGCGATGCGCGCCGATGCGTTGATGCAATTTCTGGTCAAACGCCGCTGGACCGACCTTGTGATGATTGCGGGCGATCACCCCGGCGATAAGGCCTTTGCCGAGGCGATGCGCCGGTCGATCACCAAGTTCGGCCTGACGTTGAAGGCGGAGAAGACATGGGTATTTGACGCCGACATGCGCCGCAACGCCAGCCAAGAGGTGCCGCTTTTCACGCAAGACTTCGGTGATTACGACATGCTTCTGGTCGCCGACGAGTTGGGCGATTTCGGCCGCTACATCGCGTTCAACACTTGGCAAGCGCGGCCCGTGGCAGGCTCTGAAGGGTTGAAACCCGTGGCGTGGTCCTGGGTGGTCGAACAATGGGGCGCGGCGCAGATGCAGAATCGGTTCGAGGAGCTGGCAGGGCGCGATATGCGCTCGGAAGATTACGCAGCCTGGGCCGCGATCCGCAGCCTGGGCGAGGCCGTGACCCGCACCCAAAGCGCCGATGCGGCCACCCTGCGCGCCTATATCCTGTCGGATGATTTTGAGCTGGCCGGTTTCAAAGGCCGCAAGATGAGTTTCCGCAACTGGAACGGCCAATTGCGCCAGCCCATCCCGCTGGTCACCCCCCGCGCCGTGGTGGCCAAGGCCCCGCTTGAGGGGTTCCTGCATCAACGTACCGAATTGGACACGCTTGGCATCGACCAAGGCGAAACCAAATGCACCGCTTTTCAGGAGTAATGCCGATGAAACATGCCCTCGCCCTTGCCGCCACGCTTTGCGCCGCGCCCGCGCTGGCCGATGAAATCTGGGTCAGCAACGAAAAGGACGACACCCTGTCGGTGATCGACATCGAAACGCTTGAGGTCGTCCGCACCATCGAGGTGGGCGAACGGCCGCGCGGCATCACCTTTTCCAAGGATTATTCAGTGCTTTACATCTGCGCCTCGGACAGTGACGCGGTGCAGGTGATGGACCCTGAGACTGGCGAGATTTTGCATGATCTGCCCTCGGGCGAAGACCCCGAACAATTCGTGCTGCACCCCAACAACCGGCATCTTTACATCGCCAATGAGGATGACGCGATTACCACCGTGGTCGATACCGAAACGCGTGAGGTGATTGCCCAGATCGACGTAGGCATTGAACCCGAAGGCATGGCCGTGTCGCCCGATGGGAAAATCGCGATCACCACCAGTGAGACCACCAATATGGCGCATTGGATCGACACCGAAACGCGCGAGCTGTTCGCCAATACGCTGGTCGATTCCCGCCCCCGCCATGCCGAGTTTATCAAAGGCGGGAGTGAGCTTTGGGTGAGTTCGGAAATCGGCGGGACGATCACCGTCTTTGACGTGGCGACTCAAGCCGAGAAGGCCAAGATCAATTTCGACGTCAAAGGCGTACACCCCGACCGGGTGCAGCCGGTGGGATTCGAGTTTTCCGCCGAGGAGGCCACCGCCTTTGTCGCCCTTGGGCCATCCAACCACGTCGCCGCCGTGAACCCCGAAACCTATGAGGTGGAGGAATACATCCTTGTCGGGCGGCGCGTCTGGCACATGGAGTTCAACGCCGACCGCTCGCTTTTGTTCACCACCAACGGGGTGTCGGGCGATGTGACCGTGATCGACGTGGCAAGCCGCGAGCCGGTGAAAACCATCAAGGTCGGGCGCTTTCCTTGGGGCGCGGCCTTCCGCCCGTAACGCCCTCATCTGACACCGACGCAATACCGACAAAATACCGACGTTCTACAGACAGGAGAATTCACCATGTTTCGCCCCCTTCTCAGCGCCACGATTTTCGCCCTTGCCCTGCCCGCCGCAGGCCTTGCCGATGACGATGATGACGGCCCCAGCTTTGGCATGGCTGGTATCTTGTCTTCGGGCAATAAAGAAGACCTGCCGCCGGTGATCCTGTCCGCCGGGATGCCCCTGTCGGATGCGCCGTGGGAGTTGAAATCGGGCACTTATTACGAGTTTGAAATTCAGGGCGACGGAAGTCAGGAATTGGCCCTTGTGGGACCAGAGTTTTTCCGCGCCATCTGGATTGATGAAATGGTTGTCGAGGGGCTTGAGATCCGACCCCTGGGGTTGGATTCGGTTGAGTTTGACGAGGCGGGCGAGATGGAAATCGGCTTTGTCGCGATCAAGCCGGGCAGCTATTACATGAAAATCCCCGGCAGCACCGGGGAAACGCAGCGGTTGGAGATTACCATTAAGTGACAGGGCTTTACGTCCAGAACCTCAGCTATGCCTATGGCGCAAAACAGGCATTGCGGGATGTGACATTCGGGGTCGAGCCGGGGCAGTTTTGTGCCCTGCTCGGCCCCAATGGCGCGGGCAAGTCGACGCTGTTTTCACTGCTGACGCGGCTCTTCACCACGTCACAGGGGCGTATCGAAGTGGCGGGGTATGACATGTCCCGACACCCCCGCGCGGCGCTGGCGCGGATGGGGGTGGTGTTCCAGCAACCAACGCTTGATCTGGACCTGACGGTGCAGCGCAACCTGAGTTATTTCGCGGCGCTGCACGGGCTGTCCGGGCGGGACGCCGAAGCCCGGATTTCGGCGGCCCTTGAGCGGTTGAACATGGCCGAACGCGCAGGCGAACGGGCGCGTGATTTGAACGGCGGCCACCGCCGCCGCCTTGAGATTGCCCGCTGCCTGATCCACGACCCGGCGGTCCTGTTGCTGGACGAACCCACCGTCGGGCTGGACGCCGCCGCCCGCCGCGCGATCACCGATCACGTGCATGACCTGTCGCGCGAGGATGGGCTGACCGTGCTTTGGGCCACGCATTTGACGGATGAAATTTCCGATAGGGATCAAGTGGTTATCCTGCATCAGGGGGAGGTTTTGAAAGACGCGCCCTGCTATGAGGTGACCCAAGGCGCGCCGTTGCAGGATGTATTCCTAAGCCTCACCGGGGCGCCCGCATGAAGGCCGCGCTGACTGCCCTGCGCGCGATCGTGATCCGCGAGGCGCTGCGCTTTGTGCGGCAACGGTCGCGCTTTGTCGCGGCGCTGGTGCGGCCCTTGGTCTGGCTGGTGGTCTTTGCCGCAGGGTTTCGCGCCGCCCTTGGCCTGTCGATCACCCCGCCCTACCAGACCTATATCACCTATGAGATTTACATCGTGCCGGGGCTTTGTGGGATGATCTTGCTGTTCAATGGCATGCAAAGCTCCCTCAGTCTGGTTTATGACCGTGAGATGGGGTCGATGCGCCTGCTTTTGACAAGCCCCCTGCCCCGGTGGTGGCTCTTGATCTGTCGGCTGCTGGCCAGCACGGTGATTTCGGTTTTGCAGGTCTATACCTTCCTGATTGTGGCGGCCTTGTACGGCATCGATTTTCCGCTGATGGGATACCTTTACGCCCTGCCCGCCCTGATCGTGGGGGGCGTGATGCTGGGCGCGCTTGGGCTGGCTTTGTCGTCGACCATCAAGCAGTTGGAGAACTTCGCAGGCGTGATGAACTTCGTGATCTTCCCGATGTTCTTCCTGTCTTCGGCGCTTTATCCGCTTTGGAAAATGGCCGAAAGCTCGGTGCTTTTGCGTGATATTTGCGCGGCCAACCCTTTTACCGATGCGGTCGAGTTGATCCGCTTTGCGTTATACGGCGCGTTCAACGCGCCCGCCTTAGGGTGGACCGTTCTGGCCGGGGCGGTGTTCATCGGGCTGGCGCTTTGGGGGTATGACCCGGCGCGGGGCATGAAACGGCAGAAGGGCTGACCAAACCTACGACCATGCGGGCGGTGAAATGCGCGGACCTTTGCGTTATGGTCCTGCACGGAGGAGGCCCAAGATGTACCGTATCGCAACCGCGCTTTTGCTGACCAGCACCCTAGCCGTGACCGCCGAGACGCGCACGGTCGAGGATGATTACGGCACGCTGAACCCGCAAGACACCGGCTTTGGCCGGGTGATGAGCAATATCGACCAAGGCGTGGTGGATATGCCGACCTGTGCGACGGGCTATTACATCACCAAGTCGGGCCGCCACGGGGCCGCGCGGCAGTTGTTCGAAGCCTGCGCCGCCGCCGGATACACCGGGGCCATGACCTGGATGAGCCAGTTGGACAACAACGGGCTTGGGGGCGACTACAACCCCGATGCCGCCGCCGATTGGGACAAGCGCGCCGCCGATCTGGGCGACCCGGTGGGCAAGTTCAACTATGGGCTGGACCTGATGCGCGGCCATGGCGTGGCGCGCGACGAGGTATTGGGCCGCGCTTACGTGGATGCGGCGGCCAGGGATGGCCTGAAGATCGCCAAGCGCCTGCAAGGCGCGGGGTATGATCTGGATGAGGTCACGCCGGATGCGGACGATTGGAAATACGCGCCGCTTTTCTGAACATCTGTCGTCAGAAACTACGACCAAAGGATGAGGCGCAAAGACTGCTGCGCTTGACCTAGGTCAAGCACGCCCGGGGACGCCACGCGGTAAAATGGGGCCCTATTTTGGAGGATCCCATGAAACATGTCATTCACGCCCTGGGCCTTGCCCTTCTGGCCACTGGCACCGCCCCGGCCATGGCCGAAACCGCCTTTGACCAGATCAAGATCGAAGCGGGCGAAAAACTTTACGATGCCGAATGCCGCCGCTGCCACGCGCCGGATTCCGACCATGCAAGCTATGGCCCGCCGCTCAACAACGTGGTGGGGCGCGGGGCCGGAACCGTGGAAGGCTATGATTACTCGATCGCGCTGGAAGCCTCGGGGATTGTCTGGACGCCTGCCGCCCTGCGCGCGTGGATGGAGGATAACGACGGTTTCATGCCCGGCACCAAGATGCGCCATGTGGGGATCGAAGACCGCACCGTGCAGGATTTCATCCTTGCCTATCTGGACAGCATCACCACGCAGGACAATTCCGAGATATCCGACTAAGGTCTAATAGCTTGGCCAATGCCCGGTGCGTCCAAGGGCGCGCCGGGCTTTTTCATGCCTTAACCAAGCGTGATCGCCACCCAGGCTGCACCAGCGTAAGCCATTGTCATGGCAAGTGAAATTCGCGTCACGCGCATAGGTTTACGCTGCATGGGCCAAAGCCTTTCCTTGGGTCGATATCACGTAGTGTACCTTGAAAAGGGTGAATGCCGCCCTACGACCATTGTTCAATTTCGCGGTTCATCAACGCCCTGAATAATCGCTCGTAGCCATAGCTCCGGCCTCGTCGGGGATTCGGGCTAAGAGGACAAAAGTCTAGGGAGGACACCTATGAACCGGTTTATCATGGCCGCCGTGGCCGGGGTGCTGGCCACCAGCACGGCCCACGCGGACGTCACCGAAGAAGATCTGGCCAATGACCAGACCATCACGGATCAAATCGTGACCAACGGCATGGGGCGTCACCTGCAACGCTACAGCCCGCTCGACACGCTGAACAAAGACAATGTTGACAAACTGATGCCCGCCTGGGCCTTCAGCCTTGGTGGCGAAAAGCAGCGCGGGCAGGAAACCCAGCCGCTGATTTACGACGGGATGATGTATATCACCGGCTCGTATTCGCGGCTCTATGCCATCGACCTCAAAACCGGCAAGGAAGTCTGGCAATACGATGCCCGCCTGCCCGAAGGTATCCTGCCCTGCTGTGACGTGGTGAACCGTGGTGCTGCGATCTATGGCGACAAGATTTTCTTTGGCACGCTCGATGCACGGATCGTGGCGCTGGATTTGAAAACCGGCGATGTGGTCTGGCGTGACAAGATCGCCGATTACAAGGCGGGCTATTCCTATACCGCCGCGCCTTTGATCGTGGATGGCCTTGTGGTCACCGGCAACTCGGGCGGTGAGTTCGGGATCGTGGGTGAAGTTCAGGCGCGCGACGCCGACACCGGCGATATGGTCTGGACCCGCCCGGTGATCGAAGGGCACATGGGCACGCTCAATGGCGAAGAAAGCACCATGACCGGCACGCTGAATGCCACATGGCCGGGCGATATGTGGAAAACCGGTGGCGGGGCCACGTGGTTGGGCGGCTCTTACGACGCCGAAACCGATACGCTGGTCTTTGGTACCGGTAACCCGGCGCCTTGGAACAGCCACCTGCGCGGTGCGGGCAAACCCAGCGACGATGGCATGGGCGACAACCTTTACGCCGCCTCGCGTCTGGGCATCGACCCTGAGACCGGTGAGATCAAGTGGCACTTCCAAACCACCCCGCGCGAAGGCTGGGACTATGACGGCGTGAACGAGGTCGTGGCCTATGAGGACCGCGAGGGCAACAAGCGCTACGCCACCGCCGACCGGAACGGCTATTTCTATGTGCTGAACCGTGAAGACGGGGCCTTCGTCAGTGCCGCGCCCTTCGTGAAGGATATCACCTGGGCCGAAGGCATCGACGAGACCGGCCGCCCGATCTTTGCCGAGGACAACCGCCCCGGCGACCCGGCGGAGGCCGCCGATGGCAAGAAGGGTGAGGTTGTCTTCTCGGCCCCCGGTTTCCTTGGTGGCAAGAACTGGATGCCGATGGCCTATTCGCAGCGCACCGGCAATTTCTATGTACCTTCGAACGAATGGGGCATGGATATCTGGAACGAGCCGATCACCTACAAGAAGGGTGCCGCCTATCTGGGCTCGGGCTTTACCATCAAGCCGATGTATGAAGACCATATCGGCAGCCTCAAAGCGATCGACCCCGACACCGGCGAATGGAAGTGGGAATACAAGAACGACGCGCCGCTTTGGTCGGGCGTCATGACCACGGCAGGCGGCCTTGTGTTCTTTGGCACGCCCGAGGGCGAGTTCATCGCGCTGGATGACGAGACCGGCGAGAAGCTGTGGTCGTTCCAGACCGGCTCGGGCATCGTGGGTCAGCCTGTGACATGGGAACAGGATGGTGAGCAATATGTCTCGGTCATCTCGGGCTGGGGCGGTGCTGTGCCGCTCTGGGGTGGCGAAGTGGCCAAAAAGGTGAACTACCTCAACCAAGGTGGCTTGCTCTGGACCTTCAAACTGCCCAAGGAGCTGGCCTCGGCCAACTGATCCGCGTCACGCAGATTGCAAAGCCCCGCCGCTCCGGCGGGGCTTTCCTTTTGCGCTACCTCTACGACTTTCGGCCACTAGGCGGGGGCAGTCCGGCTTGCTAGGCTTGCTTTGAAGGCTGGCACAAAACAACAAAAGGCCGCAGACCATGCTTGCACAGATTCCAAAGGGGTGCGATTTCCACACCGTCTTGATCGTAGACGATCATCCATTGTTTTGCGATGCCTTGTCGATGACGCTGCAAACCGTGGTGCGTATCGGTGATGTTCACACTGCCGACCGTCTGGAAAAAGCGATGCAGCTTCTCGATGACGGGCTGCAACCCGACGCGGTAATGCTGGACCTGAACCTGCCCGATGTGGATGGCCTGGACGGGTTGATCCGGCTCAAGGCCAAGGCCAATGCACCGATCATCGTGGTCTCGTCGCTGGCCGACAACCGGGTTGTCAGCCAGGTGATCCGCGCCGGGGCGGCCGGATATGTTCCCAAACACAGCCAACGCGAGGTCTTCCGCACCGCCTTTGACGCCCTGCGCCGCGGAGAGACGTTCCTGCCCGAAGGTTGCGTTTTGATGGAAGATGACGGCGCAGATGACGCCATCAGCCGGCTTGCGACGCTGACCAATCAACAGGCGCGCATCCTGCAACTGATATGCGAGGGCAAGCTGAACAAGCAAATCGCCTACGACCTGTCGATCGCCGAAACCACCGTGAAGGCGCATGTCACCGCGATCATGCGCAAGCTGGGCGTGCAAAGCCGTACGCAGGCGGTGCTGATCGCGAAACAGGCATCTTTCGCCAATGTCTTGCAAGAACAGGGCTGACTTGGCAGGGTAAACATTCGTCGCGCTTTTAGGGAGGGAGCACGATGGAGCAGGCAATTGGCCTGAACGCGACCTGCGGTCGTGTCCCCGGCATTGTCCGGACAGCTTGCGTTTCTTATGACACCGCCGACTGGGCGGGCGAATTGTTGCGGGCGATGGGCGATGACCCCATGGCCCTGATCATCCTCTTTGTCACCTCAAGCGCCAATGCGGCAGAGGTCATCGCCCAGGCCGCGGCGGGTTTTGCCCCGACACCGGTGGTCGGCTGCACCACCGCCGGGGAATTGACAGGCGCAGGCTATACCGAAGATCAGATCGTCGCCATGGGCCTGCCCAAGTCGCATTTCCGGGCAAAAACACGGTTGGTCCCGAATTTGGACAGGTTCGATGCGCAAGACCTGATCGACGAGATGATCCGCAACCGCAACGCCATGATGGACGACGTTCCCGACTGGCATCATGAATTTACCTTTCTCATGATCGACGGGCTATCGACCAAGGAAGATGCCCTGACCTCGGAACTGGCCGTTGGCCTTGGTCCGGTGCCCTTGTTCGGCGGCTCGGCGGGCGATGGCACGCGGTTTGAACATACATATGTGCTTTATGCGGGGCAGGCATATGAAAACGCCGCGATCCTGACGCAGGTGCGCACGCGCTGCCCGATCAAGGTGTTCAAATCCGACCATCTTGTTCCCTCATCGCAGCGCATGGTCGTCACCGATGCCGACCCCGGCCGCCGCATCGTGCGTGAGATCAACGCCGAACCGGCGGCCCGCGAATATGCCCGTATTCTGGGCAAGGACCCCGAGCAACTGACCACCTTCACCTTCGCCGCGCATCCGGTGGTGGTGCAAATCGGCGGACAGCACCACGTCCGCGCCATCCAACAGGTGGCCGACAATGGCGATCTGGTGTTTTTCTCGGCGATCGACGAAGGGCTTGTTTTGACATTGGCCGAGCCGCGCAACATGGTCGACCACCTTGAACAGGAAATGACCGCCCTCACCAAATCTGCAACGCCGGACACGATCCTTGGTTGCGATTGCATCCTGCGCCGCATGGAAGCGCAGGAAAAACAAATGACCGTGGCGCTGTCCGATATTCTTGCCAATAACCGCGTGGTGGGCTTTTCCACCTATGGCGAGCAATTCAATTCGATCCACGTCAACCAGACCCTGACAGGCGTGGCGATCTACCCGCCCGAGGATGAAAAAGCGCATGACACCATCGCTGATTGATCCCAACGATCCGCTAGAGCGGCAGAACGAGAAGCTGCTCAAGATCGCCGAGTCGCTCATGCGGCGGGTCGAGGAATCCACCGATGCCTCGGGCGCGGCCTATGCGCAGTTTCAACGCGCCGCGATGCTGGAACAGGAGGTGCGCGCGCGGACGCTTGAACTGGAACGTGCGCTTGACCTTTTGAACGAGTCGAACGCGCGACTGGCCCAAGCCAACCGCGAGACCGAGGCCGCGCGCTCGAACCTCGCCAATGCGATCGAGACGGTGCAGGAGGGCTTTGCCCTGTTCAATGCCGATGAAGAGCTTGTCATGTGCAACAGCCGTTTCGGCATGCACATGCCCGACATCCGCAGCGCGCTGGTTCCCGGGCTGACCTTCACGCAGTATGTCGAATTGGTTAGCCAATCCAAGCACCTGTCCCTGCCGGAAACGGAAACGCCGCAAGAATGGTCGCAACGGCGCATGGCGCGGCATTCGGACGAGCATGTGATCTTCAATGTGCGCATGATCTGGAACCGCTGGGTGCAGGTTTCGGAACACCGCACGCCGGATGGTGGCACGGTGATCTTGCAGACCGATGTGACAGATATCATGCGCATGGAACGGCAGGAGCGCGACCGTGTCCTCGACGATCAGGCCCGCCTGATCCGCGCCACGCTGGAGCATATCGACCAAGGGCTTTGCATCTTCGACAGCAAGCTGCGGCTGGTGGGGTGGAACAAACGCGCGAGCGAACTTTTGGCCCTGCCCGCCGCCCGTTTCCAGATGGGGGCGCAATTTGGCACGCTCCTCAATCGGTTCCGTGCGGATATCACCTTCACCGACGGGATGAGCGCCGAGGACATCGAAGCCTGGGTGGGCAGCGAAGGCGCGCGCCCACCGCTCAGCTTCGAGATTCACCGGGGCCGCTCGCATATCCTGTCGGTTTTTGCGCAGGAAATGCCGGACCGTGGTTTCGTGATTTCCTTTACCGATGTCACCGCCGAACGACAGGCGGCGCAGGCGATCATCGAAGCCAAGGAACAACTCGAACAGCGGGTCGCCGACCGTACCGAGGAACTGGCCGACGCCCTCAAGGATGCCGAACGCGCCAATGCCACCAAGTCGCGCTTTGTCGCGGCGGCCAGCCACGACCTGCTGCAACCGCTCTCGGCGGCCAAACTTTACGTCGCCACCCTTGGAAGCAACGCCGAATCCGAAACCGCCCGCAGCGTGGCCACCAAGGCGAGCAGCGCATTGGGTAGCGTCGAACATATTCTCGAAGCTCTGCTGGATATCTCGAAGCTGGATTCCGGCCGGGCCTCGGTTCACATCTCGGCCGTGCCTCTTGGCCCGATGCTCTCGCAACTGGGCGATGCCTTCGGCCCCGCCGCACAAGCCAAGGGTCTGGATTTGCGCATCCTCCCCAGTGCGGCGCTTGTGCAAAGCGATCCGACCTATCTGCGGCGCATTCTGCAAAACCTGATCTCGAACGCGATCCGCTATACCGATGAAGGTCGGGTCCTCATCGGCACGCGCCGCCGGGGCGATCATCTGGCCATCGAGGTATGGGATACCGGCCCCGGCATCCCCGAAGCGGCACGCGAAACCATTTTCCAGGAGTTTCAACGTCTGGAAGCCGCCGCCAGTGCGGCCGAAGGCATGGGCCTTGGCCTTGCCATAGTCGAGCGCGCCTGCACACTTCTGGACCACTCGCTGGACCTGCGCTCGGAAAGCGGGCGCGGCTCGGTCTTTTCTGTTCAGGTTCCGCTGGCCCGCACCACCGGCCCGATCAGCACCGGCCTTGAAACCCAGACAAGCGCCAGGGACCGGGACCTGCAAAGCCTGATCGCGTTGGTGGTGGAAAACGAAGACAGCATGCGCGCCGCATTGACGATGATGCTTGAGACATGGGGCATTCAGGTTCTCGACTGCAAAAACGAGCACGAGGCCAGCACGCTGTTGCGCGAAATCGGTGTCGCCCCCGATGTCATCATCGCCGACTACCAGTTGGACAATGCCCGCCTTGGCACCGATGCGGCCAGCCATATCAGCGCCGAGTTCGGCCCCCTGCCCGTCTGTATCATTTCGGCGGATCGCTCCATTGAATTGGCCGAAACCTGTGGCAGCCGGGGCTTTACCCTGATCCATAAACCTATCGACACCAACAAGCTGCTGACCTTCTTGTTGAACTGTGCCTCGGGTCAGGAGCCGCCAGCGGTTCCGATGCCCTAATGTGGCCCCGCCCCGCGATTTTCGATTTTCGGACGTGATCCGATGTCTTCGAGATGCGTCATCAGGGCCGACCGCCAAGCGGATTTGAGCGCCAGCGCCACTTGGCTAAGGGGCCGCAACATCGGGGTCAGGATCGCATATTCATAGCGCGGGGCGTCCTTCAAGGGCCGAAACACCACCTCGCCTTTGAGATTTTGGGTGATCCGCTCCGAAACCACGGCCAAGGGCCCGACGATCGCAAGGCACCGCCCGGTGCGCACAAAGTGCAGAAGCGGCGAAAAGGTCTGGCTTTCAACGGATACGGCAAGCGGCAAGCCTTCGCGCTGAAACCGCTCGACAATGCGCTCGCGGTGGGCATGGCCCGCTTGCAGCGCGCCCAATGGCCGGCCTGCCAGATCCTCCAATGCAAGCTCAGAGCACCCGGCCAGTTCATGCGACGCGGGAAGCGCCACGAAACTTTCCGCAGTGATCTGCTCGGTGTGGTACTGCGCGTCGCGCCCCGTGGCGGTCGGCGCGTCGCAAAACCCGAAATCAATGCTTTGCGTGCGCACCAATTCCTCGATCTGCATCGAACTGCGCGAGGTGATGCTCACATCAAACTCCCCGCTGTCGCCCAGCCAATCGGCGACGAAGCGCGGAAACAGGAAGGACGACGGCCCCGGCATGGCCGAGACGCGCAAGGACCCCGCACGCCCGGCGGCAAGGCTTTTCATGGTGCGCGACACCGTGTTGAGACGGTCCAGCACCCGCTCGGCCTCGACCAGAAGGTATTGCGCTTCGGGGACCGGCACCAACTGTCGGCCTCGCCGCTCGAACAGCTTCATGCCAAGCGTGTCTTCCAGCGAGCGTATCGCAAGACTGACCGCGGGCTGCGTCCGGCCCAGCTTGCGCGCCGCATCCGACAGCGAGGCCGAGGTCATCACCGCGCGAAAGGCCGAGAGTTGCGTAAGATTCATGGCAATTCCATTAAGAAACCTATGAATAATAAAAGTTATTCAAATTTGTGTAAATCTATTCCTCTGTTACGCTCAAGGGCAAGTGGCGAGAAACGCCACGGTTCAACCACCAAAAACGGGGAGTTATCCATATGACATTACTCAAGAAAATAACTGGTGCGGCGCTTGCGCTGAGCCTTGGGGCAGGCACCGCGCTTGCTCAAGAGCCGACCTTTTTCCGAATCGGAACCGGCAGCGCCGGGGGCACCTATTTCCCCATCGGCGGCACCATCGCCAACGGTATTTCCGCCCCTCCCGGCTCGCGTCCCTGTGACGAAGGCGGGCAATGCGGTGTGCCGGGCCTGATCGCCATCGCGCAATCGACCACCGCCTCGGTCTTCAACAACACCGCCGTGCAAAACGGCGAGCTTGAGGCCGGCATGGCCGCCGCCGACGTGACCCGTTCGATGTACATGGGCAGCGGCAAGTTCGAGGGCAAGCCGCATGAAAAGCTGCGGATCGTCGCCAACCTTTATCCCGAAGACCTGCACCTTGTGCTGCCCAAGGGGCAAAGCATCGACAGCCTTGCCGACTTGGAAGGCAAGCGCGTGGGCATCGCACAGGCCGGATCGGGCACGCAGGTGGCCGTGCTTCAGATGCTTGAGAAATGGGGCATCACCCGCGACAACATCGAAGAGGCCGAATTGAACAACTCGCAATCTGCCGAACGCCTCGCCGATGGTCAGCTTGACGCCTATTTCTACGCCGCGGGCTGGCCGGTTTCCGCCATGGTGCAACTGGCCACCACCAAGGGGATGGAATTGCACAGCTTCTCGGACGAAGACCTTGCCATCATCAACGAGGCGGTGCCCGCCTATATCCCCTCGTCGATCCCGGCCGGTGTCTATGAAGGCATTGATTACGAGGTGAAAACCCCCGCCGTTTCGGCGCTGTTGAACGTGTCCTCGGATCTCGACGAGGAACTGGTCTATGGCATCACCAAGGCGCTGTGGAACGACAACACCCGCAAGCTGCTGGACAATGGTCATGCCAAGGGCAAGCAAATCACGCCCGACACCGCGCTGGACGGTGTGATGGCTCTGGGCGTGCCGCTGCATCCGGGCGCCGAAAGGTTCTACAAGGAAGCGGGCCTGCTGGAGTAATCCGGCGCCGCTTTGAGACAGCCAAGGGGGCGGCCCCGTCGCCGCCCCCTTTTGCATCCGGCAAAACAAAAATACGGGGGGCACCATGGCCGAGGGACAGAACGAGGCGTCAAGCGACCTGAGCGCCGACGACCTCAAGGATATCGAACGCAAGTATGACGAAGGTGCCGCCACGCGCACCGTGGCCCCCGGCTTTGCCGCCTTCCTGCGCTATGTCGCCTTGGCCTTTGCGGTCTATCACTACCTTACGGCGGGCTTTGCCCTGCCGCCCGATTTCTGGCACATGGGCTGGCACCTGTCGGGGCTCTTTATCCTGACCTATGCCTTCTTCCCGCTGTTCAAAACCTCCTCGGCCTTTGATCTGAAAACCGGGGGACTACGAATTGGCGGTGTTCCGGTCCTCGATATCATCGCCATGGTTCTTGGCGTGGCCTCAGCCCTCTATCTGGGCCTTGCATGGCGCGGGATCGAGTTTCTCGGGATCGAGGAACAGACCTTCCGCATGGGCAACCCGAACAATTACGACATGGTCTTTGGCTGTATCCTGATCGTGCTGGTGCTGGACATCGCGCGCCGCACGCTGGGCTGGGTGCTGCCGCTGATCATCTGCCTCTTTATGTGCTATGCCCTTTTCGGGCCGATCTTTCCCGGCATCCTTCAGCATCCGGGCGTGAAGTTCAGAACCTTCGTCTCGTCGATGTATTTCCCGCAGGAAGGCATCTTTGGCGTCACGCTTTGGGTGGTCTCGACCATCGTTTTCCACTTCGTTCTCTTTGGCGTGATTGCCCAGCGCACCGGGCTGGGCCAGCTTTTCATCGACAACGCGACGATCCTTGCAGGCCGCTATACCGGCGGGCCGGCCAAGGTCTCGGTTGTGTCCTCGGCCTTTTTCGGCACGATCTCGGGCTCTTCGGTGGCCAACACCGTCTCGACGGGTGCCCTGACCATCCCCAACATGAAGCGGCTGGGATACCCCGGCCATTTCGCCGGCGGGGTCGAGGCTGCGGCCTCGGCCGGCGGCCAGATCACCCCACCGATCATGGGGGCGGCGGCCTTCATCATGGCCGAGTTTCTGGAGCTGCCCTATACCACCATCGTCATTGCGGCGATCTTCCCGGCACTGCTGCACTACGTGGGCGTGTTTGCCGTTGTCCACCTGATGGCGCGGCGGTTGAACCTGCAAGGGTTGGCCAAGGACAAGCTGCCGCAATTCGCCGCCGTCTGGCGCGATGGCTGGGCCAATATCGTGCCGCTGATCGGCCTGCTTTTGGTGCTGTTTTCGGGCTACACGCCTTTCATGTCGGCCTTCTGTGGCATTTCCCTGTCGCTGATCGCGGGGATGAGCCGGATCAAAGAGCCATTGAGCCTGATCTATGCCATGGGTTTCATCGCTTTCGTGATCTGGAAATACATGGGCGGCGGGTTTGATTTGTCGATGTCGCTCATGCTGATCGCGGGCAGCGTCATTGCCTGTTTCAACCCGCAACGCCGCATCACCTTGGGCGAGATGGCCGATACCTTCGAGACCGGCGTGAAATACGCCCTCGCCGTCGGTGCGGCCTCGGCCGCCGTCGGCATCGTGATCGGGGTGATCAATACGACCGGCGTGGGTTTCCGCATCGGCTTCATGGTGACGCAAGCGGCGACCGCCCTTGGCACGGACCTGCATTGGCTGTTCACCTATGGCACCTTCGAGCTGTTCTCGATCTCGGACCTGACGCTCTTTATCAGCCTCGTCTTCATTGCGCTGGCCTGTATCCTGATGGGCGCGGGCATCCCGACCACGGCGCTTTACATCATGCTGGTCTCGGTCGCCCAACCGGCGCTGGCGCAACTGGGCATCCCGCCCATCGCGAGCCACATGTTCGTGCTTTACTATGGCGTGGTGGCAGAGATCACGCCGCCGGTCTGCACCTCTGCCTATGCGGCCTCGGCGATTGCCAACTCGAACCCCTTCCGGACCGGGATTTCCGCCTTCACGCTTGGCCTGGGCAAGGTGCTGGCGCCGATGGCCTTCGTCTATGCGCCGGTGCTGCTGTTCGTGTCGGAAACCGGCTTTGATTTGTGGGAGTTCAGCTATACCGCCACAAGCTGCATCGTCGGGGTGATCTCGCTCTCGGCGGCGGTGGTCGGCTACTGGCTGGCGCCGATGGGGGCGCTGTCGCGGTGGCTTCTGGCGATCTCGGGGTTGATCTTTATCGCGCCCTCCTTGCAGGCCGATTTGGTGGCCTTGGTGATCGCCTCGCCGGTGATCCTGAGCCAGGTCATCGCCCGCCGCCGTGCGGCACCCGCGACGGGCTAGCCCCGTGGCAGATGACGTGACCATTCTGGGCGCCGGTATCGTCGGTATCTGCGCCGCGCTCTCTTTGCTTGAACGTGGGCAGCGGGTGCGCCTGATCGACCGGGGTGAGCCGGGGCAGGAAACATCCTTCGGCAACGCCGGGGTGATCTCGCCGTGGTCGATCATCCCGCAATCTGCCCCGGGCCTGTGGCGGGCCTTGCCGGGGATGCTTTTGTCGCGCAACAAACCACTTGCAGTGCGCGCCGACACCTGGCCCCGAATGATCCCGTGGGGCCTGCGCCTTTTGTCTTTCGGCACCGAAGAAAAAATGCGCGGTGCGGCCGATGCGATGGACCACCTGTGTGCCCCGTCGGTTGACCTGTACCGCCGCCATCTTTCGGGGACAGGCCACGAGGCCCTGATCCGGGACAGCCATTACATTCACGCCTTTCGCGATGACGCCGCGGCGCGCGATGCCTTCGAAAGCCTTGGCTACCGTATTCGCGCCGAGAAAGGCGCGCCCATGGATGTGGTGGACCACGCCGCCCTCAAGCGATTGGAACCCGCCATCGGACCGGTCTACCGCGCCGGCATCACCATCGGGGCGCAGGCACGCTGCATCAATCCCGGGCGCATGGGGCAGGTCTTGGCCGAGAAGGCCCGGGCGATGGGTGCCCGGATCATCTGCGACGAGGTGCGCGCGCTCACGCCAACGACTGACGGCTGGGCAATCGCCGGGCGCGACCGAACCTATGACACGCCACACGTCGTGATCGCCATGGGCGCATGGTCGGCGGCCCTGCTTCGGCCGCTGGGATATCGGCTGCCGCTGATGGCCGAACGTGGCTACCACATCGAATGCGCGAACCCGGGCATCAGCCTTGCGAACTCGATCATGGACATGGACGGCAAATTCGTCGCCTCGAGCATGGAAGGCGGCGTGCGGATTGCCGGGCAGGCCGAGTTCGGTCGCGCCGATGCGCCCCCCGATCAAAGGCGGCAAGCCATTCTTGCGCGACAGGCCAAGTCGGTTTTCCCCGACCTCAACGTTGAAGACACGCGTTTCTGGATGGGCCGCCGCCCGTCCTTCCCCGACAGCTTGCCGGTGCTTGGCCCGTCCGAGCGGCACAAGGGGCTGCACTTTTGCTTTGGCCATTCGCACTATGGCCTGATGATGGCCCCGAAATCCGGCGAGGTCTTGGCGGATCACCTGACAGGCGTCCGCCCCAATACTCCGATCGCGGCCTATCGCGCATCGCGGTTTTGAGGGATCGGGCCTTTCATATCCCGGGCCAGACGCATCATCTTGTCAAAGGTCACATGCCGTCCACGGCCCTGATCCTTGGCCACATATAGCGCGCAATCGGCGTCCTGCATCATCTGGTCGAGATCGACCTGCGCATAATCGCAACTCAGGCTCGCTCCGATGCTGGCGGAAATCCGACATTCCTCATCGCCAAAGGGGATGGGCCGCTCCAGCCGCGCGATCAACCGTCCGGCAATCTCGGCCACGCGGTCGCGGTCGGTCAGCCCGGCAAAGATCAAGACGAACTCATCCCCGCCCGTGCGGATGATCGTATCCCCGCTGCGCGTCTCGCTCACCATTCGGCGCGCGACCTGTTGCAGCACATGATCCCCCGCCGCGTGGCCCAGCGTATCGTTGACCGATTTGAAATAGTCCAGATCAAGGTTCATCAACACGAAATCGCGCTCGGTCTCCATCAGCCGGTCCAGCACGGGCTGCATCGCGCGGCGGTTTTTGAGGCCAGTCAGTGTATCGGTATAGGCCTGCTCCTCCGCGGCAATCTTGGCGCCTTGAAGCCGCAGGTTCAGCTTGCGCGAGGCCTCCATTGCCGCCGATTTCGCCTCGATCAGGTACAGCATCTCGATGGCAAGGTCGGTGGCCGCGAAATCGGCACTTGTCAGGGAGAAGTCACGTACCGCATCCATCACCGATATCCCGAAAGACAGATTGACGATCACGCCGTTTTTGGGCCCTATCGCGCCACTGTCGGGCAAGGCAACCAAGACCCCCTTGAGCGCGGTGCGCGGCGCGGCGCGCAGTTCGAGATGCAGTTTCGCGCCTGCGGCGCGCCGCAGGTCTTTCATGCCCGCGCCCAGCTTGGGGCGCTTCAATTCCACCAGTTCGAGGAACCGGCGCCCCTCCGGCGCGGTGTCGCCACATAGTTTTTCAAAGGTCGGCCCGGCATGCACCACATGCCCCGTGGCATTGAGCACCGCATGCATCGGGCAGAGTGTATCCAAAAGCGCGTAAAGCGCGGTGTTCACATGCCCCTCGCTCATCTCAATGCCGCCCCCAGATCAAAGGCTCGCCCACTGGCAAAGGCCACGTCCAACAACCGCACCTCGATGATTTCAACCTTGCCGCGCTTGCCCTTGTGATCCAGGAAAACAAGCGCGCCATAGTCATCGGCCATCGCCCGCAACAAGCCTATCATCACCGCGCCGAAGGCGATGCGCCCTCCGGCCATCGGGCCCACCGTCAGGCTGTAGTAATCCCGCGCGTGATCCTCCAGTTCCAGCGTCGGCAGCGACAAGTCCGGCACGGCAAGCTGCGCCCGCCCCGGCAAATCGTCGAGAGAGTGCAGGAACTCGACGAAATCCGTCCCCCCGAAGCGCAGCAACCGTCGCAGCGCCTCAAGATTGCCATGCGACACAAGATAGGTGCCGATATCCTCAAGCACCTCGGTCATGGGCTTGTTCAGCGAAACCGCGAGTTCCCCCAGAACTTCATGCGTGATCTCATCGTCATAGGACAACATGGCCTCAAACTCGGCAAATCCGAGGTCAAGCCGCTGCATGATCCCAAGCCACATCTCGCGCCCATATGTATCGCGGGTAAAGCGTTCCACCGCGCGATTGACCAAACCGTGCATCGTTTTCTCCATCGTGGGTGGCTCACCTTGGGCAAAGGCCGGTTAAAATCCGCTCAACATATAAAATCCAAAACAGATTTCGCGCAGCCCTTGCCGGGGCCGGAACGCGCTGCTAAGTGACGAGTATCCGTTGGGGTGCCCCCGTTACTGAGGGGCTGAGAGGCTACGCGCCAACCCACCGAACCTGATCCGGTCAGTACCGGCGGAGGGAACGGAGCAAGACACAAGGGGTAAAGCCCCTTTTTGCGCCCCCCTTCATCGTCTGACTTTGACACAAGAAGGAGGCCACGATGAAAGCCGCACTCACCCTCGCCGCCAGCCTGCTCACTGCTCTGCCCGCCATGGCACAGGACGAGATGACCCTTGTCTTGGATTGGTTCGTCAATCCCAACCACGGCCCGATCATCGTGGCGCAGGAAAACGGCTATTTCGCTGAAGAAGGCCTTGAGGTCGAGGTGATCGCCCCCGCCGACCCCTCCGCACCGCCGAAAATGGCCGCCGCAGGCAAGGCCGATCTGGCGATTTCCTACCAGCCGCAACTGCACCTGCAAGTGGCCGAGGGGCTGCCGCTCAAGCGGGTTGGCACATTGGTGGCCTCGCCGCTCAACTGCCTTCTGGTGTTGGAGGATGGCCCCGTCGAAACAGTGGCCGACCTCAAGGGCGGCAAGGTCGGCTTTTCCGTCGCGGGCGTGGAAGAGGCGCTCTTGTCGGCGCTGCTGACCGATGCGGGACTGACCCTCGACGATATCGAGTTGATCAACGTCAACTGGTCGCTCTCGCCCTCGCTGATGTCAGGCCAAGTCGATGCCGTGATCGGGGCCTACCGCAATTTCGAGCTGAACCAGATGCAACTCGAAGAGGTCGAGGGCCGCTGCATGTACCTCGAAGAGATGGGCGTGCCCGCCTATGACGAATTGATCTATGTCGCCAATCCCGAAACCGCCGACATGGACCAAATCGCCCGCTTCCTGCGTGCCACCGAAAAGGCCACGCAATACATCGTCAACCATCCGCAAAAATCTTGGGAGGTTTTCTCGGGCACCTCGAGCGACCTTCAGGATGAATTGAATGAAATGGCATGGGACGACACGATTCCGCGTTTCGCGCTGCGTCCCGCAGCACTCGATCACGGCCGCTACAAGGAGTTCAGCGCCTTTCTGGCCGAGGCTGGCCTGATTGACGCGCCACAAGCGGTGGACGACATCGCCACGGACCCCGCGCAATGACCGGTTACGGCCAAACCTTCGCGCTTTGGCGCGACGCGGCGGGCCAACACTGGCCCGCCTACACCCGGCACCGCTTTGTTCAGGGCTTGGGCGACGGAAGCCTGCCGCGCGCGGCCTTCCTTGACTACATGGTGCAGGATTACCTGTTCCTGGTGCATTTCTCCCGCGCTTGGGCCTTGGCGGTGACCAAGGCGGAAACGGTCGATGAAATGCGCCTGGCTGCCGGCACCGTAAATGCGCTCATCAACGATGAAATGGCGCTGCACATTCGCAGCTGCGCCGATCTGGGCCTGACTGAATCAGACCTGTTCGAGGCCGAGGAAAAGCCGCAGAACATCGCCTATACGCGCTATGTGCTGGATGCCGGACACGCTGGTGACTTTCTGGATCTGTTGGCCGCCCTCGCCCCGTGTGTCATGGGCTATGGCGAGATTGGCGCGCGCCTGAAGGCCGAGGCCAGATCCGACGCCTACACCGATTGGATCGCCACCTATGCCGCAGAGGACTATCAACAGGTCTGCCGCGATGTGGGGGCACTCATCGACACCGCCGTCACCCGTCGGCTTGGCGCGACAGCACAGGACAGCCCCCGCTGGCCCGCGCTCTGCCACCGTTTCACCACCGCGACCCGCCTTGAGGTGGGCTTCTGGGACATGGGGTTGGAGGCCGCATGACTGCCCCGGGGCTGGCACTTACGGGCAGCGCGGCCTTCGGCGACACGCCCGTGTTCGGCCCCCTCACCCTTGAGGTGCCCGCCGGGCAATGGACCTGCCTGCTTGGCCCGTCCGGCGTGGGCAAGACCACGCTGTTGCGGCTGGTGGCCGGTCTGGATGAGCTGACACAATTCGACGGCCGTATCACCACGACCGATGGCGACCCCCTGCGGGGCCGCATCGCGCTGATGGCGCAAAGTGATCTGCTGATGCCGTGGTTGTCGGTTCTGGAAAACACCCTGCTGGGCGCGCGCCTGCGCGGCGAGACCCCGGACAAAACCCACGCGCGCGACGTGCTGGCGCGCGTCGGCCTCTCGGACCACCAAGATAAACGCCCCGGCGCCTTGTCCGGCGGGCAACGCCAGCGGGTGGCGCTGGCGCGCACGCTGATGGAAGACCGGCCCGTCGTTTTGCTGGACGAACCCTTTTCGGCACTCGATGCCAAGACGCGGGCGGAAATGCAGGATATGGCGTGCAAGGTGTTGGAGGGACGCACGGTGCTGATGGTGACCCATGACCCCGGCGAGGCCGCGCGCCTTGGCCACCAGATCGTTGTCATGGAGCAAACCGGCCTGCGTGATGTGACGCCTCCGCCCGGTGCGATCCCCCGTGCCGTGGACGCGCCCGAAACCCTGCGCACCCAAGCCGAGCTTTTGGCGCAACTGCTGAGGGCGGCGTGATGCGTGGGCTTTGGAAAACGCCCGGCGCGTCAATCGCGGGATCGGCGCTTCTGGCCATCCTCCTCTGGCAGGCGGTGGTCAGCCTTGCCGCCCCGCCCTCCTATATCCTGCCGGGGCCTTACGACGTGGCCGAAACGCTGATCACCCAGCGTGGGCAGATATGGCACCATACATGGTACACGGCCTCCGAAGTTCTCTTGGGCCTTGCATTGGGCGCGGGCCTCGGCGCGCTCTCGGCCATCGGTTTGGCGGCCTCGCCATTGGCCACCGCCCTTTTGCGTCCGATGATGGTGTTTTCACAGGCGATCCCGGTGTTCGTACTGGCCCCGATCCTGACCCTTTGGCTGGGATATGGCATCTGGCCCAAGGTGATCATGGCACTGCTGATCATCTACTTTCCCGTCACATCGGCCTTCTTCGACGCTCTGATGCGTACGCCACAAAACTGGCTGGACTTGGCCCGCGTGATGGGGGCCAGCCGCGGGCGCGTGATGCGGCATATCCGCATCCCCGCCGCTCTGCCGGGGCTGGCCTCGGGGCTGCGGCTGGCCGCCGTCTATGCGCCCATCGGGGTGATCATCAGCGAATGGGTCGGCGCCTCGCAAGGCCTTGGGTATCTGATCTTGCTGGCGCTTGGCCGGGTGAAGGTGGACCTGATGTTCGCAACCACCATCGCGCTCGCGGTGATGACCTTGCTGGTTTACGCCGGGGTCGACCGCGCCTGTCGTCGCTGGCTGGACCGGGCCTAGCGCTCATTCGGCCCTGTCGGGCCTCTTCGCGAGAAAGGCCGCAAGGCCTGCTGAGCGACGGTTGGGGGCTTTGCCCCCGCCGCCCTGCGGGCGACTCCCCCAGGATATTTTTGAACAGAAGAAAACGGGCGTTACCCAGCGTGGATGGCCGTGCCCATCTTGGCGCTGCGCTTGCCCGTGCTGTTGTCGCGTCCCAGAGTGCGGCACAACAGGGCCACCGGGATCAGGCCAAAGCCCACCAGCACCAGCGAAGGGACCGCCGCCTGTGACAGCCGCTCATCCGAGGCCAGCCTATGCGCCTGTACCGCCAGTGTCTGGAAGTTGAAGGGGTGCAGGATCAGCGTGGCGGGCAGTTCCTTCATCACATCGACGAAAACGATCAACAGCGCGGTCAAGACGCTGGTGCGGGCCACGGGCAAATGCACCCGCCACAAGAGTTTCGGTCCCGGTTGTCCCAGCGACCGGCCTATCGCGTCGTAATGTGCCGGCACCGTCGCCATGCCGCTGTCATAGGCATTGAGGGCGGCGGCCATGAAGCGCGCCATGTAGGCCACCACCATAAGCCAGATCGACCCGGTGATCAGCAATCCGGTGTCGATACCGAAGGCGGCCTCCATGATGTCGTCGATCAGGTTGTCCAACGCCGCCATCGGCACCATCAGCCCCACCGCGATCACCCCGCCCGGCACCGCGTAGCCAAGCCCGGCGGCGATCACCATGGCCTTGGAGCGGCGCCCCGGGTTGGTGCGTGCTCGGAACCCGATCAGAACCGCACCGATGACCGTCAGAACCGAGGCCACCGCCGCCACGGTGACCGAATTCTGCATGAACCCAAGATAGCGCGCCGACAAAAGGCTCTGGCCCGAGCCATAGGCCATGACGCCGAGCATCACGACCGGAATCACAAAGCCCAATAGCACCGGCAAAAGGCAAATCAGCATGGCGATCCAGCCCGACGCCCCCTTGAGCCGCGGTTTTTCCATGGTCTCGAACCGCGCGCCGCGCCCAGCGGTGCGCGCGCGCCCACGCTGCGCCCGCTCCAACCCCGCCAGCAAAAGCGCGAAGGTCAGAAGGCACAGCGACAATTGCGCCGCCGCGCCGCGGTCGCCCATCGAAAACCATGCCTGATAGATGCCGGTGGCGAAGGTCTGAACGTTGAAGAAGGCCACCGTGCCGTAATCCGCGATGGTCTCCATCACCGCCAGAAGCGCCCCCCCGGCAATCGCGGGCCGCGCCATCGGCAGCGCCACCCGCCAGAAGGCCCGGATGGGCGACCGGCCCAGTGTCCGCGCCACCAGAAAGGCATTCGAGGATTGCTGTTTGAACGAGGCCCGCGCCAGCAGATAGACATAAGGATAAAGCACGATGGTCAGCATCAGGGCCGCGCCGCCAAGGCTGCGAATCTCGGGAAACCAATAATCGCGCGGGCCCCAGCCCGTCACCTCGCGCAAAAGCGTCTGCACCGGGCCGGGATGGTCCAGCAGATGGGTATAGGCATAGGCCAGAACATAGGCCGGAAAGGCCAGCGGCAGCGCCAGCGCCACTTCCAGAAGCCGGACACCGGGAAACCGGTAGACCGTCACCAGCCACGCGGTGATACTGCCCACCACCGCGGTCGACACGCCAACGATCGCCACCAGGGCCAGCGTCGCCCCCGCATAACGTGGCAGAACCGGGCCAAGCACATCGCTCCACGTCTGCCAATCGCCCGTCAGCGCGGCAAGGCCCGCCGCCAGTATAGGCGCCGCGCAAAGGATCACCACGATCCAGGCCAAGCGATGTAAAAGGCGTTCAGACATGTACCGGTGCCGTCAGAAGAATTATGCTCCGGCCATGGCTGCCACAAAAGCGCCGGGCATTCCAGCCATTCCCGAGTAAAACTCTACGGCATAACGGCGCAGGGGCCATGCCCTGTGGTGGCACGGCCCCAATCCAACCGATCACTCAAGAGGAGCGGCGGCGCGAAGATAGCGTTGCGATACGACACGTAGGGCCTCCGCATCTTCCCCTTCCGAGGCCTGATGCACCTCTTCAAGCGTCACCGCCAGATCACCAAGCTCGTCTTGCATCTTCGCCAAGGCGCGCTCCAGCGTGTAGGTGTATTCATGCACCTCCTGGATATCCGCCATGCTCAGCGGATCGCGCTCCAGAACCTCGGTCAGCTTGGCGTTATAGGTGGTGAAATTCTCGACCGCCTGCTCCAGAGTTTCCGACGGCTCGCCTTCGTAATGGTCCACACCACTTGCCTGCGCGCCAAGAGCACCACCAAGCGCAATCGCAAAAACCGTCACCGCAACGCGCGAGGTTGCGGGTATCGTCGATCCTGTGATCATCTTTTCATCCTTTGATTTTCCAGGGATACATCGACCCGGCGCATATTGTCGCCGAACCTGTCTCAGCCGCCTGCAACACCGTCACTTTGTCAGAATCAGCTTGCCTGCCCGCGTAATGCGCAGGGTATAGAGCTTGCCATCCAAAACGATGGTCGCCGTGGCCCCGCCCATGGTCAGGCTGCGGGCATCGTGGCATTTGGGGTCAGGCCTCAACTCGGGCTCGGATTTGCTTTGCGCCCGAATCATTGCCGCACCTCCATCCGGTCCAGAACCTTCTCAAGCCAGGTTTCACCGGGCCAGTGGCCGGCGATGGCCTCCTGCAAAAGACCCTCACGTTTCGGCACTGTCGCCGAAGCGAGAGGATAAGATGAAGAAATCTGCTGTCTCATCGGCTGTCTCCCGTTGCTGTCACAGGCTGCGCCGGGCTGACCGCAGTGGTTGGCTGGGCAATGTCCAATTCATGACTAATTCAGTAAGAAATGTCAATTCTGATTCTTTTACTCGGAATTATGCTCGGTCAAAAATTCTGGTATCGACCCACGACATCTAGTATAATTGGTCATGTTTCGAGCAGAGAAGCGCAAGGGAAAGGCCCAGATGACGCTTCATACGATTAAACAATTACCGATCTCCCTTCGTGCCGGGCATAAAAGCGATGTGCGCACGCAGTTTGCTGCGCTGTGCTTTCGGATGAACAAGAACAAACCCGAAATCCTGATGATCACCAGCCGCGCCTCGCGCCGCTGGATCATTCCCAAGGGCTGGCCGATGGATGGCAAGACCCCGGCGCAAAGCGCCATGACCGAAGCCTGGGAAGAGGCGGGCGTGATCGGCAAACCCATCGACCTTTGCCTCGGCCTCTATTCCTATCGCAAATGGATGGGCCCCAAGCAATTCCTGCCCTGCGTGGCGCTTGTCTACCCGGTGCGGGTCAAATCGCTGGCCTCGGATTTCCCCGAAGCTGGACAGCGCAAACGCAAATGGATGCGTCCGAAAAAGGCCGCCCAACGGGTGTCCGAGCCGGAACTGGCGCAAATTCTGCGTAATTTCGACCCCATGCTATTGCCCCGCAAGGCATGACATCGGCACTTGATCAATCGACACAAAGACATAAGTCTCTCACGATGGCTCTATCGGGTTAGCGGATGATTCACTTTACCCTGAAATGCGAGAACGACCACCGGTTCGACAGTTGGTTCCAATCTTCCGACGCCTTCGACAAGCTCAAGGCTGCGGGCATGGTCGCTTGTACGCAATGCGGCTCTACGCAGGTGGACAAGGCGATCATGGCCCCCCGCGTGCAAGCCAGCCGATCCAAGGCGAAAGCCCCCGATGCGACACCGGCGCAAAACGCGCCCGGCCCGCTCAGCACCCCGGCCAATCCCGCCGAACAGGCCATGACCGAGTTGCGCAAGCAAATCGAGGACAACGCCGATTACGTCGGCATGAATTTCGTGCGCGAGGCGCGCGATATCCATGACGGCCTCACCCCCGAACGGGCGATTTATGGCGAGGCCAAGCCCGAAGATGCCCGCAAACTGATCGAAGATGGCGTTCCGGTGGCCCCCCTGCCCTTCGTGCCGGGGCGCAAGTCGAACTGATCGCCGGTTGACAATCTGCCGGTCCTAGGGCCGCATGGCCGCCACTGGCATCAGGCGGAAAGGACCAGCGACATGCATATCGTCATCACGGGCGCGAACCGTGGCATCGGCCGCGAACTCTACAAACGCTACACCGCCGCAGGCCATGACGTGACAGGTACCTCGCGCAGCGGCGGAGAGTTCGCCATGCTTGACGTGACGAACCCCGACAGCCAAGCCGCTCTTGCGCGCGAACTGGACGGCAGGCCGATTGATCTGCTGATCTGCAATGCGGGTGTCTACCTCGACAAGCACGAAAGCCTCGCCACTGGCTACCCCGCTGAAATGTGGGCCGATACCTTCGGCGCCAATGTCACCGGTGTCTTCCTGACGGTGCAATCGCTCCTGCCCAACCTGCAAATGGATCCGGGCGCGAAACTGGCCATCATCTCAAGCCAGATGGCCAGCCATACCCGCGCCCCGGGCGGGAGTTATATCTACCGCTCCTCCAAGGCTGCCGCGCTGAACCTCGGGCGGAACCTTGCCACGGATCTGGCTCCCTTGGGAATCGCCGTGGGCATTTATCACCCCGGCTGGGTGAAGACGGATATGGGCGGCGAGGCCGCGGCGATCACGGTTGAGGACTCCGCCGCAGGCTTGATTGAGCGGTTCGACGAGCTCAGCCTTGAAAGCACCGGCTGTTTCAAAACCTACGACGGCGAAGATCATGCCTATTGAGGCGCAAGACTGGCCAAGCATTTTCGAAAATGCTTGCCCCGCGCCCTTTGCAAAGGGCGCGAAAAAGGGGTTTCGAAACCCCTTTCAAGCGTTTTCGAAAACGCTTGGCCACGCGTCCCCGCTCAGGCCCGTTTGATGGGGGAACGGATCACAAGCGCGCGGAATTCTTCGACCAGTTCGGCGTGATCGCGGTCTGCGTCAATCGCCAGACGGCGCAGCCCGAAATGCACCTGCGCCATCTTCTGATAATAACTGGTATAGGCGTAATTCGTGGCGGCCCCGGCGGCCGCGCCCAGGATCGGCACCGTCTGCGCCGCCAGTTTCTGGCCCAGCACCGTGGCCAGCCTTGGGGCCACGCGGGCGATCACCGCCTGCACACTGGCCCCGGTGACCGCGATGCGCGTGCTAAGGAAAGCCAGATCGGCCCCATCGTCATGGTCCAAGGGGCCTGCCGCCGCGAAAACCTGTAGGCAGTCGTGACGAACGCCTTGTTCATGCGGGGAAAACCCGTGCTCAACCGCGACATCCTGAATGGCGCGCAACAGCACCGTCGTTGTCACCGGCAATTCCGCCATGGCGCTTGGCAACCCGCCAAAGCCGCCTGCGGCCCCCATGGCCGTGGTCACCGCTCGGGTCATCCAGCCGGGGCTTTCGCCAACCACATCACGCGACCGATGCGCCGCCTCCATGGCGATTTTCAGGGCGTTTTCCGTGCCTTCACCCAAACGACCGCGCACCTGCGGCGGCAAGCGGTCCAGCAGGCTTTCGGCCTGCCCGCCAATCAGGTTGAGCAACTGAATGCCGGCGTTCGAGGCCCCCGAATGCACCTGCGCCAAGGCGCGCAAGCGGCGCTCAACCTCGTCGCTATCTATCTGTTTTTCGATGATTTCCACGAAAACCCCCATACCTGGCCTCCCTATAGATCAGGCCAAGGAGAGCGGATTTCAAGCGGCACGCTCCACAAGCCCGGAAATACCCGCCCAAGCGCCGGGTTCCAGCTCCAGCCCCAAAACCCGCTCCGGGTTGGTGGGCGGCGGCATTTGCACGCCCTCCAGCTTGGTAAAGCCGAACCGCCCGTAATAAGGCGCATCGCCCACCAAAAGCACCCGCTTCCAGCCCTGCGCCTTGGCTTCGTAAAGACTTTCGCGGATCAACCCGCCACCCAGCCCCTCGCCCTGCCGCGTGGGGTGCACGGCCACCGGCCCCAAAAGCAACACGCGCGCCTCGCCCACCCGCACCGGCCAGAACCGGATCGCGCCGGCCAGAATGCCATCTGGGTCGCGTGCCACCATGCTCAGCCCGGCGACGGGCGGCACGTCATCACGCAACCGGTACGACGACAACGCCTCACGCCCCGGCGCAAAGCAGAGGTCGTAAAGCGCCTCGACCTCCCACCAGTCGTCATCTGTTTCTGGCCGCAAATCAAACACGGGATGCCTGCGAAGCCCTTGTGAATAAAACTGGAATTGCGCCTAGCACGGCGTTACCTCTGGCAAAAGCCGTAAAAGCCACGAGGGACGCGCAATGTTCTATACCCCCGATCAGGGCCACGGGTTGCCCCATAACCCCTTCAACGCCATCGTCGCCCCCCGGCCCATCGGCTGGATTTCCTCGCGCGGGGCGGATGGCCAAGACAACCTTGCGCCCTATTCGTTCTTCAATGCCGTGGCCTATGTGCCGCCGCAGGTGATGTTTTCCTCGACCTCGGCCAAGCCCGACCGCGACGGCACCAAGGACAGCGTCGCCAATATCCGCGACACTGGCGTCTTTTGCGTCAATATCCTGGGCGAAGACCTGCAAGATGCGATGAACCAAACCTCCGGTCCGTGGGGCCGCGAGGTGGATGAGTTCACCGATGCCGGGCTTGAGAAAGCGGAGTGCGAAACCATCGCCTGTTCGCGCGTGGAGGCCGCCCCCGCCGCGCTGGAATGCAAACTGACCCAGATCGTGACCCTACCGGGCGAGGCAAATTTCGTGGTCTTTGGCGAGGTGACAGGCGTTCACATGCGCGACGATTGCCTGACGGATGGCCTGTTCGATCCAAGCAAATACCGCCCGTTGGCGCGGATGGGGTATCAAGATTACACCGTGGTGCGCGAGACCTTCACCCTTAAACGGCCGGAATGAAACGTTCCGCCTTTAACCTGAGCCATCAGCGAAAGGCGGAACGCGTGCAGCGCTTGAGCGGAGCACAGCATTTCGCGAAACACTTCAATCACGGCTCGCGGAAAGCTTCTTGGCTTTTGTAGAGCGGTTTAAGAAGATATTGCAGCACGGTTTTTTCGCCGGTGTGCAACTCCACCTGCGCCTGCATGCCGGGGCGGATTTCGATCCGCGCCTGCCGGGGCGTCAGGTTCGCGGTATCCACCCGCAGCGTCACCTTGTAATGTGGGTTGCCATCCGGTTCGCGGGCCTTTTCATCCTCGAAGGTATCGGCCGAGATCAGATCAACCACGCCCTTGAGCGAGCCAAAAATGGTGTAGTCATAGGCCGTGAGCTTGATCGTCGCCTCTTGCCCCTTGCGGATATTGGCGATGTTTTCCGGGGCCACCTTGGCCTCGACGAACAATTCCTCATCCAGCGGAATGATCTCTAAAATCTGCTCACCGGGGCGCACCACGCCGCCAATCGTCGTGACATTGAGGTTATTGACGATCCCGCGCATCGGGCTTTCCAACACGGTGCGGTTCAACTGATCCTGACTGGATTTGAGGTTCTGCTTGAGGGTGCCCAATTCCTTCAAGGTCTCGGAATATTCCTTGGCACGCTCCAACTCGGTCTGCGTGACAATCTCATCGTAACGGGTCTTGGCATCGGCATAGGCGCCGCGCGCGCGGGTCACTTCGATCAGGGCGACGATCTTTTTCTTCAGCAGGTTTTCCAGCAGGCGCATTTCCTCAGCCGCCTGTTCCATCACCTGCTTCGCGCCTTCGCTACGCTTGACGAAATCCTCCTGCCGCGCCTTCAAAAGGGCTTTTTCCGAGGCCACCATCTCGGGGCTGCGCAGGGCCATATCGGCGGGCACGGTGAAATCATATTGCCCGGCCAATTCGGCCTCCAACCGCAGACGGCGAATCTCAAAGGCCGTGATCTGGTCGCGCAAATCCTCGACCGAGGATTTGAACTGCGTGCCATGCAGCCGGGCCAGAACATCACCGCGCTGCACGATATCGCCCTCCTGCACCATGAGTTCCGACAGGATGCCGCCCTCAAGGTTCTGGATGATCTGCGGGCGCGAGGAGGAGATGAACGAGCCTTCCGCGCGCACGATCTCATCCACCCAAGCGAAAGCGGCCCAAAGGATGAACAGCCAAACGGTAATGGCGCATAGCCAAATGGTCAGGCTCGGCCCGCGTAGCCGGTCGTTCAATTGCGCGGCAAGGTTGGTGCTGCTTGCAGACATCTCAGGCCCCTCCGTTCCCGCCCTGCGCCAGATGCGCCAGCACCTGATCGCGCGGCCCATCCACGGCCAGACGCCCGTTTTGCAAAATCATCGTCCGGTCGGTCAGTTGCAGGATCGGCACCCGGTGCGTGGCAATCACCGCCGTCCGTCCCTCCAGCCAGTTTTCCAAGCGGCTGACCAACGTCTTCTCAAGCGTCTGGTCCAAGGCTGCGGTCGGTTCATCCAGCAGGCACACCTTGGGGTCTTGCAGCCACAGCCGCGCCCAGCCGATGGATTGCCGCTGTCCTTGGCTCAACCCTTGCCCGCCATCGCGAATTTCGAGGTCCAACCCCTTGGGGTGGCTTTTCACAAATTGCCCCAACCCGGCGAAATCCAAGGCCTGCAACAGACGGTCGTCGTTGCGCTCCAGAAGCGTCAGGTTGAGGTTCTCGCGCAGCGTCCCGGTAAAGAGGCGCACATCTTGGCCCAGATACCCGATCAAGCGCCGCAAATCGCGCGGCTCGATCTGGTTCATATCGGCCCCATCCAGCAAGACCCGGCCCTTGGCAGGCGCATAAAGCCCCGAGAGCAGCTTGAGGAAGGTGGATTTACCCGAGCCATTGGCCCCCAGAATGGCCAGCTTCTGCCCCGGTTGCAGCGACAGCGCGGGAATATCCAGAACCGGTGCCGCGCCTTCGTCATAGCCAAACTGCACCTCGCGCAGCTCAAACCCGCCGTCGATGGTCTCGCGCCGCAGGTACGTGCGATCCTCGGCGCTGTCCTGTTCAGCATTGGCAATCGTGTCCAAACCATTGAGCGCCGATTTCACATTGCTCCACCGCGCCATGGTGCCCGACAATTGCGTCAGCGGGGCAAGCGTGCGGCTGGTCAGGATGCTGACCGCGATGATCGACCCCACGGTGAATTCGCCCGCAAAGACCAGATAGGTGCCGGTGATGATCGCGGTGATATAGGTCGCCTGTTGTACCGCTTGGCTCCAGAACGTCAGCGTCGAGGCCAGCTTGCGCTGATCGCTGGATTTCACCGCCTGAAGCGTGGTCAGTTCGGTCCACAACCGCCGAAACCGATCCTCGGCGCGCTGGGTCTTGAGGGTATCAAGCTCAAAAATCGCCTCGTGCAACAGGCGCGAGGATTTGGCGCTTGCCCCCTGCATTTCTTGGGTCAGGCGGATCATCTTCTTTTGCAAGAAGAACCCCGGCAGCACCATCAGGATCCCACCCAATATCAAAACCCAAACCAGGTTCCCGGCGATCGAAGCGACCAGCAGCAGGAAGATAAAGATAAAGGGCACATCGGCCAGCGTGCCAATGGCCGAGGCGGTGAAAAACTCCCGGACCGAGCCGAACTCGCGCATGGAACTAAAAAGCTGACTGGGCGCGCGCCCCGCCGCCTCCGAGCGCATGCCAAGCACCCGGTTCATCAAAAGGCCCTGCACGTTCAATTCAATCTGCCGCCCCGCGCCATCCATCAGGCGCGAGCGGGCGATTTTCAGGAAGGCCTCCATCATCAGGGCAAGGCCCGCGCCGGCGGCCAGCACCCAAAGCGTCGCTTCCGATTGATGCGGGATCACCCGGTCATAGACCTGCAAGGCAAATAGCGCCACGGCGACGGCCAGAAGGTTCGCCACGAAAGACCCCAGAACAATCTCACCGATCTGCCGCCGGAAGCCCGCGAACTGCCCCCAGAACCAATGCGCCGGGGCGGCCTCCTCGGTGTGGACCTTGGAAATCGTCTGTATCGGCGCCTCGGCCCGCACCAAAATCCCTGTGAAATAGGGCTCAAACTCAGAAAGCGGCACATAGGCGCGATTATCGGTGCAGGTGGTGTCATAGATCACCATATCCTGCCCCTGCTGCGCCAAAACCAGCACGAATTGCCCGCTGGTCATCTGCGCCAAGGCGGGCCAGTGATCCGCCATGCAATGCGCGACGCTTTCCACCTCGGTCAGCAGGCCAACGGCGGCCAGCCCCTCGGCCAAGGCCTCGGGCTGCGGCTGATCATCGTTGCGCTCGCTGGCCATCATCGCCTCAAGGATGTCGCGCGGCATCACCTCTTGGCCCAGCACCGCGGCATAGGTCGCGCCCAGTTCCGCCCGCGCCACCGCCCGCTCGCCAAAGCGGGATTGCAACGGCACTTGCGCCGGGGCCTCGGCCTCCGGCGCATTGGGGTCGTTCACCGGGCGCAGTTTCGGCCCGGTGCCAGAGGTGATGGTCAAGGCGACGGGGGATTTCGTCAAATGCTACTCCCGTCCGCCAAAAGGCCCCTCTCGCGGGCAATCTGCAACCGCGTCTCGGCCAGTTCGTATTTCAAATCCAACTGCGCGGCCTGCCGTGCGGCGAAGGTCTCATAAACCCCCACCACATCCATCACCTGCCGCTGGCCTGCATCGTACTGCCGCTGGAAAAGGTCCAGATTGGCCTTGGCCTGTTGCGCCAGCGCACCGGCCTCGCTTACCTGCCGCGACAGCGCGCTCAGGCGGGTCTCCAGACGCCGCAGGCGGCGGTTGGCGTCTTCCTCGGCCTGCCCCACCCGGCGATTTGCCGCCTCGCGCGCCACGTCCAGCGCCTTCATGCTGTCCAGGGTGCCAAGGCCCAGCAATTGATCGGATTTGACGTTCACGCCAATCCCGCTGCCACCCTCCCCCAAGGTGCCACCGGCGCTTACCCCCGGCAAAAGCCCCGCGCGCTCCATCTTGGCGCTGGCAATCTCGCGTTCTTTCTCGGCCTCGGCCTGCAAGACCGACAAGGGTTTGGCCACCGCGCCCGAAACCGCCAGATCACTCAGGCCCGAAACATCATCCAATGGCCGCACCGACATGGCATTCAACTCGGCCAAGGCGGTCGCCTCACCTTCTTGTTGTGCCGCAAGGGTCGACCGGATTTCCGCCAGTTTCTGACGCAGCACATTCAAATCCGACATATCCGAGACACCGCCCTTGACGCGCTCGTTCATCACCCATTCGAAATGCTCCATGTCCTTGAGCGTCGCACGCTCAATGCCTAGCCGCTCCCGCGCCTTCGAGGCCTCAAGGTACAGCGTCAGCGCGGTAAAGACCCGTTCATTGGTATCCTCGGCCAGAGTCACCGCCGCCGCTTCCACATCGGCCTTGGCAAAGGCGCGCTCGGCCTTCTTGCGGCCATTGTCAAAGAGCACCTGTTCAACGACCAACTGCGCCACGATATCGCTCAGACTGGTCAGGCTGATGTTCGGCCCGATCCGCGGCAACCAGTTCTTAGACGCAGCCTTGGCCCGCAACCGCGCGCTGCGCAACTCCGCCTCGGCGGGGCGGCTATAGGCCTCCAGAACGGGTGCTGCAACCTGTGCATAAGAACTGCCCGGGGCCAAAACGCTGCGCCGGGCCTGCAAATCGGAAATGATGAGCGACTCGGCGGCCTCTTTCTCGGCCGCGGTCATCTTCGGCGCGGGGTCTTTCGACATGAAACGCGACACTTCCCCGCCGCCGCCCGTCGACATACACCCGGTCACGCCAAGCAGGGCCATCAAACCCACTGCCCTGACGCTAAATCTGTACCTCTGCCCCATGACCGCCCCTTGATCGGTAGCTTGTCTTTTTAAACCGGCGCGCACCTCGTTGGGCGCGCGCCGTAACCCTTATCAGGTGACGATGTCGATATCTTCGTCCACCACGAGGGTGGCATCGTCGCCCAAGGTGTAGATGTCATAGCCTGCGGGCTCATCGGCCCCGCCATCCACCTTGGTCGCCCCGAGGATGGTCACCGTGTCATCGGCCCCACCTTCCACAACCAGCGTATCGGTATTGTCCGACAGCGCCAGAAGCTGCTCTTCGGTGATGGTCATTTCCGAATGGTCGCCAAAGCGCAGGTCGACGGTTTCGATCTCGAAGTCGCCCAGATTGCCATTCGAGAGGTCCACAACCGAGGTGGTCACCTCGTCCAGCACCACATAGGTGCTTGATGCGTTGCCCGCATCATCGGTGTTGGTCACGATCAACTGCGACCCATCCGGGATCGAAGCCGCCTGCCCCGCATCATCCAGGAAGAAGTGATCGGTTTCCCCGGTGAAGGTGCTGACATCGTCATGGATCGACAATTCACTGATACTGCCGCCCTCGACCTGATGGATAGTCACATCATCTTCGCCGGTCATTGTGGTCACGTAACGATAGCCCCCGCCTTCGCGGAAATATCCCACAATATCGGGCTGATCCGGGGCCACCATATCCAAGGTCACGCTGCCGTCCGTGGTATCGACGTTGCCATAGATATCCGTGGCCTGAACGGTGTATTGCACCGTGCCTTCGGTGGCTGGAATATCGCCGCTCGGCACGATCAGCGACCAGTTGCCATCGGCATCGGCCACGGCTTCATAGGTCTCGTTGAACAGCAGCACCTCGATGGCCGATCCCGGCTCGGCTGTGCCGGCCAGTTCCATACCGTCGCTGGCCGCATCAAGACCAACGAAACCGTTGACGGTTTCCGGCGATCCGTCGCTGGCCAGATTGTCGACCACTGTGTCGATCAAAACGCGGCTCGGGATGGTTTCCAGATTGCCGACGCCATCCTCAACCTCGACCACCATATCCACTTCGCCCTGATGCCCGTCCAGCGCACCGGATTCGAAGGTCGCGACCCATTCGCCGGTTTCCTCGTCCACCTCAGCCTGACGGCGCACCCCGTCAATCACCACCCAAACGGTCGAACCGGTTTCCACGGTGCCGGTGATCTCGAACCCACGGCCAGCCTTGTCTTGGTTGATGACACTCAGGCCCTCGGCGGTCGTCGGCATCCCCTCGGGGGCCTCCACGGACAAATCTTCGACAATGGTGTCCATATCGACCACTTGGTCGACCGAGTAGGAGTTGCCATAGATATCGCCCACCGTCGCGGTGACCTGCGCGTCATAGTCACCCGAAGGCAATTCGGCCTTGGTAAAGGTCGTGGTCCACTGGCCGCTGCTGTTGGCGGTCACGGTATGCACCACACCGTTGAAATTCACCGTCACTTCGGCATTCGGATCGGCCGTGCCGGTCACCTCGATCCCTGCGTCATAGGCATCGAAGTTGATCACGCCATTATCGCCAATTCCGTCCATGGTCAGGCTGCCCGGATCGGTATCCACCTGCACGGTCTGGAACAATTGCTGCACGTTGTTGGCGGCATCCGTTGCGGTGATGGTCACATCGCTGGAATAATCCCCGCCGGGCACCTGCGCCCCGCTGAAGCTGGCGGTCCACGCGCCGGTTTCCGGGTCCACGTCAGCCCAAACAGTGCTGCCCTCGAACTCCAGCTTCACGGTCGATCCCGGCTCGACCGTGCCGGTCAGGGTAAAGCCGTCACCGATTTCACTGGCACTGATGACATTGTCATCGCCACCGATATCGGCCTGATGGCTGAAGTTCTGCACCACAAGGTCAATCTCGACCGTGCTGCTTGTGGTCGTGGTGTTGCCCGCCTCATCCGTGGTGGTCGCTGTCACCGTCGCCTCGAACTGCTGGCTCGGCAAATCGGCCGGGTCAAAGGTGGCCTGCCAATTGCCATCGCCATCCGCGGTGACCTCTTGTGCAAGCGACCCAATGGCCACCGTTACAGTCGCGCCCGGTTCTGTGGTGCCGGTGATGACAACACCCCCCTCTGTTTGCACTGCATCCGCGTTGATCAGGCTGTTGGAGCTGCTGGACCCGGTCGAAATCTCAAGCGCGTTATAGACCGTGTCAATCGACACCGTCTCGGTAATCGTGCTGGAATTGCCCCGGCTGTCGGTCGACACCACCGTCATTTCCGTCTCGTAGTCCCCTTCCGGCAAATCCGCAGGGTCAAACGTGACTTCCCAAGTTCCATCTTCGCCCACCGTTACGGTCTCGGTATGCTCTTCGATGGTGACCGAAACAGTCGATCCTGCCTCACCTGTGCCGGAAATCTCGACACCATCCTGAAAATCGTCATCATTGATGATGCCGGTGGTCGACAACGTCCCTTCCTCGACCGCTGTCTCAGGGGCGGTGGTGTCAATCGAAATTTCCGGGCCTTCAAGCTCGGTCTCGGTGCCATCAGGCTCGGTGACTGTCACTTCGACAGTATAATCGCCGTCTTCCGGGAAATCGTCACCCTCAAAGGTCACGTCCCACTCGCCATCCTCATCGGCGGTCGTGGTCTGCGTCTCATCACCGATGGTGACCGTCACTTCCGACTCCGGCTCGGCCTCACCCGTGATCGTGATCGACTTGTCGTCGTCCGTGGTGTCATCGCCCCCCAGCACAATCGGCTCATCCTCGTTGACCACCGGCTCGATACGCGTGGCGCCGCCATCACTTCCGTCATCCGCGGCCACAACCGTAGCCGCCGCAACACCAGCCGCCCCGAGACCCAGGGCGCTCATCAAGCCGGAGCCGCCCAGCAGGCCTGCCCCCAGCATCGAAACCTGCTCTTCGCCCGAAACCTCTGACGCAACTTCACTTCCGCCAAGGAAAATCAAGTCATCCGACGGGTTCCATTTGCCCCACATTTCAGTCGGGCCATACTGGGCGTAAATCGACCCTTCGCTGCCCTCGATCAGCGTTACCTCGTTGAGATAGCCATCGGCACTTATGAACAACCGGCTTTCCGCCGTGCCATCGTCTCCGAAGTATCCCTCAAGAATAACGATCCGGCCATCGGCCAGATTGATCACCAGATTGCTTCCATCGCGATCATAATTCGCAATGTCGATCTGCCGAAGATTTAAGGAAATTTCCTGTCCGTTACCAGCCGGAATGACACTCACATCATTACCACCAGAAACCGAACCACGTTGCGCAATACCCGAATCCGTCCGGGCGACATACTCAATCGCCTTCATAACACCACCGCTCTACCTCAAGTAGCAGCACTTTGTGCGCCGCTTTGTTTTTCTGCCTCATAAATATCGCCTTTAGGACACAATCGCTACATTTTTTTTCGCCCACTCACCCAAAAGAGTGAGGCACCGCAAAATTCGCGCGCTGCGTGCAAAACCCCCCGCAAGCGACCGATTTTTAGAGTCTTTTTTGCAACAGGCCGCCGCCTTCACGTTCTTCGCATGCGCACAAGAGACAGGGTTTTCCAAAGGTTCCGCCAACGAGGCCGGCCCAGGCCACATGCCCTACAATCACAAGAGCCGCACTCCAGGCAATTCGCGCTTGACGGGGCTCAGCCTTGCCCACAAGGTCACTCAAACCTCCAACATCGAAGGACCCGCGCCACGTGACGACACAGCTATCCGATACCGTTGCCCTTCTGGGGGAACTGATCGCATTTCCAACTGTTTCCGAACTCAGCAATCTCGACATGATCGCTTATATCGCCCACCAGCTCGAGGCGGCAGGCGCAACCGTCGATATCTTCCACGATGAAATAGGTCACAAGGCCAACCTCTTTGCCACCATCGGCCCTGAAACCGACGGCGGGATCGTCCTGTCGGGTCACTCCGACGTGGTGCCCGTGGCTGAACAGGATTGGGCCAGCTACCCCTTCGAGATGATCGAACACGAGGGCCGCCTTTACGGGCGCGGTGCCTGCGACATGAAAGGCTTTATCGCCGCCGCCACCGCCATGGCCCCCTATTTCGCCGAACAAGTCCAAGACCGGCCCATTCACTTCGCCTTCACCTATGACGAGGAAGTGGGCTGTTTCGGCGCACAGGCCTTGGTCGACAGCCTCAAGCAAAAGGGCATCCGCCCCGGTGTCGCGATCATTGGCGAGCCGACCTCGATGCGCATCATCGAAGGGCATAAGGGCTGCTATGAATATACCACGCATTTTTGCGGCATGGCGGGCCACGGCTCGGCCCCGGACCGGGGCGTGAACGCGGTGGAATACGCCGCGCGTTACGTCAACCGCCTGCTCGACCTCAAGGATTCCCTGCGCGCCCGCGCCCCCTCCGGCAGCCGCTTTGACCCGCCCTGGACCACGATCAACACCGGCAGCCTCAAGGGCGGCGTGGCCCATAACGTCATTGCCTCCAACGCCTCTATCGAATGGGAAATGCGCCCGGTGCAGGCCTCGGATGCGCAATTCGTCAAGGATGACCTGCGCCAATATTGCGAAACCGTGCTTTTGCCCACCATGCGGAGCATCTGCCCCGAGGCCGAGATCACCACCGAGGTGATCGGCGAGGTCGAAGGTCTGGAACCCGCCGATCTGAACGAGGCCAAGGACATCCTGATGGAACTCACCGGCGCCAACGGTGCTGATGTGGTCCCCTTCGGCACCGAGGCGGGGATTTTCCAAAGCTACGGCATGTCGGCGGTGGTCTGCGGCCCCGGTTCCATCGACCAAGCGCATAAACCCGATGAATATGTTTCCATCGACCAGCTTCAACAATGCATCGACATGCTGGGCCGGTTGGGCAAGAAACTGGCAAGCTGAGGCCAGCGGCACGCCACGCCGATTTCTTCAAAAGAAATCGGACCGAAATCTTTTCAAGATTTCGCGCGCCTCCTGTGCCCCAAGGCGCCTTGAGGCCGACATTGAAAGCGGCCAAGGGAGTATCGTCCGCCCCGGTGGCCACCGCACCCTTATGCAAAAGCATGCCGTTTGTTACAAAACCCCGCACCAGCGCAAAACAGAACACCTTTGGTGCATTTGCGCAGAGAGCGCTTGAAACAATTTAACCCATTGAAATTACGCAGTTTATTTCAACACGCCAACCAAAGGTAACACACCCCCGTGAGCCGCCCAACATGGGTCAATCACAGACCCGAGCGGTCTCGTGACCGATTTCTCACATCGGGCGGCCACGCCTTCCGATGATCGCTCGAAAGGCGCATCTTGGTGTCACAGCAAGCGAGCCAAGACAGCCTTGGTGAAGCTGGCACAAACCCAGATAACGAAAGGACCATGACCATGACCAAATCCATCAACCCCCCCGCCCGCCGTATCCTTGGCCTTGCGCTCGCCGCAACGCTCGGGGCCGCCGCACTGCCCGCTACCGCAATGGACGCCGGCAACCCGCCCAACGCCAACAAGGTCATCAGCACCATGAGTGGCAATGTCAGCACCGGGCCGCTGGAACATCCCGTCAGCACTCAGGACGGCACGCGCCGCTAAGACCTGTTCGACTATTTCGGCACGGGCACCCTTTCGGGTGCCTGTTGTCGTTTTGGACAGGTTCAAGCCTGCAATCCGACAGTTGCTTAAAGCGCATTGTAGGGTGCGCATGGACTGCGCACCGACGCAGAGCCGCGCGGGTGCAGGAATGTCCGCTGTGCGCAGGAAGCGGACTTTGCAAAGTCGGGAGCCAATGTCAGCTTTCATGTCCTAATAGGCTTTTAGCCGACTTTCAAAACTCTGCAAAGAGTAAGGAGAATCATCCGCTGTACATCTCTTTTCTATTTGAGTGATGGGGAAAGATATGCTCAAGCACTAGGCTTACTACCAAACCCGACGGATCATCATAACCCTACGGTAGTTCAATGGGTTTATGCTCCCTTTAGTCCTAACCATAGCCGAAATGGTTATGTCCTCATGCTTATGGCCGCCCGATGCTACAACGACTTCATCATCTTGATCATAGGTTTGGCTTAGCGTTGGGCCGCCTAGGTCAACTCGGTGCGAATGCGAATGTTCATGGTAGTGCTCGTTGGCTTCAGTGAATCTTCCGACCCGATCGGCCGGACCAAGGTCGCCTTCGTAGTCTCCTGAGACCGGGAAAACTGGGTGTTCCCAGTACTCCTCCTCCTCCTCGGATAGAGACCAACGGCCCTGATCAAGGAGATCATCGATCATTTTCTTATCCAGGGGAACATAAGGTATCATCATGCCTTCCATAACCGGGGCAAAATCGCTGGTTGCAACATAGACTTCCATATTCCTACGGCTCCGCAGGTTTTCTGCATGCGTTAACAAAGCTTCCGCAGCTTCTGAGATGGTGACTGGATCATGCGAATGTCCATTCGTTGCAGTTGAGGCTGATCCCGAAGAAATATCCACTTCCACCTCACCACTTCCAGTTGCACTCGTAACTTCATCTAGTTCGTGACCGTGAGCAGGTACGAGGTGAGTATGATGCGGCTGACCTTTGCGGTGCTTAGAAGGTATGCACCCCACAATTTTGAACGTCTCTTTTCGCCATGGGCGAGGGCTATAGGATTGATCCGGTTCACTGGGATCGATACCGAGCCCCGCCGTATTCATGCGCTGCCAACCCGGCGCCTCGAGGATTTTTTCACGTGCAAAAGCGATCATGCCGGCCTTAACTTCTGCCACCTTAGGCTGATCTGGCGCGATCCAATATGCGCTGACTTCATAGTGCAGAGGTTCGTGTCGCAACTCATTGTTGTCTCCACCAATGGAAATTCCAGTCTCTTTTAGCGTTAACCCATGCACATGGTTTGGTCCGGCAACTGGAACAGATCGTCCAATGTTGTTGGCATCAATTTGCGTAGTTGCCGTCATGATCCCTCGACTACTGTCGGTTGAGTGCCCATGTCTCCAATTGTGTTGATGATCCTGAAGTCTCTCACGGCTAATCGCATTCGGATCATCCCAAAGTATCGTTTCTCCGGACATTGATAAGAAACAGTCTGTTACTCGTGGGCATTCGCCGTTGGCTTCCGCTTTGTATGTACATTGCGTAAATAGTGGGTCTGAGATGACACCTGCGTAACGTCCTTGATTGGTCTGCGATGGCATCCATGGAGTGTGCAACACTAGCGCTCCAGGCGGCAGATGAGATAGTGTTTCAGTCTGTTCAGAATTTTGGTTAAGGGTTTCGTCGGTCAAAGTAGCTCCAATCTCGTCGGCTTATAATTTCATGCTTCGGGGCTGCCACAAATGCGCGTCGCCCTTCTGGCTTGATGATTCAATATTATGGGGAGTTATATGGACTTACCGCCTTGTATTCGTTGATGCCCAAATCATAGTTTTAAGTAAGTAGGCTTTCATTGCAAGATTTTTGGGTAGAATGATTGCAGCCATGGCGTGTTCGCGTGATCCTTGCGGAAGAATTCCTCTAGTCAAAAACACCGCTTTTCAGGCATTCTCCGGCCTTGCTGCGAAAGCCCGCGCCCCGTCCGGCCCGCTGGCGATGCCTCTCGATACAGCCGCAGAACGAATGTCTTGATTGGGCTGACACCAGCCACTCCCCAAACCGTACAAAACTCCCGTACGTTTCGTACAACTCTCACCGCGCGCCCTGTTAACCTGCCCGGATACCGCAAAAAATACCGACGCAATACCGACGTGAAACCGACGCGCTACAGCCCGGTATTTTTCCCGTTAACCCAAGCACTTAACCCCCGATTCGCCTCAGAAGTCCGTCGGCGCGCCGCCCTCCGCCTTGCGCCGCTCCACAAAACCCGCCAATTCCTCGCGAATGGACTCCTCCATCGGCGGCGCTTCATAGTTGGCAATGATATCGCGATAGGTCTGATGCGCACGCTCGGCGGTCCAAGTGCCGCCCGCCGCCTGCCATGCCTCGAAGTTGCGCCAATCGCTCAGGAAGGGTTGGTAGAAGGCCGTGGTATAGCGGTCCTGCGTGTGCTGGATACCAAAGAAATGGCCCTGATCGCCCACCTCGCGGATCGCCTCGATGGCGATGTCATCGGGCGTGGTCGCGGTCAGCATCGGGTCCATATATCTTTGAATATGCTGCAAAATTTCGCAATCCATGACGAATTTTTCCGGGCTGGCAATCAGCCCGCCCTCCAGCCAACCGGCAGAGTGGTAGACCATATTCGCCCCCGCCTGCACCGCCGACCACAGGCTGTTCGAGGTTTCCCACATCGCCTGTCCGTCCGGCACATTGGCCGCACAGACGCCCGAGGCCCGCATCGGCAGCTTGTAGAACCGTGCCAACTGTCCGGTCATTTGCGTCGCGCGCATGTATTCCGGCGTCCCAAAGGCCGGCGCACCCGATTTCATATCGACGTTGCTGGTAAATGTGCCGATGGCGCAACAGGCGCCGGGCCGGATGATCTGGGCCAGCACCACGGCACAGAGCCCCTCGGCCAGAGACTGCGCCACAGCCCCTGCCATCGTCACCGGCGCCATGGCCCCGGCCAGGGTGAAGGGAGTGACCACAAGCCCTTGATTTCGCCGGGCAATTCGCATCCAGCCATCCAGCATCGGATAGTCGTGCTTGAGCGGCGAGGTCGAGTTGATGTTGGTGAACATATGCGGTTTGGCTTCGAACTCCTCGTCCGTCAGACCGCCCGCGATGCGCACCATTTCCATCACATCCTCGACCCGCTCCTTACCCAGACAATAGGCATGCGACACCTTGTCGGTGAGCGTCAGCTTGTCATAGAGAACGTCCAGATGCCGCACACTGGCATGAATATCCTGCGGTTCCACCGGGTAGCCGCCGATAAAATGGATGCAGTTGAAATATTGGCTTAATTTCAACAGGTTCTGGCACATCTCGCGGGTGCCTGTCACCTTGCGCCCGGTGGTCAGATCCCAATAGCTCGGCGGTGAGGAAACATTGCCGAAGTTCATATGGGGGCCGCCCATGGTGATCTCATGCGCGGGGTTGCGCGGGGTGATCGTCCATTGTTCGGGTGCCTTGGCGATCATCTCCATGACAAAATCGCGCCCCATCCGCACGTTCTCGCCATCAATGGTGCATCCCCCCGAGCCGCGCAAAATCTCAAGCGCTTCAGGGTTCAGAAACTCGATCCCGATCTCTTCGAGAATGCGCATCGCCCCATCGTGAATGGCCGCCACGCCCTCTTCCGTCAAAGGCTCCACCGGCCGGTCGATATTGACTGGCGGGGCCCACGGCATTTGCTCAATCACCGCCGTGCCGCGCCGTTCGGCATTGCCCGCGCGGCCACCGCCGCGCCGTCTGCGTTTTGCCTCTGCTGCCATGGAATTCGGGCCTCCTGCTGCGTCTTGCATCTAGGAAACACCGGATTCGCCAAATCGTTTGCCACTTTGCGACTGATACTGTCGCTTTTGAAATCCTATCTCGCCGAAGCGGAGCCGCGCCGCCTTCGCCCCGTCCAAAGGATATAAAGCGCAAGACTGCCCACCACGATCACACCGCCCAAAACCATCATCGGCGTCGGGGCCTCCCCCACGCCCAGCCAGACCCAAAGCGGGCCAAGCACGGTTTCCAGCAACATCAACAGGCTGACGTTCGAGGCATGCGTATAACGCGAGGCGAGCGACAGCATGAAAAACGACACCGGCAACACGATCATGCCCGTGGTCGCCATGGCCCAGACATGGCCCTCCGCCATGCGTTCGACCCCCGTGACCGCCAGCCCGAAAGACCCCGCACAAAATGCGCCGACCCCGATCACCAGCATGATCGGCAGTTGCGGGGCCGAGCGGATGACCACGAAATTCAGCGCCAAAACGAAGGCCACGCCAAGGCCGAACCCCGCCCCGGCAAGGGCCGCAAGGTTCAATTCCACACCCTCACCCTCGCCGCCCAGAACCGCGATACCGATGCCGCTCATCACCGCGACGATGGTCACCCAGGTGGCCACTCGCGTTGCCTCGCCCAGCAAGACCCAAGCCAAAAGCGCGGCACAGACCGGGACGGTGGCCAATCCGAACAAGACGACAGCCACGGGGGCCAGGGCGATACCAAGGCAAAAAAGCAGCGAATTGAAAAATTGACAGACAACGATCACCCCGCCGGCGCGTGTAAAAAGATGCCGCAGTTCACCGGCCCTGTCGCGGCTCAGGAGCGCCCACAGCCCCACCATGACCGTCCCCATCAACAGCCCGCGCCAAGCGGTCATCTGAAAGCCGTCCATTTCGGAAAGCCGCATCAACAGGGAATCCGGCGTCAGGACAAGCGTTCCAATCCCCGCAAGGGCCACGCCGAAAAGCGGATGATGCCTCATCCGTTCAGCCAAGCGGGAATATGCCCGATATCCGGCAAGACCGCATCGGCCAGCGGCGCGAGATCGGCCGCCGAAGCCATCCCCGTCAACACACCAAGCGTTTGCATGCCCGCTCGTCGCCCGGCCATCAGGTCATGGGTACTGTCGCCCACCATGACGCAACGTTCCGGCACAAGGCGCATCTGCTTGGCAAAAGCCAAAAGCGGCCCCGGTGCGGGCTTTGCCCCATGGCCGGAATCGAACCCGGCGATGAAATCGAACTGTGCCGCGATACCGGCGCTTTCCAAGTGGCTGCGCGCGCCGTATTCGCTATCGTTGGTCATCACGCCCAAGGCCAGACCACGCGCGGCCAGATCCGCCAGATAGGGCGCAAGCGGCACCGCCGGGGCCAGCGGCGCATTGGCCGAGGTCACCATCAGGAAATGCTCGATCTCATCGGTGCTGCGCCCCGGCAGGGCACTGGCGACGCATTCTGCCGCCTCGCGGTTGGTCCCGGCGATCACCGGACTCGTGGGGCGAAAAGCCTGAGCCTCCAGGTCATAGTCGATCGCATCGGCGATCCGCGCCATGACCTGCGCCTCGCCAAGGGCCAATTCGCGGATCGTGTCTGCGGCCCAGACGTTCCAGGTGGCATGGAAATCAAACAGCGTGCCATCTTTGTCGAACAGGATACCGTCAATCTTTCTTGCCGCGCCATTCATCATGTCCAGTTCACCTGTTCACCGCCGGGCAAAGCCGCGCGCGCTTGGATCGGCAGTTGCGGATCAAGGCCCTGCGCCTCGCAAAATCCGATGATCCAGGCATCGTCCATCAAAAGAAAATCCAGAACCGAGCCAAGAAAAACAGGATCTTGAGCCTGCTCGCGCAACTCAGCTTCGGTTACGCCCGTCGCCCCCATGAAGACCGGCAGCAACTCCTCGTTTCCGGCCAGCCACGCCAGCCCTTGCAAGGCCACGGTCTCGGCGGATTCTTGCGTGATGTTCAAGAGTGTTACTCTCCCGGAAAGGTTTTCTTAACTTCTGCCATGGATAGTCGAGCCAATCAAAAGAGCAAGTCGGAAAGGCATGTGGCTATGCCCAAGAATGTATTGATTGTCGACGAACTCGCCACCAACAGGATTGTCCTCAAGGTCAAACTGTCGGCGGCGCGGCGCGTCGTGCATCAGGCCACCTCGCTCAAAGAAGCGCGCGCATCGCTGGCACAGGAAAAGCACGACCTTGTCATCGCCTCCGGCAATCTGTCCGACGCAACCATTGAAGAAACGGTGAAAGCTCTGCGCAACACGCCAGGCGGCACGAGCCTGCCGATCGTCATCGTGTTATCCAATGATGACCCCGAGGCACGGTTCGCTGCCCTGCGCGCCGGGGCCAATGACGTTGTGACCAAGCCGTTCGACGATCGCTTCCTTCTCGCGCGCCTGCGTGCGCTGATGCGCCAGTATCACGCGGAAAACAGCCTCAAACTGCACACCGGCACGGCCGATGCGCTTGGCTTCGCCGAAGCCCCTGAGGGCTTTCAGGCGCCCGGACGGGTCGCCATCTTGGCGCAACCTTTGAAAAGCGCGCTGCAAATGCGCGCCGAACTCATCCAGCATACAGGTCACGACATGGCGGTACTGACCTTTGAGGCACCCGGCAGCATGGCTGAACTCTCGCCGCCGCCTGATGTGGTGGTTCTGAATATCGTGTCCGCCGAAGACGAGGCAGGCCTGCAATTGATGTCTGAATTGCGCGGTGATCCATTCACGCACAACAGCCGCGTCTTTGCATTGCTCAGTAACGAGGCCTCTGCGCTTGCCGCCACCTTGCTCAACATGGGGGCCGCGGACGTCCTGTGCGGGCCTTGCAACAGCCGCGAATTGGCCTTGCGCCTGCAAGCGCAGATCGCCCAGAAACGCAGGGAGGAAGCCCTGCGGCAAAAGCTGGAAAGCGGCTTGCAGGCGGCAGTCACCGATCAATTGACCGGCCTTTACAACCGCCGCTACGCCCTGCCCCATACCACGCGTACCATTGCCGACTCCGCAAGAGACGCAAGCCCCATGGCGATCATGGTCGCTGATCTGGACTATTTCAAAACGGTCAACGACAGGTTCGGCCACGCAGCCGGAGACACCGTTCTGCGGCACGTGGCGGACATCCTGCGCGAAAACCTGCGCGACGAGGATCTGGTTGCGCGGATCGGGGGTGAGGAATTCCTGATCGTCCTGCCCGACACCAACCGCGACCGCGCCGGGCAGGTTGCCGGGCGCCTTTGTCGCGCCGTGCGCGAAACGGCGATTCCCGTTCCCGGTCACAATGCCACGGTGAATGTCACCCTCAGCATCGGGGTATCACCCGTCGAATTGGCCCCCGGGCGGTCCCTGCCCGATGCCGAAACCCTGATCGCACAGGCCGATCGGGCGCTCTATGGGGCCAAGGCGGGGGGGCGCAACACGGTCTCGCTTTGCGCAACGCGCCCGGCCGCGTGACGGGTCAACGCTTTAGTCACGGCCTTTCCAGCGGCGGGCCATGGCCTTTTCCAACCGCGCGGCAAAGGCTTGCCGCGCATCCGGGTCCATTTGCACCAGATGGTCCAGAAGGATTTGCTGCCCGATCGCCACGCGCTGGCCCAGCATCTCGCGCATCTGCGCCATTTGCGCCTTGACGGGGTCCGGGTCAAACGGCTCGGCACGCAAATCCGTGACAAGCTGTTGCATCGCCGCGTGATAGGCGGCGCGTCCGCTGCGGCCTTCCGCGCGGTAGGCCCTGCGCATCTCGCGAGACACGGCGCGCTTGTCCTCTTGGGTCAGCGCGCGGGTCAAGGGCCCGCCCGCGATATCCGCACGCGGCGGATGGTGCCGTCCGTCCCAACCGCCATGCCGCATTACCGCGCCTCCGACAGCCCCCAGAACCAGCAGGTTCAGCGCCAAGGATACGCCGAAAAGCACCTTCAACCAGCCGCGCATGCCCGGCGTCTTTTTCCCTGTCTCGGCCATCACAAGGCCCCCTCTTCCCAAGCAAGGCCCAGTTCGGCCCCCGGCATTACATCCACAGAATAGACAGGGGGTACGCTCACTCCCAAGTAATTCGCAACAGTGTCCGAAACCCCCGCCATAGGGCCAAGGCCCAGCCAGACTCCAGCCACCCCGGCCGCCGACAATCCGGCCACCGCGGGCCAGCCGCCCAGTGCCTCCAACAATTGCCGCAGATAGCCGCGCGGCGCAGGTGCCGCGGGTGCCGCCCTCTTCTGGGCCTGCACGGATTGCGCATCGGCCAATACCCGCGCCATCAAATCCGACGAGGGCTCCGGCCGGCTTGATCGCGCCGCGTCAAAAGCGGCTTCAAGCTCGCCGCCGTGCTTGTGTTTATCCGTCATCTGCATATCCCAGCTCCTCGCGCCGCCCTTCAAGGGCCGCGCTCAACGCCCGTTTTCCCCGCGCGGTCAGGCTTTCCACCGCGTCCACGCTGATTTCCATGATCTCGGCGATCTCGGGGTTTGCCATCCCCTCGATATGACGCAAGACCACCGCTTGGCGCTGCCGGTCGGGCAACCCGTCCAACGCCACTTGCAGGGCATCGGCCCGCGCCTCGGCCTGCATCTTGTCCAACGGGCCGCGCGCCTCGTCCTCCGGCTCGGGTATCGCATCAAGCGCCAGGCCCCGCCCTGACCGTCGAAGCCGGTCGGTGCATAGATTGGCAACCACCCGGTAAAGCCAGGTGGTCACCTTCGCTTCGCCTTGCCGCCACTCAGGTGCCACGCGCCAGAGCCGCAGCAGGGCCTCTTGCGCCACGTCCTCCGCCTCGGCCCGGTTGCCCAGAAGGCGGACCGCGTGGCCAAAGGCCTTGGGCGTCAACCGCAGGGTCAGGGCCCGTGCCGCCGCAGGCTCACCGTTGGCAAAAAGCACCAACAAGGCTTCGTCACTTACATCCTGCATGGCATCCAGCGGCATGGTCCCTGTCCCTGGGTGGCTACTTAACAGTCGTCGCCCATGCGACCATAACCCTTCCCGTGACGGCCATGATGACCCTAGCGGTGGCCTTGGGCAAACTCTTCTTCGGACAAGACCCCGTCACCATCGGTGTCCATCCTCTCGATCATCCGGCCCATGCGTTTGCCGCGCATTTGCTGCATCTCGGCTTTGCTCACCTTGCCGTCACCGTCCGTATCCATACGGCGCATCATGCGGTCAACCCGCTTTTCGGACCGCACCATAGCGCTGGCCAGCATTTCGTCCCGGCTTATGGCACCATCACCGTCCATGTCGGCCTCGCCGAACCGGGCCACAGCCCGCGCCTGCATCTCGTCTTGGGTGATCTTGCCGTCACCATTGGCATCGACCTCTTCAAAACTCGGGCGCTGCCCATGCCCATATTTGCCCTGCGCGATCGCCGCCGCACCGACCGTGACCACCATCGCGGCACTCACCACACCCAAAATCATTGCCTTCGCCTGCATCTGCTTTCTCCATTCAACTCGGGTCACGCCGGTCGCGCCCCTTCATTCCGGTGTCAGACTGCAGCCCATCAGGCCCCGTGCTGACCCTTCTTTCACGCAGCAGCGCCGCTTATCCGTCGCGAATTCCGAAGGTTTTCATTCACAGCCTCGTGAAGCGCCCCCGCCTTTGCGACATCCCGCCGCAAGGTCAAGGTGACACCTTCCAATCCACCCTGCCATGCCACAGGTTAGCCGGATCGTCAGGCAAGGGGAGCATGATGCCAGATACCGTACATAATCACGAAGAACGCGCCCTATGGCCCGCCGTCTGGAAAGGCTTTCGTCGCAAATGCCCCAATTGCGGCAGTGGCCCGTTGCTCAAAAGCTACCTCAAATTACGCGACAACTGCACCGTGTGCCGCGAGGATCTCAGCCATGCGCGCGCCGATGACGGCCCGGCCTATCTGACCATCCTGATCGTAGGGCATCTCATGGCCCCGCTTCTGCATATCGCCTTCGTGGTCTGGCGGCCCGAACCCTTGGTGCTGTTCACCATTTTCGCGGTTGGATGTGTCACCCTCTCGCTATACCTTCTGCCCAGATTGAAGGGGATGATCGTGGGTTTTCAATGGGCCCGCCTGATGCACGGCTTCGGCGCCACCACCTGACCCTTCACTGCGCCGCATCGGCGCCAAGGGGACAGACATGAGCAGCGAAGAGACCATCGACAAGACCGCCATCCGCAACGCCGCCACGGTGATTGCCCTGCGTGACCGGCATAACGATCCGCATGTCCTGATGGGGCAACGCGGATCAAAAGCCGCCTTCATGCCCAACAAATTCGTCTTTCCGGGCGGCGCGGTGGACGCGGGCGATGCATATGTCCCGCTGGCCCGCCCCCTTCCTGCACTCTGTGCGCAACGCCTGACCGAGGATTGCGAGGGCGACCTCTCTCACGCCCTCGCCGCCGCCGCCATCCGCGAACTTTGGGAGGAAACCGGCCTTCTGCTCGGCACGCCCGGCGAGTGGCAAGACGAGGTGCCGCACGATTGGAAAAGTTTCGCCACCCGCGGCTTCCTGCCGACAGCCCATGCCCTGCAATTCGTCTTCCGCGCCATTACCCCGCCCGGTCGCCCGCGCCGGTTCGACGCGCGGTTCTTCCTTGTCGATGCCGATGAACTGGCCACGGACCCCGATGATTTCTCCGCCGCCTGCGAGGAACTTTCGCATCTGCAATGGGTCCCCCTCGCAAAGGCGCGGGAGTTTGACCTGCCCTTCATCACCGAAGTCGTCCTTGCCGAAGTCACGGCGCGCGCGGCGGAAACCGGCCCGCCCACCTCGGTGCCCTTCTTCCGCAACGACGACGAAGCAAGCCTCTTCCTGCGCCTCGCCGGGCAAAGCCCGCTGGCCTAAGCGCCGAAATCTTTTGAAGATTTCGACGCCTTCAGATCAACACCAGCACCAAGATACTGACGGTCAATAGACCCATCCCCCAAACCTCGCGCGCCGTGATACGCTCGCGGAATACCAGCACCGAGGCCAGCACCGAAAAGATCACCTCCACCTGCCCGACGGCAAACACCAAGGCCGCCGATTGCAGGGTGAAGGCGGTGAACCAGCACAGGCTGCCCCCCATGCTTGTTACCCCCATCCAGACCGCCACACGCCGGGCTTGCCAGACGGCGCGTAACTGCCCCGCCTCGCGCCATGCCAGCCACAGGCTCAGGCCCAGCGCCTGTACTGTGCTGACCACGGCCAGCGCAAGACCGGCGCGCACCAAGGCGTCGGCGCTGTCGATCTCCAGAGTCGCCCCGCGATAGCCCACCGCCGAGACCGCGAACAAGGCCCCGGACAAAAGCCCCAAGGCCGCGCCCTTGTTGGCCACCCGCCGCAGGCTCAGCCCCGGCAGCCCCGCGTTGTCCGACAGGATCACAACCCCCACCAAACCAAGCACGATGGCCGCCAGGGCGGGCGCGCTCACCCGGTCGCCCAGAACGATAAACCCCACAAGGGCCGTCTGGATCACTTCGGTTTTCTTGAAGGTGATACCCACCGCGAAAGACCGCGCCGCAAACAGGGCCACAACACACCACGTCGCCAAAACCTGCGCCAAGGCCCCGCTCAGGGCGTAGATCCAAAAGTGACCGTTCAGCCGGGGCAGTGCCGCGCCCTGCACCCACAGATACCCCACGACCAAAGCAACCACGAAAGGCGCCGAATAGGCAAAGCGCGCCAAGGTGGCCCCACCTGCGCTCAAGCTCCCAAGGCTCAACTGTTTTTGCAGCATAAAGCGCAGCGTCTGAAACGCCGCCGCCGCAACCGAAAGGATGATCCAGGCCTCCATGAAGGCCCTCATGCCCCGTTTTTACGGCTTGGGCCAGAGCGGATGCGGCACCGGGTCTTTCGCGCGCAGCAAATGCCGGGCGAAAACCTCGCGATAAGAGGCATAGCGATAGCCATCGTTGCGCTCCAGGTAATGCGCGCGGCGCTCACGGTAGAGGGCAGGCAGGCGATACCACGGCACCTTGGGGTGCATATGGTGCACCACATGGAAATTGTTGTTCAGAAACAGCAGCGCCAAAAGTCCGCGATCCTCGATAATCACCGTCCGCCCGCGCGCCTTTTCATGGGCGCGATGTTCGAGGAAGGTGCGTATTTTCAGGATCGAAATGCCAAGATAGGCCGAGATGACATAGGCCCAGACCGGCATCGCCGAAACACTGACAACCCACCAGATCACCAGCGCCACCGCCGGGATATGCCACAGCCACGCGCGCAGCACGTCCCGCGCACCCGCCCGAATGAGCCGCCAATCGCCCTGCATGAAGGCCACTTGCGACACCACCGGCCCGATCACCATCCGCCCCAAAAGCGTATTGTTGATCAACAAGATACGCCGCACCCAGCCCGGCAGGCGGACCCATACCGTGGGGTCCATGTAATTGCTTTCCGGATCGTCATAGGGGTCGGTCAGAAACTCGTCGCGGTGGTGGGCAAGATGGGTGTCGCGGAACCGCTGATAGGGAACGAAGAGGCTCAGCGCGGGAAAAACCAAGGCCTCGTTCACCTTGTCATTCGCTGTCGGATGACCATGCAAGGCTTCATGGCACAGCGAGGAATGCAGCGCCGCAAAGACCCCGGCCATGACAACGCCCAAAGGCAGCCAAAGGTTGGCCAACCATGTGGTCGCCACGGCCCAACCGCCATAACAGACCAGCAGCAAGGCAATCGTTGGTGCCTCCTCCCGCAGTCGCGCCATGAACCGCTTACCCATAAACGCGCCCCCAGTTGATGCGCGCCCAAAGCCGCTCGTAAAGGACATACATGGTCAGGCCGATCGCGGTGTTGATCACCGCCATGGCCCCACCCACCGCCGCCGATCCGGTCATCACCAGCCCGACAAGCGACATCACGGTCAATCCCATGACATTCCACAAAACGGCTTTGACCAGCGTGCGCCGAGGCGTCTCCATGTCGTCCCTCCATTGTTTGAAACCACCTTTGGGCTACGGCAAAATCGGCCGCTCGCGCAGTCCGAATGTAGTTAACATTTTTTTGCATTGATGATATTTATCACCAATGATGGAAAAAACCGACAAACGTCTGCGCGCCGATCAATTCCGCACCCGCCTGTCCGAGGCGATGCGCGACCGCGGCACCAATCAAAGCGCGCTTGCGCGCGCCGTGGGTGTCGACCGTTCGACCATTTCCCAATTGCTCAAGGACACGGGCGCGCGCCTGCCCAATGCCCAAGTCGTGGGGGAATGCGCCCGCGCGCTCGGCGTCTCGGCCGATTGGCTTTTAGGCCTCACCGACCGGCCCGAAACCGCCGCTGATATACTGGCCAATACCATGGCCATGACCGAGGCCTCCCGCGCCCTCGTCGATGAACAGATCTTTCGCTGGCACCAAGAAGCCGCAGGCTTCAAAATCCGTCATGTGCCGGCGGGCCTGTCAGACATGCTCAAGACCCACGAGATGCTGGAATGGGAATACACCCCGCATCTGGGTCGCAGCACCCAACAGGCCATTGGTGCCTCACAGGACCGGCTGGAGTGGATGCGCAGCACGCAATCCGATTACGAAATCGCCATGCCGCTTTACGAGATCTATTCAATGGTGCGCGGCGAAGGCTATTACGCCGACCTGCCGCGCGACATTCGAACAGCCCAGGCCCAGCGCCTGATCGACGTCAGCCAGGACCTTTATCCGCGCCTGCGCGTCTATCTTTTCGATGCCCGGCGGCTCTACTCCGCGCCGATCACCATCTTCGGCCCGCAAATGGCAGTGCTCTACATCGGGCAAACCTACATGGCCTTCCGCGATACCGAACGGGTGCAGGCCCTCACCCAGCATTTCGATCATCTGGTACGTGAGGCACAGGTCACCGCCCGGCAATTCCCCGACCACCTTCGCGCGCTGTTGTCTGACATCTAACCTCTTACCGCCCCCGAAATCATTTCAGTGACCTCAGCGAGAGTCGCTTGGGAGCCTTGGGATTGAATTCGCTTGCTATGCTTTGGCACGAGACAGGGCTTTGCGAGCCAACCCGCGCCATTCACGCCGCATGAGGTGTTTGGCCATCCCGCTCTGCTGGCGCTTGATGATATGGAAGACCTGACCGACTGGCCGCACCACAGCCCCAACCCGCAGATCGACACCGCGCCGGTCTCGGCCAAACACCGCAAAACCTCTCCGATGTCGAGACGCATCCTGTCCGGATATGCCCGGTTTCGCAGGAGGCTCATTAAAAAAATCGTCATCCAAAACCCAAAACTTCAGCCCAGCTGAAACAAACTTCACCAAATTGCGTTTGATTGAATCACCCATCCGTGGCTTCCTGCCGCGTCAGATGGAATTCCAATGGTTACGCAGGACGGATGAGACATGGCTGAGACTAAACTGAACTATATCGCGGGCGAATGGGTGGCCGGACAATCCGAGATCGAAAACCGCAACCCTTCCGACCTCAGCGATCTGGAGGGCATGTATACTCAGGCCAGCCAAGACCAACTCGAAACCGCCCTCGACGCCGCCAAAGAGGCACAGGCCGAATGGGCCGCCTATGGCCTTGAGCGCAAGCAAGCGGTGCTGATGTCCATCGGCAACGAGTTGATGGCGCGCGCCGATGAACTGGGCGAATTGCTCAGCCGGGAAGAGGGCAAACCCCGCGCCGAAGGCCGGGGTGAGGTTTACCGCTCGGGTCAGCATTTCACCTATTACGCCGCCGAAATCCTGCGCCAACTGGGCCAGAACGCGCAATCCGTGCGCCCCGGCGTCGAAGTGGATATCAAGCGTGAACCGGTCGGCGTTGTCGGCGTGATCTCGCCCTGGAACTTCCCCACCGCCATTCCGGCGTGGAAAATCGCCCCCGCGCTGGCCTATGGCAACGCCGTGGTCTGGAAACCGGCCAACCTCGTGCCCGGTTCGGCCCATGCGCTGGCCGAAATCATCTCGCGTCAGGACATTCCCAAAGGTCTTGTGAACCTCGTGATGGGCTCGGGCGGCGGCATCGGTCAGGCGCTGGCCGAAAGCGCCAAGATCGACGCGATGACCTTCACCGGCTCGGTCCCCGTGGGCCGTGGCATTGCCGCCGCTGGCTTGGAAAACATGACCAAGCTGCAAATGGAAATGGGCTCCAAGAATGCGCTGGCGGTGATGGACGATGGCGATCTGGACGTGGCCGTCGCCATGACCCTCAACGGCGCCTTCAGCGGCACAGGCCAGAAATGCACCGCCTCCTCGCGCCTCGTCGTACATGAGGGCATCCATGACGCCTTCGTCGAAAAACTGGTTGCCGCCACCAAGGCGATGAAAGTGGGCCACGCGCTGGAAGAGGGCACCCAGATGGGCCCTGTGATCAGCGAAAGCCAGCTTTCGGAAAACCTCAACTGGGTCGAAAAAGGCCGCGCCGAAGGGGCCGAACTGGCCTGTGGCGGCGAACGCCTGAACATGCCGCACGAAGGCTACTACATGTCGCCGGGCGTCTTCGTGAACGCCACCAACGACATGGCGATCAGCCGCGAGGAACTTTTCGCGCCGATCACCAACGTGATCAAAGTAGGCAGCTATGACGAGGCGCTGGCCACCGTCAACGACACCCGCTTTGGCCTCAGCTCGGGGATCATCACCAGCTCGCTGGCCCGCGCGTCGCACTTCAAGCAAAACGCCCGCACCGGGATTGTCACCGTCAACCTGCCCACCGGCGGCATGGACTATCACGTGCCCTTCGGCGGGCGCGGCGACAGCTCTTACGGCCCGCGCGAACAGGGCCAAGCCGCGGCCGAGTTCTTCACCACCATGAAGACCACCTACACCGCCGCCGGCACGCCGGAGTAAAGCGCATGACCTACCGCATGGACTGCCTGCAATATGCCAACTGGTCCGAAAAGGTCTTCCGCCAGATGCGCGAAGGCGGCGTCGATGCGGTGCATGTCACCATCGCCTACCACGAGAATTTCCGCGAAACCGTCCTAAATATCGAGAAATGGAACCGCTGGTTCGAACAATTCCCCGACCTGATCTTTCACGGGGAATGGGCCAGCGACGTGGAAAAAGCCCGCGCAACCGGGCGCACGGCGATTTTCTTTGGTTTCCAAAACCCCTCGCCCATCGAGGATGACATCGGCCTTGTCGAAGTGCTGCACAAACTGGGCGCGCGCTTCATGCAACTCAGCTACAACAACCAATCGCTTCTGGCGACGGGATGTTACGAGGCCGAAGACCCGGGGCTAACCCGCATGGGCAAACAGGTCATCAAGGAGATGAACCGCGTCGGGCTGGTCGTCGACATGAGCCATTCGGCCGACCGCTCCACCATCGAGGCGGCGGAGATTTCCGAACGCCCCATCGCCGTGACCCACGCCAACCTGCACGCATGGCAACCCGCCCTTCGGAACAAGCGTGACGATGTGGTGCGTGCCGTGGTGGAAAACGGCGGCATGATGGGCTTTTCGCTTTACCCTCACCACCTCAAGGACAAGGGCGATTGCACCTTGCAGTCTTTCTGTCAGATGGTGGCGCAGGCGGCGGAGAAATTCGGGGCCGAACATTTCGGCATCGGCAGCGACCTTTGCCAAGATCAACCCGACAGCGTGGTGGAATGGATGCGCGTGGGCCGCTGGTCGAAAGAAATCGACTATGGCGAAGGCTCTGCCGCCAACCCCGGCTTCCCGCCCATGCCCGATTGGTTCCGCGATAACCGCGACTTTGGCAACATCGAAAAAGGCCTGCGCGACGTGGGCTTTTCCGACGCAGAGGTCGCCGGCCTGATGGGCGACAACTGGCACCGTTTCTTTGCAGAAAACTTCACCCCGGCCAACGCGCAGCCGGACTCGTAAGGGCCCCTAGCCCGCCATTGGGATGTTCACAGGGAGGAAAGAATGTCCGACACCACCCAAACAACGCAGGCGGGCCAATCCCACTTGCACCACATCAACAAGCCGCTATTCGCCATCACCGGCGGCTTCATCGCCGCCTTCTGTCTGGTAGCGCTTTATGACCTCGACCTGCTCTCATCCATGGTCGACGCGGGCTTTGCCTTCTCGGCCAAATATTTTGGCCTCTACTGGCAAATCCTTCTGCTGGCGACCTTCCTGATTGGCCTTGTTCTGGTCATCCTGCCGGGCGGCAAGGCGATCATGGGCAACCTTGCCGCGCCGGAATTCCCGGTGTTCCAATGGGGTGCGATGATCATGTGCACCCTGCTGGCCGGCGGCGGTGTCTTCTGGGCCGCGGGCGAGCCGATGGCGCATTTCCTCTCCTCCCCGCCCTACTTCGGCGCCGAAAGCGGCACCCCGGACGCGGTCAATTCCGCGCTGGCGCAAAGCTTCATGCACTGGGGCTTTCTGGCATGGGCCATATTGGGCGCGCTGACCACCGTGATGCTGATGCATTACCACTATGAAAAGGGCCTGCCGCTGTCGCCGCGCACCCTGCTTTACCCGGTCTTCGGGGACAAAGCGATCAACGGCCCTATCGGCCTGATTGCCGATGCCTCCTGCATCATCGCCGTGGTGGCGGGCACCGTTGGCCCGATTGGTTTTCTGGGCCTGCAAGTCAGCTATGGCCTGAATGACCTTTTCGGTATCCCCGACACCTTCACCACACAGGCACTTGTCATCCTTGCGCTGGTGGCGATCTACACCCTCTCGGCGGCCACGGGCCTTTCGAAAGGCATCCAGATCCTCAGCCGCTTCAACGTCATCCTTGCCGCGCTCTTGCTGCTTTTCATGCTGGTCGCCGGGTCCACCGGGTTCATCTTCAAAGGCTTCTTTGGCGGCATGACCACCTATATCTCCGATTTCTTCGGCATGGCGCTTTACCGCGGCGAAGCCGGCATCTTCGGCGATCCCGGCTGGCTGGGCTGGTGGACCGTGTTCTTCTGGGGCTGGTTCCTTGGCTATGGCCCGCTGATGGCGATGTTCATCGCGCGCATCTCGCGCGGGCGCTCGATCCGCTCGATCGTCATCATGCTGTCGATCGTGGCGCCCATCGTCACGGCCTTCTGGTTCACCATCGTCGGCGGCACCGGCATCAACGCGGAACTGACCAACCCCGGCACGGTCTCCACGGCGTTTGAGGGCTTCAACCTGCCGGCCGCCCTGCTGGCAATCACCCAATCGCTGCCGATGGGCTTTATCGTCTCGGTGCTGTTCCTGATCCTGACCACCGTCTTCGTGGCCACAACGGGCGACTCGATGACCTATGTGATCTCGGTCGCCATGTCGAATGAAGACCGCCCCGCCCTGCCGGTGCGCCTCTTCTGGGGCGTGGCCATGGGCGTCATGGCCCTGATCCTGATCTACACAGGCTCCGGCGGCGTCGGCAAACTGCAAAGCTTCATCGTCGTCACCGCCGTGCCGGTGTCGCTGGTGCTGCTGCCCTCGCTCTGGGATGCGCTGCGCATCACCCTCGCCAAAGGACGCGAGGCGCAAAACTGACAAAATCCTAGGGCGGCCTTAACGGGCCGCCCTATATGTTTCTGACATAGGAAGGAGGAGCCTTATGGAACAAACCGCCGGAAAACCCATTCCCCCGCGTGACCCCAACCATGTGATGCAACTGCATCGCCTCGGCTCCTTCCATCAATCCCGCCTCAGCTTCATGCGCATCCTGCTGCGCCGGCTGGAGGGTGAGGGCTGGACCTTCGACCGCCCCGTGTTCGACATCAACGCAAAAGGCGTTGGCCGCGCGGTCTATTCCGCCCATGGCCCCGACCGCAGCTATAGCCTTGTCGCCTTCGCCAATGACTTGCCGCCCGAAAAACGCTCGGACCGGGTGATTGCCACAGAATGGGATGCCACCTTTACCCTGTTCGATGGCGTACCCACCACTGAAGACCTTGACCGCCTCGCCGATAACGTGCCGAAACAAGAGGCCGGGCGCGTCTCGGAAAAAGAACTCTCGCTCAGCCGCGCCAACCGCTCGGTCCGGCTTTGGGATCACGTGGTCGATTGCCTCTCAAAAGGCCAACAACCCGACCGCCAGAAAGTGGCCGATGTGGGCTACCTCATGCGCACCACGGCCGTTTACGGCTCGGGCAAATTCGGCGCGGCGGATCGCGAAATGACCGCCGACCGCCCCGAATTCCTGGCCCCCTTCCAAGTCGAAATGCTCTCGGTCTTCCTCACCCGCGCCTTCGTCATGGACCTCGTGGAACATATGGCCAAGATGCGCGCCCCCGACACCGCCGTGCCGCTTGACCCTGACCTGCGCCGCCGCTTCGGCATCGGCAATTCCACCGGGCTTGGCATGGCCCCCTTCCTGCTCAACCACCCCGCTCTTCTCAACAACTGGATCGGCGCGCGGGAGGAGGCGCTCTCGCGCATCCGCAGCCTTGAAACCGCCCATGCGACCGAGGTGGAAACCTTCCGCCGCTTCGCCCTGCGCGCGCGCCTGCATGCCGAGGAATGGACCTCCGAACACCCGGTTCAAATCGAAAAACTCGCTGCTCTACGCAAGGATATGGCCACCCTGCTGGCCCATCTCGACAGTCTTGACCTGACCGCCGACATGCCCTGGAACCGCCTCTGGCTCTGGGCCGAAGGGGCGCTTTCGGTCGAGGGCCAGGAACTTCTGGCCTCGCTGCTGATGGAACCCTACCCGCATCTGGTGGACGGCATGGCAACCTGCATGGCCGCCGATGAACCCGCCACATGGCGCATCAACGGGGCCATGCCGCTGGAGGAGTTGCGCGCATTGGTCAAGGATATCTACGGCTGGGCGCTCGACATCGACTGGACCGCACGCGAGGCACAGGCCCGCGTCTGGTACACCTCCGAGGCCAAACTCGAACCCCGCCTCGGCGAACGCTTCGAGGAAGATCTGGACGCCTACGAACAACCCCTCTGCCCGGGACGCGACGCCGCGCGCATGCATGCCGACCTGCAAGCCTCAAACGAGGCCACAGTCGCCGGGTTCCTCATGCGCCACCCCGAACACCGCCATGTCGCCCGCCGCGCACAGATCGCGGGCCGCCTGCCCTATGCCGAAATCCGCGACAACACCATTGATGCCAGTGTCATGCCCATCGACATGCTGCGCCTGAAACTCAGCTTTTTCGGGGCCTGCCATTTCGACCCACGCTCGGACCGCTGGCTGCGGATCAACATGTACCAACACGCCCCCTTCCCCCATGAACTGGGCGACCGCTCCGGCGATGACTGGGCCTATCCGTTTCTGAAGGAGGGCGTTGTATGAGCTGGTCTTTGAACGAAATCGAAACCCTCTCGCGCAAGGCCGCACGCGGCGCGGGGCTTAGCTGGGGCTTGGCCGAAGAGGCGGGCAAGGCCGCCCGCTGGCTTACCGCCGCCGGGCTGCCCGGGCCGCAGGTGCTGGCCGATCTGCTGACGCGTAATGACGGGGCCGACTATGAAACCCTCTGCCCTATGGAAGCCGAGGAAGACGCATGGGTCGCCAAGGGCGGCACGCTTTGCCCGCTGATCTCCGGCGCGGTGCTCTGCGACAACGCCCAACGACTGGGCGCTGGCGAACTGACCTTGGGCCGCACCGCAGCCCCGATGCTGCTTTTGCCCTATCTCGACGCAGCCGCCCAACAGTGCGGCACGGCGCTGACCATACGCTGGAACGGCACCGCCATCACCCTGGGCGACAGCGCCCAAACTTCCGGCCAAGGCCTTGACGCCGCGCTGGCCGAAGGCATCACCATCACCGCGGGCACAAGCGACCAAACCGGCACCGCCTTGCAAAAGCAAACCCGCGGCGACATGCCCGCCGAGGTGGCCAAAACCCTCACCGCCTTCGCCGAACGCACCTATGCCCCGGAAACCGAGGCAAGCCGCCTCTCGGGCGCTGGCGCGGGCCTGACGGATAACGACTAAACCACCAGCAAGGCCTTTCGAAAGGCCTTGCCAAAGCGCCTTGCAAGGCGCTTGCCCAAGCGGTTTCCAAAACCGCTTCGCCCAAGGATTTTCGAAAATCCTTGCCCCCTACCCCGTATCCAGTCCCGAAATCGTGACCGCGCCCCGCAGCCAACCGTGTTAGGCTCAAACCAAAGGCGGGTCGTCCGCCGTTGCCAGAGTCCCGCCGCAACCTGCCCGGGCCGAGCCTTCTGCTCAGCCCGCCGGATAAAGGAGGGAACTATGGTTAAAACAATCGGCAATCCGCTATCTTGGGCCGCACAGGGCCTTTCAGGCGCAGGCCATATGGTCGGCGACGCGACTGATGCGCTTCGCGGCGAGGTCACTCAGCCGCCAGAGGTCAAAACCCTCACCATCGAAGATCTTGGGCTGGCCCTCCGCAAGGGCTATGAGGATTTCAAACGCTTCCGCAGCGACGTGATGTTTCTGGTGCTGATCTACCCGATCATCGGGGTTTGCCTATCCGTCATCGCCTTCAATCAAGCGCTCCTGCCGATGCTCTTTCCGCTTGGCGCGGGCTTCCTGCTTCTGGGCCCCATCGCCGCCGTCGGCCTTTATGAGATGAGCCGCCGGGGCGAACGCGATACCGATGTCGGATGGGGCGCGGCCCTTTCGGTACTCAAGGCGCAAAACGTCGGCCCGATCCTTGTCATGGCGCTTTACCTGATTGGGATTTTCCTGCTCTGGATCCTCTCGGCCATGCAGATTTATCACTGGAACTTGGGCCCTCAACCGCCCGAAAGCCTTGGCCAATTCGCCCTTGATATCGCCACCACCGGCGCGGGCTGGATGATGGTGATCTTGGGCATGACCGTGGGCGCCTGCTTTGCCGCGCTTGTGCTCGCCATCAGCCTGACAACCCTGCCAATGCTGATCGACCAGCGCGTCGGCCTGGTCATCGCCGTGATAACCTCTCTCCGCGTGGCCCGGAAAAACCCGGTCACCGTCGCCACATGGGGCCTGATCGTGGCCGCGTCCATGCTGCTTGGCACCCTGCCCTTTTTCCTTGGGCTGATCGTCGTGCTCCCGATCCTTGGACACGCCACGTGGTATATCTACCGCGCCGCCGTGCCGCGCGGGTAAGCAAAAAGGCCGGGGCACCACCTGCCCCGGCCCGCCTGCTTCCAAGCTACCCGGCTCAGAATTGCCAAAGCGCCGGAACAAAGCGATAGGCATCGCCATCGCGCTGCACATGCCCCACCCCGGGGAAGGGGAAGTGATAGCCCAGAATAGCAATCCGGTCCTCGGCGCACATATCCAACAAACGCTTACGCGTGGCCACGGTCTGTTCCCCATCGCTGTCAAAACCGTTGTACCATTCGGGATGGGCGAAATTCGTATAGGCGTGGCTCATGCAATCGCCCAAGGCAATCAGCGATTGATCACCGCTATCCACCCGCAGGGCCATGTGCCCCGGCGTGTGGCCGGGCGTGCCGATCATGGTCAGGCCCGGCACCACCTCGTGCCCATCCTGCACCAAAGTCCACTCCGCCCCGTCCACGTTGATCGAATTCACCGCCCCCAGCACGAACTGTTGGTCCTCGGGGGCCACCCGGTCCACCAACCCGTCCTGCATCCAATGGTCATGCTCGGCCTCACCCATCAGGTATTCGGCATCCGGGATGATCGCCTCGTCAAACCCATCGCGAATACCCCAGATATGATCGGGGTGGGCGTGGGTGATCACCACATGGGTGATGGCATAGGGATCAATCCCCGCGGCCTCCAAGTTGCCCATCAGCTTACCGGCGTTCTCCATGAACCGGTTGCCCGATCCCACATCAACCAGAACCCGTGCATCGCCCACTTCCACATACAGGTGGTTGGTATGCGAGTAGCCCAATTCTGGCGACAGGAAATGCCGCTTGAGGAAGGCCTGAACCTCTGCCGGGTCGGCATTCACGCCCAAGCCGCTGGTCGGCAAGCGGAAATAGCCGTCTGAGACCACCGTCACCCGCGCATCCCCCACCGAAAAGCGGAAATGCGATGGGTTTTCACCCTCCGGCGCGCCAAGCTCGGCCCGCGCCGCCATCGGCATGGCCAAGGCCGGGGCCGCTGCGGCCATTTTGAACAGGTCGCGACGTGTGGGTTTGAACAGGCTCATGGTTTCCCTCCCTATGGTGATTTGCCACAAGGATAGGGGCCACGCCCGATTACGCAATATGTTTTGTGAATATGTTGACCGCTGGCTTAACTCATCTCGTTCAGCCGCGCCACATAACGCGCCAGCGTATCGATCTCCAGATTGACCATATCGCCCAGGCTGACATCCCCCCAAGTCGTCACCTCCTTGGTATGCGGGATGAAATTGATCCCGAACTCAAGGCCCTCGACTTCGTTCACTGTCAGCGATGTACCATTCAAAGCAACCGAGCCTTTGGGGGCGATAAACTTGGCCAGGCTCTCGGGCGCGCGCAGGGTGACGCGGGTGCTGTCACCCTCATCGGTGATGGCCACGACCTCGGCCAGACCATCCACATGGCCCGACACGATATGCCCCCCCAATTCATCGCCCACCTTCAGGGCGCGCTCAAGGTTCACCCGGCGGCCTTCGGTCCAAGCCTCAAGGTTGGTTTTGGAAACGGTTTCGGCGCTGATATCCACGTCGAACCAATCCTCGCCCTTGTCCACCACCGTCAGGCAAACCCCGTCACAGGCGATCGAGGCCCCCATATCCACGCCCGACATATCATAGGCGGTGCCGATCCGCGCCCGCAGATCACCGCGCTTTTCCAAGGCCCGTACCCGGCCCACATCCGTCACAATCCCGGTGAACATGGCGTTTTACCCCTTTTGGTCTTTCCTCCGAGGTAACGCTCCGGGCCGCGAACGGCAAGTGCGGAACGACGGCAGATCATATGTCGGTGGGGCGGACTGTCCTTCGTCAAGCGCGCAAGCCTTGCAAGCCAAATTTCAAGCACATCCGACATTCAAACGCGCCCGCATAAAGGTCAGCGATGCGGGACGAAGCTGCCGCCCGAGGATCGCGAAAGGATTGCCGTCGAGCGCAACCGCCCGGCGCAGTCCGGGCATCGCCCGACCTC